>DAOUCB010000154.1:0-11394 GCA_034432495.1 Anaerolineae bacterium | reverse complement strand
AAACAGTATTACGCTTAATTGCTCTCCTAAATCCGAGAACAGCGCAAAGAAAAGCGCCGTTTTCTCCCCTCTCCCCGCTTGCGTGGGAGAGGGGTCGGGGGAGAGGGGTGTAATAAAACTTTAAACGGTAATCCTCTGAGTACCGAGTGCTGAGTACCGAGTAAAGCAAAAGATAAAGCACAAGCTCCAAGAAGGATTTTTATGTTCGGCTTCAAACTTGAACGCTCACCTGCCCCGCTGTGGATGCGCGCCGCCATTCCGTTTATCGCTATCCTGATCACGTTTGTGCTGGTCAGCGTGCTCGTAATCGCGGCGGGCGCTAACCCTTTCTCGGCGTTTGTCGAGCTGATGATCACGCCGCTGACCAAGACATCGACGCGCTGGGACATTCTGGTCACGGCGACGCCGCTGCTGCTGACGGGCGTGGCAGTCACGCTGGCCTTTGCCTGCGGCTACTACAACATCGGCGCGGAGGGTCAGTTGTACGCGGGCGCGATTGCTGCCGCCTGGATGGGAACGCATGTCGGCGATCTGCCACCCTGGATCGCGATCCCGTTGATGCTGCTGGCGGGCTTCATCGCCGGGGCGCTGTGGGCGCTCGTGCCCGCGCTGCTCAAGGTGCGGCTGAAAGTCGATGAAGTCGTAACCACGCTGCTGCTCAATTCGGTGATGGGCTTCATCGTCAGCGCGCTGCTCAACGGCCCCTGGCGCGACCCGCAAACGGGCTGGCCTCAGTCACCGACGATTGCTGAGGCCGCCCAGTTTCCGCAAATTATTCCGCGCTCGCGGGTGCATTTCGGGCTGCTTGTGGCGATTGCCGTCGCACTGATCGTCTGGTGGCTGCTAACACGGACGCGCTTCGGCCTCGAACTGCGCGCCGTCGGCAAGAACCGTGAGGCGGCGCAGTTTCTCGGCATCCGTGTCGAGCGGATGGCGCTGATTGCGGCGCTGCTGAGCGGCGGCATCGCGGGAATTGCAGGGGTGAGCGAAGTGGCGGGCATCCAGTTCCACCTGATCGACTCGCTGTCGGCAAATTTCGGCTACACGGGGATCATCGTGGCGACGCTGGGCGCGCTGACGGTTCCGGGAGCAGTTGCAGGAGCGCTGTTCCTCGCGCTGATCAGCCGGGGCGCGCTCGCTGCCAGCCGAACACTCAATGTTCCAGTGTATCTGGGTGACGTGATTGAATCGGTGCTGCTGCTGGTGATGCTGGCGACGCTGCTGCTGGATCGCTACCGTTTCCGCAGGGTGACGCCAACCACACCAAAGAACGCACCTGTCATTCGCGAGCCGGAGCCAAGCGGCGAAACGGGGATAGTCTGATGGATTTTCTGTGGCCCTTACTGGGCGCAACGCTGCGCATCGCGACGCCGATTCTGCTGGGGGCGCTCGGCGAAACGATCATCGAGCGGGCGGGTATTCTCAATCTTGGGATTGAAGGAACAATGCTGCTTTCGGCCTTCAGCGGGTTCGTCGCCGCGCAGGTGACCGGATCGCTGTTTATTGGCCTCGCGGCAGCGCTGCTGACCGGGATTTTGCTGAGCCTGCTGCTCGGTTTCCTGACGGTTACGCTGGGGCTGAATCAGCACGTCAGCGGATTAGGAATCACACTGTTTGCAACCGGACTGGCGCTGTTCGCCTTTCGCCTCGTTTACGGCGGACAACAAGTTCCGCCGAAGCTCGCTCAGGCGTTTCCACAGGTCAGTATTCTGGCAGGGACGCCGCTCGAACCTGTCTTCAGCCAGTATGCGATTACCTATGTGGCTCTGCTGTTCGTTCCGGTAATTGGCTGGCTGCTGTATCGAACCGCTTTCGGACTGCGCCTGCGCGCAGTCGGTGAGAACCCTGAAGCTGCCGATACGGCAGGTATCAACATCTACGCGATGCGCTATGTCGCGCTCATCATCGGTGGAACGTTGATCGGTTTAGGGGGCGCGTTCCTCTCGCTGGCACAGTTGGGCGCGTTCTCGCAGGGGTTAGTCAACGGGCAAGGCTGGATCGCCATCGCCATCGTGATTTTCGGCAACTGGCAGCCGCGTAAAGTGCTGGCAGGCGCGCTGCTGTTCGGCGGTCTGACGGCGCTGCAATATCGCTTACAAGCGAGCAATGTTCCCCTGCCCTACGAAGCGCTGCTGGCGCTCCCCTACGTGCTGACGATTGTCGCGATTGCGTTCGCGGGGCGCAATGCCTCTTACCCGGCGGCGCTGCTCAAGCCATACAAGCGCGAAGGATAAATTTCGGGCGCACAGCCATAGCCCCTACATTCCCTGTTAACCCAGCAAAATCCTGATACGATCTTGACGAGACATTTTCGGCAGTTCGATCATAATCATGCGATCAAGCGCGAAGATTGAGTCGCACTGTTTTGGAATACAGATATGACAACGGAAAATCGCCCTGCCCCCGATACCCTGCTAGCGGCTGTCCAGCGCGAAGCGTCACGGCAGCAGCGCGGACGGGGAAAACTAAAAGTCTTCTTTGGCGCGACGGCAGGTGTGGGCAAAACCTACGCCATGCTCGAAGCGGCGCAGCAGGCCAAAGACAAAGGTGCGGACGTGATGGTTGGCTACGTCGAGACCCATCAACGCGCCGAAACCGAAGCGCTGCTGGCAAAGCTGGAGATTATCCCGCGTAAACAGGTTGAGTATCGCGGGACGACGCTCGAAGAAATGGATTTGGACGCCATCCTGGCGCGCAAACCGGAACTTGTTCTCGTGGACGAACTGGCGCACAGCAACATCCCCGGCGTGCGCCACAGCAAGCGCTATCAGGATGTCCTTGAACTGCTCGATGCTGGTTTCAATGTCTGGTCAACCGTCAACGTGCAGCACGTCGAAAGCCGTGCCGATACTGTGCGTCAGATCACGGGTGTGACCATTACTGAAACGATCCCCGACTCGATCCTGGACCTGGCTGACGAAATCGAACTGATTGACCTGTCGCCGGAGGAACTGCGCAAACGCTTATTCGAGGGCAAAGTCTATGCGCCAGAGCAAGCCGAAATCGCCGCGAACAATTTCTTCCGCAGCGGCAACCTGACGGCGCTGCGCGAGATGGCGCTGCGCCTGACGGCTGAGCGTGTCGATCACCAGCTTCAGGATTACATGCAGATCAAGCAGATTGCTGGCCCCTGGAAATCAGCGAATCGCCTGATGGTGGCGGTCAGCCCCAGCCCGCTGTCTGAACGCCTGATCCGCTGGACGCGGCGGATGGCCTACAACCTGGAAGCAAGCTGGCTGGCGGTTTACGTCGAATCGCCAAGGCTGATGTCGGATGCGGACAAGGTGCGACTGACGCATAACCTCGAACTGGCACGCCAGTTGGGGGGTGAAGTCATTTCGACGACGGGCGGCGACGTCACCGAAGCGCTGATGCGGGTAGCGCGAGAGCGCAACGTGACACAAATCGTGATCGGCAAGCCCGCGCATACACCGCTGCAAGACCTGATGCGCGGCGGCTCGATGGTCAACCGGTTGGTGCGCGCGAGTGGCCCGGTCGATGTGTACGTCGTCACGGGCGACCCCGGCGAAAGTTCGCAGCAGGTCGGGCTGCCGCGCCCACAGCCGCACTCGGTCTTGCATGAGTATGTGATCGGCGCGCTGATTATCGCGCTGGTGACGGCGCTCAATCTGGTGACGCTGCCGATGATCGGCTATCAGGCGGTGGGCATGACCGATTTGCTGGCAGTGCTGCTGATTGCGGTGTATATCGGGCGCGGGCCAGTGCTGGTTGCCGCCGCGCTGAGCGCGATCACCTGGGATATTCTGTTCATACCGCCGCGCTTTACGCCGGTCATCAATCATCTTGAAGACGTGATTGTGCTGGTGATGTACTTCTTCATCGCCATTTTCACAGGCAACCTGACAGCGAAGATTCGCGCACAGCAGCGGCAGGCGCGCAGCTACGCCGAACGCACCCTGGCGGTTTATACGCTGGCGCGCGAGACTGCCACCGCTGTCAATATGGATGATGTGCTCAAGACGGCGATTGATCAGATTGGGCGGGTGTTCGATGCCGAAGTCGCCATCGTTCTGCGCATCAACAACCATCTGGCAACACAACCGCATCCGCTGAGCACGCTGACGATCAGCGAAAAAGAATTCATCGTCGCGGCGTGGGTGTTCGACAATGGCAAGCCTGCCGGGCGCTATACCGAAACGCTGGCAGCAGCGCAGTCCAAATATCTGCCGCTGCTGACTCCCAGCGGAACGGTCGGCGTGCTGGCGGTGCATACCCACAAATACGAACGACTCACGATTGACGAAGAAGCACTGCTCGACACCTTTACGCGCCAGGTCGCACTCGTGATTCAGCGCGAAATGCTCGACGAAGCGGCTGAGCAAGCGGCGGTGCTGCGCGAATCCGAACGGCTGCATACGACCCTGCTCAACTCGATTTCACATGAGCTGCGCACCCCGATTGCGACGGTCGTCGGTGCAGCGAGCAGCCTGCTCAACCAGAATCTCAATGCCGAAGCGCAGCACGAGTTACTGGTTGATATTCAGGCTGCGGCAGACCGCCTGAACCGCCTCGTCGCGAACCTGCTCGACATGACTCGACTTGAATCAGGACGGCTTAAGCTAAAACTAGAATGGTGCGACATCAGCGACCTGATCAACGTGGCATTGTCCTCGACGGCGAAACGGCTGGTCGATCATCCGGTGGCGCTCCATATCTCCGCCGACCTGCCACTCATTCAAATGGATTTCGTGCTGATGGAACAAGTGCTGGTCAATTTGCTCGATAATGTTGCCAGCTACACGCCCTCAGGGACACCTGTCGAAATCAGCGGCAATGCTGAGAATGGGACAATGCAGATTATTGTGGCGGATCACGGTCAGGGGCTGCCAGACGACGATCTGGAGCGCGTATTTGACAAGTTCTATCGCGTACCCGGATCACGGGCAGGCGGGACGGGGCTGGGTCTGTCAATTAGTCGCGGACTGGTCAACGCGCACGGCGGCACGATTGACGCTGTGAACCGTCCCGAAGGCGGCGTACAGTTCACGATCACGCTGCCGCTGACGACCGCGCCACCCCCAGCACAGGAGGCCGCACTATGAGCGGTTTACAAGCATTGATTGTTGACGACGAAGTTCAGATTCGGCGCTTTCTGCGCATCAGTCTCGAAGCAAACGGCTACGAAGTTCATGAGGTCGATAGCGGGCAGGCAGCGCTGACCGAAGTCGCGCTGCGCCGTCCTGATCTAGTGATTCTCGATCTTGGTCTGCCGGATATGGACGGCATCACGGTGATTGCGCGGCTGCGTGAATGGACGCAGACGCCGATTGTCGTACTGTCGGTGCGTGACGCAGACGAGGACAAGATCGCTGCACTCGACGCAGGCGCAGACGATTACCTGAGCAAGCCCTTCAGCGTCGGCGAACTGCTGGCACGCCTGCGCGTTGCGCAGCGTCACTCCCTGCCCGAAAACGAAACGTCGCTGTTTGAAAGCGACGGCTTGCAGGTCGATCTTTCGCGGCGAGTCGTAATGGTGCGCGGGCAGGAGGTCAAGCTGACGCCGACGGAGTACGCGCTGCTGCGCCTGATGATCCAGCACGCAGGCAAAGTGATGACACATCGCCAACTGCTGCGCGAAGTCTGGGGACTCGAATATGCGGAGGAAACCCATTATTTACGGGTATATATCGCGCAGCTACGGCAAAAACTGGAAGCTGACCCCGCCCGCCCACAGCTTCTCGTGACCGAACCGGGTGTCGGCTATCGGCTGGTGTTGGTCGAGCCGGACGATGAAAAGAAAGTTTAGATTCACTGTATGCATTGTACAGTTTGCGTTCCTGTGATTTTGGCTCTCACTTTTATTTCGTTTTTTGTCATTCCGCGTTATGCTTGCGCATCCTACAGTCACAAGACGCGAACCGGGTGGGCATGGAGACGTTTCAGTTGAAGATCAGCGAGGCGGAACATCGCCAGCGCTGTGAACATCTGCTCGAGCAGGTGATCGCCGCCAAGTGCAGTGGTGTTGTTCTGTTCGACCACGATTACATCCTCTACTACACTGGCTTTGCCTTTATTCCGACGGAGCGCCCGATTGCCTTCGTCTTGAACAGCAAAGGCGAGCGCGGTCTGTTTGTGCCGCGCATGGAAGTCGAACACGCAAAGGCGAATGCGCTGATCGATTCGGTGGCGAACTACGTCGAATACCCCGACGATCCGCACCCACTGATGGTGTTGGGTGGTCTGCTCAAAGAAATGGGCATCACGGGCAAAGTCGCCGCCGATGACGATGGCTACCCACGCATCTATGGCTATCGAGGGCCGAAACTGGCGGAACTCGGTGCGATCACCTACGTGCCAATCCGCGATGCTGTCGAAGACCAGATGATGGTTAAGTCGCCAGCAGAACTGGCGCTGCTGCAAGAAAGCCTGCAATGGGCGAATCTGGCGCTGCGGCTGCTGCAAAAGTACACCAAACCCGGCCTGACCGAAACCGAAGTCGAGATGCGGGCGGGCGACGAAGCGACGCTGGCGATGGTCGATGCAATTGGGCCGATTTACAGAGGGCTGAGTATGTTGACAGCGGGGGCTTACGCGATTTATCGCGGGCAGATTGGGCGCAATGCCGCCATCCCGCACGCGCTGGCAAACAACATCACCTTTCAGGCGGGTGATGTGCTGGTGGGCGAAGCAACTGCGCCAATGTGGGGCTATATCTCCGAACTAGAGCGGACATTCTTCCTCGGCGAACCGAGCGACGGGCAGAAGCGCCTGTTCGACCACATGATCGCGCTGCAAGATACGGCTTTCAAAGCCTTCGAGACGGCGAAAACCTGCGCGGATGTGGATCGGGCGGTACGCGATTACTACATCAAACACGATTTGCTGCCCAACTGGCGGCATCATACCGGACACGCCATCGGCCTGCGCGGACATGAGGGGCCATTCCTCGATAAAGGCGATCCGACGCCGCTCAAGCCGGGGATGGTGTTCACGATTGAACCAGGGCTGTACTCGCCAGAATTCGGCGGCTTCCGCCATTCGGATATGGTCGTCGTCAAAGACGGCGGCATCGAACAGATGACGTTTTACCCGCGCGATTTGCAGAGTATGGTGATCCCGGTCTGATATGGGCAAAATCATTTTTCGACGACTGATACAGGGCATACCGACCTTTTTCGGCATTACGGTGGTCGCGTTCCTGATCATGATGGCTGCCCCCGGTGACCCGATCACGCTGATTACGTTTTCGCCGCGCCGTGACCCGGCTTCGATTGAGTCGATGAAGCGCCAGTTGGGGCTAGATCAGCCGATTATGACGCAGTACGTCTACTGGCTGCTGGGCAATAACTGGGCGAAGGTCGATACCAACAGTGAAGGCGATGTCTACGGGACGCGCCTCGGCCTGCTGCGCGGCGACCTCGGTCAATCGATCAAGTACAAGCAGCCCGTGACCAAACTGATCGTCGAACGCATCCCGGCGACGCTGCTGCTGACCTTCACTGCGCTGGTGATCGGCTACGGGGCAGGAATCCTTTTAGGTTTGCTCTCGGCGGTCTACTACAAAACTTGGATTGACGAGGTGATCCGCATCATCACAGTGATTGGCAACGCCGTGCCCGCCTTCTGGCTCGGCTTGATCCTGATCATCGTTTTCAGCACCAAGCTCGATATTCTGCCCGCAGGCGGGATGCGCGACATCACCAGCCGAGGGCCGATGACAATTGGTGAAACTGTCCAGCACATGATCATGCCCGTGTTTGTGCTGTCGCTGGGCACAATCGCCTTCGTCTCACGCTTTATGCGCACCGAACTGCTCGAAGTGCTGACCCAGGATTACATTCGCACGGCGCGTTCCAAAGGACTGCATAACAACATCGTCTGGTGGCAGCACGCCGCACGCAACGCCCTGATCCCGGTGGCAACGTTTATTGGCCCGGCGATTGGTACGCTGCTGAGCGGCGCGGTCATCATCGAACAGGTCTTCGACTGGCCGGGGATGGGTCGGCTGGTGGTGAACGCCGTGTTCCAGCGCGATTATCCGCTGGTGATGGGGTCGGTCGTGGTGGCATCGCTGCTGTTCATTCTGGGCATCATTCTCTCAGATATATTTTACGGCTTGCTCGATCCCCGTATTCGGTTCCGGTGATGGCAGACATGGACAAGCAAGCAGAACCCATTTCCACTGTTGTCAGTCTGAAAGAAGCGGCTGCTCCGCAGCGGGCGCGCTCGCTCTGGCAGGACGCGCTGACGCATGTGCTGCGCGACAAACTGACCCTGGCGGCCTTCATCGTCCTGTTCCTGATGACATTGATTTGCGTGCTGGGTCCGCCGCTGATTGAGAACGCGCTCAACATCGACGTCAACGGCACGAATACCAAAGACGCCTTTCTCGCACCGGGGATGAGCGGTCACATTTTGGGAACGGATTATCTCGGACGTGATCAGTTGATTCGCCTGATGTACGGCGGGCGCATCTCACTGGCGATTGCCTATCTTTCGAGCGTGATGATCGTCGTCATCGGCGTGACACTCGGTCTACTGGCAGGCTTTTACGGCGGTTGGGTCGATGACTTGATCGCGTGGATAATCAACACACTTAGTTCGATTCCGCCGCTGTTCCTGTTTCTGGTCATTGCGGCACTCTTTCAACCCTCGGTCGAATTCCTGATTGTAATTCTGGCGCTGACGGGCTGGGTCGGCACCAGCCGTCTGGTGCGCGGCGAGGTGCTGACGATCAAGGAGCGCGATTATGTACTGGCAGCGCAGGCGCTTGGCGCATCGACCAGCCGCCTGCTGCTTCAGCATATCTTCCCGAACCTGATGTCGATTGTGATCGTGACCGGAACCATCATCGCGGGAAATCTGATACTGGTCGAATCAGGGTTGAGCTACCTCGGCGTTGGCGTCCAGCCGCCTACCCCAAGCTGGGGCAATATGCTGACCGATTCGCGCACCTATTTCGTGCAGGGTGTCCATCTGGTCATCTGGCCGGGTGTGCTGATCCTGATCACGGTGATGTGCTTCTATCTGGTCGGTGATGGTCTACGCGACGCGCTCGATCCACATCATTCACGACACACAGGAAATTAATTATCGCAACACGGAAATTTTCACCCACGCTGCTGATCATCTGCGCGGCACTGCTCGGCCTCGGCGTGATCATTGCGATCTTTGTCCACGACGCGCAGACGCCGCCAACGCCGGTCGCACTGCCACTGACGCATATCTTCGATAAGAGTCCAACGGGGTTTACGCTCAAATATCCCGATGACTGGACGTATGCGATACCCACGATTGGCGTGTTTGTGCTCGCACCGACGGAAACGCTCAATGGCACGCAGCCCGGCCCGACCTTCACGGTGCAGCGCGCCGAGCCGCTCTCGATCATGGGGACGCTCGACAGCGCGCTGGATCGCTATCTGCAAAGCGGGCCGCTACGAACGCCGGGGCGCTGGCAAATCACCGACCCTGCACATACGATTGAATTCGACGGGCGTGACGCACGCATGACGCAGCTTGAAGGCGCAGACGTGCAGGGAACGCCTGCACTGCATACGCAGATCATCACGACAAGCGCGAACAACTCGCTGGTTTACCTGCTGATCACAACCGTTCCCGTAAGCAAACGTGCTGCCTATGAGCCGACACTCGACGCCATGTTAAAAACTGTGCAAATATTAGAATAGAACCGTTCTCTTGTGTGCTCTATTCTAAATTGTTACACTCTATAACAGTAACTTCGTCAAAGAACGTTCCCCTGCCCAATTTTAGAGGAGTTGCATTGATGAAACGGAAACGCTTTGCTTTGTTTCTATTGGTTGTGGCACTCGCTGCCCTGCTGCCCGTCGCAGTATTTGCGCAGGCCAATGACACGATTGTAATTCGCGGGTTCGGTAACATCACCACCTTCAACCCCGAACTCTCGAATGACGGTGCGTCGTTCCAGGCGCTTTCGCTGCTCTGGCCGTCGCCTTTCTTCACCGACAGCTTCACCGGCGCTGCTGTCCCCGGTCTGACCAGTTGGACGATCTCCGACGATGGCCTGACCTACACCTTCAAGATCAAGGATGATGCCGTGTGGAGCGATGGCACGCCGATTACCTCCGATGACATGATTTTCGCGATTGGTGCGATCATGTCGGACAAAGTGAACACTGTGCTGGAGTCGAACGTCGCCTCGATTGACCACGTGGATAAGGTAGACGACAAGACTTATAACGTCGTGCTGAAGGCTGCCGACTGCGCCGCCTTGAGCGACCTGAGCGGAATTCGCTTCCTGCCGTCGAAGAAATTTGCCGCCGACTTCAGCGACTTCGAGACCAATATCGAGAATACCGCGCCCGACATCAGCGGTGGGCCGTATATCCTTGACAGCTCGACACCGGACGAAAGCCAGACCTTCCACGCCAACCCGACCTATTTTGACGGCGCGCCGAAGATTCCGTACCTCGTCAATAAGGTAATTGGTGACCAGGCCGTCGCAGTTCAGTCGATCCAGTCCGGCGACATCGACTACACCTACTTCCAGGGCGACCTCTTCCAGCAGATTGCCGATAAAAGCAAACTGCAATACCAGTCGTTCCCGGCACTGTCGGTCAACTTCCTGTCCCTGAACTTTGCTGACCCAAGCAACCCGCAGCCCGCCTACGATGCCGATGGCAAAGCCGTCGCGCAGGCCCCGCACCCGCTGTTCAGTGACCCTGTTGTGCGCAAGGCTGTCGCAATGGGCTTCAACATCGATGATGTGCTGACGACGCTCGGTACCGACGGTGGTACACCGCTGGTCGGCGTAGTCGCTCCTTCGCTCGGTTGGGCGTATGACAACGATCTTCAGCGCTGGCCGTATGACCCCGAAGGCGCAAAGAAACTGCTGGCAGATGATGGCTGGGTCGATACTAATGGCGACGGCGTGCTGGAAAAAGACGGCGTCAACCTGGAATTCACCATCAAGTACAGCAATATCCTCAAGCACTTCGAAACGACCGCTCTGGTCGCGCAGGACGAACTGGGCAAGATCGGCTTCAAGGTTAATCTGGAACTGGTCGAGTGGGCGAACTACCTCGACGATGTCTACTTCGGTCAGAATTACGCCGCGACGCCGCTGAGCAACAGCGGTGGCAAGAACACGCCTGACCCGAACGACTTCACTTCTCTGCTGAAAAGCACGGAAGACGTTCCCGGCAGCGGCAACAACATCGCCTCATACGTCAATACCGACGTGGACAAGCTGATTCAGGATGCGCGTACCGTCCCCGGCTGCGACCAGGCCGCGCGCGCCAAGATTTACTATGAAATTCAGCAGAAGGCGCACGACGACATTGCTTACGACTGGACGTATGTCCCGAACATCTTCCAGGTCGCGAACAGCCGCGTGGGCAACTTCAACCCCGGCCCGTCGTGGGTGTTCTACGGCTACACCGCTTACATCAATCA
>DAOUCB010000153.1:0-22856 GCA_034432495.1 Anaerolineae bacterium | reverse complement strand
CCTTGCCAATCGCTATATTCCGCAAGCGACTTATCGAATCCAGTTCACGCCACACTTCACTTTCGAAGATGCGCGCGCGCTCATCCCCTATCTGGCACAACTGGGCATCAGCGACATCTACGCCTCACCGATCCTGAAACCCAGACCGGGTAACGAACATGGTTACGACATTTGCGATCATGGTCAGATCAACCCATCGCTCGGCGGCGAGGCTGGCTTCGACGCGCTGGCCGAAACGCTGCATGAACATAACATGGGGCTGATTCTGGATGTGGTGCCAAATCACATGGGCATCAATACAGATTGCAACCACTGGTGGTCGGATGTGCTGGAAAACGGCCCCAGTTCGGTTTACGCGGATTACTTCGACATTGACTGGGAACCGCCGAGAATTGAACTGCACAATCGCGTGCTGCTGCCGATACTTGGCGACCAGTATGGATTGGTGCTGGAGCGGGGCGAACTCCAACTCATTTATGAGGGCGGTGCCTTTTTTCTGCGCTACTACGATATGACGATGCCGCTGGCACCGCGCTCCTATCACAACATCCTTGAACATCGCTACGACTGGGTTGTTCAGACGCTCGGTGAGGACAATCATGATACCCAGGAATATCAGAGCATCACGACTGCGCTCAGCTATCTGCCACCCTACAGCGAAAGCGATCCTCAACGCTTGATCGAGCGTCATCGGGAAAAAGAAGTCATCAAACGGCGGATTGCCCAGCTTTACGCGGAATGCGAAGTGGTGCGGACTGCGATTGACGAAACCCTGATTGCGTTTAACGGTACACCCGGCGACTCGCACAGCTTTGATGCACTGGGCACGTTGCTCGATCAGCAGAATTACCGCCTGTCATTCTGGCGGGTAGCAACCGAAGAAATCAACTACCGGCGCTTCTTTGACATCAACGATCTCGCAGCGATCCGCGTGGAAAACCGGCACGTTTTCGATGACACCCATCGTCTGATTTTTAAACTCCTGGCGGAAGGTAAAGTGCGCGGCCTGCGTATCGACCACCCCGACGGCTTATGGGATCCAACGCTCTACTTCAGTTGGCTGCAAGAGTCTTATCTGCTCGATCAACTGGCTCGGCAGCGCGCGGATGTCGAAACTTCAGACGAGCCATCCGACGGAAGTTTCGGTAATTGGAAAGAACTGATCGCGCCCGGCATTGGAGAATATGCGCCGACTTATCCACTCTACATTGTTGCCGAAAAAATTCTGACGGACAACGAGACACTGCCGCTTGATTGGACGATCAGCGGCACGACGGGCTATGACTTCATGACCGATGTGAATAACCTTTTCATCGCGCGTGAAAACGAGGCCGCCTTCAACGAGATTTACCGGCGGTTTACCGGCTCACTCGTCGATTTCGAGGCGCTGGTCATCAAATGCAAAGAAATGATTATGAACAGTTCGCTGATCAGCGAGATTAATACGCTGGCGCATCGCCTGGATCGGATTACCGAGCGCAACCGACGCTATCGCGATTTCACGTTGAACAGCCTGATCGATGCACTGGGTGAGGTCATTGTGCATCTTCATATTTACCGCACCTACATTCGCGACATGGAACACGTCAGTGAACGCGACCTCCACTACATCGAACTGTCTATTACGCAGGCGCTGAAACGAAATACCCATCTGCCTACCGCGATCTTCGAATTTCTGCGCGACACCCTGCGCATGAGCAACATCACCGAATTTGCTGAAGCAGATCGTCCGGGCGTGTTGGATTTCGTGATGAAGTTCCAGCAGGTAACCGGGCCAATCATGGCAAAAAGTATGGAAGATACTGCGTTTTATATCTACAACCGCCTTGCCTCGCTGAATGAAGTCGGCGGACACCCTCAACAGTTCGGCATTTCGGTCGGGGTTTACCATGAGCATAACCTTTACCGGATGCGGCGCTGGCCGAACACCATGCTGGCAACTTCGACTCACGATACCAAGCGCAGTGAAGATGTCCGTACTCGAATCAGTGTCTTATCGGAAATTCCTCAGGAATGGGAAGCCGAGGTTACGCAGTGGCACGAAATGAACGCTGGCGCGAAGACGACCATCGAGGGGGATGAGTTTCCCACACGCAATGATGAATATCTCCTCTACCAGACGCTGATTGGCACACTGCCGTTCGGTTCCTTTGACGTTGAGCGTTTCCGTGATCGCATCAACCGATATATGGAGAAGGCGGCTCAGGAAGCCAAAGTCAATTCAAGCTGGTTGAATCCTAACCGGGCATATCTGGATGCATTACGCGGCTTTATTGACACCATTCTGGTTGAAAACAGCCCATTCCTACAGGCTTTTGTGCCGTTTCAGCGACGAATCGCCTATTATGGGCAGTTCAACGCCTTATCGCAAACCTTGCTGAAACTGACCGCGCCCGGTTTACCAGATACCTACCAGGGGACAGAATTATGGGATTTCAGCCTCGTTGACCCAGACAACCGTCGCCCGGTCGATTATGAATGTCGCAGACATCTGTTTGAATCGCTTCACCCTGCTCAGGAAGACCGTCTGGCGCTGGTGGCTGAACTTTTGGAGTCCAGTACGGATGGGCGGATCAAGCTTTATCTGATTCAACGGACACTCCAGTTCCGCCGCAGCCACCCTAGATTATTCGAGAAAGGAAAATATACGCCGCTGGACGTGCGTGGTGAACGCTGGTCGCATGTCTGTGCGTTTATGCGCCACGATAAAGAGGAGACCGTCATTGTTGTTGTGCCGCGCTTGCTGTTTAAATTGACCGCAGGGATCGAGCGCCCACCGCTCGGCAGAGAGACATGGCATGATACGTGGCTGACACTACCGGACGATTATACCCGGCGGAAATTCAAAAATCTGTTCACGGATGAGATCGTGGCAGTTGAAACACGTGATGGCGTGCCAGCGCTATCGCTGGCGTCTGCCTTAGTCAGTTTTCCAGTTACGCTGCTGCACGTACTACCCAACACCACTTCTTGAAGGATTTTAGACTCCTCCAATCCGGTTGAACATCCTCTAAGGAAAGCCTGGACAGCGTTGTGGTATTGACAGCGCTGGTTTCCGCTGGCAACTAACCCATCTACACGTCTGCCCCTTACAGACGAGAACGTCTGCGCCTTAATCGCGCGTCTGGCACATTTACTGGATTTTTGGCGCGCTGCCAAGAAAGCGTTCCAGCCAGTTTTTGCGCCAGGCCGTGCGCAGCACCAGCATCCAGACCCCCGTCAGCAGAAGGATTGCCAGATGTCCCCAGATTGGCAAAACCAGTAGTTCAGCGAAGGCGCGGAACGGTTCGATCAGCAGAATCAGGAAAAAGCCCACCAGCAGCCCACCAGCCACCAGCGTTGGACGCCAGTCGCCGCTGAACTCATCTCCACCGACAAACCACTGAATCGGCGGTTCGACAAAGACCACCAGCAGCAAGCCGGAATAGACCAGAAACGACGTCAGGGCGGTTTGAGCCGCCAGAATGGCGACCTCGCTGGTGAAGGCATCGTTGGTTGAAATATCGTAGGGGATTCCCGCATACGTCTGGAATGAGGCGATCATCTCCGGGGTGATGCTCAACTGGCTTTCAATCGCCAGCGCGATGAAGATCGCCGCCACATAGATGATCATGCCAAACACGTAGGTGACCAGCACCGCCGGGATGACAAAATGGGTGATTTCGCGCAGCAGGCTGCCCTTGGGCAGCTTGCCGGGACGCGCCCAAATCGCCAATACCAGGGTCGGTACGCCGACGATGAAGAAGGAGAGCAGGGCGCTGTGCTTGGGGACAAAGGGAAACCCCAGATTGAGCAAACTGATGCCGACGATGAAGAGCGCGGAGTAGCCGACGCGGGTCAGGAACAGGCGCAGGATGTCCTTCATGCCGTTGACGATGCGCTGACCTTCGGTGAAGGCAGGCGGCAGCGCCTCGAACGAGTCACCCATCAGGATCATGTCGGCGACATTGCGGGTGGCGTTGCTGCCGCTCTCCATCGCAATGCCAATATCCGCCTTCTTGAGTGACAGTACGTCATTGACCCCGTCACCCATCATAGCAACGTAGTGCCCCTGCGACTTGAGCGCATCGACCAGCGCTTCTTTCTGTTCCGGCGTGATGCGTCCAAAAACAGTATTTGCCTCCGCCGCCTGCGCGAATTCCCCCGCTGATAGGCCGACCAAATCCGGGCCGGAGACGTAGTTCAAATCACCGGGGAAGCCTGCCTGCCGAGCAAGCGCCGCGACCGTCTGCGGGTTATCGCCAGAAATCACCTTGACCGCGATGCCGCTGCTGCGGAAGGCGGCTAAAGTATCCTGCAAATGCGGACGCAGTTCGTCGGTGAAGGTGACGAAGCCCAACAGCGTCAATTCCGGGAGCAGCACCGTGCCATTCTCGTCATGCAACTTCGAGGAAACGGGATTATAGGCGAAGGTAATCACCCGTTTGCCTTCATTTGAGAGGTCATGCAGCGTAGATTCGGCGGTGGCAGGCAACACGGCGATGTGTGGTTTCAGCATTTCCAGTGCGCCAATCACGTAGACACCCTGCGGCTGCGGGCCAGCAAAACTGATCGCACTCCATTTGAGCTTGGAAGAGAAGGTCACTTCGTCGAGCAGTGGGTGTTTCTCGCCCCCAAGTTTTTCGATGATGGCTTCGCTGGTTTTATTGGTTGCAGACTGACTGCGAATAACGTCCGCCAGAATTTGTTCGAGTTCGGGCTGGGTTTTCTCGAATGGATGGACGGCATCATAGAGGATACGATTGGCGGTGAGCGTACCCGTTTTGTCGGTACAGAGGACGGTGACCCGGCTCAGACTTTCGACGGCGTTGGATTGCTGTACCAGCGCCCCCTGCCGGACGATGCGTACCGCCCCCATCGCGTAGGCGAGGATCACCATAAAGAACAGGCCGTTTGGCACGAGGCCGACAATCACGCTGGCGAACTGAACCTGACGCACAAACGGCGTCTGGGACAGGATCGTCGCCAGTAAAAGCTGCACTCCCAGAAACACCGCCAGCGCCATCAGCAGGCGCAGAATGAGGGTGATCTCTTTCTGTAGGGGCGTCTGCACCATCTGGAACTCGCGCGCGTTGGCGGTCAGCTTATTGGCGAAGCTGTCGTTGCCAATGCGCGTGGCTTCGTAATAGGCGCTGCCCGAAACGCAAAAGCTCCCGGACAAAATCTCGTCACCGTCGGCCTTGTGAATCAGGTCGGCTTCGCCCGTTAAGAGCGATTCGTCGATTTCGGCATTGCTTTCGCCGATGATGACGCCATCGACCACCATCTGGTCGCCCGTCGAGATCTTGATCAGGTCGCCCAGAACGATTTGTGTCGGATCGACTTCGCGGGGTTGCGCGTCGCGTATCACGGTAACGCGTGGGCGCGTCAGCAGTGCGATCTTGTCCAACTGCTGCTTGGCGCGCACCTCCTGATAAATGCCGATGACCATATTCAGGCTGACCAGACCGACGCTCGTCACCGCGTCTCCGGCGCGCCCGATGGACACCATCACGGCTCCCAATCCAAAGAGAATGAAGTTGATGGCGTTAAAGACATTTCCGCGAATGATCTGGCTGTAGGTGCGGCTGGTCTTGAGGGCGACCGTGTTGCCCTGTCCCTGCTGCCGTCGCTGGGCAGCTTCGGCTTCGCTGAGACCGGTGAAGTCTGGTGAAAGATTTGAGATTTCGGCTGCGGTCATAATATAAGTATCCTGCTCGTTAGGCCACAAATGGATCCGCCCCGAATAGCACGAGTAGACAGCGCCGACGATGACCAGAAGGTTGTATCTCGTCGGGTTGGCGTGAAAGCACAGCACCCATGCACTCGACGGCGACGGTTTGAACAATCATACAGGGATAGAAGGCACTACCGCTACTTTGTCTCGATCAAGCCTTGGATTCCAGCAGAGTACAAACACGGCGATTTTGCGAACGATTTGCAGCGTATTGAGTAAGCGAATGCCGACACTCAATTCCGCGCTTTACGCATACTCCGGTTTGCTGACGGTGCCGAAGGCTGCGTGATTTTGAGGGAACAAGAACACTCAGGCGGGAATCAAGAGAGGCACGCCTTTTTAGGCGTGCCTCTCTAAAGCAAATTTGCGAAGTGGCGAAATTACTTGGTCACATTTTCGAGATGAGCGCGCAGCTTCCAGGCCATCGTTTCGTGGTCGTGGGCAAGAGCAATCACGAAGTCATTGGTGAAGGTATCGCCAAGCTTATCGGTGGTCTCCGCATCTTCGCGCAGTTGGCGAATGACGGTTTCGTGGTCTGCGACCAGGTTGCGGAGCATGGTTTCCCAGCCGGGAACGACGCCGGGTTGTTCCTCAATCACCGAATTCTGCTTGAACTCGTCGAGTGTACCGAAGGCGAAACCGCCCATTTTGCGTACGCGCTCGGCAATCGAGTCCACGCTTTCGGCCAGTTCATCATACTGTTCTTCAAGAAGCAGATGAAGGGAGATGAATTCAGGCCCCGTGATGTTCCAGTGGTAGTTACGGGTCTTGGTGTAGAGCAGAAACGCATCGGACAGCCGCTTGTTCAGCAGCGTAATGATCTGCTGAGTCGCTTTTTCGTTCAGCCCCAGATTGGGCATAATTGCGCCTTTGACCGCTGTCGCCTTTGCCAGTTTGGTAGTCGCCATGATCGTCTCCATAATTGTGCAGTTCCTTTCGTTACAGTGTACATTATAACGCGGGATTTTGCACTCAGTGAAAATACTCATTTCTGGCTCAGGTTTTGCGGGCGTACAACACAACGCCGCTGCTGTGGAGAATATGTGCTTGCACCAACAGCCGATCAACAGCGCGCAGGCTGCGCAGCAGCGGCAGCGCCAATCCATCGCTCAGCTTGACCTGCGCAGTCAGGTAACCTGTGAAGGCGGGTGCGCGGCCTAAGGCTTCGACTTTGAACTGTTCGTTGATCAATTTGACCCAGTCGTGTTCACGGCCTGCACCTTCGAAAGGCGATAAGCCTTCGGCTTCCATGCTGGCTTTGACGCGCGAAGGGCTGCGCAGCCCAAATTTCAGCAGAGACGAGAGTTTTTCGCGATAGCTGACCTGTGTCGGTAGGACAAGCGTCAAGGCGCTGGCGACGAGCACAGTCGAGAGCACTTCGTCGCCGTCTGAGTCGTTGACCCAGAGCAGGCCGCCCGGTTTGAGGGTCTTGTGGATTTCGGCGATGACGTGATCCATGCGCACAAGGTGATGAAGCGTCCCCTTGATTGCGACCAGATCGCAGGACTCCGGCGGCAGATCGAGGTGATTGAGGTCGGCGGCGACATAGCTGACTTTGCCGGAGGTTTCGGCGTGCACCTTCGCGTAATAATCGCGCGCGATTTGCAGCGCTTCTTCACTGACGTCGATGCCGGTGGCATCCGCGCCGCGCTGTGCCATTGCCAGCGTCAGCCAACCGGACGAACAGCCAAGTTCGAGCGTGCGCATCCCCGGCTTGACGTGAGCGAGCAGCGCGTCAATGTCCGCTGTGTGCATGATGACGTTGTGACGCAGGCTGCGATGATAGCGCCAGTCAGGCGGGACGGCCTGTGCCTGCTCGGAGGCGACTGCCCCCCAACGTGCGCCTTCTTCCTGCAAATCGCGCTCGTATTCGTCGTTGGTGCTCATGTTTTGGTCACCACATAGTTGCCAATCGCCAGCGCGTCCATTTTGGTGCGGGCGAAGCAGTCAATCGCTTCGGCAGGCGTGCGCACAATCGGCTCGTTTTCGTTGAACGAGGTGTTGAGGACGACGGGCGTCCCGGTCAGTTCGCGGAAGGCATTGATCAGCGACCAGTATGTAGGGGCATACTGCTGTTCGACGGTTTGCAGGCGACCGGTGCCATCAACATGGGTGACGGCGGGGATTTCCTGCTGCTTGCCTGGCAGCACGCCGTACACCTTGAGCATGAACGGATCAGGATAGGACTGGTCGAAGTAGTCGCCGGTCGCTTCGAGCAGGACCGAGGGCGCGAAGGGGCGGAACTTTTCGCGCTGCTTGATGCGGGCGTTGAGAATGTCTTTCATATCGGCGCGGCGTGGGTCGGCGATGATGCTGCGGCTGCCGAGCGCGCGCGGCCCCCACTCCATGCGTCCCTGAAACCAGCCCATGACGTTGCCGTCGGCGACCAGTTCGGCGGCGCGCTTGACGAGGGCGGCGTCGTCAACCTGCGTGTATTTGAGGCCGACGCGCTCCAGTTCGGCGCGGATGGTGTCGTTATCGTACTGATTGCCCGTGTAAGCGTCGTTCATGACATAGGTGCGCGGCTGATCGAGCACCTGATGATAGATATAGTAGCAGACGCCGAGCGAAGTTCCGGCATCGCCCGCCGCTGGCTGGACGTAAATATCCTTGAAGCCCGTGTTGGGCAGAATTTTGCCGTTGAAGACGCTGTTGAGGGCGACCCCTCCCGCGAGGCAGAGCGTGGTCGATCCGGTTTCGCGCTGCAAGCGATTGACGACGGCGAACTCGGCTTCCTCAAGCATGACCTGTAGCGAGGCGGCAACGTCCATCTGCTGCTGGGTGATCTCGCTGCGCGGGACACGCGGATCGCCGAGCAGATCGATCAGCTTGGGCGAGTAAAGCAGGCCAATCGTCGGTTCGCCGCCTTCCCACGACATGGCTGCCCCCTCGACGTGGTGGGCGAAGTAATCAAGATCCAGCTCGAAGCTGCCGTCGCGCTGGACGCGGACGAGCTTGTGCATGGCGTCCATGTATTTGGGCGAGCCGTAAGGCGCGAGTCCCATGACTTTCCCCTCGTCGCCATACTTGGGGAAGCCGAGCCACTGGCTGACCGCCGTGTAGAAGATGCCGAGCGAGTGCGGGAAGTTGATTTCTCCCGTGACGTTGAGCTTGTTGCCCTTGCCCGTCCCCCACATGGTCGTGACGAAATCGCCCGCGCCATCGACCGAGAGGATGGCGGCCTCGTCGTAGGGGGAGACGAAGAAGGCGCTTGCCATGTGCGCCCGGTGATGCTCGACGTTGTGGAAGTCGGCTTTGAGGGAAGCAACGTCGAGATTGAGGTGTTTGGCGAACTCGGATTTGAGCGTGCCGACCTTCATGGTGTTGCTGAGGCGGTCGCGCACCATGTTGAGCGTAGGGCGGGTGCGGAAGGCGAACAAGGCCGCCTGCATGAGATTGGCTTTGGGGTCGCGGCTGATGCCGATGTGATCGAGATCAGCGGGGGTGATTTTCCCCTCAGAAAGCACATATTTGATGGATTCTACGGGGAAACCCGCCCAATATTTGACGCGGTTGAAGCGTTCTTCTTCGGCGGCGGCGACCAGCTTGCCGTCGCGGATGAGGCAGGCAGACGCGCCGCCATGATAGGCATTGATGCCGAGAATATCCATGAACAATCCTCGATGCGAGACAAATCGGGGGGATTATACACTAATTGCTGAGTCGACTCGGCTTCCCTTCCGGTAGAGACCCCAAAATACTCCGTTGTTCCCTTCCGGGGTGATCCGGTTGCGTGGCGAGGGGGAGATTACGCGACCGGATTGGGCGTGAATTTTAACGATGGCGAAATTTTGGGTTGTGGGAATCAAAAATCAGCGGTTGGGCTGATTATTGATGTCGATGGATCGTGTTTTGATTAGAACATTTATTCTAACATGGGTTGGCGATTTGTCAAGGTACATTTGTATTACAAATGTACACTTTTTACCTCACCCCGGCTGACCAAAAGCGGGTCAGCTTCCCCTCTCCGTGCGACCAAAAGCGGGTCGCCTGGGAGAGGGGAGAAAAGACGAGCGCTTGACAGGGCAAAAAACTCTCAATAATATCAGCGTAACGAATAGTAGCCATTCCAATACTCAATCGACAGTTTACTCACGGGAAAATCACACAATGTCCAGCTTAAACGCGGAAATCAAAGCTGCAATCGATGCATCCGACGTTAATCGCGCTCGTCAGTTGTTACGTGATGCTCTCAAAGAAGCAGATGCAGAAACCTATTATCTTGCATCGCAAGTTGCTGTAGATGATGAACAAAGGCGAGAATTTCTCGAAAAAGCTGTCGAGCTTGATCCGTTTCATGGTGGTGCGCGTACTGCATTAAAGCAGAGCGGAAATAGTGCGAAACTCTTTTCAGTCGCAAACCCGCGAACGCAGACGATTACCGACCCTAATGTAAGCGCGAAACCTGCTCATGCCGCAGAGCCACCGCAAGTTGCAGCTAAAGCTAGTGACAAGGGAGAACCAGAGTTAATCCTTCCCGTGGCGCAGATAAAAGAAGATGGAATTATCTACACAATTCCCCATTCGCGTGGAACGGTGAGAACACAATTGCCTATTGGTACAACTGTCGAGGTTCTTGAGCGCGATGCACAGAGCAATTGGATCAATGTAACGTTCGTAAATTCGGTGGGACAGCGCGCTTTTGGCTGGATACCACGTAGCAAGCTGGGCGAGATAACTTTTAGAGGGCAACCGGCGACTGTATCTGATCTCAAGATCTCGGAACTTGAATTCAATTCAAAAAGTGAAGTGACAGAATTGGGTTCAAAACTAAGTGTGCCAACAAATATTTATGTGGGAGTATTTGATCTAGCAATTTTTATCGGACTTCCGCTCTTGGGGTTGACTGTAGCAGGCATAGGGGATATACGACACGTAGGAATAGGAATAATACTTCTATTTGCAGTCGATGTAGTTTTTCTTTGGGCGGTTCGATGGTCAATCAATTATGCGAAAAAGAAGCGTTCCGTTCCTATGTGCGCTTTCAATGGAGCCAATATTCGTAGCGCCAAAAGAGCGAAGATGTCCACGACGGAACTCGTATTGGAACAACAACAAAAGGCGCTATTGCTAGGAATAGCCGGGAATATGGCGACGCGCTTGATACCTAACAATCAGAATATTACCGTGCGGCAACGCTAAGCTGCATATTTGCAATATGCTGGTGAGGAAAAGAAAAAGGGCGACCAGTCTGGTCGCCCCTACAGAAGCATTGATAGGTGAAAATTAAGCGGTCATGCCCATTGCGTCGATCACGGCGACAGGGCATTCGCGGTTGAGCGAGATCACTTCGGGGATGGGGAAGCCGTTGAAGGCCGCCGCATACTCGTTGGTGTACGCACCCGTGTCGTGGAAGAGCAGGCGCTCGCCGATGTGAATCTCCGGCAGGGTGATGTTGCGGGCGATCACGTCGCAGCTATCGCAGCTTGGCCCGGCGAGGGTGTAGGTGCGCAGCGGACGCTGATCGGCGCAATCGCTGACCAGATCGACCACCGGGGGGAAGCCCTCGTAGGTCTCCATCAGGCCGTTGAAGACGCCTGCATCGAGATAGAGCCAGGTCTGATCGCCGCGCTGCGCCTGACCAACGACGGTCGAGACCAGCTTGCCGCTCTCGCCGACCATGCCGCGCCCCGGTTCGAGGACGAGCATGAAATTGGGCGTCAGCGGAATGTAATCGGCAATCGCCTGCATGACCGCCGGGCCAATCTCCTCAATCGTGGGGATCGTCTCGGTGTGGTAATGACCTGCCGGATAGCCGCCGCCGAGGTCAAGGAAATAGAGTTCAAAGCCGCGCGCGAGGGCTTCGTTCCAGACATCGCCGCACGCCTTGATGGCGTTGACCCAGTTGCTGACCTTCAGGCACTGCGATCCAACATGGAAGGACAGGCCGATGACGTTGAGGCCGCGCTCACGCGCCAGCTCGAAGATTTCGAGGGCGGTCGCACCGTCTACGCCGAACTTACCCGCCAGCGGCAAAACGCTGCCGGTGTTATCAACCGAGAGCCGGACATAAACACGGCTGCCGGGCATGTACTGGGCGACCTTTTCGACCTCATGCGTCGAATCGACCACCGTTGCATAAACCCCCACATCGTGCATCCGGGTGAGGAAAGCCGGGTTTTTGATTGGGTTAGAGCAAATGATATTGTCAGGCCGAGCGCCCGCATCCAACACCCGCTGCAATTCCGCCAACGACGCGATCTCCATGCCGCCGCCCAACTGGACGAGGGTTTCGATGATCTGCTGATTCGAATTGGCCTTCATTGCGTAATCAATGGCCGCGCCGGGGAAGGCTGCGGTGAAGCGATTGTAGGTGTCGCGAATGACCTCGAAATCGAGGATCAAGCTCGGTGTGACGGTATAGCTATCGTGCAGTAAAGTGTCCATACGGACTGTGTCCAACTGGACAAGCTCCCTCTTCGCGGTAAGCACCCGCGCGGCCTAGTGCAATCCGACGGATTGCCAAACTTTATTCACGGTTTTGCAGTATACAACAGAACAATTCTGAATTGTATTAGAAATTTCTGCGTATTTTGTTAAGAAAAATCAGGGCTGACAGGTGTGTCTGAAAGAAAGGCGCGAAAGCGAGTTATTATACCCACGACGAGACAGGATTGAGGGAAACTGAGCGAAAAGCAGCGATCTGCACAAGAGCGATGCGCAGACCCCACCCCTGGCGAACCAAAAGCGGGTTCGTCTTCCCGGCTGACCAAGAAAAGGTCAGCTTCCCGAATTCAGGGAGGGGAGAAAAACGGAGCAGCAGGTCGGCGAACTTCGTTTGCAGGTTGGATCTGCCTCGACCTGAGAACGTCACTGATGGAATTCATTGGTAAGATTGCTTCCCTTTGGAACAACAAAGAACACAAGCTGCACGCAAGAACAAGGGACGGCAGGGAAAAGCAGCGATCTGCACAAGAGCGACCGCCCTTTTTAGGTTAAAGTTTAGACTATCGCTTGACCAATCATTTCAGCGAAAATTTATGGAAAGGTGTGACATGACCGAATTCATGTTCAAACAACTGATTAACGGAGAATGGGTTGATGCTGCCGAGGGCGGCGTGTGGGAACTGATCAACCCGGCAACCGAGGAAATTATTGCGCCGATTCCGTTTGGGAATGCGACCGATGCGCAGGCAGCGATCAACGCGGCGGCGGCGGCGTTCCCTGAATGGTCGCGCAAGACGTCGTTCGAGCGCGGGGCGATTCTGATGAAGGCGGCGGCCTGGATTCGCGAGCGGATTACGGAACTGGGCACGATTTCGACGGAAGAGTCGGGCAAGCCGATGCGCGAATCAACGGCGGAGTGGACGGGCGCAGCCAACGGCTTCGAGTGGTGCGCGGAACTGGCGAAGCACAATACGGGCGAGATCGTGCAGTCGCGGCGGGCGGATCGGCGGCTGATGGTGATCGAGCAGCCGATTGGCGTGGTCGGGACGATCACGGCGTGGAACTTCCCGGTTTACAACGTGGTGCGGGTGTGGGCGGCGGCGCTGGCGGCAGGCTGCACCGTCGTCGGGCGACCGTCGGAATACACGCCGCGCTCGGCGATGCTGCTGGCGCAGGCGCTCCACGAAGCCGGTATCCCCAAAGGCGTGATTAACATCATCAACGGCGACCCGGAAGCGATGGGCGCGGAAATGCTGCGCGATGCGCGGGTGCGCAAGATTCAGTTCACGGGCAGCACACGCGTTGGCAAGCTGCTGATGGACGGTGCATCGCAGACGGTGACGCGGCTGTCGCTGGAACTGGGCGGCAACGCACCGGTGATGATCTTCCCCGACGTTGACCCCGAAACGACCGCCAAAGCCGCCATCACCGCCAAGTACCGCAACTGCGGTCAGGTGTGCATTTCGCCGCAGCGCTTCTTCGTCCACAGCCAGATTGCGGAAGAGTTCATCGATCACGCGGCGCGCTTCACCAAGACGATGCGGCTGGGCAATGGCCTCGACACGGCGACGGACGTGGGGCCGATGATTAACGCGATTCAGCGCGAAAGACTCGATAAGATGATTAAGGCGTCGGTGGTGGAAGGCGCGCAGGTGGTCGCGGGCGGGGGACGCGCGGAAGGCAGCGGCTATTTCTACCAGCCGACGGTGCTGACCAACCTGACGCCGGACATGCCCGCTTACCGCGACGAACTGTTTGGCCCGGTGATGCCGATCATCCCGTTTGATGATGTGGATCAGGCGCTGGCAATGGCGAACGCAACCGAATACGGTTTGGCGGCTTACGTGCAAACGCACGATATGAATACGGCAATTCGCATGTACGAGGGGCTGGAGTTTGGCATGGTGGCGGTGAACGACTGGCTGCCCTCCACGCCCGAAATGCCGTTTGGCGGCATGAAAGGAAGCGGAATGGGACGCGAATATGGGCAGGAAGGGCTGCACGAATATATGGAGAAGAAAGCGGTGTTCATTGGTGGTGTGGCATGATACCCGTGCGAATTGCCAAGCACGTCAATCTCAAGATTGACGTTGTTCGTCTGCAACCGGAGCATATCCCCGAACTGGTTCGGTTGCAGCGCCTGAGTTTCCCCACGCTCAGCGACCGTGAACGTCTGAATGAAGCGAAATACCGCAAGCATCTCGAACTTTTCCCGGAAGGCCAGTTGGTCGCGCTGGCTTACCGGGGTGGCGAACTGATCCCGATTGGATCGACCAGCACTTTCCGCACCAACTTCGATTTTGACCACATGCAGCACACCTTCCTCGATGCGGTCGCCAACGGTTGGCTGACGCATCACGACCCACAAGGCGAATGGCTTTACGGCGCAGACATGAATGTGCATCCCAAATATCGTGGGATGCGCGTCGGACGCCGCCTGTACGAAGCGCGGCAGGCACTCGCGCGGAAACTCAATCTGCGCGGCGAAATCGCAGGCGCGCTGATCCCCGGCTATGAGGAACATGCCGACGAACTGACGATTGCGCAGTACGTGCTGCACGTTCACCAGACGCGCCTGCACGACCCGACGCTGAGTATGCAACTGCGCAACGGCTTTCAGGTGAAGGGCATTCTCTACGATCACATCGCCGACAGGCGTTCGCATAACGCGGCGACGCTGATCGTGCGCGAGAACCCGTATTATCAACCGCTTGCGGATGCGGATGTAAACAACACGCTGCCAGCGGCAGGCGATTAGCGCCGCGACGGATTGATGCAATTTAACGATTGAAGCCGGAGAATAGAGCGCTGCGCGCTACACCCCTCTATCCCTGCTGACCGTGCGAACAAAAGAAGTTCGCAATGGGTCAGCTTCCCTTTCGCGCGAACAAGTTCGCGTTACGCAAGCGTGTGCCCGAACAAGTTCGGGAGAAAGGGAGAAAAACGACGCGATGGAGAGGATTAAACTCCGTGCTCATTTGTTAAAAAGCATAAAATCGTCGCCAGAAAAAGCGAAACCCACTGAGGGGTTTCAAAAACCGACACCGTGACATTTGCCAGTTCCAGCGATCCGGTCGCTCTGGATCACAGACTTTCGTTTGCGCTGCCAGAAACGGATTCCGTTTCGTCGCGCGGCGGATGATTTGCGCTGCGCGGACGCAGCACCCGCCAGTAGAGAACCAGCGGAATCAACGCCAGCAGCGCGGCGCTGACGAGGGCAGCAACCACGCCGAAGCGATCCGCCAGCGCGCCGAGCAGGAACGAGAAGACTGCAAAGAGCAGGCTGCCCGCCAGACTATTGATCGATCCCATCGTGGCGCGCTGCTCATCGGTAAACTCCATCTGAACCAGACTTTGCTTGGCGACCATATTGACGCCGTAAAAGCCGGACATGAGCGACATCAGCGCAGGCGATAAAACCGTCGGGACGAGCAGACCGAAGACATTGACGGCTTCGTTGAGGAATGTGCCGCCGATCAGCAGACGAAATTCCCCAAAACGACGAATGATGCGCCCGGCGAAGTAATATGAAACTGCCGCGAAGCCGTTGGCGATCATCTGGGCGACGCCGAGCGCCCAAATCGGCCAGAGGGTCGCGACAAACGCCGAGCGAAATAACCAGGCGGCTTCACCGATGGCAAGGCTCAACACGCTGGCGATGCTGAGCGTGCGCAGGCGCGGATTGCGGGCGAAGGCGCGCAGCGAGGTCGCCAGATGGGCATAGACGTTGGTGCTTTCCTGCTTGTGGATGCGCGGCTCGACCAGGCGGAGACTCGCCAGCAGCGCCAGCCCCATCGGCACGACCGAGAGCCACATGACGACCTGAAACGAGATGGCGGCGGTCAGGCTGCCGAGCAGCGCCGAAAGCGCGAGGGCAAGCTGGTACATGGAGGAGGTTTTGCCCAGAAATTCCTGATAGGTGTCGCGCTGTTCCATTTCCGCAAGGGTATCGTAGAGGAGCGCCTCATTGTTGCCGCTGTAGAAGGAACGGCTCAGCCCCTCGAAAATCGCGCCCGCCAGCAGCGCCCAATACGTTCCGCCAATGGCATGGCAGACGAGGGCAAGGACACCTGCGACCGCGCCATAGACGACGGTCAGCTTGCGCCCGACGCGATCCGATAAAATGCCGGTGGGCACTTCGAAGCAGAACTGCGCCAGCGTCGCCGCCGAGAAGACGCTCATGCCCATCGCATACGAGCCAGAAACCTGCGCGAAATAGAGGATGGCAATCGGCGCGTAGGGACGAAACTCGACCCAAAAGTTAAACCAGCTCAACCAGCGAATATTCCGCGAAACGCGCATGAGGACGCTCAATTTTGCTGACAGACGAGAGCGGTCTATTGTGGGTGAGGAAAGGCCAGAAAGCAAGGGGCTGACCCCACCCCTGCGCCCAAAAGCGGGGCGCTTCCCGACTGACCAAAAGAAGGTCAGTTCCCCGAATTCAAGGAGGGGAAAGAACAAAAGCCCGCGCCGATGGATAGAGTAGTCTGTGATCTTTTAATTTTGCAACAAAGCGGCTGAAGAAGAATGGGCGCAGCACGCTGCGCCCCTACAGCCCCTCTCCCCGGCTGACCAAAAGCGGGGCGCTTCCCCTCCCCGAATTCAACTGAGGAGAGGACACGTTTTACACGATGATGTGCATTCGGGGAAATTTCTCGCTCGACCCCACCCCCCCGACCCCCTCCCCGAATTCAAGGAGGGGGAGAAAAACAAAACCGTTCACGGGAAGATTTTTGGCATTTTACAAAGATGTCCTCTCCTCAGCCGATTTCAAGGAGGGGAGAAAAGCAAGGGCGCACGTGCAAACAAGTTTGCCTGGGTGCGCCCCTGCGAGTGCCACGCGGCGGAAACGTGGGCGAGGGTGTGAACCTTCGGTTCACCTAGCCTCGCCCCTACAGCCCCTCTCCCCGGCTGACCAAAAGCGGGGCGCTTCCCCTCTCCCACGCAAGGCGGTTTACGGGACGACAGTTTTAAGAAACGGTCGTGTTTTGCCGCCAGGGGTTGAAACCCCTGGCTAGCGGTTCGGTCGGGAAGTCCCCTGAAGGGGACTCTGACCCGACCGGAAATCTGCGCTCCAGCACAACAATCCATAAAAAGTGTCGTCCTGTGAACGCAAACCAGGAGAGGGAGGAAAAACCGCGTGTTGGGCGACAATTGATTAAAAGTATTGCGCGGTGAACCCTTTCGTAGAGAGGGGATTATGGGGCGAGGTTGGAAAATAATGACAGTCTAAAATTCCTCACGCCCTGCTTCGATTTTGAACAATCGGTTCGGCGTGAACGAATCCCTAGCATAACGGTGCCTGAACTTATTTTTTTCAGAGGATAGCTGCTCATGCTCGCGACGCTGCGCCAGCGAAATTTCGCGCTGCTGTGGTTTGCCGGACTGGTCTCAATCATTGGCAACTGGATGCTGGGGATTGCGCTGCCGGTGGTGATCTACCAGATGACCGGATCGGCGCTGGCGGTGGGCGCGAATCTGCTGGCGCAAACGCTTCCGGCGATTCTCTTCAGTTCGCTGGCGGGTGTTTTCGTTGACCGCTGGGAGCGCCGCCGGACGATGATTGTCGTCAATTTGCTGCTGGCGATCTCGATTCTGCCACTGCTGCTGCTGCGCTCGGTCGAGACGCTGTGGGTCGTCTATCTGGTCAGTTTCATGCAGTCGGCGTTGAGTCAGTTCTACACGCCAGCGGAACGCGCATTCCTACCCCTGCTGTCTGATCCCAAACTGCTGATTGCGGCGAATACGCTCAACGCCCTGAACAACAATCTGGCGCGGCTGATTGGCCCGGCGCTGGGCGGCGTACTGGCGGCGGCTATCGGCCTGAATGGCGTCGTGCTGATCGACACCCTGACGTATATCGGCGCGGCGGGACTGACGGCGCTGATCAGCGTCACGTCGTACCCGGCGCAAGCGATCACACAGACGCAGGTTCGGCGGCTGCGCAAGATGTTCGACGAGTGGCGCGACGGGCTGCGTGTGATCTGGCACAAGCCGTCAGTTCGTGGGCTGTTTCTGGTGATGCTCCTGCCTGCCATAGGCGAAAGTGTGATGTCGGTGCTGTTTATTCCGTTCGTCACGGGCGTTTTGCAGGGGACGTCGGTCGATGTCGGCGGGCTTGCGTCAGCGCAGGCGATTGGCGGGCTGATCGGCGGCGCGCTGATCGGCGGGGTCGCGCCGCGCGTGAAAGCCAAGCGCCTGCTGGCCGTCAGCGCGATTATTTTCGGGCTGCTCGACTTTTCGCTGTTCAACTACTGGCAGATCCTCACGGGGATGCCGCCCGCTTATGTGCTGCTGATGCTGGTTGGGCCGTTCGCGGTTGGGTTTGGCGCAGCGTACACGACCATTCTGCAAGTGGACGTCGAGGACGCGTATCGCGGGCGGGTGTTCGGGACGTTCGGGCTGACCTCGGCGCTGTTCGGGCTGGTCGGGATTGCGATTGCCAGCGGCAGCGCCGACACGCTCGGCATTGTGCCTGTGATCAACCTGCAAGCCTACGTCTACATCCTCGCGGGTGTGCTCGGCCTATTTCTGCTGCACGATTAAGCGCATCCCCGCAGGGCAGCAGCGCGGTACAATAGAGACACAAGAGGGCATGGCGAGGCTGGCGATGGCGACTGAACGTGTTGGCGATATGACGCTTGAGGAGTTGAAGGCGATTATTCGAGAGATTGTTTACGAAGAATTCGTCAAACTCGGAATCGTTGTTGAGGGCGAAGAGGAAATGTGGAAGAAACCTCTGAGCGAGCTAACAGGTGCTGAAATCCTGCTCAGAGAGCGCCGACGCCGAGAACTTTTATAAAACGCGGACGTTCCATTGACTGTCCTATTCACTTCACCCCTGGCCCCTCTCCACGTCGCTTCGCTTCGGTAAAGCGGGGAGAAAGCAAGGGCGCACACGTGGGTGCGCCCCTACGACACGCCGTTGTATAAGCGAATTGGACAGGGAACCGGGCGAGGGTGTGAACCTTCGGTTCACCTAGCCTCGCCCCTACAGGTTGCCAGCGATTGTGACCAGACTATGCATAAGATATGATTCTGAAATACGCTCGTGCCTCGCCCCTACATCTCGTGTCGCCCCCTCAGACTTCGTAGAGAGGGGAGAAGATTGAAGCGTGTGAGGTCGATTACACACTTCTCAAGCGATTTCAACTCTGATTAAAGGAGAGTACAACATGGCAAACTTTGATTTGATGCGCCGCCTGACGGAAGATCACGGCGGGAAGATTCTGCTGCTGGTGATGGACGGCCTCGGCGGGCTGCCACTGACGCCGGACGGCCTGACTGAACTCGAAACCGCCAAAACACCGAATCTGGATCGGCTGGCAAAGGAAGGCAGCACCGGATTGAGTATCCCGGTGGCGCGCGGCGTCGCGCCGGGAAGCGGCCCGGCACATCTGGCGCTGTTCGGCTACGATCCGCTGGTCTACGACATTGGGCGCGGCGTGCTGGAAGCAATTGGCATCGGGCTGGACGTGGGGCGCGGCGACGTGGCGGTGCGCGGGAATTTCTGCACCGTCGATGGCAACGGGATCATCACGGATCGGCGGGCGGGACGCATCCCGACGGAAGAAGGCGAGAAGCGGGTCGCGCTGCTTCAGGACATCAAGATTGACGGGGTAGAGTGTCAGGTCAAGGCGGGCGAGGGCTATCGCTTCGCGCTGGTGCTGCGCGGCGAAGGGCTGAGCGACCAGATCGAGGACACCGACCCGCAGGCGACGGGCGTACCGCCGCTGGCAGCAAAAGCATCCGCGCCGGAAGGCGAAAAGACGGCGAAGATCGTCAACCAGTGGATCGCGGAGGCAGCCAAACGGCTCAAGGGTCACGAACCCGCCAATATGGTGACGATGCGGGGCTTCGCCACCGATCCGAATCTGCCGCCGTACAGCGACGTGTATAAGCTGAAGGCGGCCTGCGTTGCGGTTTATCCGATGTACAAGGGTGTGAGTCGGCTGGTGGGCATGACCGTGATCGACACCGACGCCCACGACACGATTCAGGACGAGTTCGACAAGGTGGCTGCCATATGGAACGACTACGATTTCGTCTTCTGTCACGTCAAATATACGGATAGTCGCGGCGAGGACGGCAATTTCGACGCGAAGGTCAAGATCATCGAGGAAGTTGATGCCTGCCTGCCGACGCTGCTGAACCTCAAGCCGGACGTGATGATCGTGACGGGCGACCACTCGACCCCGGCGGCGCTCAAGTCGCATAGCTGGCATCCCGTGCCGACACTGCTGTCCGCGCCGGGGACGGCGATGCCGGATCGCGTGGCGTGCTATGGCGAACGCGACTGCATCGCGGGCGGGCTGGGTCAGTTCCCGGCGGCGGATTTGATGCCGATGGCGCTGGCACACGCCAAGAGACTGACGAAGTTCGGGGCGTAAAAGCAGTACCAGCCGATAAAGCGTGAAGGGTGAAATGGGCGAGGCAGCGCCTCGCCCCTACAAGACCAGGGCGCACACGCAGGTGCGCCCCTACGAAAATAATCAACCTAATTGGGGTGCACCTAGAACATCGAGCAAAGTGATCGTTACAGTGTCGTGATTAGTTAGGGGATAATCGCCATTCGTTATCACGACAGTGTAGGGTGATGCGGAGGGGACACAGATCGTGAAAGGGAAGACAGACTCACGGGACTCCATTCCTCAACCTGCTGCATCAGAAAATAAGGCCGCGAGTTCGGCGGAACAGGTCGAACGGCTGTTTAGACTTGTTCAGGATACGCTGACGCTGGTGCTTGGTTTTGCTGCTTTTTTAACCGCTGGCGGGTTCGTGGTTGTCCACAGCTACCTGTCACAGTTTACGGACATTCACGGCTATAACGTCGCGTCCGGCCAATACCTCACGGCAGGCGCGGGGCTGCTCCTCCCCATCGCCGCCGGACTGATCCTCGATTGGGGTGGGTATCTGTTGTTTCGCAACAGTTTCATAAATTTTCTGGTCACTTACGTGAGAAATCGGAACACTTCGAGACGAGTCCTGCTTACCGGTATCTTGACGGCAGAACTCCTGTGGTTTATTGTGGTGGGCAGCCTGTACGGACAGGGCGTTTATGGTTCTATTCCTCATTATTTAGGCGGCGGAAAACCAGAAAGTATGATCCTGGTATTCAAAAGCCCGGATACACTGTCCGCACTTGGCTTAACCCCCAATGAGACTGAACCGGATCGAACGAAAACGGTGCTGCTGCTGGCTGAACTGACCGACGGCTTACTCGTCGCCGATACGAACACGGGACGCGTGGTCGCCCTCAAAGAGGAGTCGCTTCTGGGGACGCTGGACGACAGGGTAACTTCGTTGGTGATCACGCCGACACCACCCCCGGCTTCCACGCCGGAGACGCCGAATTCCTGAACGAGCGATTGAAGAAGGAGCCTTGTGTGGCAGAAGTTATCATTATTGGCGGGGGGCTGACCGGGATTTCGGCGGCGTGGGAACTGGAACGGTTGAAAATCCCCTACCGCCTGATCGAAGTCAAGCGGCGGCTGGGCGGGAGCATCGTCACGCGGCGCGAAGCTGGATTTGTATTGGATGGGGCGAGCTTCGAGCATGAGCAGTACGGCGAATGGCCGTTTCTGGCGGAACTGGGACTGAATGACGCGCTGATCCCCGTGAGCAAGTACCGCGACGGGCAGATTGTCATGTTCCGCGAGGGGACGCAAACGCTGGTCGATGCGATTGAGAAGCAACTGACCGCGCCGATCATGCTGCGGATGGCGGTCAGCAGCGTTGGGCAGTTGGGGGCGGGACGATTCGAGCTGTGCCTCGAAAACGGGCTGGCGCTCAACGCCCGCGCCGTGATCGTGACCGCGCCCGCCCGCTATGCCGAACACATGCTGCGCACGCTCGCGCCCGATGTGTCGCTGCTGCTGCTGGACTATCGCTATGATCCGGTGGTGCGGGTGTCGCTGGGCTACCGCGCAGCGGATGCGCCGGAAATCGCCGAAGGGCTGCCGCTCAAGTGGATACAGCGCTATACGACGCCGGAGCGCGTTCCAGCGGAGCATGTGCTGATTCGCGCTGGTGTGAGGCTGGATGAGAAGATCAAGACGCCGGATGAAGCGATTGCGCGGGTGCGCGGGCTGCTGCCTGAGACGGGCGATCCGGTGGTGCAGTCGGCCTACACCTGGCCGGAAGCCGATTCGCTCTCGCGGGGGCTGCCGGAGCATGAGGAAGCAATGGATGCGGTTGATCGGCTGCTGCCCGCCGGAGTCGTGATCGCGGGCAGTGATTACCGCGCCAAGCGGATCGATCAGCAGGTGGAACAGGGTCGGGCGGCGGCGCGGAAGATCGCGGCGGGGCTATAAAAGCAATTAAGCACAGAGGACGTCGCTGCGCTTACTGAGAACACAGAGTAAAAACAAAAGATTTAACGCAAAGGCGCAAAGATAAAAAGAAAGACGCAAAGGAAAGAAAAAGGGAGAAAGGGCAGACACACGGGTCTGCCCAAGCGCATCAATTTAAGTGTTCTGGTTTTGCCCTCATCCCCTACCCCTTCTCCCTCAGGGAGAAGGGGAAATCCTGTTTACGGGGTTTCAAAGTCCCTCTCTGAGGGAGAAGGATTTAGGGTGAGGGCTTATTTTGATGTCAAGGGGCAGACACACGGAGGTTTGTCCGAAAACTACGCGCTTGACCCCACCCCTGGCGAACCAAAAGCAGGTTCGCCTTCCCCTCCCCGATTTCAGCTGAGGAGAGGACACGTTTTACACGATGATGTGCATTCGGGGAAATTTCTCGCTCGACCCCA
>DAOUCB010000152.1:0-134653 GCA_034432495.1 Anaerolineae bacterium | reverse complement strand
TGCAGAAATTGAGCGTACAATGGCTTTGAGCCTCTTGTTTAGGATAGGTGTGGTAACCGTTATCCTAAAACAAAAGGCTCTTTTGTTAAAACTGTCCTGTCCTCAACCCTCAGGGAGAGGGATTTAGGGTGAGGGCTACCTAGCCGACAAAGTATCGACGCTTTTCAAAATGGCGATCAATGTATCTTCAAGATCGCTGAAAATCTGTTCATTTCGAAAGCGTATTACAGAATAGCCAAGCGCTTCGATGTCATACTGGCGCTCAACATCAGCAGCTTGCTGAAGATCATGAATACTGCCATCCAATTCGATAACGAGGTGATGCTCATAGCTGAAAAAGTCAGCAACGTAAGTGGTCTCAGCTATCGGATGCTGGCGGCGAAACTTGAGTCCGCTCAAGCGCCGATTCCGCAGACATTCCCAAAGAATAACTTCTGCACTGGTTTGTCGTTGGCGCAAATCTCTTGCAATGTACACCATCGCCTTCGAAGCCATCGCTCGATGGTGCTCATCCTGCCCCTCGTGCTGCAATCCTTCCATAGTTCACCATCGCTGCAAGGACTAGATTTTTGTTCCCTATGACCTTATGCTCATTTTGCATCGCTATAAGATTAGGAAACGCATACCCTGAACCCTGTAGCACTCACAAAGTGCCGAATCCTGTCCGTATAGAAATTGCGATAATTGACACGGGCGAGACCTTGATTGCTGCGCCACGAACCGCCACGAACAACCCGCCCCTCAATCCCCGCTAATGTATTTTCGCCACTTTCAAACATCGTCATACACCATTCCCAAACGTTACCGCTCATATCCATCACGCCATAGGGGCTAGTACCTTCTGGATAGCCGGTAACAGGGGTTGTAAGACCAATCTTACTCTCGCTCGTATTTGCCTTGCCGCTGTCAAAGGTATTCCCCCAGGGAAAAGCACGCCCGTCGTCACCCTGCGCCGCCCGCTGCCATTGCGGTTCCGTCGGCAGGGTAATCTCGAACAGGGTGCTGTTTTTTGCGGACAACCAGCGGCAGAAGGCGACCGCCTCATACCACGTGATATTCATGCGCGGCAGATCGTCACCCGCGAATCCCGGTTCATGCGGGCTTGGATTATCCAGACGCCAGTCCATCGCCTCAACCGAGTAATCCCACCATGGAGAATAGCGATAGCCTTTGCGCTCATCCACAAACATCTGATACTGCGCGTTCGTGATGGGATACTTCGCTATCCGAAAAGCCGCCACATCAAATGTCGTTCTTCCTTTAAGCGACCCACCTGCCTCCAGCGTCACCTTCCCCGCCGGAATCTCGCACCACTCGAACGGCGGAGGCAAAATATTCTCTAGTCGCGGCACACCTTTTAGCATCCCCGAAAGGACTTTGTTTTCGCTGAAGTCGACCCTGCTGTAATCGAAGCCTTCAAGCAGTCGCTTCGACAGGGATGAGTCACCTTTCGCCGCTGCTACTGCGCCTGCCGCTGACGGAGTACCGCCCGCCGCAGCCTCATCCGACCGAATCTCGTGAATCTCACCCGGAACATCGCTGACAACAATGCCATTTCGTCCCAGTTCTAGGGTAAGTTTTTCAAATGCGCCAGCAAACTCAAGTTGATGAAAATCGACGTACTGAATCCCGCGCAGCCGGAAGTGCGTTTTGACGGGTATCCAGCGCACGGTGAAAATCTGCTTCTTCTCGTCCAGATAATAGCCCCACTCGTCCGCCACGTTGCGCGAAGCCATCGCGTCCGGCGACAGAATAAGAATCATCTTGTCGCATTCGTCCAGTCCGCGCTGAATTTCATCCCACCAGATTTGTCCGGCGCGAATGTCGGATTTATCGATCCAAACGTCGATCCCTTTGCCGATCAGCGCCTGAGCAAGTTGAACCGCGAATATCGAATCTTTGTCACTGTGGCTGATGAAAATCTTCGTCATGGTTTCCGTCGCTTATGAGGCAGTCCCATTCACAGTTAGAGTATAGCATCACCTCCCGCCGCCCATCGCCCCCTTTTTCCTGATCCTCTTTTCTTTGCGTCTTTTTTTCACCTTTGCCAAACTTGTTTGGCCCGTGCCTTTGCGTTAAATCTTTTCTCTGTTACCGGACGCGATCCCCTTCCCTCATCACCCGACCGGATTCACCCGGAAGGGAACAACGGAGCATTTCGCTACCCAATCCGGTAGGGAGCGGCAATTTTACGACTCATCCCGTCAACCCATGCTACAATCTTCCCAGATTGCCATCACACCGGAACGCCGCTTGTCCCCTTCCCACCTGATTCTCCCTCGGTCGCGCCGCTGGATGCGTATCCTGCGCGCCGCTTACCGCGATACCAACGCCCTCTGGCGCGAATTTCGCCGCCCCATTCTCGCCTTCCTGATCGCCATGTTCGGCGGCGGCTGGCTCTACGGGGAACTACTCGTCATTGCAGGCCATCCCCGCATACCCTTTCTCGCGCTCCCCTACATCATGGGCGATCTGATGATCCTTCAGAACCCGTCCGAGATTCCCACCGAACCCTATCTGATTGCATTCTGGTACATCATGCCGCTCGTCGCCGTCTACGTGATTGGGCAGGGTGTCATCGACTTTGTGCGCCTGTTCTTCAATCGCGGCGAACGGCGTAGTGCCTGGGAGGAAGCAGTGGCCTCAACGTACCGTAATCACATCATCGTTATGGGCATCGGTCATGTCGGGATGCGCGTCGTCCGCGCCCTCGAAGACATGGGATCAGAGGTCGTTGCGATTGATCTGGACGAGGCCGATAACCCATTGGCAGACCTGACCGGACTGCAAACGCCCCTCGTCGAAGGCGACGGTCGCACCCCCGCCATCCTCGAAAAAGCCGGGCTGCGCGCCGCTCAAGCGTTGATCGTCTGCACCGCCAACGATTTTCTCAATCTTGAAGTCTGTGTCCGCGCCCGCGAGATGAACCCGACCATCCGTATCGTTGTCCGCATGTTTGATACGCAGTTGTCCAACCACATCAAGCGTTCGCTCAATGCCGAAACGCTCAGCGCCTCGGATCTCGCTGCACCAGCCTTCGCAGGCATGGCGCTCGGAGCCGATGTCGCGCCCATGATGCACATCCGCGACACCGCCTACAGCCTGATCCGCCTGCAAATCGAGCCGCGTTCCTTCATGGATGGCAGCACCGTCGCCGCGCTCCAGGACGAAAACGATATGGATATTGTCCTCCACGAGCGCGCGGATCAGGTCGAAGTCCACCCTGAAGGCGCGCTGAGTGTCCGTGCAGGCGACATCCTCGTGATTTTCGCCCGCCACACCCAAATCATGCAGATCGTCGCCCGTAATCGCCGCCGTTCATGATCGCCAGTAAGCGCTCCCGAAGGCATATCGCTCAGTGACAGATTCCATCGACCTTCACGAACTGGAAATACTTTTGCTCGAAGCGTCGCGCACCGCCTTCATCGACGTTCAGCAAAAGCATCCCGACGAGCATTTTTACGCCTTCAGCCTGATCCACGAGCCGCTCTGGGAAGGTATCTATCTCGCCTCCAACACAGAAGAGGCCCTGCTGCGCTGCGCCGAGCGCTACCAGCAAATGCCATATCATGCCCACAAAAGTCTCGCCGAACTCGTCATGCAACTGCGCTGGCCTTCCGGCGATTGGGAATACATTGAGCCAACTCATCCCGCTTTCAAGGCGGTCGATGATTGGCTGCTCATGCATATCCTGCGTGAGTGGATAGACGAGTTCAACGATGAGGAAATTTGGGACGCGCGCTACGACGAGGTGATCGAAATCTGTCGCAGCGTGCTGCGTCAGTTGGATTCCGAAGGCATTTTCGGCGTCGGCGATGCTCGTGAGCAGGTGACCATCCATATCATGATGGGTGATCAGGATCGCTCGTGGCTGGAATATGCCCGCCAGCTCAATCCGCCAGCGGCATTCCAGCGCTGGATTCAGCCGCTCGTAGACGAGGATCGATATTAAAAGAGGCGATCCGTTCTGGATCGCCTCTCGCTTTGACTCTTGACGTCCTGGCGCTTAACTCTTTTTCTTGCTGGGGAAGCGGCTCAGAATCACGGCGGGAACGGGCGGCGCGTCGGCTTTCGCCCGCATCGAGCGCACCCCAACCGCTGTCCCTTCCTTGATCGCCTCATCATTCACATACGCCTGACCGAGCATGTAGCCTTCAACGTCGATGCTGCACGAGGTCACCACGCCGACCTGCTGCCCCGCGCCATCGACCAGAATATCGCCAGAATGGGGTGGACGCGCCCCCTTGTTCGCCAAGCGGAAACGAGTCACTTCAGCGTCGCGTTCGCGCTCGTGGGCGATAAACGGCGCTTTGCCGACGAAAAACGGCTTCCACAGCTTGACGTAGTTGCCAAAACCCGCGTCCGCCGGATTATAGTTCTGGTCGCCGCCCAGTTCGTGACCATAAAGCGGCAGTCCCGCCTCGGTGCGCAGACTGTCACGCGCCGCCAGTCCGGCAGGTTTCGCTCCTAAATTAATCAGCTTCAGAAACAGCGCAGCCGCTTGATCAGGATGCACGAACAGTTCGTAAGCGACGCGTTCGCCCGTGTAGCCCGTCCGTGAAACGATCAGGTCGAAGCCGCCGATATTGACCTGCCTGACGCCTGCCCAAGGCAAACCCGCCAATCCAGATACTGCAAATTCTGCTGGACGATTTCCGCCAAGCGCCATCAAAATGTTTGTACTTTGTGGCCCTTGCAGCGCAATATCGACCCGTCGATCCTGACCCGACGACTCGGCGCGCAAATCGCGCAGCGTAAAGCGTTCGCTGCCTTCGAAGATGCGCGTCGGGTTCGCCGCGTCAATTTGGACTGTGCCGTTCTTGACCGCATTCAGCCACGCCCAGTTCTTATCGTTGTTCGAGGCGTTGACCACCACCAGATAGCGATCTTCGCTCAGGCGATAGATCATCAGGTCGTCCAGCGGAACGCCGTTCACATCGAGCAGGTAAGTGTAGTGCGACTCGCCCACCGCCAGCGCGCTGACCTCGTTGGTCGTCACCACGTCGAGGAAGGCTGCCGCCCCTTCGCCCTGCACATCGAACACGCCCATGTGCGTCACGTCGAAAATCCCCGCCGACTTGCGCACCGTCTGATGCTCGTCGCTCACCGAGCTGTACCACAGCGGCATATCGTAACCCGCAAATTCCGCCATCTTCCCACCCAACTGCACATGCAGCGCGTGCAGCGGCGTCTGCTTCAGCGTTTCCGGCGTGGGTTCTTTCCATTCGAATGTCGGCAGGGGATCCGCCGTCACGACGTTGAAATTCTTGCCATTGATGCCGACGAAATAGGCTTTGTTGGCAATCGCGTTCACCCCGTCGATCAGCGCCACCGACCGCTCGACAATCTGCACATCGACCGGCCCCGGCACTTTCGCATACGGGTCGCTCCGGTCGATCAGCGCGAAGCCGTCGCTCAGGGCGCGCAGCCACTCCGCGACTTTCCCAACATTGCCATCAACGTGCAGCAGATAAGCATCTTCGGTGCGTTCGAGCCAGCCGTTCGCCAGCTTATTACCATCGGCATCGTGAATTTGCGTCGTCTGGTGTTCGCCCGGCTTGAGCGCCAGCACGTCGCTCGTCAGCGCTGTTTGCAAAAACGATCCCGCGCTCGGATAACCCTTTAGCGACCGGATCGCCAGCACATAAGCGCCATCGTCCGCGTCGGTATCGGCATAATAGAAATGCGGATAGCTTTCTGGCCCCGCGTCGGTGTCGATGCCCACGCTCTGCGCCAGATCGCGCACCGCCATCTTGACGCGCATCAGCGTATCGAAGTCCACCTTCGCGCGCGGCTCCGTCCGTTTTTTGCCCATGTAGCCAAACGGCACGCACGCCTTCAGCAAATCGGCGATCAAATCGCCCAGCTTGTCGATCTCGGCTTCTTTGAAGCCGCGCTGCGTGATCCAGGGCGTTCCCAGCCGCACGCCCGACGCCCGCAGCGCCGCCACGTCGCCAGGGATCGTGTTGCGGTTGGCAACAATCCCCGCTAAATCGAGGATGCGCGCCGCCTGATCGCCACTCAACGGCGTGCCGTCTGCGCCTGTGATACTCCGACAGTCGATCAGCAGCAGATGGCTGTTCGTGCCACCATACGCCACCCGAATCCCACGCTCGGTCAGCTTGTTCGCCAGCCGCACCGCGTTGGTCACCGTCTGCTGCTGAAGCCGCTTGAACTGATCGCTGTAAGCCAGCCGCAGCGACACCGCCAGCGCCGCGACCGCGTGCATGTGCGGGCCGCCCTGTTCACCGGGGAACACAGCGCGATCCACCTTGTTGGCAACGTCGCTCCGGTGCGTGATGATCACCGCGCCGCGCGGGCCAGCCAGCGTTTTATGCGTCGTAAATGTCACCACGTCGGCGATCCCCACCGGCGACGGATACGCCCCTGCGATCACCAGTCCAGCGACGTGCGCGATGTCTGCCATCAGGTACGCGCCGACTTCGTGAGCGATCTCCGCGAACTTCTCCCAGTCCGGTGCATACGGGTAGCTTGTGAAACCCGCGATGATAATCTTCGGTTTGTGTTCCTGCACAATCTTTAGAATAGCGTCGTAGTCAAGCTGCTCCGTCACCGGATCAACGCCGTAGCTCACCGCATGATACTGCTTGCCACTGCGCGCCACCGGGCTGCCGTGCGTCAGGTGACCGCCTTGCAGCAAATCCATGCCCATAATCGTATCGCCCACCGTCAGCAGGCCGCTGAACACTGCCGTGTTCGCCGGAGCGCCCGAAAGCGGCTGCACGTTGACAAACAGCTTCTCCGCAGGATATTGCGCCGTCGCGAACAACTCGGCTGCGCGTCGTCGTGCCAGCGCCTCGATCACATCCGCGTATTCTGTCCCCTTGTAATAACGCTTGTCCGCGTAACGCCGGTATTCCGGCAGGCGCGCGTTGTAGTCGAGGATTTCGCTTTGCGTCATCGCCCGCGTTTCGTCGAGCGGATAGCCCTCAGCGTAAATGTTGTGGAAGGCCGACGAGAGCGCTTCGCGCACCGCGTTCGGCACGGTGCTCTCTGACGGGATCATGATCAGGTAGCGTTCCTGGCGCGCCGTTTCGTGGCGAATCAGTTCGGCGACGTCCGGGTCGAGTTCGGCGAGGTCGCCGCGAAACAAGAAATCTTCGTGTGTCGGCATCGGTTTTCCCTGTTCTGATTTTGGAACAACATGCGCCTGATTTTAACCGATCCGCCCCGCTGCTGCGAGAGGCGGTATAATGATGTCGCGTTCTTTTAACGGCATGATAGCTTAACGGAATCGAATTATGCAGCGTTTTATTGCTTTGATCGCCTTGATTATCCTTCTCACCGCTGGCGTAGCCCAGGCACAGGACTCCGCTGCCGCGCCGCTCCAGACCGACGTGCAAACCTACCGCGTGACCATCTCGCGCGTCAACATCCGCACCTGCGCGCAAACTTCCTGCCCCATGCTGACGACCTATCCCGAAGGTACGCCGCTCTTTGTCCTGGGCAGTGAAACTGGCGACGCCGTCCAGGGCAATACCACCTGGTACCGCATCCGCGACAACCTGACCGGGCAGCAGGGCTACATCAACGACGTGCTGACCGCCGTCCACACTTATGACGACTGGCAGACGCGCCCCGTCGTTCCGGCAAGCGTCAGCGACGCTATGAAGCAGTTGTATCAGGCCGGGATTGCCGCAGGCAACGACCCTGACGCTTTCTCCAAAGTCGGTGACTGCCAGAATGTGACACCTTACTTCCTCGCTCCTTTCGCCGACAAAACCAACTACGATCTCGGCGCGTTCGGCTCGCTGCAAGCAACCATCGATCACTTCGCCGGGTCGTTTGACCGCGTCAGCGCCTCGGTCGATAACGGCTACAATGTTGCGTCAGTCCTGTCGCCGCTCTGGGCGAATCACGCGGTCTGCACAGGCGGCGAAACTCCGCTGGCCTGCGAAGCCCGCCTGCATAATCCCAGTATTGTCATTATCAATATGGAAACGTGGTGGCAGCATCGCCCCGCGACCGAGTACGAAGCCTACCTCGACCAGATCGTCCAGTTCTGGCTGGCGCGCAATGTCGTGCCGATTGTCAGCACCAAAGCCGACGATCTCGAAGGCGATAACGGCATCAACGCGGCGGTCGTCCGCATCGCCGACAAATATCAGCTTCCCTTGTGGAATTTCTGGCTGGCGGTGCAGCAGGTTCCCGATCACGGCTTGAGTGAGGACGGGTTTCACCTGACCTTCGCCCGTGACTTTTACGACGATCCCGCACGCATGACAGCAGGCTGGCCCATCCGCAACCTGACCGCCCTCGAAAGCATTGATGCCGTCTATCGCGATTTGAATGGCATCCCGGCTGAAGCGACTGCGACAGACGAAGTCAGTAGTTCCTAACTTTGCGTTTTTAGGTAGCGCTGGCGTCCACCGACCGGGTGAATCGACTCGCCAGCGCGCCGCCATACGCCGCGACCAGCGCCGGAATCACCAGCACCACCAGCGTGATCGGGTAGCGCGGCGCATCAACTGCGCGATAATTGAGCGCGAAAGCAGCGAAATAAGCCAGCGGCAGGCTCAGCCCCATCAGCACACCCCAGCGCCACGCCGCTTTCGGCTGGAATGCGCCGAGGGTAAACGAAAACAGCAGCAGGCAGAACATCGGCAGTTGCACTTCCTGGCTGTTGACGTCAATGTAGCCGAGAAGCCCGCCAAATAGTATCGCCAGTCCAGTGACCAACCAGCCTCTCCGGGCCATCGTCGTCTCCTTTTCTGCAAACTATCGCTGCAACCAGTGTAATACCCGCCGCACGCTCTGTGAAGCACTCGCGTGCTTGATTGAGCGCCGCCTTAACTTACGACTCCATCCTTGCCTTATTCCATAAAAATTAAGGCTACCCGCGCATAATTCTTAATTCAATATCCATGAAATTGCCGTCAAAATGAGATCAATCTGAAATATATACAGGATTATGCACGATGGAACACCAAATCAGTTGGATCATTCCCCAACGGGTCATCCTCATTCAGTTGAGCGGTGTCGTCGAAGAAGCAGGTTTCCGCGAGCATGATCTGAAAGTCCTGCAAATGCTTGAAGCGGGCGACCCTAATGCGGCGCTGATTCACGAAATTCTGCTGCTCGACAAGCTCGAAAACTCCGCCAGTATCCGCATGATGATGTCGCTCTCCTATCCTAAACATCCCCGCACCGGCTGGATGATTGCCGTTGGCGTCAAGAATCCCATCACCAAAATGGTCGGCAATATCGCCACCCAAATCCTGAAAGTCCGAACGCGCGAAATGCCAACTGTCGAGGAAGCCCTCGCCTTCCTCTTCGACATTGACTCAACACTGCCTAAAGACGTACCCATCAAGACACTGGTCGCGCAGCAGCAGAGCGCGCAAACCAGCTAAACCTACACAGCCTACCAATAAAAAACCCCTCATCCGACGTGTGCTGGAAAGGGGTTTTGTTTTTTCTCCTCTCCCCGCTTGCGTGGGAGAGGGGAAGACGAACCTGCTTTTGGTTCGCCAGGGGTGAGGGGTAACCGCCTACTGATACCCGCACATTGTCCACTCGCCATCGACCTGCTTGACCGAGTAAGTATTCCCGTCAAGCGGCTGGCTGTTCTGCTCGCCGTTATAGGTAAAATCAATCGATCCCGTACAGGTGACGGTCGTCGCGTCACCGCTGATTTCGCCCGGCGTGCATTTGACGTTGGTCAGCGCCGCGCCGCTGATCGCGCCGAACGAGTCGAACTCGGTTTTCGCGCCCGCCTCGTAAGCGGGACAAACCAAACTCGACAGCTTGCTGGTGTCATTCTTGACCAGCGCGTCGAGATAATCCGTCACGGCAGAGGCAGGGTTGCCGCCTTCCTTCGCTGAAGGCGCGCACGCCGCCAGCACCCCCACGACTCCCACGAATAAACACAAAAGCGACAGAATCAGTCGCTTTTGTGTCATGAACTTCAGATGCGTCAAGCGCATATGTTGGCTCTTAGATGCTTTCAGTTTCCGTCTCAGACTCAGCGCCCGTATCCGTCGTATCCGCGTCGGCGTTAGCAGTCTCATCGACCACACTCGTCGGCGCTGCATCTGCCGGGGCTTCTGACGCTTCGGCTGCGGGAGTATCGCTCGCAGTCGCGCTGCTGTCGGCGGCTTCCGCATCCGGCGCGGCGGCTTCAGGAGCAGCACCTTCAGCACCTTCTGTCCCCCAGCGCTGAGTAAAGCCCACACGACGCTTTTCGGGTTCGAGATGGCTGATACGCAGGCTCAGCCGGTCGCCCTTCTTGACGTAGGAATACGGCTCTTTCAGCGAACCATCGCCCATTTCACTCAGGTGCAGTAGTCCTTCAAGACCATCGTCCAGCGCGACGAACGCGCCGAAATCGACCACGTTGGTAACCGTACCTTCGACCAACTGCCCTTCATGATAACGGTCAGAGGCAATTTCCCAGGGGTCTTCCAGCAGGCGCTTGCGGCTGAGCGCAATTCGGTTCGCATCGCGATCCAGGCTCAGCACATACACGTCGATTTCTTCGCCGACGCGCAGCACATCACGCGGGTGATCGACACGATGCCACGCCAGTTCGCTGACGTGAATCAGGCCGTCCGCGCCGCCCAGGTTAACGAACGCGCCAAAGTCACGCAGCCCGGTCACCGTGCCACGTACCACGTCGCCCTCTTTGAGTTCCGAGAGCAGCCGTGCCTTCTGCTGCGCGCGCCACTCACGCTGCGCTTCGCGTTCGCTGAAAATCAGGCGGCGACGCGCCTGATCGACTTCAATCACCTTCACCGCCAGTTCCTTGCCGATCAGGTCATCCCATGATTCACGCCCACCGGACGCGCCCATCGAGACCAGATGCGAACTGGGGATAAAGCCTTCCAAACGGTTCCAGTTAACCAGGATACCGCCTCGGTTGTGACCCTTCACAGTCACTTCGACCACATCTTCACTGGTGAGCAGCGTCCGGGCTTTTTCCCAGTCGTACTGCTGCAAGCCCATGTTGATCGACACAATCAGGTTATCATCCTGGTCGCGCGGGTTTATCACGTAAACAGGCACTTCAGCGCCAACTTCTAAGCCAGCGCGCACTTTAGGATCAAGGCGTTCGAGGTCTTGCACAGGAACGATACCGTCACGTTTCGCACCCATGTCTACAATGACTTCGCGACTATCAATCTGCAAAATCACCGCGTTTCGAATTTCGCCGCGCTGCGGCGGTTGGTACGCAAAGGAAGTTTCGAGCAGCTCTCGAAACTCATCACCCCACGCCTTGTTGCTATCCTTTTCCACTCCGGTCTTATCCATCTAAACACACACCTTACGAAAGTTGAGTTGATACATCATACGACGCAGATCGACGCGAAGACCATCTCGCCCAGATTCTTCTGCTACATTATGAATCACGAATTTGTAATGATCATTATAGCAGTGAACCATTGGAAGTACGTAAATATTGTGCGAACTCTAATTCATGTCCGGCATCTGCATTTCCAATCCGCGTACCCCGCGATCCCGTTCCCAGGGATAAACGACGAACGCATCCGTCACCGCCCCATAGAAGTCCGGTTTTTCGCTGGTGAACAGAGAACGGTACGGATTGTAGTGCATGACGCAGTTGAAGGGAGTCGCCCCGGACGACAGGACGCGCTGGCGCACCGCAATGCTCGTGCGTCCGCTGCCCCACACATCATCCACGATCAGCGTGCGCCGGTTGACCACCAACGACGGTTCAGGAAATTGCAGGAATTTAGGCCACGCCATCAGTCCCGCAGTTCCTTCCATCTTCGCCGGAAAATCGACCGCCGCCGTCAATACGTGCTGGATGTCGAGCGCCTCCGCCAGCATCCCACCGGGAATTACCCCGCCGCGTGTGATCAGAACCATGCTGGTAAAGATGCCGATGGCTCGTATCTGAGGCAGCAGGACGTCGATCAGTTGATCGACGTCCGCCCATGTCAGTACCTCATGCCGATTTTCAGGTCTATCCATTTGCGCGCCTTCGGTCAGGTCTAGGAAATGGTGACCATTATAACACGTCCAGCGCGATTTCTTACAAGCGGTCGCCGACGCTCTTAGCCTGCGTATACAGCAGCAGATAATCCGGCCCGCCCGCTTTACTGTCCGTCCCACTCATGTTGAAGCCGCCGAAGGGATGAACGCCGACCATCGCTCCTGTACACTTGCGATTGAAGTACAGGTTACCGACATGATATTCCCGCCGCGCCTGTTCCAGCCGTGCCCGATCCTGACTGTAGACAGCGCCCGTCAGGCCGAAGTCTGTCCCGTTGGCGATGTCGAGCGCATCGTCAAAGTCGGTGGCGCGCACGACCGAGAGTACGGGTCCGAAGATCTCTTCCGTTGCGATTCGCGCATCACGCGGGACATCGCCGAAAATCGTCGGTGGGACAAAATAACCGCCCTCCGGCGTATCGACGGGCGCGCCGCCCAACAGCAGCGTGCCTTCCTGTGTGCCCAGTTCAATGTAGTCCATGATCTTCTTCAGCGAATCCGTGTCGATCACCGGGCCGAGGTTCACGTCCGCGCCCTTGTCGGTCGCGCCGACACTCAGTTCGGTCGCCAGTTGCACCACCCGCTGCACGACGCGCTCGTAAACACCATCTACGACAATCGCCCGCGATGCCGCCGAGCATTTCTGCCCCTGAAAGCCGAATGCGCTGGTGACGATTCCCTGCGCGGCAGCTTCGAGATTCGCCGTTTCATCGACTACAATCGCATCTTTGCCGCCCATCTCCAGGATGGCGCGTTTGAGCCACTTCTGCCCCGGTTGCAGTTTGGCCGCCTGTTCGTAGATGCCCACACCAACAGGCATTGATCCAGTAAACGTAATAAAGCGGGTTTCTGGATGTACCACCATGCGCGCGCCGACCACTTCTCCCGGCCCGGTGATGAAATTCAGCACGCCTTTCGGGATGCCCTGATTCCAGAACAGTTCGCACATCTTGTAAGCGACATACGGGCTTTGCTCGGCGGGCTTGAGCACGACTGTGTTGCCCGTCGCTAAACACGCCCCGACCATCCCAGTCACAATCGCGCAGGCGAAATTCCAGGGCGGGATCACCGCGCCGACCCCCAGCGGAATGTAGTACAGCGAGTCCTGTTCATTCGGGAACTGCGACAGCAGGCTGCTGCTGTCGAACAGGCGAATCGCCTGCCGCGCGTAATATTCAAGGAAGTCAATCGCCTCGGCAGTGTCGGCCTCGGCCTCGCCCCAGCTTTTGCCGACTTCCAGCACCATCATCGCGTCGAATTCATACTTACGGCGGCGCAATTCCGCCGCTGCCGTCAGCAGATAGCGGGCGCGCTCCTCAACCGGAACATACTGCCACGTCTTGAACGCTTCTGCCGCCGCCGCAATCGCCTGATCGGCATGTTCGGCTCCGCCATCGGCGAAGCTGCCGATCACCTCTGCCGGACGCGCCGGATTAATTGACGGAAAGGTTTGATCGAGATAGACCGCTTCATTGTTGATAATCAAGGGATAGGTCTTGCCGAGGTCGTTCTTAATGCTTTCCAGCGCCGGTTTGAAAGCGGCTTGCGCTTCCGGGCGCGAAAAATCGGTCACGGGTTCGTTCTGATACGGGGGTAACATGGCTTATTCTCCTGTGTGTTAGGTTTTTTTTCGGACGCTTTATATAAAATTCACGGAAACTCGATAGAAAAAAGCGTAAACTAACCGTAGACTCAAAATATAGACGCAGAAAATCTTAACGATAGAGCAGGCCGGATGACTTCCTTGTGGCATCCCAACATCACAGTCGCCCACATCGAACTCACATCACACACAGCAGTTCATTGCAGCCAGCCATCACTGAAGCATCATCATGAGCACCGTTGAAGTCAACATTGTAGCCACATTGCCGCCAACATCGTAGCACCAATCGCAGCCAACATTGTAGCCACATTGTCCAAAACATTGCCGTATCATCGCCGACTCAACGCACACTGAACATCGCTGCACACAAAGTCATCCGCCCCCCTCTATCGTTAAGTCATCGCAGACCATAACAATCTGATCTCCTCGGCAGCGGCTCAAGACAATCGTTCTTGAGCCGCTGCCGTTTAGTTTGAGCTTAGCGATCAGTTCTTCCGGCGTCACCGCCGTCCCCCGTTTTTTGACCGTCACTGTTCCCACGTTTCGCTCGCGCAGATACGCCCGCAGCTTCTTCAGGTTGAACGGCATCCAGTCGATGATCTTCCAGGCACGCACCCAGGGCGAATTCGGCTTCTCGTCGGTCGTGATGTAAGCAATCTCCGGGTCAAGCTGCGCGCCGCCCAGTTCGAGCGCCGCATCCGCAACCAGCCCCGCCCGAATGATCGCCGGATCAGGCTCGACTAGCCAGCCACGCGGCTCGCTGATGGGGGCAGTTACCTTCGGATAGGTGGCATCCCACTCATAAATTTGTCCATCCTTGAAAAGCACTGCTCCATAACCGCGATCTCCCCCCTGAAAATCTTCAACGAGTAGGGCTTCCTTCAGTTCGCCGTTTACGGAAAGAAATGCAATCCCGCTGTCGCGATTTACGTACTGATGTACCTGTGCTGGATCGACACCCGGTGAAAGTTTCACCGCATACATCCCCACGCGAAATCGAGAAACCAGACTCAACGGCGGTAGATATTTTTCAACGTCGTTGATCCGTCGTCCTTGCTCATCACGTCGCCCCGGATCGTAGAAAGCGAATTGCGCTTCAATCGAAGCCGTCCGCGCGTCTGCGACTTCGAAGCGCACGCCGATCTTCAAGGCGTCTGCATTCAGCCGTGCCATTTCGATACGCACCGGGTCAATATCGATCCCCGTTACATTCAGCCCTGACGCTGCAAACGCAAAAGCGTCGCTGCCAATCCCACAGCAGACATCGAACATATCAAACGGCGACGGGTGCGCGAATAAGTCCGCCCGCCACTTCCGAATCAGTGGATCGCTGGCCTGTTCGAGCGCATCTTTCGTGAAGTACATCCTGGACGCATCATCCCCGAACTTCCTGACGGCCTTCTTGCGCAGCCGCGCCAGTTCCAGCGCCGACCCTGCCTGCGCCACTGGCAAATCCTTGCGCAGCGCCGTGATCAGCTTGAGGGTGTTCTCATCGCGCAAATCCTCGTCCGCCAGCCGCGCCAATACCCGTTCGCCCGCCTCCGAACTCAGAAAGCCCAGATTATCGAGCGAGATCATGGTCAAACGTAATTGTCATGCGTGCGTCATTCGTCAGGAGTTTCGGCGCTGGCAGGATCAATCGGTACGAAGACGACTTCGCGCCCGTAAAGAACATCCGCCGTTGGATTCATCAGCAGTTGCCAATCGAGTGATGTAGTGAAACTGCTGAATTTGGCGACTTTGTTCACCTCTTTGATGTCGCCTGCGATCACGGCAGGCTGCATAAATGCGACGGCCTTCGGCAAACTGGTGAAAGCCAGGAGGCGGAGATCGCCCTGTTCGTCTGGCAGCGCGACTGCCTGCCACGTAACCGACTCGCCTTCTTTCAACGCCCAAATGGGTTTGTTTGGCGTCTGTCGAATAAGCAAATGAATGTAGCGCCCGCTGAAATTCACCAATGTTGCATCACGGTCGGCGACGCTCTGAATCCGCGCCAGTGTATCGTCGTTGACGTGCGGTTTTTCGCCGCGCATCAATACGCCGCTCGGCAGCATTTCCTCGACCAGAATGCGCGTGTATCCGGCAGCTTCCAGTCGCTTGACCTGGGCGCTGCTCGGATCGCCTTGAGGATCGATCACAATTAGCCTGCCGCCAGGGCGCAAGGTAAAGAGCGCCATACTCAGCAGTTCGTCGTCAAGCGGCTCACCGTAACCGACCACGGCGTCGAAGTAGTTCTCGTCCGATGAACTGCCGACCGCCACCTCGATATCGCCAGCACGTTCTCGCAGGGCAGCCGCAGCCGCGCCGTTCACATCGAGCAGCCGGAGTGTTGAGCCGCTCGGCGGCAAATGTTTGATCATCGTTTCGATGATCAATAACTGATCGGTCATTTACGCGGAGCGGCCTTGCTTGCCGCTTCGACCAGCGTGACCACTTCATCCCATTCTTCCTGAAAGAAGTGCAGCGTCACCGGGCCAAGCTCGATGTGATAAACGATTTCCCCGTCCGACTCAGTGGAGAGCCAGGCCGCATAATTTTCAGTTTCAGCCAGGGTATCGACGTTGACATCGCTCATGGAATTTCCCTTTCCAAATATGGATCTATGCTCTCACGCCCAAATACAGCATACATACGAATTTAAAAATTTGTAATTTTTGTCTTTGTTCTTGCCCCTCTCCCCGAACTTGTTCGGGCAAGAGGGGTTGGGGGTGAGGGGTTCGCGTACACGCCACCTAAACCAAAAGGGCGTTCAGGCAAACAAGTTTGCACGAACGCCCCTCCGTTTCCATGAGTCTGTTTAGCGACGACGATCTCCGCCACCACGACGATCCCCGCCACGATTCCCGCCGCCACCCGGTGGACGCCGATCTTTCGCGCGTGCTTCTTCCGCCGTCCAGCCTTCGAGCACAGCCTGACGGCTCAGACGCACCTTGCCGTCCGATGGCGCGTCCGTGACCATGACCATAATCTCGTCGCCCATGCTCACTTCGTCTTCCGGCTTGTCAACGCGATGGTCGGCAAGCTGCGAAATATGCACCAGCCCGTCACGCCCTGGCAGGAATTCCACGAACACGCCGTAGGGTTCGATGCGCGTCACTTTGCCCGTATAAACGCGCCCGACTTCGGGGCTTTCCGTCAGCCCCTGAACTTCGGCAATCGCCTTGGCCACCATCGGGCCATCCGACCCGGCGATGAAGATCGTACCGTCGTCCTGAATGTCGATCTTGACGCCCGTGCGTTCCTGAATCCCGCGCACGACCTTGCCGCCTGGCCCGATCACCGCGCCAATCTTCTCCTGGTCAATCTTGATCTGCGTCATGCGCGGCGCAAAATCGCTCAGGTGCTCGCGCGGCGCGGGAATTGCCGCCAGAATCACGTCCATAATCTGCAAGCGGGCAGCCTTCGCCTGCGACAGCGCCTGCGCCATCACCTCGTCTGAAACGCCGCTGATTTTGATGTCCATTTGCAGCGCTGTGATGCCCTGCGTCGTCCCGGCGACCTTGAAGTCCATGTCGCCGATGTGGTCTTCCAGTCCTTGAATGTCGGTCAGGACGGCGACTTTATCGCCGTCCTTGATCAAGCCCATCGCAATTCCCGCGACTGGGCGCTTGATCGGCACGCCCGCGTCCATCAGCGACAGCGTGCTCGCGCAAACGCTCGCCATCGACGTGCTGCCGTTTGAACTCATCACTTCGCTGACGAGGCGGATCGTGTACGGGAACACATCTTCATCCGGGATCATGGCGCGCAGTGCGGCTTCCGCCAGCGCACCGTGACCGATCTCGCGGCGTTTTGGCCCACGCAGCGGCGACGTTTCGCCCGTGCTGTAAGGCGGGAAATTGTAATGGTGCATATAGCGTTTGTTGTCTTCAGGGCTGAGCGTGTCGAGTTCCTGCGAGTCGCGCGGCGTGCCCAGCGTCGCAAAATTGAGAACCTGCGTCTGCCCGCGCTTGAACAGGCCAGACCCATGCACACGCGGGATGATGCCTGCTTCCGCTGCCAGCGGGCGAATCTCTGTCAGCCCGCGACCATCCGGGCGCACGCCGTCATCGACAATCCGACGGCGCACTTCTGCCGAGATCACGTCCGAGAACACGCTGCGCACATCCGCCGGACGAGCATAGCCTTCGGCTTCTTCGTCCTCTTCAGTCGGCAGATACCCCTGCACAATCACCTCACGCAGTTCATCGAGCGCTTCGTTGCGCCCACTGCGATCCGTCGTCGTCTCGATGATCTGGCGCACGCGCTCCAGGCTTTTCTCGGTGACTTCGCTCACAAATGCGGCGTCAAGCTCTGCCGCCGTGATCGGCTCGGACTTCGCCTTGCCCAGTTCAGCCTGCATTTGCTTTTGCAGTTGAATGATAGGCTGAATCGAGTCGTGCGCCAGCTTGAGCGCCCGCAGCATTGTCGGCTCGTCAATTTCGTCGGCAGCACATTCGACCATGTTGATGGCTGCGTCCGTCCCTGAAACGCGCAGGTCGAGGCTGCTGTTTTCCATCATCGGAATCGTGGGATTCACGATCAGTTCGCCGTCGATCAGGCCGATGCGGCAGCCTGCCACCGGCCCATCCCAGGGAATGTTCGAGATCATAATCGCCGTACTCGCGGCGATGATGCCGATCATATCGACCTGGTGTTCCTGGTCGTGGCTGAACGCGCTCAGAATCACCTGAACTTCGTTGCGCATGTTGTCCGGGAACAGCGGGCGCAGCGTCCGGTCGATCACGCGCGAGTTCAGGATCGCCTGCTCGCTCGGACGACCTTCACGGCGGAAAAAGCTGCCGGGGATGCGTCCAGCCGCGTACAGCTTTTCCTCGAAATCCACGCTCAGCGGGAAAAAATCGAGTCCTTCACGCGCTCGCTTGCTCATGGTAGCGGTGGCAAACACAATCGTTTGCCCAACTTGCACCGTGACCGCGCCGCCAGCCTGTTCAGCCAGCTTGCCGGTCTCGATGATGATTTCGGTATCTCCCATCATGGCTGTATAGCGATGAGATTCACCCATGTTACCTGTCATGTCTTTTCTCCTAAAATAAGACATGCCCGGTATTCAGGAACTGGAAAGTGCTGCTAAACAGATCGTGTTTAGCCACACGGCTCCAGTTTCTGCTCTACCAGGCATGTCTGCAAGCCGAAAACCGGCTCTTACTCATTTTCCGAACTAGCGACGCAGCCCCAGGCGTTGAAGAATTTCACGGTAGGCCTCTGAGTCTGTGTTGCTCAAATACTTCAGGTGACGTCGCCGCTGACCGACCAGCTTGAGCAGCCCGCGCCGCGAGTGTTGATCCTGCGGGTTGGCCTTCATGTGTTCCGTCAGCGACTGAATCCGCTGCGTCAGCAGCGCAATTTGCACCTGCGGCGAGCCAGTATCGCGCTCGTGAACCGCATAATCCTGAATAATAGCGTCTTTTTCGTCTTTCGTAAGCGCCATGTCCGTCTTCCTTTTATGTTAGACACCAGACGCGCCGGACAGTTGGCGCATCGGTCAGAAACCTATTTTGTATTATAGCAGATAGATATTCCCGCTGCCAATGTGCAGATCGCGGGGAGTGTCGAAAAAAGTGAGCACTTGTAGGGGCAGACCTGTGTGTCTGCCCAAAGCCAGGGCGAACACGTGGGTTCGCCCCTACAAAAACACCCACAGAATTAGACACTCCCGATCGCGCCCAGAAGCCATCATTACAAAATGTTCGGCAGGCAAAAATCTGTCCGACACTTTGATGCACAATAAGCCCTCACCCTAAATCCCTCTCCTCATGCTTTAGGGGACGACAGTTTTAATAAACGGTCGTGTTTTGCCGCCAGGGGTTGAAACCCCCGGCTATAGTTCGGTCGGGAAGTCCCCTGAAGGGGACTCTGACCCGACCGGAAAACTTCACTCTGGCAAGACAATCCAATAAAAAATTTCGTCCTCTGAACATCCATGGAGAGGAACTTAAAACCTTATGCCCTATCTTTCATCCCTTCACTCGTCGCTTCGCTTATGGAGAAGGAGCGGGGGATGAAAGCCATAAAACAGGATGCAATAGCCCTTGCCATATCTTTTTCCCCCGTTGACAAATTTCGTTCGTATGTGTACGATAAACCTATGAACGATCTATGGTCATCCAATGTCAGCATCTCTGCCATTTTCACCATCTTCATGGCGAATCGTTCCACCCTGGAACGCTTCGATATTCGTCTGGAGCCGCTGGGTCTGTCGAGCGCCAAGCTCTGGCCGATGGCGTATATCGCCTCGTCCGACGACCCCGTGACCATTACCCAACTGGCGCAATGTTTGGGTATGACCAAGTCGAACATGACTGCGATGGTAGATCGCCTGGAGGCCAGCGGATTTGTCACGCGGACGCGCAGTACACAGGATCGACGTACCGTCTGCATCGAACTCACCGAACTGGGTGAGCAGCAGCTTCAGGACGCTTTACCAGTCATGCAGAGTCTCAACGAGGCGCTGCGTGCGCTGTTCGAGCCAGAGGAGTGGGCAAATTTCCACGACTACATGCAGCGTGTGATCGATTGCACCTACATCTAGAGCATCAGCCTGTTTTCTCCGCACGATGGTTCACATGCGAATATTCAATACACGAACGAGAGTTTAGTCAAGGGAGCGAGAACAATGGCATCAATGAACGGCAAAACAGTCCTCATCACGGGCGGAACCAACGGCATCGGCAAAGTGACGGCGCTCGAATTGGCGAAGCAAGGCGCAGCAGTCGTCATTATTGGGCGCAGTCCCCGCAAAACCGCCGAGACGGTCGCGGCAATCCAGCAGCAAAGTGGCAGCCAGTCGGTCGAGTCGATCATCGCCGACCTCTCCTCAATGGCTGAAGTCCGCCGCGCCGCCTCGGAATTCAAAGCGCGCCACAGCCGCCTCGATGTCCTCGTCAACAACGCGGGCGCGGTCTTTGCCCAGCGCCAGCAAACCGTCGATGGCTACGAAATGACCTTTGCCCTCAATCATCTAGCCTATTTCCTGCTCACAAATTTGCTGCTCGACACCCTGAAAGCCAGCGCTCCAGCCCGCATCGTCAACGTATCATCGGATGTCCACAAAGGCGCGAAGCTCAATTTTGACGATTTGCAGCACCAGCGGTCGTATGGGATGGGCGGCCTAAATGTTTATGGCGAATCCAAGCTCGCCAACGTTTTGTTCACCAACGAACTGGCGCGGCGGCTGCAAGGTACAGGCGTCACCGTCAATTCGCTCCATCCGGGCATGGTCAGAACCGGTTTCGGTCGCAACAACGGCGGCATGATGCGTCTGATTATGCCCGTCATCCAGCGCTTCGGTATCTCAGAGGAAGAGGGCGCGCAAACCTCGATCTACCTCGCCTCGTCGCCGGAAGTTGAAGGCGTCACGGGCAAATATTTCGACAAGAGCAAAGCCACCCCCTCCTCGCCAGAGTCGTATGACGAAGCCGCGCAAAAGCGTTTGTGGGCGGTCAGCGAAGAACTGACAGGAGTCGCTGAAAAAGTCCACTGAGCGAAATCCAGCAGGCAGGCATACAAAAACACTCCCAATCACGGGAGTGTTTTTGTGTGGGAAAGCTGCTTTCAGTAAGGTGCTTGTGCCAGATTCCCCAGCAATGGCGTAAAGTGCTTGAGGTTCATGGTATAAAGAGGCAGTTGCAAGCGATAACTCGTTGCAGCAATCACGCAATCAAATGAATCGATTTCGTAACTTGGTCTCAAACGGATAAGCTGCTCGGTTGCCCAGGAAAGATCAGAACTTGTAAGTTCCTCAAGGTCAAACCGCTTCAAAAGTCGAAGCGCTTCTTCTTGTTTATGTCGGGTCTGTGCGCCTTCAATTACTTCAAGCCAGACAATTCGCGTAACACCCCGTTGGCTTTGCCCTGCCAGCCATGCATTCGCAGGTGCATATCCGCGCAGCAGGTCGATAACAATTGACGTATCCAGCAGCCCTATGACCACCCACGCAGTTCCTTGCGTTTGCGCCGCTGATCTTCTACCCAGAGCGCACCGTCAACGATGCCCTCATCTTTCCAGCCACCGGTCAGCCCCGCTGCGATTATTTCGGCTCCGGTCATCGGATCAGGGCGCATGATCTGACGAATTTCTTCATCCGTCCATTCTTGTGCGGGTAGTTCGATAGCAATTTCAACTTCACCAGCGGGCAAACCTGCGGGGAGATCAACCTCTAGTTGACCCGATTCTGTAATGTGTCCTGTCAATCGGAGGGTTGTCATTGCTTAGCTCCGCTAAAAACTCAAATGATTTCCTACTCGCGCCGACCCGCCCGCTGCGCGTCCGCCACCAGGGTCACCGTGTGATGCGTGCGGAACAGGCTGTACTGCCCCGACCGCCCCGGCACGGGGTTCAGAACGTTCTCGGTTTCCATCACCGAGAACCACAGGTCGAGGTCCCAGCGTGTCGTCGGGTCAACCATCCGCACGCTTTGCTCTGAAATCACCATATTCCGGTCGTAAAGATACAGCAGCAGCCGCACGAAATTATCGCGCTCGGTAATGATGTTCTGGCAGATTTCCGCGTCCATCGTCAGCGAAATCCCTTTGGTGAAGAATTCGCTCTGCGGGTTCGAATATTCTTTGACTTCCGCCGCGTTATTTTCGATCAGGTATTCGACTGCCCGCTGGAACGTCACGCCGTTGTCGTAATTGCGCAGCCGTTTATGCAGGCTCCCCAGCGGACACCACGTAAATCCTCGGAAGCTCGTGAACTGCTCGACGCTGACGACCACCCGCCGCACCATGTCCGCCGTTTCCGGCTCCATCTGCTCGACTTCCGAAAGCGCGACGCCCGCCCAACTGTTATCCATCGCATTTTCTTGCGGCGTCGTTTCCGTTTGGTCCTCCGGCATTTCGTAATCGGGGTTCAGCTTGATCACCGGAACCAGGTCTTCCGGGTTGTGTCGATGCGGAACCAGTTCGCGCAGCAGAACCTTCTCGCGCACCAGACAGTCAATCCAGTCCGAGCGCCATTGATCGCTGTAGTTCAGGCCTGGGCGCTCCAGATCGCGATCCATCGCCAGCCCTTTGAGCAGGAAGCCGTAATTGACGTATTCCCACCCGCGCACGCTCAGCGTATTGACCACCCGCACGACAATCCGGTCGCGGATCAGGCAGGTTTTCTCCACCACCGGGTGACTGTAGTCGAGACTAATCTTGTTTTTACCGCTCTCGCGCAGCAGGCCAATCGAGATCGCCTGCGAAACCAGATCTTCCCCGCGCGCGTCTGACACCACCGCGCCGACCTCGATCAACTGGTGAATCAACTGCTGATGCGTCAGCACGTCCGTTTCCAACCGCTGCGCGGCCCGGTCAAACTGAATGATCACGCTCGACCACTGCGACGGCGTAAAGCCGCCCACCGAGCCGTCGTCGTTGAATGCGACGCTCGCCAAACTCAGCGATTGATGCGTTTGCAGGCTGGTGAAGTCTTCGACGTACTCAATCGTCAGATTGGCGTTGTTTTCAAGCTGGCGGCTGGTGCTGCCATGCACCGACCAGATAATCACCGTCTTGTTGCGCGCCCGCAGCGCGTTGATCATATCCTTGAAGTCGCGGTCGCCGCTGGCAACGATGTAAATATCCGCCGAATCGGAATGCCCCGAATCCCGCAGGATGTCGTTCGACATTTTCATGTCGGCGCTGTTCTTGCCGGGGAGGTTGAAGACCGGTTCGATATTCGCCATCATCAGGCGAGTCGTGGCTTCGTCAGCGACTTCGCGGCCTGCCGCGTCCACCAGCGGCGGCAAACTGCCGCGCTGCGTCCAGGGCGCATACGCCGCGATTTTGGTAACCTGTCCGTGCGCCTTGCCCTGACGAGAGAAGCTGGCGATCAGCGTATCGAGGTTGACAATGTAGCCCTGTTCGTTCAGGCTGATCGCGATGTTCTCGAAGTCGATGTAGATCGCCACGTTTTTCGTCTGCTGAATCCCCAGCAGTGTTTCCAGCGGCTGGAAGATCACCTGGTCAGCAAATTCCGTGCCTTCCAGCACGTCATCCGACCCCCACATGCGCACGCGCGCATTGCGCGTCCGCTTGACGCGCGCCACTAGCGGAATCAAATCCGGGTTGGTCGTCGCCAGAATCAGCTCGTCCACGGGTTCAGGGTCGAACGAGAAATAGTTCATGATCAGTGCATCAGCGAGGCTTTCGCGGTGGGGAATATCAAAAACTTCGTAGCCTGCCGCTTTGAATACATACTGGGGGTCAACGCCCGTTCGAGCTTTCGTGGTGCGGTGTTTTTTCCAGTTCGCCGCCGCCACTGCCCGCAGTCGATCCGCGCTCGGCAGCCCCGCTGCCAGCGCCGCGCCACCACGCAGGCCGACCGCCAGCTCCTGGAGATCGACCGCGATGTTGCGATTGCGGAAATGCTCTATTAAATCGTCGACATCAACAATTAAATAAGCTGCCATATCCTACCTAAAAAGATATACCATCTGAACCCGCGAGTTCGGTGGTCGCACAGGCGGCTGAAACGTTTAAGCCGCACAAGAAGTCTTTTGGGTTGGTCCAAAATGCCGTCAAAAAGCTTGCTATAAGTATCGCCAAAGGCATTTTCATTTGCGCCAATTTTAACAAACACTCTATTCGTAATCAAGCTTAAAATCCTATTCAAAATAACGATTTACATAATGCGAGTATACTACAACTCCATCTTTTCTTTGGTTATACATCCTCTCTAAAACCGTCAAGGCTAACGTCATCATATGAGGTTTGCCCCATAGTCAGGTTAAAAATCCGTTAAGATCAATCCCCACATTCGACTATACAGCACATAAAACAAAAGTGGTATTTAGACTTTTCCGCAAAATCCTTGAACATATTGCACAAATGCGAAGACAAAAGGGAAGTCCTACCTTAGTAGGATCTTACCCTTTTTCACTTAATAAGCTTTGGCGAAGATAGCTATTTTCTGTGCAGGTTTTCCGTCGAAGAACGAGCTGCCACTTTCGGCAGGCTGCTCAATCGGGTAGCAGCGATGCGTCGCGCCGGTCTCTTCTTTGACCTTCGCTTCGTTCTCGCGCGATTCATTCCACCAGCCCCGCGCGAAGCCGCCGCCCTCGATCACCTGCTTCAGTTCGTCGTAGTTTTTGACGTCATGCAGGTTCGCGTCGCGGAATTCAGTCGCCTGTTGCAGCATGTGCGCCTGAATTTCCGTCAGCAAATCTTTCAGCGTCTGCACGATCCCATCCTGCGAGATCGAGCGCTTGCCCTCTTTGCCGGGGACATCGCGCCGCGCTGCGACGACGGCATTGTTCTGCACGTCGCGCGGGCCAAGTTCCAGCCGAACAGGCACACCGCGCATTTCCCAGTCGTTGAATTTGAAACCGGGCTGATAATCACGCGCATCGACGTGAACGCGAATGTCAGCGTCGTCAAGCTCGTTTTGCAGCCGCGTGACCGCATCCATGACAGTGGTCTTGTCTTCGTCGTTGCGGTAGATTGGCACGATCACCACCTGATAAGGTGCGAGCCGAGGCGGCAGGCGCAGCCCTTTTTCGTCGCCGTGCGTCATCACCACGCCGCCGACCATCCGCCAACTCATGCCCCACGAGGTTGTCCAGCAGTATTGGCGCTGATTGTTCTCATCGACGTACATAATGTCGAAGGCTTTGGCGAAGTTCTGACCGAGGTTATGGCTTGTTCCGGCTTGCAGCGCTTTGCCATCGCCCATCATCGCTTCGAGCGTGTACGTGCGCAGCGCTCCGGCGAATTTCTCGCTTTCGGCCTTCAGGCCGGGAATCACGGGCATTGCCGCTTCGTTGATCGCAACGTCGGCATACACGTCAAGCATTTGCAGCGTGCGCGCTTCGGCATCTTCGTGGGTCGCGTGGGCGGTATGCCCTTCCTGCCACAGAAATTCGGCGGTACGCAGGAATGGACGGGTACGCATTTCCCAGCGCACCACATTCGACCATTGGTTGATCAGCAGCGGCAGATCGCGATACGACTGAATCCACTCGCTGAAGGACACGCCAATGATCGTCTCCGAAGTCGGGCGCACAACCAACGGTTCTTCCAGTTCCTTGCCGCCGCCGTGCGTGACGACTGCCAGTTCAGGACTGAACCCCTCGACATGACTCGCCTCACGCTGCATATAATTCATCGGGATAAAGAGCGGGAAATAGGCATTCTGCACGCCCGTTTTCTTGAAACGGCGATCCAGCGCATTGCGGATGCCGTCCCACAGTTCATAGCCATACGGCTTGACAATCGGGCAGCCCCGCACCTCTGACTGTGCCGCCAGATCAGCGCGATAGACGATTTCGTTGTACCAGCCCGCAAAATCTTCGCGTATCGAGGTCAATGCCTGTGCCATGCCCGCTCCTCAATCAAATTAATCTTATACGCAACAACAAAGTGGTAATTTTACCCGTTGAACCGTCGGATAGATAGGGAGAGTAGATCCTAATGAACCTGGAGCAGAGTACGAGGAGGTCGCCAATCCAAATTCAGCGGTCTCTTGTAGGGGCGCACCTATGTGTGCGCCCGATGATGCCTCACGAATTGATACACGCTCTGCCCGCCTTCAGGACAAACCGCGCCGGTGAGCGTCCAGCGCTTCTTTTCCCGCCGTCGTGATCATGAAGATGTGAACGCTGTCGCCCGGCCCGGTCTCCTGAAGCGTCGCAAAGCCTTGCTCGTACAACCCAATGAAAGCAGGAATTTTTAACTTGTCACGCACCTGACGCATGTCCAGCAGAACGCGGCCCCGTTCCAGCGCCTCTAAATTCTGCCACCCGCTCTCGTCAAGCCGTTCCATCCCCACCTCCGCTCAGCTCTGTCTTTTACTCGGTACTCAGCACTCGGTACTCGGTACTATCTTTTCCTCAGTCCTCAGTCCTGTCCTGATCCCACGACCGCCCGTAGTTGATGCGCAGTTTCTCCATCACCGCCTCGCCGAGATCAATCCCGCTCAGGCTGGAAAGCTGAATCAGGTAGAGCATCACGTCCGCCAGTTCGCCCGAAAGCTCGGCTTTGTCCGGCGCGGCCTCGCCCCACTGATACAGTTCAAGCACTTCGCTGGCTTCCAGCACCAGTGAGGTCGCCAGATTACGTGGGGTCTGCGGACGCTTCGAATCCGCCTCGTACCAGCCCTTGCTGGCGACAAAGCGGTGCATCGCGTCCTCAATCGTTTTCAAATCCATCGTGCTTCTCTTTATGTGGTCGCCGGACTAAACTCCATTCGAAGTAGGGATTTTATATCTTACTCAGTCCTCAGTCCTGTCTTTGCTCAGCACTCGGTACTCAGCACTTCCCTTAGTACGCGTTCGCGTCGCGCCGCAAAATCGTATTCAACACCGTGCGGATCATGATCTTCGCGTCCAGCCACAGCGACCAGTTTTCCACGTACCACAGGTCGAACACCGTCCGCTCCTGAATCGACGTATCGCCCCGCAGTCCGTTCACCTGTGCCCACCCCGTCATCCCCGATTTCTCCCGGTGGCGCTCCATGTAGCGCGGGATGCTGTCGCGGAACTCCTGCACGTACATCGGGCGTTCTGGTCGCGGTCCCACCAGGCTCATCTCCCCCATCAGCACGTTGATGAACTGCGGGATTTCGTCCCAGTTGGTGCGCCGCATGAACCGCCCTAGTTTGGTCACACGCGGGTCATTCTCGACCGTCCAGCCGGGGCCAGTCGCCTCGGCATCCTGACGCATCGAGCGGAACTTGATCATGTCAAAGGGGCGCTCGTCCAGCCCCATCCGTTCCTGCGTCAGGAACACCGGGCCTTTCGATTCCAGCCGGATCAGCAGCGCGGTCAGCAGCATCAGCGGCGACAGGAACACCAGCCCAATCAGCGCGCCGATCATATCCATCAGCCGCTTCAGGCTCAGCTTCCAGCCGCGCATGGCGATGTCGCGCACCGTCAGCAGCGGCGTCCCGTCGAGGTCATCCACGCTCAGGTCACGCGCCATATACGAGAACATATCCGGGTAAATCTTGATGTCCACCCGTCCGCGTCGGCACAGCGAAATCAGCTCGACCAGTTCGTTCCGCTGTGCGTCCGGCAGCGCGATGATCACCTGTTCGACGCGGTAAGCGTCAATCAGATGCGGCAGATCGTGATAAGCGCCAATCACCGGGATGCCGAAGACACTGCTCTTGCCATTGGCGCGCACATTGACCACGCCGACGATGTGATAGCCAAGCTCCGGGCTGTTCTGAACTTTGCGGGCAATGTCGCGCGCGATTTTCCCCATCCCGACAATGATCAGGTTGGCGCGCTCCAGGTTGTGTTTGCGCAGCCATGTGCGCAATGCACGGTTGAGTTCGCGCCCCACCAGCACAAACACCACGCTGTAGCCCCAGACATAGAAGAACAGCACACGCGGATATTCGACCGCCAGTTCCGTATTCCGAAAGAACAATTCCTGCACGCCATTGACCAGCAGCGCACCGACCGTGATCGCGCCGATAATGTAGCGCCCGTGATCGATACGGCTGATTGCACGGCGCTGGTGATACATCTGCGACAGGTAGAAAATCACGAGAATGATGCTGGAATGCAGCAGCATCAAAATCCAGTATTTGTAGAATTCGGGCTGAATCCGGGGAATCGCAAAAAATGGCAGATGCGCGCGCGACCAGTAGGCCGCAAAGAACGAACCGACCAGCGCAAGCGCATCGGTCGCCACCAGCAGCGTGCTGAGCAAGCGCGTCACGCCGTCCGACTTGCGAGCCAGCGGACGCGGTAGAATCAGAGTATCGGCTGCCGCATTTCCGTCCATACGGTTCGCCCGCCCTTCAGCAGCAGCCCCGTCATAATCAGGCTGTGCAGCCAGAGCGGCGTCGTCGTCCGGTAATGTTTCCGGTAAAAGATCAGCATCGCCCGCCAAAACTCCAGTTGCGCGCGCTGGCTTTGACGGCTTGCGGCTCTTTTGACGTGTTTTACGACGACCTGCGGATGGTAGACGACGCTCCACCCTGCGTTTTTGATTCGATACGCCCAATCCAAATCCTCTCCGTACATGAAAAACACTTCGTCGAGAAGGCCGACCGCTTCAATGGCTTCACGGCGGACTTGCATGTACGCACCCACCACAGAATCGACTTCAGCTTCCTGGTCGATGGGCAGATAGGTCATATTATAACGCGCAAAGCGCGGGCTGTTCGGAAACAGCTTCGCCAACCCGGAAAAGTGATACAGCGAGATCAGCGGTGTCGGAAAGCTGCGCCGACAGGCTTTATCCAGGCTGCCATCCATCAGGATCAGTTTTGGCCCCGCCACGCCGACTTTCGGCTGCGCGTCCATGAACGCGATCATGTCACGCAGCCCCTCCGGCGGAACTTCCGTATCCGGGTTGAGCAGCAGCGCGTATCGCGGCGCATCCGGCGACTTGCCCTTGTCCTGATAACCCAGCGCGCGTAAGCCGAGGTTATTCCCTGCCGAGTAGCCATTATTCGTTTCGCTGACGATCAACTGCGCCTGCGGAAACTCGCGCCGCACCATCTCGGCACTGTCATCCGGCGAGGCGTTATCGACCACGACCACCTGAAAGGTAAAATCGCCCTGGCTGGCGTAGACGGTCTCCAGACAGCGCTGGAGAAGCGCGCTCGTGTTCCAGTTGAGAATGACAATGCCAAGATCGATCAAGCGAAAACTCCCTCACATCGCGCCGATTTTACCACAAAGGCCGCGCCCTTCACTTGACGCTTGCCCCACTATGCCTTCGCCGTCGGCAGCGTTTTGAGCGGCATTCCGCGCAGCGCGGCGCGCAGGGCTTCCCGGTCGTCCCAGGGATATTCCGTCGTGCCGAAGGCCATGCTCTGCTCGTGACCTTTGCCACAGGCAATTACAATATCACCCTCGCGCGCCATCTGACACGCCTGATACAACGCCGCCCCGCGATCCTTCACACGCATAAATGTCTCGCCCTCGATTCCGCCTGCGGAGGAGGCCGCCTGCGCCATCGTCGCCAGAATGTCATCCAGTGATTCCGTGCGCGGGTCTTCCGCTGTCAGGATCGTAAAATCCGCCAGCCGCGCCGCGATTTCCGGCATCATCCGGCGCTTGTCAAGGTCGCGCAGCCCTGCGCTGCCAATGATGGCGATCAGCCGCTTGCCAGTCGGCAGCATTTGACGGCACGCCTTGAGGACATTTTCCAGCGCATTCGGTGTGTGCGCGAAATCGACCAGCGCCATAAAATTCTGGCCTTCGTCAATCCGCTCCATCCGTCCGGGGATAATTTTGACCGCCGCCACGCCCCGTTCAATCGAGCCAGACTTAACGAGGCGGTTGAGGCGCGTCGCTGCTACCGCCGCGAGAATGTTCATCACATTGAATTCGCCAACAAGTTCACTACGAATCGAGGCAATTTTAGCCGATCCATCGGCAGTCCGTGTAATGTCGAACGTTGTGCTCGTCGCCGAATAAACCAGGTTTTCCGCATACACTCCCCAGGGATAACTGGGATCTTGCTGCAAATTATAATGTTCGCTCAGAACACCCTTCGCCTTGCAAATCTGGTCAAAGTAGTAGGCATTGGGGTCGTCAAAATTGATCACCCCGCCGACGTTGTAAGTATTCGGTTTATTCCGGTTCAGCAGCTCGAACATCCGCCCTTTGGCAGCCCGGTAATTCTCGAAGGTCTTATGCTCGTTCAGATGCTCGTGCGTGATATTGGTCAGCACTGCGATGTCGAGATCAATCCCGTTGACGCGCCCCTGCGCCAGCCCATGACTGGTCATCTCGACCACCGCGTAGCGCAGGCCATTGTCAACCATCTGCGCCAGCAGCGCCTGAATCTGTGCCGCGCCTGGTGTGGTGACGTGCAAACCCGTGTCAAGCGTCTGTCCGCCCACATCGGCAGCAATCGTACTAATCAGGCCAGCGCGTCCATCACTGTCCTCACGCAAAATGCTGTGGATCAACGTGCTGGTCGTGGTCTTGCCATCCGTCCCGGTCACGCCGAACATCTTCAGCTTACGCGACGGGAAATCGTGGTACGCCGCCGCCAGATAGCCTATCGCCTGCTGCGCATTCTCCACCAGCACATAAGGCACGCGCAGCCCCGTGATCGGCTTCTCACCAAAAATCACCGCCGCACCCTGTTTGATCGCCTGAGGGATAAAATCGTGCCCATCAAACGACCCGCCAGCACGCGCCACAAAGACACCTCCCGGCTGAACCTCGCCAGTCGATTCGACGACAGGCGCAGTGATTCGAATATCGCGGTCGCCGGTGTAACGATAGCGCTGCGGCAGCGCCTCAAGCAGGTGAAAAAGTTGTTTGGTCATAATCGAATACTTTTAACGCAATCATTCACGCCAGGCAAAAAACAAACGCGCCGGAGAATGTCCGGCGCGTTTTATAGATCGTATTAAAGTGAAGCGTTTACTGCAAGCGACCCGCGAGGTCATTCAGGTTGCTGCGGACGCTGCCATCGACCACATGGTCTTCGCTGCGCAGTACCAGGCCGCCGAGGATGCTCGGATCGACCGAGAAGGTCACATCTTTAGCGCCGACCTGCTTCTTGACGTCGGCCTGTTCCTTGTCGCTCAGCGGCATCGCGCTGATGACTTCAACCTTGCCTGTCAGCGAGCGCGCATCCGCCGGAACCTTCGCGAAGAAATCGCTGACCAGTGCCTGCTGACGCTGCTCATCCAGCGATGCGCCGATCAGACGCTGCGACATCGCAACGGCAATCGACACCACCTGGCTGCGCAGGTCGGCAAGCTGACGATCACGTTCTTCCTGACCGCGTGAGCGAGCATCAGCGCGAATCGCCTCAGCTTCTGTACGAGCATCGGCTTCAACCGAGCGCCCGACTTCTTCAGCACGCGAACGGGCGTCTTCGACGACCTTCGCCGCATCAACGCGCGCCTGAGCCAGCAGCTTTTCCACTTCAGCTTCCACGTTCTTGCGTGCATTGGCTGCGACCGCGCTGTCTTCAAGCGCCTTCTCGATGCGCGTGCGCCGGTTGCGCAGCATATTGCTCAGCGGATCGTAGAGAAAACGCGACAGCAGTACATAAATCACAATGAAGGCGATGATCTGGACGATCAAGTAGCCTAAATTGATGCCTAATCCTTCCATGTCGTACTCCTTTTCCTATTGCTGGATTAAAGTACGAACAGAATAATCAGCGACACGACCAGGGCGTAAATGGCGACCGCTTCCGCGAACGCCACACCCAGAATCATGTTCGTCTGGATGGTCGAGGCGAAATCGGGGTTGCGCCCCATCGCCTGCACCGCTCCACCGACCGACAGGCCGATACCGATACCGCCGCCTAACGCGCCGATCATTGCCAGCCCAGCGCCGATTGCTTTGCCAGCAAAGAGTACGGAATGTTCCATGTTTTGTAGCTCCTTCAGCTTTGTATGGATCTGATATTCAATGAATGCACCAACCAACAAACGTTAACGCTCAGCACTAATGAGCCGGAGCGATTTCAACCGGGTTATCAGCCGTAACTTGCGTGACTTCATGCTCTTCGTCGTGATGCTCGCCGCCGTGTCCAGCCGTCGCCTGGCTCATAAAGATCGCCGTCAGCAGGCCGAAAACGAAGGCTTGCAGCGCACCGACACCGAATTCCAGCAGGAAGAAGGGCCAGGGCAGGAACGGCACCAGGTAGCTCATCACGAACAGCAGAATCGAGCCTGCAAAAATGTTGCCGAGAAGTCGGAAAGAGAACGAAAGGATTTTCGCGAATTCGCCGATCAACTCCAGCAAACCAACTGCGACGTCGATCCCGCCCAACGGCGAATTGAGCAGCGTCTTGAAGTTGAAAAATTTGGTCAGGTAGCTGAGACCAAGCGCGCGGAAGCCAAGCACCTGCGTCATGACGACGGCGATCAGCGCCAGTGAAGCCGTCATGTTCAGGTCAGTCGAGGGCGCACGCAGATAAGGCAGTACGACCCAGGGAACGCTCGGATCGCCCGGAGCATATTCATGCTCCCCGGCGTTTGACAGGAGCGTTTCACCCGTTGACGTGGACACGCCCGCCGCTTCGCCAGAAACGTCAGTCGTGGCGGCTTCCTCCGTCGCAGGCGCGACTTCAGTCGTCACGGCTTCGACAGGCGGCACTTCCTCGTGCGCGACTGGCACAACCGCGTCCGTTCCAGTCACACAACCCTGCGCAGCCCGATCCGCTTTTGCCTCAGCCGTCAGAGCAGCCGTATCGTCTGGGCTAACCCAGGGGCACTTAGGATTGAGGACATAAATCCCGCCGCTCAGAGTCGTCTCATAACCGGCTTCGTAGGTGATAGCCCCCGTTGTCGCATCCGTCGTGATGTGCGGTTCGAGAAAACCGATACTATCGACGCCGGGAACGAGTTCGAGCCAGTTCGAAAGGATGACAATCAGGAAAATCGTCATGAAGAACGAAAAGATGAAGCGCATGTACTTCTGGCCCACAATGTTGAGAATGAAGCCGTACAGCCCCTCAAACAGCAGTTCGAAAAGATTGTAGAAGCCACCGGGCGGCGTTTCATCTCCGCTTTTGGGCATCTTCCGGTTGATGTAGACCACCAGCAGGATGAGCAGAATCCAGACAATGATCGACCCCATCAGGGAGTTGGTCATCCGAAAAGCATCACCGCCACCAGGGTACTTTTCACCGGGCAACTGAATCACAGGGATGATCGGTGGCACGGTCAGCATGACCAGAATGCCGGCGATCAACAGGATCAGTGCGACCCAGCGCCTTTTACCGTTCCAGTTAATCATCGCTTGCAATGTCCTCCTTCTTGGATTCCGAGGCTTGGATACGTCGACTCTTGTAGAGGGTGTAGCGGTAGATCATCCACAGATTCAACGGAATGCTCCCAAGCAAAAGTAGAAATAAAAACAGGGGTTTCGTCCCCAGTAATTGATCGATGAGCAAACCAAGTACGACACTTCCCCCAGCCGACGCAACCAGCAAACAGCCCACCTCGCCAGCCGCTCCAGCAGCGGTCAGATAGAAAGGTACCGGATTGTTATCCGGTTTCATAGACGAGAACCTTGCGTCGACTCGTGCTTGCCGTCACAATCATAACTGAGCCTATATTGAACTGTCAAAATCCGCGAATAAAATGCTTATTTGAGAATTGTATCACAATCGTCACAAAAAATGCAAAGAGTAATTCTCTCAATTTATCGCTTCGGGATTGTACCTCATTTGCAGGGACACGGCGACAGAGCCAATTGCTCAGCGAGGCGAACATCCAGCCCGAATTTGATACCAGAAGGGTTTTCAGCCTATGCTAAAAGTCCAGAAGTGTTCACGGTAACCCGTATATCCGAACATCAGCGGTCGTTCGATTACGATCAAACAGGCTGTGGACTCTCGTGTGGCTGATTTGGAAATAAAAACGGGGCGGCTCGATGTGAGCAGCCCCGCTGATTGCAAAACGCGAGTCTGTCTTTAGATGCTGCCGCCGAACAGCGCCGCAGCGCCGCGCGTCGCCCACTCGAAAATGGGTGTCGCCAGGAACGTACCCAGCAGCACCACCACAATCGCCGCTGCACCCAGCACCCAGATATAGGTCTGTGAAACCTTGATCGGCTTGTCCTCGTCTTCACTGCGATCCACGTACATGACCTTAATCACGACCAGGTAGTAGTACAGCGCCACAATCGAGTTCATGACGCCGACAATCGCCAGCCAGACCAGCCCCGAACTCACCGCCGCCTGGAACAGGAAGAACTTACCGAAGAAGCCTGCCGCCGGAGGAATACCCGCCAGCGAAAGCAGGGCGATGGTCATCGCCAGCGCCAGCATCGGGCTGCGTCGACTCAGGCCGGCGAGATCGGCAATATTCTCGCTGCCCGTCGCATTCGTGAACAGGATAATGACGCCAAAGGCCAGCAGATTCGTGAAGGTGTACATGAACATGTAGAAGGTAATCGCCGCGACCGCCTGACTCTGCCCTGCGACCGAACTCAGCGCCGCCACACCAATCAGCGTGTAGCCTGCCTGCGCAATCGACGAATAGGCCAGCAGGCGCTTGATATTCTTCTGCGCCAGCGCGACCACGTTGCCCAGCGTCATCGAAATGACTGCCAGCGCCGCCGCCAACTGTGTCCAGAAAGCGTGAATCTCCTGCCCGTTGATGACGACTGTTCCTGGGAAAACCGCCACGAAGAAGCGCACCAGCAGCGCGAAGCTCGCCGCCTTGCTGGCAACACTCAGGAAGGCCGTGACCGGGGTCGGCGCGCCTTCGTAAACGTCCGGCGTCCAGAAGTGGAAGGGCGCGGCGCTGATCTTGAAGGCGAAGCCCGCGATAATCAGGGCAATCGCAACCAGCACCGGTACGGCGTTGGTCGAGAAAGAAGTCGAAGTCAGGTACTTGGCAATTTCATAGAGATTGGTCTGTCCGCTGAAACCGTACAGCAGGCTCAGGCCGTACAGCAAAATCGCCGAAGCGAACGACCCGAACAGGAAGTATTTCATGCCGCTTTCCGACGAACGGCGGTCGGTGCGGTTGAAAGCCGCCAGAATGTACAGCGGAATTGTCGTCGTTTCCAGCGCGAGAAAAACCATGATCAGGTCGGACGCGCCGCTCATCAGGCACGCCCCCAGCGACGAGACGATGATCACGAGGTAGAACTCGCCTTTGCGCGCGATTCCGTCGACGTCAATCGACATCAGCGAAACTATCGCAGCGGCGAGCAGGATCATGACCATGAAGATTTCGGAGAGCGCGTCATGGTGGATCGTCCCCCCCCAGAACAATCCCGCCGTCTCCGGGTGTAGGGTTGGCCCCCAGAGCAGGAAATACACCACCGCCGTCAGCAGCAGCCCCACCCCGGTGACAAGCGCGATGCCTCGGCGCTGGCTTTCCGGCAGCCAGAGGTCGAGCGCAAGCACGACCACCGCCATCACCATCAAGCCAATTTCCGGCGCAATCGCCGGGAGGCTTTGCAGGAAGTTAAATTCCATAAGTTTTTACGCCCCTCCTAAGAGTGCCAGCACGGGCCGCATCGCAGTTTGCAGCATAGGAGCCATGATCGCCGGGTACACACCGAGAATAATCAGTGGTACACCGAGAATGATCAGGATGAAACGTTCGCGCACCGTGATGTCGCCGACTTCCGGGAACAGTTCCCGGTTGAATTCGCCAAAGAACACCTGCCCGGTCACGCGCAGCACATAGGCCGCCGTGATGATGATGCCCAGCGCGGCGATGATCACAATCACCGAGTAGTAATTGGTCAGGTGCAGGCCAGCAATTGTGAGTGCGATATTCGGCGACGCCGCCCACATGCCGCTAAAGATTGGGAACTCAGCGACAAAGCCGCTCAGCCCCGGCATACCCATACTCGTCAGACCGCCCAAAATGAAGGCGATTCCCACCCAGGGCATGACCTTGATGAACCCGCCCAGGCTCGGAATATCGCGCGTATGGGCGCGGTCGTAAACCATCCCGACACAACCGAAGAACAGCGCCGTCATCGCGCCGTGACTGAACATCTGTAAGCCCGCGCCGGTCATACCAATGATGTTCATGGTCGCCACACCCATGCTGACCAGACCCATGTGGCTAACCGACGAGAAGCCAATCACGTACTTGAAGTCGCGCTGGCGGAAGGCGATAAACGCGCCGTAGACCACATTGACCAGCGCTAAAAACACGATCCAGGGCAGATGCACCTGCGCGCCCTGTGGCAAAAACTGCACGCCAACGCGCAGCGCTGCATACGCGCCGAGCTTCATCAGCACGCCCGCGTGGATCATCGAAACAGCGGTCGGCGCGGCGACGTGACCATCCGGCGACCAGTTGTGGAAGGGGAACAAACCTGCCAGCACCGCAAAACCGATGAAGATGAACGGGAACCACAGCTTCGCGAACGTCAGCGTATCGATTCCCATCACGCCCGGAATATTGAATGCGCCGTTCTCCGCCGCCAGCGTCAACTGCGTCATACCAAAGCTGAAGGAGGTTGCGTTCTGCGGAATAATGCCCGCCGTCTTCGCCGACATCAGCACCTGCGCGCCGTCCGGCGTCAGGAAGTAGTTGCTCGCGGTGATGACCATCGCAATCACCCCGATCAGCGCCACCACCGAGCCGATCAGGATATAGAGTGTCAGCTTCATCGCCGCGTATTCGCGGGTCTGTATCCAGCCCCACGTCGCGATCAGCAAATACATGGGAAAGATGGCGAACTCGTAAAAGAAGAACAGCACGAACAGGTCGGTCGCTACGAACACACCGAGGACGCCCGCCACCAGCAGCATGAAGAAGGCCATGAACTCGCGCGTCCGGTCTTCAATCCGCCACGAAATCAACACGCCCGCCATCGCCACCAACCCGGTCAGCAGCAGCATCGGTGCGCTCAGTCCATCCACGCCCAGGCTGTAGCTGATGCCGAGGCTTGGCAGCCAGCTTACATCTTCTTTAAAGACGAGATTGTTGTTGAACAGCGCTGTCGCGGTGGTTGATCCGGTCGCAGCCGTCAGCTTCAGCGAAGAAGCCGCCCCTGCCGCCGCTTGATCCGCCGTCAGGTTGTAGCCTGCCAGCGATTGCCCCGCGTCCTGAAGCGCAGAAGCCTGCGTTTCATTCAGCGTTTTGACCTGATCGTTATAGCTCAGGAAGACGAACAGGCCGAGCGCAAGCACAATCGCCGCCGCCATGAAGGCGATCCCACGAATGAGGTCTTTTTGCTCTTTGGGAATGAAAAGCATAATCACCGCCGCGATAATCGGCACGAAGATGATGATGCTTAAAACGGGAAATTGAGCAGTCATTAGTCTATCCTCACCCGCCGACGCCGAAGATTCGGGTCACGGAAGCGTTGATCACCGACAACACCCAGTTGGGCGCAATCCCGGTGATCAGCATCAGGACCATCAGTGGAGCAATGGCGATGAACTCACGCAGGTCAATTTCCAGGTGAGTGTCGCGCCAGTGCATATTAAACGGCCCGTGCAGCACCGCGCGTATCCCCTTCAGGATGTACGCGCCTGTCACCAGTACACCGAGCATCGCGACGAAGGTCAGTGCCGTGTAAACCGGCCACGCGCCGCGCACTACCAGGAACTCGCTGACGAAACCGTTCAAACCCGGCAGACCGAGGCTCGCCATACTCGTAAAGATGAAGATGCCGCCGTAAATCGGCGCTTTCACCCAGAAACCGCCGTACTGAGTCATATCGCGCGTGTGCGTCTTGTGATACACCGCGCCGGCGAGCAGGAACATCGCCGCCGAACTCAGCCCGTGATTAAACATCTGCAAGACCGCGCCGTTCATCGCGATAATCGCCGTTTGCGCATCAGCCAGGCCACCCGGCAAACGACTCTGCGCATACGAAATCGCTGCGACCGCGAGGCCGAGCGCGACGAAGCCCATATGGTTGACCGAACTGTAGGCCACCAGTCGCTTGATGTCCGTCTGTCCCCACGCCGAGAACGCACCCAGCACAATCCCGACGACGGCAAGGAAGGCGAACAGGCCCGCCACCGTCCCGGTGATGCCGAGGATGTTGAACTGACTGATCCACACATCCGGGAACAAGGGGATGACCAGTCGCAGGAAGCCATACGCGCCCAGCTTCAGCATCACGCCCGCCAGCAGCATCGAACCTGCGGTCGGCGCTTCCGAGTGCGCGTCCGGCAGCCAGGTATGGAAAGGCCAGATCGGAACTTTGATGCAGAAGGCAACAAAGAAGCCGATAAACGCCAGCCCCTTCACCGTTTCAATGGGGATACCGAGGAACAGTCCTCCCGGACGCACCAGGTCAACCCACAGCTCCGGCTTGCTGACCAGCGCCTGAATGTCGAAGGTGCCGGATGTGATACCAATCAACTGGATTGCCAGCAGCATCCCCAGCGAACCGCCCATCGAATAGATGAAGAATTTGGTCGAAGCGTACTTCCGGTTCGGGCCGCCCCACTGGTCAATAATGAAGTACATCGGCACGAGCGTGAGTTCGTAGAACAGGAAGAAGACCATCAAATCCATCGACACGAACACGCCGAACAACCCCGTCTCGAAGAACAGGATCAGCGCCATGTGTGCGTTGATGCGGTTATCGACTTCGAAGCTGACCAGCACCGCTAGCGGTGTCAGGATGCCCGTCAGCAGCACCATCGAGGCGCTGATGCCATCAATCCCGATGTGCCACGACGAGCCGAGCAGTTGAAACCATTCCGTCTGGATCGTGAACTGAAAGCCCGGTGCAGCGTAATTGTAGGCGAAGAACACCGCCACACTCACACCGCAGATCACGGTCGCAATCGCCAGCGCTGCCCAGCGCGCAATCCATTTGTTCTTGGGCAGCAGCAGGACGATCAGCGCGCCAATCGCGGGCGCGAAGACCAGAAATGAGAGAACGTCAATCGTTCCGAAGATTGTCATAAGTGATATGCTCCCTCCCTCAGGGCGCAGCGTGTAGGACGCCCGTCGAGAGGGCGAAGACGATACTGATCAAGAGTGCCGCAATCGCGGCGAGCAGCATGTACTGCTGAACGCTGCCCGATTGGATCCAGCGGAACCAGCCGCCGAATTTGCCGATGAGTTCAGGAATACCGTCACCCACCCCGTCGATCAGCCACAGGTTCAGGTTCTTCAACAGGTCGCCAATCCACGTAAAGATTCGCGCGATCAGGTGCAGCGTGCCGTCGATCACGCCCTTATCAAGGAACTCGTAGGAAATGTTCTTGGCGAACCATTGCATCGGCCTGACGAAGACGATCCCGTACAGTTCGTCGAAGTAGTAACGATTTTGCAGCGTCGGGTAAACCGGGCCGAGCATGTTCACCAGCGGGTCAGGTTCGCCCGCGACCAGCGGCTTGCGCCAGTACAGGATGTAACCGAGATACAGGCCGCCGAGCGAAACCGCGAACGAGACCAGCAGCGGGAAGTAATTAAAAGCGACTGCCTCCGGTTCCACCAGCAGGGTCGCGCCGACGAAGTGTTCAAATGGGCTGTAGCCATTCGGCGAGAAAATCGACCCCAAAATCGGGAACTGCGGGCTGACGCCGACGAAACCCGCGCCAAACGCGAAAATCGCCAGCACAATCAGCGGCAGCGTCATCGCCACCGCGACCACCCCTTTGCCCAGGCTCGCATGTTTGGCTTCTTCGGTGCGTGCATCGCCCCAGAATGTCAGGCCGATTTGCCGCATTGTGTAGAAGGCCGTCAGGAACGCCGCCAGCGCCAGCAGCACGAACACCAGCGCGTGCGCGCCGAAACCTTCGAGCGTGCCGTGCCACGCTTCCGCCAGAATTTCGTCTTTCGACCAGAAGCCCGCCGTCAAGAGCGGGAAGCCGGACAGCGACAGCCCGCCGATCAAGAACGTGTAGAAAGTGACGGGCATCGTCTTGCGCAGACCGCCCATGTTCCGCATATCCTGCGGGTCAAACACAGGTTCCTGCTTGGTCGGGTGTTCCGAATGTTTTTCGACGTGCGCGCCAGCTTCCGCCGGATGTCCTTCGCCTGCCCCTGATTCGTCGCCAATCGCAGCCGTAGGTTCTTCGCCCGTGACTTCTTCCGTCTCGACTTCGTGTCCGTGACCAAGGGCATCGTGGGCATGACCGTGCGCGTGTTCGTGAACGTGATGCTCGCCGTGTTCCATGCCGTGAATGACCGAACCAGACGCCATGAACAGCAGCGCCTTGAAGAATGCGTGCGTAATCAGGTGGAACGCAGCGGCAATATATGCGCCGATGCCCAGCGCTGCGACCATAAAACCAAGCTGCGAAATCGTCGAGAACGCCAGCACGCGCTTGATGTCGTTCTGCGCGACGGCAATCGTCGCCGCGAAAATCGCCGTGAACGCGCCCACCAGCGAAAGCAAAATCATCGGCGGCGAAAGAATACCGTGTGCCGGGTCAGCCCCCGCCGAAATCAGCGGGTACATGCGAATGATCGCGTAAATACCTGCCGAAACCATCGCGGCGGCGTGGATCATCGCGCTGACCGGGGTCGGGCCTTCCATCGCTTCCGGCAGCCAGACGTGCAGCGGGAACTGCGCCGATTTACCAATCGTACCCACGATCAGGAACGTTGCGATCAGCGACGCTGCGCTCCAGCCCAGCCCGCCAAACAAAATCGCTGGCGTCTGTGCCAGCGCGTTCAGCATGTCCGGGTTGCGCAGAATGTCGTGGAAATTGAGCGTGCCTGTGCTTGCATACAGGTACGCGATACCCAGCAGCATGATCACGTCGGCGATACGGGTGGTCATGAAGGCTTTGATCGCCGCTTTGTAGGCGCTTTCCTTCTCGAACCAGAAGCCGATCAGCATGTACGAGCACAAACCCATCACTTCCCAGCCGACGAACAGCAGCAGCAGATTGTCTGCCACGACCAGAGTCAGCATCGCCCCGGCGAACAGGGCGATGAGGCTGAAGAAGCGTGAGGTGCGCGGGTCATGCGCCATATAACCGATGGAGTAGATGAAGATCATCGTACACGCCAGCGGCACCATGATCAGCATGATGGTCGTCAGCGGGTCAACCGCCACGCCCATCTTGAAGGCCGTCAGCCCCGCATCGAACCACGTCGCCGAACTGGCGATGATATTCTCGCCGAGATGTTCGGTCGCGAAAGCATGACCGACCACCGCCAGGCTGATCAGCCAGGCCATGACGATCCCGCTCATCCCCACGATGATGCTGACCACGCGGCTGGTGTCGGTCACGACCGGAACCAGCATCCCTTCATAGTCCGGGTGATGTCCGCCGTATTCCTCGCTCGTCGCCGGGATCAGATGGCTGCGGTTCGTCAGCAGCGTGATGATCAGGAACGCCACCAGCGGCCCGACCGGGATCAGCCAGGGCAAGTAATTCGCGTTGCTAATGAATGAGTTCAAATCCATTGACTTATTTCCTCGTTAGAGCAGAAACGCCCCGCTGTTTGCCTGTAGGGGCGACCTGACAGGTCGCCCCTACACACGGCATTTTTGCTATCCCTTGAGCAGGTTCACGTCTTCGACCGTCACCGAACGGCGGGTGCGGTAAATCGAGATGATAATCGCCAGACCGACCGACGCTTCCGCCGCCGCGATCACGAACACAAAGGCCGCGAACACCTGCCCCGCGATTATCGTCGGTGCCCCGTAGCGCCAGAAGGCGATCAGGTTGATGTTGACGGCGCTCAGCATCAGTTCGACGCTCATCAGAATTGCCACCGCGTTGCGCCGCGCCAGCACGCCATAAACGCCGATGCAGAACATTCCGGCGGCGACCAGCAAATACATAGATAATGGAACCATACCAACACCCCTCAGTGATGAGTGATGAGTGACGAGTAATGAGTAAAAACAGTTCCAAGTTAAAAGTTAAAAGTAAACGCCAGACCTCGTTTTAACTTTTAACTTTCCTTACTTTTAACTTTCCACTCATTACTCATCACTCATTACTGCTCTTAATCTTCCGTGTCCCGTGCAATCACAATCGCGCCAATCATCGCGCCCGTGAGCAGCAGCGACGCCACTTCGAACGGCAGCACATACTGGTTGCCATCGACCAGCGCCACACCCAAATCCTGCGTCGTCGCCACTTGATCGCTGGCAGGCAGGTTGGGCTTCGAACCGTTCACGCCCCACACTGGCATAATCACGGCAATCGTCAGCAGCAGAAACAGCAGCACGCCGACCAATGCGCTTAGCCACCATTGGCGGTTGAACAGTTCGCGCATTCCCGTCATGCTGCGCGTGAGCATCACCGCGAAGATGATCAGAATGGCAATCGCGCCGATGTAAACCAGCACCTGCACCACCGCGATGAACGGTGCGCTCAGCAGCACGAAAAAGCCCGCTCCACCGAACAAACTCAGGATCAGGTACAGCGCGCCGTGAATCAGGTTGCGGCTGGTGACGACACCCAGCGCGCCGCCCAGCGAAAACACGGCGAAAATCAGGAAAGCAATCGTTTGTACATTCAATTCAAGCATCGAACATCCCTACCCTTAGTGTCCGCACCTTAGTGCGCAACGACGATGGCGCGCTCGTCATCAGCAGCGGGCGCGCTTTCCGCCAGACGTTCGCGCCGTCCGGCATTGCGCAGCATCGTCACCACCCCTGCGATCAGCGCGAGGTTGCCTGCCAGCAGTACAATCGCCATTGGCACGTGCGCCAGGAAATCGGTATTGCCCGGTTCAGGCAGCCAGCCAATCGCCTTGATGACTTGCAGCAGTAAGGCCGTCATAATCACGTTGACAATCGCAATCGGAACCAGGAATTTCCAGTTGAAACTCATCATCTGGTCGATGCGCACGCGCGGAATGGTCGCACGCAGAATCAGCGATGGGATGTAGACGATAAACGTCTTCACCAGCAGCCACACGAAGCCCAGGAACGGCACTTGATCCGCCAGTGGGCCAGACCAGCCGCCCAGGAAAATCACCGAAAACAGCAGGTTGGCTGTGAACGCGTGCATGAACTCGTTCGCCATAAACAGGCCGAACTTCATGCCGGAATATTCAATGTTATAGCCCGCCACCAGCTCTGATTCCGCTTCGATCATGTCGAAGGGGGCGCGGCCTGTTTCCGCCAGGTTCGAGATGTAGAAGATCACCGCCGAAACCAGCCCCGGCACGATGAACCACATGCCGACCTGCGCCCGTACCAGGTCTTGCATCCCCATGCTGCCGGTCAGCAGCACCGGAACCAGCAGCGCCAGCACCAGCGGAATTTCGTAGCTCACCAACTGCGCCACCACGCGGAACGAGCCGAGCAGCGCGTACTTGTTGTTACTCGCCCAGCCCGCCATCATCACCGAAAGCGTACCAATTGAACTGACCGCCACGATGTACAGCAGCCCGATGCCGAGGTTCGCACCGATGTGCACCGGGCTGAACGGCACTGCCGCCCAGATCAGAATCGTCGACAGCACCGCCACAATCGGTGCGAGGTTGTATATCAGGCGGTCAGCGCCTGCCGGGGTGATGTCTTCCTTGATAATCAGCTTGACCGCATCCGCCAGGTTTTGGAACAGCCCAAACGGGCCGACACGGTTCGGGCCAAGCCGATCCTGCACGCGCGCGGCGATTTTGCGCTCCAGCCAGATCAGGATGATGACCAGCACCCGCGGGAACAGCCCCACCAGCGCCACACCAATCAGGATCGACAGGAATTCCGCCAGCCCCGAGTTAAGTCCACCTGCCGTCAGGCACGGCGCAAGGGTTTGAATAACATCGACGCAAGTTTGCTCCATTATGCCCACTCCAGTGCGTTTTTCTTCCAGGCGTAAACCAGAGCGTCCGCCAGCAGGAAGATAAAGAGCAGGCCAGCGCCGAAGGCGAAGAAATTCAACTGGTTATAAGCCAGCGCCCAGGGAAACAGGAAGATCAATTCAACGTCAAAGACGAGGAAAACCAGGCCGTAAATGTAATACTGTACCTTAAACTGCACCCACGTATCGCCCACGGTTTCAACGCCGCACTCGTACGTCGCCATCTTAATCGCGTTGGCTTTGCGCGGGCGGGTTAGCCACGAGATCACCAGCGGCAGCGAGGGAAAAACCCAGGCAATCGCCATGAACACGCCTATGAAAGCCCACTCGTTGACCACACTCATCGAAGTCGCCACCTTCCAGAAAGGGTTGTCACGCAGACAAGGGTCACACGCCAACCCACTTTGTGAAATTGATAACAGTGTCGTTTGTGATAAACGGAGCTAGTATAGCATTTGCCCCCGGCATTGCAAAGCTTTCGCCGCTCGAAATTCTAACACAACGCTCCACCTTCACAAAACGACTGGGCAGCTTGCCCATCTGTTATAATGCGCCTGAATTGACGTTTTAACCGATAATTTTTTCGCGTCGTCAATCTGTGAATTTGGTTTTGTAAGGGCAAACTGTCTGCCCGCACAAATGTAGGGGCGACCTGGCAGGTCGCCCCTACGGAACATACTAAACAACGGATGTTTGATTTCATGCCCAACCTGATCACCCCCACGCCGCAGCAGTGGGATGCCTTCGTCGCCGCGCAGCCTCGCGCCCATGCCTTGCAGCAGTCCGCCTGGGGCGACCTTAAAGCCGCCTACGGCTGGGGCGTCGAACGAGTTGCGCTCGAACAGGATCGCCAAATCGTCGCCGGAGCGCAGTTGTTATTTCGCGCCTTGCCCTTTCGCCTCGGCACGATGGCCTATCTGCCAATGGGCGGCTACGTCACCGACGATTCGCAGTGGGAGCGGTTGTGGACAGCGGTCGCCACTGTCGCGAAGCGACACCACGCCGCCTTCCTCAAATGGGAACCCGGCATCTACAGGGACGAGTCCCAACCAGATTTCGCCAGTTTTGGTTTTCGCCCCAGCCCGCAGACCGTCCAACCGCCGCGTACCATCCTCATCGACATTGCCGCCGATGACGACGCCATTCTCGCCCGCATGAACCAGGGGACGCGCCGAAAAATCCGCCAGAGCCTCAAAAATGGCATCACCTATAAGGAAGGCGAAAAGTCGGACGTCGCCAAATTCACCGCCATGATGCAGACCACCGGATCACGCAACGAATTCGGCGTCCACGAACCCGCCTACTACCAACTCGCCTATGATTTATTCGTTCCTCAGTCCGCCGCCCTCATTCTCGCCGAACACGAAGGCGATCCCCTCGCCGGAATTATGGTTTTCGCGGCGGGAAAGACGGCGTGGTATCTCTATGGCGCATCCTCCAACGTCAAGCGCAACCTCATGGCGACCTACGGCGTTCAGTGGAAAGCGATTCAGTGGGCAAAAGCGCGCGGCTGCACCGTCTACGATCTCTGGGGCATCCCCGACGAAGACGAATCCACCCTCGAAGCCCAATTTGAGACTCGCGCAGGCGACAGCGCCACCGTCGCACATGGGCTGTGGGGCGTCTACGGCTTCAAACGCGGTTGGGGCGGCGAGGTTGTCCGCTCGGCAGGCGCGTGGGATAAAGTCTACAATCCTCTCATCTACAAAGCCTATCAACTGGCGCTCCAATACCGTTCAAGAGGATCGACGAATGAAACAGGCTGAAACCCACTTCAGGTTTATAGGAGCCTATTTTTGCGTCCCTTTAGTGGACGCCATTTTTCGTAGCCGAGGGTTTAAACCCTCGGCGGCACGAAGGGGCAAATCCGCATGAAACTCATCCTCGTTGACCCAAATCAACCGCTCTGCGACGCATGGCGCGACAAGTTCGCAGGCTTGCCCGATGTCGAAATCGTGCGCGGCTATTTCGAGAGCCTGCCTGAATACGACTGCATGGTCAGTCCCGCCAACTCGTTTGGCCTCATGGACGGTGGCGTCGATCTGGCGATCACGCGCTATTTCGGCAACCGCTTGATGCACGATGTTCAGCGGCGCATCCTTGAAGACCATTTGGGCGAACAGCCCGTCGGCACGTCGATAATCGTCGCCACACTTCACGAGAAGCATCCGTTTCTCGCCCATACACCGACCATGCGCGTCCCGATGACAATCACCCGTACCGATAATGTCTATAAAGCCATGTGGGCGATGCTGTTGGCGGTGCGCCAGCATAACCGGATCGCCCCCCACAAAATCGAAACGATTGCCTGCCCCGGTTTAGGCACAGGCGTCGGTCGCGTCCCTTATAAGGAAGCCGCTCGCCAGATGGCGCACGCCTATCGCAATTTCCTCAATCCACCCTCGTCAATAAGTTGGCATTTCGCCTCAGAACGGCAGGTTCAGGTGCGCTTTGGCGGTGATGACGGCTTCCTCTTCCCGCCGGAAGGTTCTTAATGCTCACCGTCCAAACCATCACCGAGCGCGACCAGTGGAACGACACTCTCCGCGCCCTCCCCTACGCCCACATCCTCCAATCGTGGGAATGGGGCGAATTCAAGTGGGTCACAACTGGCTGGAATCCCATTCGCCTCGCCTTCTCCCGTGACGAGAAAATCGTCGCGATGGCTTCGGTCGGCGTGCGCAGCGTCGGCCCACTCAAGGTGATGTACGTTCCCAAAGGCCCTGCCCTCGATTACGCCGACACCGAACTCGTCATTGATGTGCTGCGCCACTTGCAGAAACTAGCCCGTCGCCAGCGCGCTATCTGGCTCAAAATCGACCCCGACGTCATCGCTGCGACAGGCTTGCCCGCCAATACGCCGGATGTCGAAGCAGAGGACGACGACACACCGAACACAACCGGGCAGAGCTTCATGAAGCTGCTGCGCGAACAGCAGTGGCGTTACTCCGAAGATCAGGTGCAGTTCCGCAACACGATTACGATTGATTTAGCGCGCAGCGAAGATCAATTATTGGCAGCCATGAGTCAGGGAACGCGGCGTAAAATCCGCATCGCTCAGCGCTCAGGCGTAACAGTGCGCGCTGGAACAGTCGCCGATCTGCCCATCCTCTACGACCTCTACCGCGTCACCGGAGCGCGCGACAACTTCCTCATCCGTCCACCCGAATACTATGAACAGGCGTGGCGCGACTTTATCAGCGCGGGACTCGCCCACCCGTTGATCGCCGAAGTCGACGGCAAGCCTGTCGCCCATGTCATTCTCTTTCACTTCGGGCGTAAGTGCTGGTATATGTACGGCGCGTCGTCCGACGAACAGCGCGACAAAATGCCCAATTACCTGCTTCAGTGGGAAGCCATCAAGTGGGCGAAAGCGCAGGGTTACGCGCTCTATGACCTGTGGGGCGCGCCCAATATCTTCGCCGAAAGCGACTCGATGTGGGGTGTCTACAATTTCAAGCGTGGTTTTCGCGGGACAGTCACGCGCCACATCGGCGCGTGGGATTACGCCCCCTATCCCCTGCTTTATCGAGCCTACACGGAAATTATGCCACGTGTCATCGCGCGGATGCGCCGCCAGCGGGAGCAGCCCGAATAACAGCCTAGAAACCGTTGCTCACAGGCCACTCTTGGTTGGTCACATAATAGACTTTGCGCTACAGTCCTGATTCAACAGGGGCGAGGGATTTTGACGCGATGAACCATTTTCGATCTCCAGTCAAACGCGCAGGCGCTGAACGCTACCAACTGATCACGCTGGTCAGTTTTGCGGCGTCGGTGGTGCTGACGCGCATCTATCTCGAACTGACGGGTTATCCGCAAATCGGCAGCGGTGTGCTGCACATCGCCCACGTTTTATGGGGTGGCCTGCTCCTGTTCGTCGCCGCGCTCCTGCCCCTCTTGATTGCCAACCGCTGGGTCTACAAGCTCAGCGCGGTGCTCAGCGGAATTGGCGTTGGCTTATTTATCGATGAAGTAGGCAAGTTCATTACCGCCAACAACGATTACTTCTTCCCCTTCGCCGCGCCGATTATCTATGCCTTCTTCATGCTCACCGTCACCGTCTATATTCAGGTGCGCCGACCCTCCCGCCACGACTCGCGCGCCGAACTCTATCATGCGCTTGACGAGATGATGGAATTGATTGAAAACGATCTCGACGCGCAGGAGCAGGCCGATCTTGAAGCCCGCCTCCAACGCATCGTTGCCGACGCGATGTATCCCGAACATGCGCGGCTGGCGGAAGCGCTGCTGGCAGTCATAAACTCGGACACATTACAATTGGTTGAATCTCGTCCAAATCTGTTCCAGCGCCTGATGCTGCGCCTTGAAGCGCTCGAATCGCGCATCTTCACCGAAGTGCGCTATCGCTGGCTGCTGATTCTCGGCCTGGCGGTTGCGGGCGTCGGCCTGTTGATCGAGGTTATCGCCTATGCTTTCGTCTTGATCTCACCCAACAGCCTCAATTTACTCGTCATTATCTTGTTGGGCGATCAGCGTGTGACCGGGCCAACCAGTCTGGTGTGGTTCATCATCTTGATTGTCCTGAGCGGGCTTGTCGGCGCAATGCTCCTTGCAGGGAGCGCGCTGATATTCATTGGGCGCAGGCGTTTGGGCAGCGAAATCGGCTATCTCGGCGTCATTGTCGAGCTGACCACCGTCAGTTTGCTGCTGTTTTATTTCAACCAGTTTGCTGCCGTTGGCACCACCTTGTGGGAGTTCGTGCTGCTGATCGGCCTCACCCGCTACCGCTTGGTCTATCTCGGCGTGGGTTCACAAATCAACGTCCTCAGCAACTTGAGTAATACGACAACGACACCATTCGCGCTGGACGAGTAAAGGAATATCATGACTCACCCAACGATTGAGCATCACGATGTACAAACCAACGGTGTCCGTCTGCATGTCGCCCAGGCAGGCGATCAAGACGCCCCACTGGTGATCTTGCTACACGGCTTCCCCGAATTCTGGTACGGCTGGAAAGCGCAGATTGAGTTTCTGGCACAGCACGGTTATCGCGTCTGGGCACCCGATCAGCGCGGTTACAACCTCAGCGACAAACCTGCGGGTATCGACGCCTACCGCATCGCGACACTGGCTGAAGACATCATCGGCTTGATCGATGCGGCGGGCTGCGAACAGGCGTATGTCGTTGGGCATGACTGGGGCGCGGGCGTCGCCTGGATGGTCGCCATTCTCCATCCCGAACGAGTCAAAAAGCTGGTTATCCTCAATGTGCCGCATCCGGTCGCCCTCATGGAGACCTTCCGCCATAACCCGAAGCAGTGGCTCAAAAGCTTCTACATCGGCATCTTTCAAATCCCCTGGCTGCCGGAAACCCTGCTGACCATTGGCGATGCCCAGGGCGCGGCGCAAATGATGATCCTCAGCAGCAATCCGCGCACCTTCTCCGACGCCGATTTCACCGAATATACGCGAGCATGGAAGCAGCCCGGTGCGATGACCGCCATGCTCAACTGGTATCGGGCGATGGTGCAGCGCACCCCACCCATGCCCGCTGATCCGCGTGTTCACGTGCCGACACTCGTCATCTGGGGCGCGCGTGATGTCGCTCTCAGCCGCGAAATGGCGCAGGCCAGCGTCGATCAATGTGATGATGGTCGGCTCGTCGTCTTTGAGCAGGCCAGTCATTGGGTGCAGCACGAGGAAATACATCAGGTCAACGCGCTGCTGGCAGACTTCCTGATGTAGCAGACACGACCAGGCGAAATGAAGTGATGTTTGGTAGGGGCGAACCCACGTGTCCGTCCGGTACTCATAGGAGCGCACCTGTGTGTGCGCCCTTGTTCGTTGCATGAAGCACGTTTTCGTAGGGGCGCGCCTGCGTGTCCGCCCGGTACTCGTAGGGGCGCACCTGTGTGTGCGCCCTTGTTCGTTGCATGGCGAACTTCTTTGGCGATTACCCCGTGATGATAAGGATGTAGGGGCAGCCCTTGTTGTTAAAGGATTATCCCCAATTTCTGTATAGAACCAACCAATCGCGATCACGTCGAAAATCAAAAACGGCAGGAATTGATCACTGCCGTGGCTTCATAAACCTCCAGTCTGGTTGATATATGGGCTTTATCGGGCGCTGTTAGCTGTCGATCTGGCACATATCGACACCGTTTTTCACAATTTCACCACCACTCGTCAAGCCGTTTGCGATCCTCAAAACTGCACGCGCTCAACTGCCGCCAGTAGGGGCGATGCAGCAAATCCGGCGGTTGAGCGTGGTAAGCATCGAGCGCAGGCCGGGGATAGCCGAGCGGAGCGCCGTTGGTATCCCGCACCGCAGCGATTCTGTGATAGCGGCGATGCTGGTACAGCGCCCGGATCAGCGCCGGAGCGTGGCGCACAAAATAGCCGAGCGCCTGCGGCACATGCAGCAAAGTCCGCAGGTAAATCAGCGGTTCAATCTCCTGTTTAAGCAGCAGCGCCGTGTTGTACTCCACCTCGACATTATAGGCGCGCGCTAGCTGACGTTGTAAGCCTTGAGCGGCAGCGCGCACATCCTCATCCGGGCTGCCATCATGCCTTCCCAACGACCAGCGCCAGACTTCCAGCATCCGGGCAAGTTCGTCATCGGTGAGTTCATAGGCATCCAGCCTGCCGTAGCGCGCGAAGTCACTCAAATCGTCCTTGCAGAAGTTCGCCATGTGGGTTAGCTCATTTGCTGAACACCAACGAAATAGGCTCCGACGCTTTCTTTCTCGCGTCCGAGAATGCGAACCTTCCAGACTCCCGTCGTATCGACGGTGCAGGTTAAGGTAATGTTGTTATCGCCCTGAAGAATGGCATCTTTGTCACAGGTACTTGTACCATCCGAGTTGTCTGGTCGCAGCACGACGACATTGCGACTGACCCGATTCGCCGCCACCGATAGAAACTGCACATAGATCGCCACCTCATGCCCTTTCGAGCCATTGAAGGTGTACTCGTGTTCGTAACCGGGTTCAAGGACATCAGCATCGCGCCCATCCAGCACTTTGCTTTGCGATGGCTCGACCAACAGCGCGGCATTTTCAACCTGACTGAGCGGCTTCCCATCAATTTCGCTCACAGGCGTCGGGCCACCCGTCAGTTGAGTGACCGCCGTGATCGGCCCGGTGATCAACCCAGCCAGATTCATGGTAATCATTGAACACGACATGCCAAACACCAGCACGCACACCAGCACGAAGATGCGTGTGCCGCTCAGGGGCTTTCGCCGCCGAACTTTCTTGAGCGGGGCATTGACGGCAGCCAGCGCTTCAAGGCTTGGCATTTCCGCAATCGACGCGGGTTCTGCCGCTTCCGGTTTCGCGCCTTCCAGCTTAAACAGCATTCGATTCGCGCCGCTGTGCTGCGGCTCAAGTTCGAGCGCCTGATGGAGACAGTGAATTGCTTTCGCGTCCGTTGTGCAGGCTTGCGCGGCGAGAAACCAGGCTTCAGCCGTTGGTTGAGCTTTCAGCAGCGGCATGACCAGCGCCTGAGCGGACTTTTTATCACCCGCTTTAAGCGCGTCACGAATGGGTTGGAAGATGTCGGCTGGCATAAACAGAACTCCAAAACACAAACCGTATTCTGATTAAATCATATGACCCTACCATTCCGGGTGTTGCTTAGGAAAAGACAATGCCAATATTTTTCAGCAAATTTTCAGATTCGTTTTTTCCGGCATCACCCTGAGAAAATAAGTCTTTCTGGTCGTTTTCAGTGAGCAAAAAATCCTCATCCAGCGTGACTCGGCGCTTATACAGACGAGTCAAAAGGGATAGTTCAGCAGAGAATTGATAATTTTCAGCGATCTGTTTCAGCGCACGTCCAAAATCGGCAAGATACGGACTCATGAGCCGACCACCGTGCCGGACAACTTCCTTCCATTCGTCATCGCTGGTTAATTGCCCGTTATCGGACCAGATGGCTGCCGTGATGATTGGCGTTACTTTTCCCTTATAATCATCCAGCATATAATGCAGCGGCTCAGCAAAAGCGATCTCCAAAATCGAAGCGGATGCCCGCTCAAAAAAGGATTGCCACCTGTAATCATCCTGCGTCCGGTACGGGTTTCTGGGACTGTTTACATCGCTAAAAACACCGACGAACGGTTCCCCAAAGCGAATTGCCCCTCGTGCTCCCATCGAGTTATTGAGCAGGAACAGGTCGCCATTCCAGCCCACTTCATACGCAAACATGGGATTTCTGGCAATCCAAATCGCGTGGGCAATCGTCCATAAATACGCACCCTGTCTGAATTGATCCTGCGAGGGAAATTCTTTCATGTCCAGATTCCGCCCGAAATAATCCCCCCTCTCCTCGCGTAAGCAAGGAGAGGGATAGGAAGTTGCTGATTGCAGGGGGTGGGTGCAATCGCTATAGCTTTATGAGCCAGCGTCCTCTATTGTGAAGGTACTGCCCGCACTCCGTCCGTAAACTTCGGGGAAGTAAAATTCCGAACCCGTCGCCGGGATAACGTTGTAGACACCGGCTAGCCCTGCGCGGATCGTGTAGACATACTCATATGTCCCCGCCGGGAGATAGGTGCTCGACAGCACCACTTTCTGGTCACGAAACTCAATATTGCTGAAGTACCACCAGCCCCAGCCCTGGCTCAGCGGATCAGCCGGGTTGAGTTCGGGCTGCGTGCCGATCTGCTGGCTGGTATTCAGGTTCGGGTTGACGGCGTCCGACCCCGCCGGAATCGGGTCTTCGATCACAACGTAATGCAGGTCGTTGGGCGCGATCACCGTCAGCCGCACCTGCACGTTCTGTCCCACTTGAGCCGAAGTGATCGGCGCATCGCTGCCGGGAAGCGTGTAGCGTCGCTCGACGATGATGCCGCGATCCAGTTCCTGAATCTGTGGAACGGGCAGGTTAACGGTCAGGTGCGCCGAGTAGTAAAGCACGCCAGAACCATCCGTCCGGTTAATCACGAGCGCGTTCGCCTGATCCTTGAGCAGATCAGCCACCTGTATAGTCAGTTTGGTCGGTGTGCTGACGGTTTCTGGGCTGGCAGTCGCCTGCGCCAGCGATGTACCGTTCAACTGCACGTCGAAGCTGTAATTCGGCGTCAGTTCTCCGCTGGCGACCATCCAATCGGTCAACGCCATCACTGACCAGGCAGTTTCCTGTGTGGTCTCCCAGAAATCGCCTTTGCGCTGAACCATCAAATAGCGCACGATATTCGGGATCAGGTCGCTGTCCGGCTTGAGCGTGACAAAGGTTTCGAGGGCGATTGCCGTCGTGCGCGTATCTGTGTTCCAATTCCAGTAATCACGGTCGGCTTCGTTCCAGTGTGCGCCCGTTGCGCTCAGTGCCGCGCCGTTCACCAGATCAGACAGCAGCACGTCACTGCGCGACGTGTCATTCGGGCTGATCAGGTGCAGCGACATCGCCAGGAAGCCCTTTGCGTAGTAGGCGAGACGGTCACGACTATCGTAGAGCGTGGTCGTCCGTGCCACATCCGGGTCGCCGGAGCGTGCCAGGGCGTACAGCACAAACGCCTGACGATTGAGCTTCCACGTTTCGACGTTCAGCCCCGGCGTGATGAACGTCGTGCGCAGGAAATTGCGTGCGCCGCTCAACACCGTATCGCTCACTGTGAAGCCTTGTGCTTTGGCTTCGCTCAGGCCGATCAGCGCATAGGCGGTCGTCAGCGGATCGCTCACGTCCTGCACGTACCAGCCCCAGCCGCCATCGACTTTCTGCTGCGCATACAGGCGCTGCAATGCGTCGTTGACGTTGCTGTCCAACTGCTGCTTGAGCGTCGCGTTATCGAGCTTGAGACCTGCCAGCGCTCGATAGGTCATGATGTTGGGCAGGAAGCGGCTGACTGTCGCCTCGCTGCTTTGATACGGATAATTTTCGAGATAGTCCAGTCCCTGAATCGTCGTCGCTGCCAGCGAGGGATCGAGTTCCAGCGCGAGCTGTCCCTGGGTGACATCCATAGTGGTCGGCAGCGCAATCGACTCCGTCGTCGAGCCGCCTTCACGTAGAACGCCACCCGTCGCGACCGTTTCCGGCGCTTCGTATTTGTAGACCGGCAGCGTCTTGGCATCACCCTGACCGAGTGGCGGTTTGCTGGCGTCCGTCAGGTTCTCGCCACCATTAGCGAAGAAGGTCAGGTCAATCGCGTCGCCGTCCTCGACCGTCGCCTTCCAGTTGACGCGGACGCTCTGCCCCGCCGGGACACTGACGTTCTGAGTCACAGGCGTGTCGCTGGCGAAGATTAAGCCCGCGCCTTGCAGCGAAACATCGACGCTGAGATCATCTTTAGAATTGTTGTTGACCACCGCGCCCAGCGTGACCTGATCGCCAACGACGAAGAAGCGCGGCGTCACCGGGCGAATCAGCAGCGGCTTCGTACTCAGCAAATCCGCCGTGGCCTGCCCGACCAGCATGTTACCGTCTTCGCCTGCCGTGACGGCGCGGGCATCGAGCCGCCATGTCGTTAGATTGTCCGGCAGCGTGACGCTGAAGCTCGCGATGCCGCTGGCATCGGTCGTGACCGAAGCGTTCCAGTAGGGCGTATCGACGAATTGCTGGCGAATGTCGAAAATCCCGCCTTCGCCGAAACCGCCGCCACCACCCTTGATCGTGTCGAGAACGGTCTGCGTGATCTGGTCCGTGTTAATCGTCAGCGGCGTCGAAGTACGCACGCTCAAACCCTGCTGACCGTAGTAGTAGTCGAGCAGCTTGCCGCTGTTGGGGTCGGCAATCGTCAGCACCGCCAGATCGGTCAGGCTGACGCCAACCTCCGCCTGCACAGGATCGCCCTTATAGTCCGTCGTCTTGACCGTGTAGTTGACCGTATCGCCGGGGCCAGCCTGTGTCTTATCAGTCGTGATGACGATACTAATCTGCTTATGGGAATTATCGACGTTAAGTGCAACCAAGCCCATACGGAAGGCCGCCACCGGGTTATCTTTATCAACCCCCTTGACCAGCACCGCACTCACGAAAATATTCGGCGCGAATTCGTCCGTGATTGGCAGCTTGTAGACGTAAGAGTTCGTGTCCATCGTTACGCGCTGCTGGGTGATGACTTCGCCGCGCTCGACCGTGATCAGCGCTTCGGTCTTGCCCTGAAACGGCGACGTGATCAGAATTTGCGCCGTATCGCCGACTTCGTAGTTCTGCGCATCCGCTATCAGATCGATCCGGTTGCTGTTCTGCTGTCGCCACGACACATATTCGCCGCTCGACACCCAGACTTCGTTACTGGCGAGGATTTCGTTGCCGTTCGTATCACGCATCTTCGCCGTGATCTTGAAGATGCCGCCGTTGGGTGGTGTGAAGCTGAACACTGCTTTGCCATCGGCATCGGTCGTCACATCACCCGTCGTCACCGGGATATTCTCGACCTGATAGGTCCAGGTCGTCCGTCCGGCGGCGTCCTTTTCCTGCACGCTTGACCAGTGCCGCTCAACCACCGTCACATCGAGCGATTGGCTGGCAATCGGCTGGCTCTCCCAATCGACAGCGATCAGGTCAACTTTAGTTTCCTTGCCCGCCTGCGCGACGTATTCTTCCGGCTGCACGCCGACATACGCCAGACCCTTGTGCACTATCACACTCGTGCGTCCGCTCACCGCCTGATCGCTCTGGTCGGTGACGGTCGCTTCAATCGTGAAGGTCTGGCTTTGCGTTGCATCCTGCAAATCCGCCGGAACTGAGATCGTCAGCAGACCATTGGCGTCAGTTTTGCCTTCGCCGCTCGTGACCGTTCCGTTCGGCCCACTGTTCAGGTTCGCCGACGGGCCTTCATCCACATCCACGTCGCTGAAGCTATAGTAACCGCTGCCCGTGTAGTTGAAGCCGTAAGCCTGTGCTGTCACGTTGTACTGCACATCGGCATTGGCAACTGAGCCGCCGAAGAAGTATTTGCTATCGACCGTGATTTTGATCGTGTCGCCCTGCACCACTTCGGGCTTCTCAGCCGTCACTGTCACCTGATACTCCGGCGCGCGATATTCTGCTACGCCAAAGCTGACCGATCCGGTTGAAGGATAGTAATTATCGGCAGCCTGACCGGGAAGCTGAGCGATGATCTGGTAATAGCCCAGCGGCGCGTCAGCCGCAATCGGGAAGCTGTCGCTGAATGTGCCATAAGTGGTTAGCGGCAGCGTTTTGTCGTAGACCACCTCGCCCTGATCATCGACAATCCGCACCGGGATCGACGTTTCCGACAGCGGCGTATACTTCACGTCGTTCTGCTGGCGCACAATTCCCCGGAAATAGACTGGCTGATCCGGGCGATAGATCGGGCGATCCGTGTAGACATAAGCGCGGTATTGTTCGGGATAGTAATTAGGAGTCTGCCCGAAGTACCAAGCTTCGATCCCGTCCGACCAGTCCGTCAGGCCGATGCCGAACTGCTTATCGCTTTGCAGCACAGCCACCCTCGGCTGATTAAGATCGCTCACACGCGGCAAGCTCAGCGTCAGCAGGCCGTCAGCATCCGTCGTCCCGTCAGCGATCACCTTCAGATTTTTGTCGTACACCTGAATCGGCGCGTTGGCGATAGGCTCACCGCTGTTGACATCGGTCGCCCACACCAGCAGCGCATCAACGGAATATTTGAGCGTCAGGTTGGCATTGGCGACGACCAGAATGTGTTCCGGCGGCGTGTAGCCAGTCGCGTCGGTTTCCGGCGCTGAAGCGCGCAGCAGATAAATGCCGGGGACCAGAGCCTCACCGTTGGCTTGCGTCAGCGCGACCGGCGTCTGCGCCACCGCCGTTTTCAGATCGAGGAAGCGCTCGTTGCTTGAGCCGTCGCTAATCCCTTCAGCGACCCACGCATCGGTGCTGTCCCGCAGCGTAACTTCCCACCACAGAATCCCATTCGCGCACAGCGGCCCACCCGTGATCGGCAGTTGGTAATTCTTGTAGAGCGTGCCGACCACCTGCCCATCAGGAGCGCTGGCCCGGGCGCGCACGGGATCTGGATCGCTCACGACTATCGCCGTGTCGCCGACTTGCAGATGCGATTCGAGCGCGCCAGGGCAGTCCGAAGCGCTCGTCCCGCCTAGATTGAGCAGTTCGTAGCGCCGCGCATTGAGCGGCGCAACCGACGGAATCGACCAGGCGCGCAGGCGGTTGCTCTGCCCAAGTTGGATACTGGAGGTCGGGTCGTAGCGATTATCGCCCGTCACACCCGCGATGAATTCGTCCAGCGGGACGCTGTAGAGCGACAGATTGATCTGGCTGACATTGCGATGCGTCAGAAATAGCTGCGTCTTGTCATTATCGGCATTATAGAAGCCGACCGAACTCGGCACTTGCAGCGACACGTCCGGGCTGTACGCTTGGGTCGTGTAATGAATAACCGTCTGCGTCGTGATCTCGTTGCCGTAAACATCCTTCATGCCGGGGCTGAGCGTGATGGTGTAATCGGTGCTTGGTTCAGACGGGAACGAGAGCGTATAGCTGTTGTTGTAGTCGCTGTAATACGAGTCGAACTCGCGAATCGCGTTTGGTTCAACGCTGATGCGACCTTTAATCGTGTCGGTATCCATCGGCGACGCAAAGTAAATGGTGAAGCCGCTGTCAGGATAAGCATCGGTCTGCCCATCGAACGGGTCGGTGCTGACGACCCCCGGCAGAGGGACGGTGCTGAAACCCCACTTCAACTGACCTGTCAGCGCGGCTCCGCCCCCTTCAGGCGTAGGCGGCGTGCCTGTGAATTCAGCCGTGTAGTCAGTGCCAATCGTCAGAATGTGATCCGGTGTGAACATAAAACCTGCGCCGTCGTCTGCCCAGGTGAATTTCCCGGTAACTTTCTGGGTCGAATCAACCGGGTGCAGGCTAAAGCTGGCTTCGACACGCTGCCGATCCATCGGCTGATTGAACTTGACCTGAAGCGTCGTATCGAGGTTGACCGAGGTCGTGGTGTCGTTGGGGATGACTTCGCTGACGACGGGCGCAGAAGTCGTGAACGACCACACAAACGGCTGCTCCATCGCCGAGCCATCGACCGCTGTCAGGTCGCCGCTCACCGTCACGCTGTACTTCGTGCCACCTTGCAGCGCCGGATTGGGATGGAAGACATAGATCGAGGTGTTTAACCATTCGCCCTTACCTTGAACAGCAGGCGTGAACGTCAGCGGCTGCGGCAGCGTACCGGCGTCTTCAGCCACCATCAGCGGCACGACCGGCAGGTTGAAGATAACCGTAATCGTCGCGTCCGGTTCGATACCCGTCCCGTTATCGGCGGGCAGCACCTGCGCGACTTTCAAACCGCTGGCAGCCGACGCTTCAGGTGTTCCCTGCTGTGCATTCGGCTGTGCAGTGATCACGCCGACACTTAAAAGCAGCAGCGCGATAAAGCTCAATAAAGTTAATGATATTCGACGCATTTTTTGTCCTGTCATGCAAGGTACAAAAGGATCAAACGCGCAGAAAAGCGCGGAAATTCCGTAAAGATTTCTGCATTCATTATACTGGCAAATGATGGAGCACTTGGTCACGCTTGACCAACGCTTGCCCTATGCGCAGCCGTCAGGCTACCACCAGGGGACGTAAGTTATGGGCAAATGAAGGAGCGTTTTGAAGACTTGCCAGTAAAGCGCAACCACTTCGCGGATCAGCGCGGGCAGCAGATCGCTCACGCCGAGCGGCCCAGCAGGCGAGGTCGAACCGGAGATACCTTCCACCGAGAAAATCCAGGTCGCGCGCAGCAGGTGATAGCCGTCGCTGACCACCAGCGCGCTTTTCCAGCCGTTCGCCTCCATGATCTGGTGCGAATAGTAGGCGTTTTCTTCGGTACTGCGGCTGTGGTTTTCGAGGATAATCGCCGTTTCGGGGACGCCATTCGCGCGCAGCACATCCGCGCAGCCCTCAGCCTCACTGCGGCTGGCCCACGTCGCGTAGCCACCAGAGCAGATAATCTTCGGGGCGAAATGGGCTTTCCAGAGATCAGCGGCATGTACGGCGCGGCGCGCGGTGCTGTCAGTCGCCGTCAAATCACGTTTCAATCCCGCTCCCAGCACAATAATGACATCCTCGTGCTGAGCGCGATCCGGCAGGCCGTAAAAAAAGACTGCCAGCCCGATCAGGCAGTCGAGGATCAGCCACGCACCCACGACCATCGACAAAATGCGGCGGACGCGCTGGCTGATGCGTGGCAGTCTGCGTTTAGTGGATAAAACCGACATCGGGTAAATCGTCGTCATCGTCGGCAATCACGCTGATGCGTCCCAGCATCCAGCCGTCGATGGTGGCGAGCCGAATGCGCAGAATCGGCAATGCGCTGTCCATGAAGCTCAGCGTCGAACCGGGGTAGATGATCACCGGGTCTTTCAGATGCAGGTGGCGAATCGGCGACGCCTCGTGCAAATCGTTCTCAACCGCCTTGCTTTCCTCGGCCTCATTTTCTTCGCCGGGTTCGGGATACTCATCCTCAATCAGCTCGTCGAAGCCAAATGCCTCATCAATCGAAGCAATCTCTTCTTTGGTCGGCTTGGTCAGGGTTTCACGCGCCATCCGCTTAAACATGTCGTTGACACGGCGCAAGTACTCGCGCTCGCCGACCAGCGTCCCGGTCAAAATCGCGCCCTTGACCATCAGCGTGATGCCCATCTGCGAATCCGAACGATTCGCCAGCAGCGAAACCAGATCCGTTAGGAGGAAATCCGGCTCTTGCCAGTACGCTGAAAGGTCGAAGTCGGGAAAATCAGTCATGCAGCCGTCGGCGCTCTGCGCGCCCCTCCATAATGTTTCGAAATCGAGCAGCATTGTAAAGGAAAACGCCCATCAAAACGATGGGCGTTTTTCACAGCGAATGAGCTGCACCTTTACAGTTCAGGCAGGCCGCCGAGATCATCGCCCGTGACCGCCGTCCGATCAATGCGCAGGTAGTCCATGCCGTTGACCCGCAGCACACGCACATGCGCGCCCCGCAGCCACGTTCCGTCCGCTGCCCTTCCTGCTGTGATGAAAGTTTCGTGGTCGAGGTTGACTGCATCCACAACCTGCTCGCGCGTCCACAGTTCCGCTGACCCAATCCTTCCACCCAAATCCATGCGTACCTCGACCACTGCGATCCGTTTCCAGCCCCGGTTGCATTCCGGAGCATCGTAGCGAACCCCTGTAATCACATAGTCCGCCCATTTTGACATCACAATTTTCTAACCTTTGCTTGCGCATACGCTCACTTGATAGGCAAAAATCGTCCATAGTGGTATGCTTGTTCTACTGAGTGATGGCGTTGGGAGAAATAACAGAGTGTGAACGGTTGCCGCCGTTCACGTTGTTTCTCTCAACTGCCGGCGCTTCGATGTTTTTCGCAAACACCCCATTAACTGCACACCAATTTTTCTAACCATCACCTCCTTAGGGCAAAAAGGGGCAGTCTTTCGACCACCCCCTCGGAATTCGACGTTCGGTTATAGCGCTCGTAAGCGCTCTACTCGATTAGCACTCAGAATATCCGCACGTCAGGCATTTGCGGCAGCCTTCAACCCGTATCAGCGAAATCGTCCCGCAGGATGGACACATATCGGCGTTGGTCAGGTAGCCGTTGCTGCTGTCATGGGCATAATCGTGTGTGTGGTCGTGATCATGCGCAGCCTGAATCTCAATCTCGTCGCTGGCGACTTCGTAAGACGCACTGCCATTGCCGTTGCTGCCATTGAACAGTGTCAACTGCTGCGATTTTTCTTCGCTCAGATACTGCTTCATCAGCGCCCCAGCAACCGCATCCGGCAGCGACATCACTCGCATCGGTCCCATCCCCACCGAGCGCGATCCACCGATGCCCTGCAATTGCTCCACAATCAGCTTGAGCATCTGCATCCGATTCTGCGGCGCGGTCGAACGCAGTTGCAGCGAAATCATACGCCCCAGACCCTCAGCGTCAGCCTGCAAATCGCTGCCCGCCTTGCCCGGTGCCGAAATAAACACCTCGAACGGGTTGCCGTTCTCATCGCTGTTCATGGTGATGTAGGCCGTACCAAAAGGCGTGTTCGACTTGACCGTCACACCTTGCAGCATGGTCGGGCGCGGATAAACGTGGTGCGGTGTCGCCACCTCCGCGATTTTCTTCTCCTCGGCCTGCTTCATTTCGGCTTCGGCGCGCTCATCGCCCTTGAGCATGAGTACCTGCTCATCGCGGCTGCCATCGCGATAAATCGTACCGCCCTTGCAGCCCAGTTCATACATCAGTTCATACAGTTCGCGCGTCTGCTCGACCGTATAGTGGTTCGGCAGATTCGACGTCTTGCTGATGCTCGAATCAACCCAGCGCTGAATCGCCGCCTGCACCCGCACATGATCTTCCGGGCTGAGCGACATCGCCGTCACAAAGTAGTCCGGTAGCTGCGTCTCGCCGGGGTGCGTAGCATACCACTCCTGCACAATCGGCACCTGCTCCTCGTGCAAACCGAGACGGCTCTTCCGATAGTACACCCACGAGAAGAAGGGCTCGATTCCCGTCGAGGTGTTGACCATCGTCCCGGTCGTCCCCGTCGGCGCTTGCGTCAGCAACGTCACGTTGCGAATCCCGTTCCGGCGCACGTTCTCGCGAATATCATCTGGCATCGTCTGCATAAAACCGCTTTGCAGGAACTTTTCAGCCTCAAACATCGGGAACGCGCCGCGCTCCTGCGCCAGTTCAATCGAGGTTTCGTAAGTTGCGCGCGTCATAAAACCGTAGAGTTTGTCGATGAACGCAACCGATTCATCACTGCCGTAGCGAATCCCCAGCCGAATCATCAGTTCTGCCAGCCCCATGTTGTTCAGGCCGACGCGCCGCTCGCCTAACTGCTGCTGGCGATTCTCGTCAAAGAAGTACGGTGTGCTGTCGATGATGTTGTCGAGGAAACGCGTCGCATAGCGCACGGCGACATCGAGGTTATCCCAATCGACATCCTGCTGCGCTTCATCATAGAATTTCGCCAGATTGATCGCGCCGAGGTTGCAAACGCCCCACGCGGGCAGACCCTGCTCACCACAATCAAACGAGACATAGCCATTGGTGATCCATGTCAGCGTATTCGGCTCGTAGAGATCGTAGACTTCTTCCTCGCGTCCGCTATCTTCAACCGACACAACCGACGCCAGCCAGCTTGCACCAACATAGTGCCAGTTTTCGGCAACTTCCTTCAGGCGTTCGGCTTTCTGCGGATGGCTTAGGCCGATTTCACTGTAGAAGCGTGCGATACCCTCGTTCATGATCACAACATCGTACTTGACGCCCGTCCCGTACATCGAACGACCATCATAGGTGAGATTTTCGTCGCGAGTTGCGGTATAGATGCGCCCGTGAATGCCGAATTGCAGCAGCAGCAAGCGCACCTGCTGCGCGAGTTCGTAGGATGACGTGTGGAAGCGCAGCATCGGGTTATCGCGCTTCATCAACACACTGCCATCGGTTGAGAACAGGCCGTCCAGAATGCCCGCCAGAAATTCCCGATCCAGCGACATAAACGCTTCAGGGATAAACTTATCGTTCGCTTTGATATTCGGTGTCATGCCGATTTTGATCAGCAGTGTCGCCAGTTTGTAGCACTCCAAACGTAGCGACTGATGGAGCACAACTGTGCCATCGCCTTGTGGAATATCCTTGTGCGTCTCTGCCCTGGACGTGTGAATACCCACGTCATTGAGCTTCGCTTCGAACTTATTCATCCACTCTGGCTCATTTGCGCCAAATGCCACCTTGCACTGATACGAATGACTGTTCCCACTCGGCACGTTGCGCAGCGTCCCATCACCAATCACTGCACCGACGAAAAGGCCGAGGTTACGATCATAGAAATCAGGAACTTGAAGGTCGCGCTTCTGGATGTAGGCAATCGCTTCTTCGGGCAGTCGCCTCGTCGAACCAAATGACTCGTTTGGCGAAACAAGAATCTTTTCACCAACGGCGAGATCTTTCACGGCGACCCACTCGTACTTCTTGCCACGCACTGTTTTCAGCTTGTGATCAGCCGTGCATTCGAGATAGCCACCATCGGAGAATTCCACTCGATAGATTTTCTGTATGCCATTGTTGTAGATTTTCTCAATCGGCTTCAATCCTGCTGGCGTGCGAATCTTCATCCCAACGCGCAAATCGCGTGCTTTGGTGTAACCGTCCTCTGTCGAAACCAGCGTATCGCCCGTCGTACATGGATTCGTGCAAATGATCGGCGCGAAGTAGCCGCTGTTCGACATCTTGTTGTAGCGCTCGTTGAAGAACACACCGGGTTCGGCGCTCGCCCAGGCGCTCTCGATAATCGCGTTCCACACTTCGCGCGCCTTAACCGTCTTATAATGCACGACTGGGTTTCCAGCCGCGACCCAGCTATCAAGGTCGCCATCCCATTTTTCATCGTAATCGGACGCGCTGGTGTCCGGGAACACCAGTTCCCAGTCAGCATCGGCCTTAACCGCTTCCATCATCTTGTCAGACACGCCAACACTGATATTCGCGTTGGTGATTTTCCCCGCTTCACGCTTGCTGTTGATGAAATCAAAAATATCGGGGTGCCAATCGTTGAGGATCAACATTAAAGCGCCGCGCCGGCTTCCGCCCTGCTCGATCAGCCCCGTGACGAAGCTGTAGAGCGCGCCCCACGACACAGCGCCGCTCGACCGACCGTTGACGCCCTTCACATAAGCCTGACGTGGACGCAGGCTCGACACGTTGATACCCACACCGCCGCCGCGAGACATGATCTCGGTCATCTGGTGCAGCGTGTCGATGATGCCACCGCGCGAATCCTTCGGGGACGGCACCACATAGCAATTGTAATAAGTCAGTTGTTGGTCAGTTCCAGCAGCCGTCAGAATGCGCCCCGCAGGGACAAACTTGAAATCTTCCAGCAGCCAGCGGAAGCGATCCGCCCATTCCTTTTGCAAATCCGGCGTTACTTCGACCTGAGCAATCCCTTTGGCAACGCGATCCATCATCTGGCCTGGCTCGGTTTCCAGCGGCTTATCAACGTTTTCCAAATCGCGCGTGACGACTTCGCCATCAAGCAGTTCAATCGTTACCTGTGGCAAATCCAGCGCAGTCACTTTGCCAATCTCACGCTGCCCCGTCGCCGCATTCACGACCACGATTACCGTATCCCCCACCGCCAGTGTTGATCGACTCATATCTTTCTGGGCATAACGATCCAGAAAAATCTTGTAGCCGAGTTCATGAAGCTGGTTGCGCTTGGTGGCGTTGGTTTGAACCATCGCAGTTTTATCCTTCCAAGATTGAAATTGTAATGTATATCGAAACAGATCGGACGGTAGCGAAACAAAAACCAGCGAGCTTGGGATCTTACAAGCCGTTTCAAAAATACGCACACTTGTAAATGGATGGGTCTCGGTGATTTCGGCGGGCAGTGTGAGTTCTTCTCTTAGCAGCGCCGAAAACCCTCTTTTATAAAGAAAATGATCATCTATTTAAAAGAAATTTATCACGCTCATCTGTTCTTGTCCACTAAAATTCAGGACTAGTTTGGTTAGAAAACGGTTATCTGTTGTAACAGGTTTCCCACATTTGCCACGAAACCCACATTCCCCGAAAACATCCCCGAAATAATCTCATCACGCCGACCAACCAGCGCTGAAGTCGCCTCAAGGATACCGTAGTTGTGGTCTGAAATGCATATAAAATCGCTTGGGAATAGCGTTAGAAAATAAAAGTGCTGGACATGCCCGCAAGCATGTCCAGCACCTAACGGAGTCGCTTAGCGGCGTTTGCGCAGGAACGTCGGGATTTCGATGTTATCTTCATCGTAGACCCGCGCGTCAAACGTATTTTGCTGAGGTTTCGGCTGCGGCGCGGGCGCAGGTGCTTCCGGTGCTTGCCGTTCCTGAGGAAGCGACTGCGGCGGCTGCATAGGCTGTTGTTGCGGCGCAGGGGGCGCGCTGTACTGCTGCATCGGGCGCTGCGACTGCTGAGGTGGCGGCTGTTGCGGCTGCTGACGCTGCGGTATTTGCGGCTGCTGGCGATAAATCGGCTGTTGATCCATCTTGCGCTGGACGCGGCTCGTGTGTTCGAATCCGGTCGCGATCACCGTGACGCGCACTTCGTCGCCCAGCCCTTCATCAATCTGCGCACCGAAGATCAGGTTGACATCCGGGTGTGCGCTTTCCTTGATGATGGCTGCCGCTTCGTTGACTTCGAACAGGCTCAGGTCTGGGCCGCCCGTGATGTTGAACAGGATGCCGCGTGCGCCGTCAATCGTCACGTCGAGCAGCGCGCTGCTGATCGCCGCCTCGGACGCTTTCCGAGCGCGCTCGTCGCCTGTCGCGTGACCGACGGCCATCAACGCCGCGCCGCCTTCCGACATAATCGTACGCACGTCGGCGAAGTCGAGGTTGATCAGCGCCGGAACGGTAATCAGTTCGGAAATGCCCTGAATACCTTGTCGCAGCACATCGTCTGCCAGCGAGAAAGCCTGCTGTAAGGTCGCGTTCTTGCTCGCGATCTGGAGCAAGCGGTCATTCGGAATCACGATCAGCGTATCGACCTGGCTCTTGAGGGCTTCGATACCCGCTTCAGCCGATTGCTGCCGTTTCGCGCCTTCAAAGGTGAAAGGTCGCGTCACGACGCCGATGGTCAATGCACCAAGTTCTTTGGCGATCTGCGCGACGACTGGCGAAGCGCCCGTCCCCGTACCGCCGCCCATGCCGCTGGCGATGAAGATCATGTCTGCGCCACGCAGCACTTCATACAACTCGTCGGAGCTTTCCTCGGCAGCCTTCTTGCCGATCTCCGGGTTGCCACCCGCGCCTAAACCGCGCGTCAGCTTGTCACCTATGCGAACGCGGGTCTTCGACTTCGAAAGCATGAGCGCCTGGTTGTCGGTATTGATCGCAATAAACTCGACCCCACCCAGACCCTCGGCAATCATGCGATTCACGGCGTTGTTTCCACCGCCACCGACACCAACGACCTTGATTTGCGCGAAGTTCTCGCCGGGTGTAAGCATATCCATATAATCAGCCCTTCCTCAAAGATTCCACCTAATCTCAAGATGAGCGCGGGATTAATTGACTCTATTCTAAGCGCAATGTTATACCGCGCAACCCTTTACGTTTACTTCTCGTTATCCGGTAACAAACGTCGGAAGAAACCTGTCAGGAGATTCCCCAGCCCAGCCCCGGCAAGCGGACTGCTCACAGCGGGCTGAGATTGCGTAGCGGATTCCATTTCCAGTCCAAGCCGAAGTAACCCCACACTGGTGCTGTACGAGGGATTGCGCAGTACATCCGCCATCCCGGTTATCTTCTCTGGTTTGGCGACGCGTACCGGCACCCCCAGCACTTCAGCCGCAACTTCGCGGATGCCTGGAAGCTGCGCGCAGCCTCCCGTCAGTACAACCCCCGCTCGCAAAAAGCCATCATACCCCGAACGTTTAATTTCCGCCTGCACCAGCTCAAACAATTCGGTGACGCGCGCCTCAATCACCATCGCCAGATCGTTGTGCTTCACCTCCTGCGGCATCCCCTCACCAAAGGGCTGCACCAGAAAGGTTTCAAGCTGGCTCACGTCGCGCTGCTGTGCGTGACCATACTGAAGTTTAACCGCTTCGGCTACATCAAAGGGTACATGCATCCAGTGGGTAATGTCATTAGTGATTAAGTCACCACCAATCGCGATCACAGCAGAATGCCACACCGTGCCTTCGATAAAAATTGCCAGGTCGGTCGTCCCGCCGCCAATGTCGATCAGCACTGCGCCGCTCTCGCGTTCCTGCTCGGTCAGCACAATGTCCCCCGATGCCAGCGGATTGAGAATGAAACGATCCGGGAACACGCCTGCTGACTGAACCGCCTGCTCCAGATTGGTGATCCCCGTCGAAGCCACGGTAATAATGTGGACTTCTACTTCCAGCCGGAAGCCATGCATCCCCAGCGGGCTGCGCACGCGGTCGCTGCCGTCAATCGAGTAGGTGCGCGGGATCACGTGCAGCACTTCACGGTTATGCGGGATGGCAATCGCGCGGGCGGCCTCAATCGCTTTGTCGAGGTCTTCTGCGCGCACCCCGCGATTCGTCATCAGGCCGACGAATCCTCGGCTGTTGATGGAGGCAGTATGCGTACCAGAGATGCTGATAAACGCGCGACTGATGTCGTAGCCGCTGCTTTTTTCGGCTTTATGCACTGACGCCGAAATCGCGGCGCTTAACTGGGCGATGTCGTTAACCGCACCCTTACGCATCCCTCGACTGGGTTCGATTCCTGTGCCGACGACAAAGATTTCGTCTGCGCGCACTTCGCCGACAATCGTACAGACTTTGGTCGTGCCTACATCAATCCCAACAACCAGATCATTCATAATACCGCTTAGGATCCTGCCAGAACGGAATAAAACGGTGAGTCCGGGTTTGCGACGTTGATTTCATTGGGTACTGTGTTGCGGGCTTGCAAGCTGCTCACAATGGCATTGTAGATGTGGATTTTCTCCGACATATCGCTGCCAGTGCCCATCCACGCTTCCCACCCCCGCTGATCATTGTATCCCAAACCCTTATCAGGGTGGTAACGTAATACGCTGATGCCGGGCAGCAGTGACTGTAACTGCACCGCTCCTGTCACAATATCCGGGTTGATCGTCACACCCACTGGCCCATTGACCGAGGCATCGACCTGCACCCGCAGCAGGCCAGGGCGATTTTCGCGCTGGCGCATCACGCGCCCCTGTAAGTCAATCCAGTTCGCCGTGCCTGCCTGCTCCCAGACCAGCGCGGGTTCGCGTTCAGTTATGATGATCTGCACCATGTTCGGCGGCCAGCCAATCCGCACCTGCGCATCAGCAATGGTCGGCGATTTGAGAATGTCGGCGCGCACCTGTTCAGGATCGACCCAGAAGATGTGCATATTGGTGACGTTGGTCAGCGTGAAAATCTCGTTGCTTGACATATACTTCAGGCCGCCAACCGCAATGCTGTGGACGTAAAAGGCGTCCGAGCTAAACAACAGCGCCAGCACCATCAGCAGCGTTGCGACCAGCAGGCCGCTGACCAACCGCCAGGGAATCGTAAACCGTCCCCGTACCGCCTGCTGGATGGGAGCGCGCTCGACTTCCGACGTACTCGTGCCGCGCCGTCGCCAGATGGCTGGCGTGCGCGTCGCACGTCGATTTTCACGAAGTTTGGAAGTCATCCCGCTTAAACCTAATCAGTCCCACCCTCAGAACTGATCATAACACGAGTCACCCGTATTGAGCCAGAAAACTGTGTGAATTATTCTGCTTTGATTTGGGATAACGCTGGATTCTTAACATACGCTCGCCTGAGAGGGGTAGACAGGGGACTCTCTGGCTGCCAGATGAAACACTCATGATTATTAATAGTTACATTACAATAAAAATGTTGAGATTCATTGACTCAAAAAATCGAACGTTCGAAAACAAAACTTTTGTTCGATGAAAAATCGGACTCCTGCGTAGGGGCGGCACGGGTCAACTTGAGAGAAGAAATGGGCCAAAAAGGCAGGTGTTCGGCTTCGAACAAGGGTGTTCGAACGTGTTCGATTGAGGGGAAATTCTCTGTTCGAACTGTTCGAAACGTTCGAACTGTAATGAGAGAAGCTTTCCCGTAAATCCCTGTTCGAATTTTTACCAAGTAGTTTTCCGTAAAAAAAGGGCACGCCATGAGAGTGTTTAATAAGCCCCTCTATCCCGGCTGACCGTGCGAACGTGCCACCAAGTTTGCCGGGGTTCGCCCCTACAAAACGCCCACCTCATGTCGCCTGGTCGTCTACTGAGTACAACCACAGCGGTTCTGTAGGGTCAAAACGGGCGAGGCGTGCCTCGCCCCTACGAGAACAGGGTGCACAGCCGTGCGCCCCTACACATGCCACGGCGCACGTGCAAACAAGTTTGCCGGGGGTCGCCCCTACAAGACGCCCACCTCATGTCGCCTGGTCGTCTACGAGTTCGGACAGTTGAGAAGCTGGGGATGACTCAGAAATCCACGCCGAGCAGTTCGACCTCCGTTTCGAGCGAAACGCCTGTTTTCTCTTGTACAACGTCCTGCACCAGCCGAATCAGGCGATAGTAATCACTCGCGCTGGCACTCGCCCCCTGCGTATTGATGAAAAAGTTCCCGTGAACAGGCGACACCTGCGCCCCGCCGATTTTGCTGCCCTTCAGCCCACATGATTCGATCAGGCGACCTGCATAATCGCCCGGCGGATTCTTGAAGATGCTGCCTAAACTCGCTCCCGAAGGCTGCGTGCGCTTGCGATGGGCGATGAATTCGTCCATGTGCGCGTTGATTGCCGTCGGCTCGTCTGGTTTGAGCGCCAACGTCGCCATTGTCACCAGAAAACGCCGATCCTCGCGGCGTTTGAGTGCTGACGAGCGATAGTCGTAGGCCAGATCAGCGGTCGTCAGCACCTGCGTGCCATGCTCGGCATCGACCAGCGCCGCGCTGCGCAAGCACGAGGCCATATCGCCGCCATGCGCTCCGGCGTTATTCACGACCGCCCCACCGACGGTTCCCGGCACGCTGACCGCCCACTCGAAGCCGCTGAGTCCCTGTGAGGCGCACTTCCGCGCTAAAACGCTCAGCGCCATGCCTGCCGTCACCGTCACCGTCGCCTCGTGAAAGGCCGCTTTCCCAACTCGGTTGATCACGATCAGGCCGCGAAAACCCGCATCGCTGACCAGCACATTCGCGCCACCGCCGAGGACTCTTACGGAAACGTCTTCGCGCCACGCCGCGCTGACGACCTCGATTAGCTGTTCGTTCGATTCGCGCGCGATGTAGACGAAATCCGCCGCGCCGCCGAGCCGCGCCGCCGTGTATTTCGAGAGAGGTTCGTTCTTGAGGAGAGGGTAGTCAGTGAGCATAAGGCTAAAAATTTAGCGCAAAGGCGCAAAGTTCAAAAGAAAGACGCAAAGTCCAAAGTTTTCCATTGTATCGCCGCGTTATGTTTTTCCCTTTCGTCGCAAATATTCGGCGCTAATCTGCGTCGCATCGCCGGCGCTCATGACAATCACGGCGGCGGGCGCTTGCACATCCCGAATCAACGTATTGACCGCTAGATCGAAGGTCGCCGTGAAACGTGCATCCGGGTGATTCATCTCCGCCGCCATATCCGCCGCGTTCACTCCCTCAATCGGCTGCTCACGCGCCGCGTAAATCTCGGTAATCAGGACGTGATCGGCATCCTTGAAGGCCGTCAGAAAATCGTCCTTCAGCGCTTGTGTCCGGCTGTAGGTATGCGGCTGCCACAGCGCCCAAATCTGGCGGTCAGGGTAGCGACTGCGCGCCGCTTCGAGGGTCGCGCGGATTTTGGCGGGGTGATGCGCGTAATCGTCAATGACGGCAATGCCATCGACTTCGCCTTTGAGTTCGAAGCGCCGCCCCGTCCCCTTGAACGTTGCCAACGCTTGTAAGTATTGACCGACATGATTAACGCAGCCGACGGCGAACCACGCCGCAAGCGCATTGGTGACGTTATGCATCCCAAACATCTGTAAATGAAAGATGAATTCTTCATCTGGAGCGCCAATAGGTGCAAAGGTGCCAAAAGATGTCCCGTGTTCATCCACACGCACATCATAAGGACGCAAATCATCGTCGCCAGTTCCGCACGAAACCACGATTCTGATGGGGAGCATGTCCCGCGCAAATTTATGTAGTTTCGCCCCTGCTAAACTGTCAACGCCAATAATCGCCACACCGTCTCTGGAAACAAGACTGACAAACTGCTCGAATGAGCGCTGCATAGCCTCCGGCGTCTTGAAGAAATCGGGGTGATCCCATTCGACATTGGTGACAATCGCAATATCGGGTTTCAGGCCGAGGAACATATTGTCGTACTCGTCCGCCTCGATGACGAAGGCGTTGCCTTTGCCGACCGCCGCGTTCGTCCCGGTGGTACTCAGCACCCCGCCGATAATGTACGAGGGGTCTTGCCCGGTTTCGATCAGCATGTGCGCGATCATGGCGGTGGTGGTGGTTTTGCCCGCCGTCCCGGCAACGGCGATCACCGTCTTGCCGACCATCAAGTCCGCCATAATGTCGGCACGCTTGTAGACGGGAATCCCCGCCGCCAGCGCCGCCGCAATCTCCACCTGATCCGGCTGAATCGCCGCCGACACCAGCAGCGCGTCCGCTCCCGTCACGTTGGATGCGGCATGTCCGGCGTAAATGGTCGCGCCGTCACGAGAAAGCGCATCGGTCAAGGCGTTGAGTGTGCGATCACTGCCGGAGACTATGTAGCCCTGTCCGAGCAGAATCCGCGCAATCGCGGACAAGCCCGCACCGCCAATGCCAACCAGATGAATGTGTTGTCCGGGGGTAATCTTCGGCATAAGATAGCTTTCAGCAATCAGCGCTCAGCGGTCAGCCAAAACTGAAAGCTGATGGCTGATCGCTGACCGCTCCATTTAGGATCGATACTGCGCGATAGCATCGTCAGAATAAGGGCGTCCGCTCGAACGGTAGATTTCGATGAGCACGCTGGCGTTGAACGCCACCCGCCGAAATTCCAGCGCAACCCGTCCCGCGTCCGCCGTCAGCACCGCATATTCCGCCCAGGGACTGGCGCGAAAATGATCCTGCGCGTGGTTGTGGCTGTAAGCCAACCCAACGCTGCCGGGGTTGAAAAACAGGCAGTCGGTCGTGCCAATCGGTCGCACCTGCTGCAAATGGGTATGGCCTCCGGTCATGTGCGCCGGTAGATGCGGCGCGAGGAACGCCTGAAATTCGTCATCGGGCGTCGTCGGCAGCAGAATATCGTCAAACGAGGCGGGCGATCCATGAAAGCAGAGCAGTTTGCGCCCGTCGTCGAGCGGAATTTCAACGGTCGGCTGAAAGGCGGCGATAAAGGCTTTATCCTCGTCGGAAAGCTGGCTCAGCGACCACTCGCGCACGCTGTCGAGCATCCGCTTACGGGCTTCGGACGGCGCTTCTGCGCCGGTTTCAACGCCGCTCAGCAGCCACGCATCGGCGTTGCCCATGACCACCGGGCAACCGAGTTCGCGCAGGCGGGCGACCGTTTGCGCGGGCTGCGCGCCGCCCTGAATCGCGTCGCCGAGGCAGACAATCTGATCGACCGGGTCGCGCTTGAGATCGCCAATCACCGTATCGAGGGCGAAAGCGTTGCCATGAATGTCGGAAATAATGGCGATTTTCATCGAAAGCAGCTTTCAGCGGTCAGCTTTCAGCGGTCAGCCAAAAGCTGATGGCTGAGTGCTGACCGCTAGATCAGAATCAGCACGAACACGAACAGGATGATCACCGCGACGGCAAGTAAATCGCCGTTGCCTCCCGGCCCGCCGCCAAGCAGCACCAGCGGCAGAATCTGCTGGGTGGCGGCGCTCGGCGACCCCGGCCCCGGCGCAACGACATAGGGCGCGAGCGGAAATTCGTTGATGTCCATGAAGTACCAGATCGATCCCCAGATCAGGTAGCCGTTGAGCGCGCCGAGCAGCGCGCCGAGGACGCTTTCCTGCAAATTATCACGGCCTTCACGCGCCCGCTGAATATCCTCGCCCATGATCGAGCGCGTCTGGTAGGCGAAAAAGACAATCGCCACGAATATGCCCGTCTGCACGAAAAAGACCTGATCGCGGCTGACGTTCGCCAGCAGCGTCCCGCGCAGAATCGTGTCGAACTGAAACAAGGCGAACAAACCCAGCACAATGCCCGCAGTCGAGACGATCTCTTTATTCCAGCCGCGCAAAAAGCCGATAATCGCGAAGAAGATCGACATCATGACTAAGACTGCGGACAGTTCAATCATTGCTTAAGTGTCCCCTGCGAGCGAAAGCAGTTCCCGCGCCACGTTCCACGCCCCATCGGGCTGCGCCAGCGCCGCCGCACAGTCGCGCATCGCTGCCAGCCGAGCCGGGTCTGCCAGCAGACTGCGCAGCGTCGGCAGCAGTTGATCCGCCATATCCTCGTCACGGAGCAGCAGCGCTGCGCCGTGCTCTACCAGATAATCGGCGTTGACTTTCTGGTAACGCCACGCATACGGGTAGGGCACGAGGATTGACGGCAGGCCAAACAACGGCTGTTCCCCTAACACGCTCGCGCCAGAGCGGCAAAGCACTAAATCCGCGCTCGCCAATGCCAGCGCCATATCTTCATGTAAATACGGAACCGCGTGATAATCGTCGCAGTTCCCACCCATCGCTGCCCGCCGCGCCGAGATGTCTTCCCAGTCGAGCGTTCCGGTGATGTGGATGATCTGTACGCCATCCGCCAGCAGTTCCGGCACAATCCCGATCACAGCGTTGTTGATGCTGCGCGCACCGCGACTGCCGCCCGTCACCAGCAGCGTTTTCTTCGCCGGATCGAGCTTAAAGTGGGCAATCCCGGCCTCGCGTGTCGCCTGCGTCATCGACACGCGCAGCGGATAGCCCGTCGTGACGGTTTTGCCCGCTCGAAAAAAGGGCGCGGAAGCGTCGGTCGTCGCTGCGACTTTGGTCACAAACGGGCGCAGCGCCTTGATCGCCAGCCCCGGCTCGATGTCCGGCAGGAAAATCAGGCTGGGTACGCGCAGCAGCCATGCCGCCAGCGCCACAGGCCAGCCAACCCAGCCGCCCGTCAGCAGGAGTGCCTGCGGGCGTTCGCGCGCGATCAGCAGGAGCGCTTGCAGCGTCCCAACGCTAAGCTTAACCGCACTGACAGCGGCACGCAATACGCCGACCCCATGCAGCGGCCCGGAATAGACCTGTGCATAATGATCGAATTTCAGATGAGCTTCGTCCAGCAGCGGACGCTCGAACCCGCCCACACCGCCGACAAATGTCAGCTTAATGTCGGGACGACGAGCGCTCAGCGCTTCGGCGACTGCTATCGCTGGGTAAACGTGTCCACCGGTTCCCCCAGCCGCGATCATCATGTGCACCCGGCTTATTCCTTTCCGGCAAATTCTCCAGCGCGGTCACGCGCGCGACGCTAAATAAAAGTCCTGTCCCCGCCAGCACCGTAATCAATGACGAACCACCGTAGCTGATGAACGGCAGCGCGACACCGCTGGTCGGGATCAGGTTGATCATGACGGCGATATTCATCATCGCTTTGGTGATGATCCACAACGTCACGCCTGCCGCCAGCAGTGACCCAAACGGATCATGCGCCCGCCGCGAAATCTGCAAGCCGCGAATGACGAACAGCACGAACAGCGCGATCACGAAGGCCGCGCCGATAAAGCCCAGTTCCTCGCCAATCACCGCGAAAATACTGTCGGTATGCGGTGTCGGCAGGAAACCAAATTTCTGCAAGCCCTGTCCCAGTCCGACACCCGTCCAGCCGCCGTTCATGAAGGCGATCATCGCCTGCCGCGCCTGATAGGTCGCCTGTGTGAAGTCGGTCAGGCTTGCCACGAACGGGCCAATACGATCCTGCGCGTAGCTCAGGTGCTCCGCCAGCACAAATCCTGCGCCGCCGAGGCCGCCCAGCACCACCCCCAGGTGGATGATGTTCGCCCCCGCCAGAAAAAACATAATTCCGGCGACGATGAAAATCGTCACCGTCGTCGTCAGGTCAGGTTGCAGCGCCACCAGCCCGCCAACCAGGCCGACCAAAATCGCAAAGGGAATCAGGCCGCGCGTGATGCTGCTGACTTTGGTACGCTTCGAACTCAGCCAGGCCGCCATGTAGACGACGACTGTCAGTTCTGCCAGTTCACCGGGCTGGTACGAGCCGCCGAGGAAGGCACGGCGCGCGCCAAACGTCAAGTCGCTGAAGACCAGCACCGCGATCAGCGTCGCAATCGTAATTAGCAGGAGGACGATCACCAGCCGTTTCCAGACACGGTAGTTGATGAACATCAGCAGCACGAAAATCGAGCCGCCAATCGCCAGATTACGGACGTGCTGCATGAAAATGTAGGTGTCGCTGCCGAAGCTCTGGTAGCTCCAGTCAAACGTTGTGCTGTAAATCATCAGGCTGCCGATTGCCAGCAGCAGGCCAAGCAGAATCAGCAGCGGCAGATCAATCGTCGAAAGCAGCGTGCGTCTGCGCTCGGCGGGCTTCGCGACATCCGCACCATTCTCGGACGGCTTGAAAATGCGCGTCCGTGTTGGCGCGGGCGCAACTTCCGCCGCGAGATCAACGTCTACATCCGTAAAGCGCGGGACTGAATCCGCCATTGTTGTCCCTTCCTGTAAGCTAACGACTTAACCCGTCTTTCTAAATCACCACGCCGTCAAATCGCGGTGAGGCTGTTCAATGTGCCAGCGAATGCCTGTCACAATGACCTTCGCTGTCTGTGTAAGCGTCAGTTTCCGCCATGTCCGTGCAGCGAATGCGCAATTCCATTCTAATCCCTTACAGCGCTTGCACAAGCTTACGAAAATGTTCGCCGCGCTCGACAAAATCGGTGTAAGCATCGTAACTCGTGCCGCCAGGGGAAAGCAGCACGACATCCCCCGGCTGCGCGATCTTCGCGGCAGCGGCAACGGCTTCGTCGAGCGTATTGACGCAGGTGACCGGCTCTGTGCTGCCGCACAGCAGCTTGATCAGATCGACAATGCCCTCGCCGAACTCACCAAAAGCAATAATGTGCCGGGATTTGGTCAGCGCCAGCGCCAGCATGGTTTCCCAGGGGAGCTTTTTGTCACGTCCGCCCAACAGCAGCACCAACGGCTCATCATAAGACTTCAATGCCGCCTGCACCCGCTCCGGCGCGGTCGCGATGCTGTCGTTGACGTAAGTCACGCCGTTGACTTCGCGCACGGTTTCGAGGCGGTGCGCCACGCCGCGAAATTCACGGATGACTTCGCCCATAATCTCCGGCTCAACGCCTGCCGCGCCCGTAATCGCGCAGGCTGCCAGCACATTCAGGACGTTGTGGTCGCCGCGCAGATGAATATCCTTGCGCTCGCAGATGACATGCGGCTCTTCATCGGGGCTTGCGCCGCCCGCGACGACGAGCCGCTCGCCAACCAGACACGCACCATCGGCAACCATCTCGCGGGCGCTGAACCAGACGACATCGCCCGCCGCCAGCCCTTCCAGTTGGCGGGCGACGGCATCGTCGCGGCCTAAGACCGCGACATCGCGCGGCTTCTGGTGCAGCAGAATATGGGCTTTGGCCTGCGCGTAGGCTTCCATCGTACCGTGCCGGTCGAGATGATTGGGCGTGATGTTCAGCACCGCGCCGATATTGGGGCTGACGGTCATCAATTCGAGTTGAAAGCTGGACAGCTCCATGACGACGCGATCCTGCGGATTGATGATCGGCAGGACGCTGAGCAGCACGTCGCCGATGTTGCCACCCACCCAGGTGCGATGCCCCGCCCGCTTGAAAATTTCGCCTGTGAGCGTGGTCGTGGTCGTCTTGCCCGCGCTGCCCGTAATGCCGATCACCGGGGCGGGACAGCGTTCCATAAACAACTGCGCGTCGTTGGACAGCGGCACACCGTAACGCATCGCAAGCTGCAAGATCGGCAGGTCGAGCGGAACGCCGCCGGAAACGCAAACCAAATCCGCGCCTTCGAGCAGAATTTCGGGATGCCCACCCAGTATAAATTCGACGCCGGGGTAATCCGACGAGTTGAGCCTGAGTTCTTCAGCCGTCTTGCCGTCGTTGACAACCACCCGCGCGCCAATCGTCGGCAGCCAGCGCGCCAGCGCTTTGCCCTGGCGGGCGAAGCCGATCACGACGACGGTTTTTCCCTGCAATGGATCAGACATGAGTTACTCAATCCCACCAAACTGAAAATGCGTAAGTTTTTGCCTTCAATTCAGGAAAAAACGCAGGCTTCTCCTGCTGCCAGGTTTTCCATTCAGGCGAAATATCCGTGATCACATCCGGCTCGACCGACTGAAACCAGCCTGAGACCTCCTGCTGAGACGCCTCCGCCAGTACAACCACTTGATCGCTGTAAGGCCAAACTGCATCAGGATACGGATCGTCTTCCAACTGCGTGACCATGACGCGAACATCCTGTACCGCATCGCGGCTGCGCATCGTTTTGAGGAGCGCAAAAAAGCGGTCACGACCGGGATGATCGGGCAGGTTCGCGGCAATTGAGCCGAAATCATCGGGATTGCCCATAAAGAAATCTTCGAGTGACAGGAGAACCGGGCGTGTCTCTGCCTGATAAAAGTAACCTAAATGCCCGCCCTGCGCGCTGATTTTCTCCATGACATCCTTCAGTCGTTGTGCATGGACGGGATTATCAGGAGACTGAGCGGATACTGGAAGCTGCCCCAAAAGTGTTTGGCGTATCCACTTCAAGACCATGTTCGTCCCTCCTCGCGCCGACTTTTCACAGCAGCGCCAATGCCACGCCGATCATGGCGGCGAGCAGGCCGACCAGCCAGAACCGCTGGACGATCTGCGTTTCGCTCCAGCCCAGGAGTTCAAAATGATGATGGATGGGCGTTCTGAGAAAGAGACGTTTGCCTTTGGTCGCTTTGTAGTAGGCAACCTGCAAAATCACGCTCACCGTTTCGGCAACGGGAACAATCGCGATGATGGGCAGCAGCAGCCATTGCCCGGTCATGATGGCGACAACCCCCAACGTCGAACCCAGCGCCATCGAGCCAATGTCGCCCATAAACATCTGCGCCGGATGCGCATTGAACCACAGGAAGGCGAAACATGCGCCGACCATGATAAAGCACAACTGGACGAGGTAAATCTGCCCTTGCAAAAAGGCGATAATGCCATAGGCGGCGAAGGCGCTGGCGCTGATGATCCCGGAGAGACCGTCAAGGCCGTCGGTGAAGTTGACGGCGTTTGCCATGCCGACGATACAAAAGATCATGATGGGGATAAAAAGGATGGGCGAAATCGGAATGACAATCCCCAGCAATGGCAGCGGAATCTGGTTGGCGAAGCTAAACCCGCCATCACGGCTGTAAAGCGAGAATACAACAGCGACAATCGCCGCCAGCACAATCTGGATCAGCATTTTGACCCGCCCGGTCAGACCTTCACCGAAGCGTGCAGACCCCTGCGAACGGCGTACGCCCACCCAGTCATCCAGCCCGCCCAGCGCGCCGAAACTGATCATCACAAACAAGGGAACGAGGATGCTCGGTCCGGTGATGGCGTTGCGCGAGTGGATGATGTTGACGACATTGAGCGCGCCCGTGATGATGATCACAGGCAGCACGATCAGGATACCACCCATCGTTGGCGTGCCAGTTTTGTACTTATGCTCTTCCAGTACGTCGCGAATGTTCTTGCCAATCCGCAGGCGGCGCAGAATCTCGACCAGCGGCCCACCCCAGATCACGCCGAGCACGAAAGCCACTGCGCCGACGGTCAGTGATAACGGAAGTCCCACAAAGAAGCCTTTCTTAGCAATCAGCCATCAGCCATCAGCTTTCAGCCAAACAAGAATTCTAAGCTGATCGCTGACTGCTAACCGCTTGTGTTTAATGATTAATCTGGTTGACTGCGCCGCCCTGTGCCGCCAGCGCCTGCCGCACGTCATCAGTTGGGATTTCCAGTAGAATCGCCAGCCGCTGAGCGAGGCTAGCGAAGGCGGGCGCAGCCGTTTGCGATCCCCAATAGTCCGTTGGACGATCCAGCTTGATCAGAATGATGACCTGCGGATCATCTGCCGGGAAGAAACCGATAAAGGTCGCAATCGAGGCATTGTTCTCGTAGCCAATCGGCGTCGCGATCTGCGCCGTCCCGGTCTTGCCGGCGATGGTGTAACCCGGAACGGACGCTTTGCCGTCCAATCCCTCATTGACCACTGACACCATCATCTGCGTGACTTCCTGCGCTGTCTGCGCCGAAATCGGTCGCCCTAAATTCGTCGGGTGCGAAGGGATCACCTGGTCACCATCGATAATCTCATGGACGACCTGCGGCTGCATCATCAGGCCGCCGTTGGCAATCGCCGACGCCGCCGTGAGCATTTGCAGCGGCGTAACCGCCACGCCCTGCCCGAACGAGTTAGTCGCCAGATTGCTCTCGCTCCAGTTCTCATCGCCGGGAGTCGCCATTGTCCCTGCCTGCTCACCTTCGAGGTCGATCCCCGTCAGTTGACCAATGCCGAATTTATGCATCATGCTGTAGAAATTGGTTGGCCCCAGTTTCAGGCCAATCGTCGCCGCGCCGATGTTGAGCGAATCGACCAGAATTGTCGTCGCATCGGTCGTTCCGTGCGCCGCGCGATCCCAGTTTCGAATCGTCACGCCGCCCACATTGAGCGTCCCCTGATCGTTATAGGTAAAATCGGGCGTGATGGTGCCGGTTTCCAGCCCCGCCGCCATCGTCAGAATCTTGAAGGTTGACCCCGGTTCAAACTGCGTACTGATCGCCGGGTTCGTCAGTTGGCTCTCGTCGGCAATATTGAAATAGGTGTTCGGGTCGAAGCTCGGATAGCTCGCCATCGCCAGAATTTCGCCCGTGCGCGGGTTCTCGACCAGAATCGTGCCGCTGCTTGCACCGTACGTATTGATGTCGTTGAGGAGTTCGCTTTCAGCGACAAACTGCACGTCACGGTCAATCGTCAGCACCACGTCGCGCCCTTTGTCCTGCTGCCAGTCCGTCAGCGGCACGACGAACGGAATGTTACTGCTGGTACTCTCGTAGACGCGCCCCGCCAGTTGATCGTTATAATGCCCCTCGACGCCGTAGTAACCGCGCAAATCGCCGCCAACAAAGCCGATCACCTGCGCGGCAACCGGGCCTTGCGGATAGCTGCGATGCGGCACTGCTTCAAACGTCAGTTCGTTTTTGATGTCCAGTTGGCGAATTTTCTGCGCCAGTTCGGCACTCACGTTGGGCGCGATCAACACCCAGGTATCGTCGCTGATCAGTTTGTTGTAGATTTCCAGTTCATCGATGCCGAGGATGGTCGAAAGCTGAGTCGCCGTTGCTCGTGCGTCCGCAACCAGGCTGGGGCTTGCGCCAATACGGTACTCCAGCATGTTGACTGCCAGCGCTGCACCGTGCCGATCATAAATGTTGCCACGCGCTCCAGCGAGGCTGAGCGTGCGCGTGTAACCGCTGTCGCGCAGATTCTTAAGATAGGTATCGACCTGCGGATCGAGCGGAAACTGAAATGAGAGCAGGCGCAGCAGCAGTGCCGCGCTCGCAATCACCAGACCGAATGCGACAACGGGCATTCGCCGCCGAAGAATCTCCTGCTGAGGATAAGTCTGCTGCATCAACCTGCCTCCTGCTCACCCACAGTGCCGAACCCTGCTTCAGGGCGTTGGCGTTGCGTTTTGGCTCGACTGACCACCAAAGTTGTCCAACTGCCGCCGCAGCGAATCGATCTGCTGCTGAAGCCACCCGGTGAATGACTCATCATACGTTGGGACGGAATCAGTTTTCGCCTGAAGCGGCACAATCGAGGTCGTCTGTCGATTCGGATTATAGCCGTCCACCACCAGATATTCGATGTTACTGCCATCAGCGGCGACGAAGCCCAGTTCCTGCGCGCGCGCTTCCAGCCGGGGCATACTTTGCAGGCTGGCGATTTCAGCGCGCAGTTGCTCGTTTGCCTGCTCCAGATCGTCGCGCTCGGCGATCAGGTTTTCAAGCTGGCGTCCAATCGCCGAACTTGATGACGACTGCGACAGATACAGTCCGCCGATGATAATTGCCACGAACAGACCGAGCACGCCCAGCGCCAGCGCCTGCCGCTGCGGTCGCCAGCGAGAACGATCAAGCGTATGTTGCAGCCATTGGCTCATAGCTTCTCCACGACGCGAAGTTTGGCGCTGCGACTGCGCGGGTTCTGCGCGATCTCGGCCTCACTGGCGATTAGCGGCTTGCGCATCACCAGCCGCACGCTGGCGTGATGCCCACAGGTGCAGATTGGCATTTTAGGCGGGCAGATACAGTCGGTACTTGCCAGCCGGAAAGCGTCCTTGACAACGCGATCTTCAAGGCTGTGGAAGCTGATTACACCCAGCCGTCCACCCGTTCGCAGCAGGTCGATGGCCTGTGGCAGGGTGCGCTCAATCACGCCCAGTTCGTCATTGACGGCGATCCGCAGCGCCTGAAAGACGCGCGTCGCCGGGTGAATTTTCTGCTCATATCGGCGTGGGGAAGCGTTTTCGATCACGGTCGCCAGTTTGCTCGTGGTCACGTAGGGGCGTTCGCGCACGACGGCACGCGCCAAACGGCGGCTGTCCCGCTCCTCGCCGTAGCGAAAGAACAAATCTGCCAGTTCACTTTCGTCCAGCCGATTCACCAGATCCGCTGCGGTGGGCTGCCTGCCGCCGCTTGCGCTGGCGTCAAAGCGCATGTCGAGCGGGCCTTCCGTGCGAAAAGCAAAGCCGCGTTCAGGCGTGTCCAACTGCATCGAGGACACCCCCAGATCGAGCAGAATCGCATCAACACCTTGCCAGCCGATCCGCGCCGCTTCCTCGCGCATATCGGCATAGCTGGCGTGAACGAGGTGCGCGCGATCTCCATAGGAGGCGAGATTCTCGCGGGCGATCCCCAACGCCATCTCGTCCAAATCCAGCCCCAGGACTTCCCCGACGCCATGATCGAGCAGGGCCGCCGTGTGACCACCCGCGCCCAGCGTCCCATCAATCACGCGCTCGACGGGGTGCTCTGGCGAAAGCAGATTTTCAAGCACGGTGTCGCGCAAAACGGGGATGTGCATTGCTCACCTGAATAGCGATCTTTGAGGCGATTATAGCACAAGTATCCCGCACAAAATCCCACAGTGAGAATAAGGAATCAGCGGCGTAAGCACTGCACATTACGGAATGCGCGGAGAGTGCCGCCTACGGGATTTCTCCATGAGGGGGATAGTGCCTTCAAATCCAGAACGCAGGATTAGAGCCTGCGACCTGCGCCAGACAAGCATCAGGGCAGGCGCTCATCGAAGCATGTCGATGATACGCCTGCCCTGATAGCAGCCTCGTTTATGCTGTTCGACGAGACTGCTCGGCTGTTTATTGCCCCGTCACAATCGGGAGCGCAATGCGTACCTGTGTGCCTTTGCCCACAATCGACAGGATTTCCATCGCGCCGCCGTGTACCTCAAGGATGCGCCGTGCCAGCGCCAGCCCCATACCCATCCCCTGCTGTTCATGGGTATCACGATCAAGCTGGCTGAATTCATTGAGCGCTTCTTCGAGCCGATCTTCAGGAATGCCCGGCCCTTCATCGACGATGTTGACAATCACGTTGCCACCAGAGCGCGACTGGGTTATCGTCACCTCGCTGTTCTCCGGTGAAAACGTCAGGGCATTGGCAATCAGTTCTGCCAAAGCCTGCTTGAGCGCGGGAGGATTGCACATGACGATGGAATCGCGATCCCGGTCGTAGAGCTGGACGCTGACATTCGGATGCTGCTGGTAAGCGTAGCGGCGCGCGAGATTATTGGCAGAAACCAACTGCTCCCACAAACGCATCGGCATCCCATCGCGTGTAATCGTTTCGTGGTCGAGAATGCCCGACTCTAGCTGCGTAATGTAGACAAGCTGCTCCACGCGATGGCTCAGGCGGCGGCTGCCCGCGCTGATGGTATCGAGCAATTCCTGCAACTCTGCGGGCGACAACTGCCCAATCTGGCGCGAAATCACATCAACAACGGTGTTAATCGAAATCAGCGGCGTGCGCAGTTCGTGCGTAACCATGCGCGTCAACTGCCGCTTAACGTTCTCAATCTTCTGTTCCGAATGAATCGCGATCTGATTCTGCCGCCTCAGGCGTGTGTTGATGGCGGTCAGCAGTTCGGCTGATGTAAACGGCTTGGTGAGATAATCGTCCGCGCCCAGATCCATCCCCTGACGCATCGAATCGCGGTCGGCTTTGGCCGTCAGAAAAATGAACGGCGTATTGGCAGTCTCCGGGGTGCCGCGAATCTGCTCAAGCACCTGATAACCATCAAGATCGGGCATCATAATGTCGCAGATGATCAAGTCCGGCGCATAATCCTGAGCGACCAACAATCCCTGTGTGCCACTGTTCGCACCCTGAACTTCATAATCGGTGTACTGAAGCAGCTCAGTGATGTCTTCGAGGAGATAGCGCTCGTCTTCGATCACCAGAACTTTTGTCATACAACGCCCTCAATATAGAGAAATAATTGCCTTGACACATATCTTACTTCGGAAATTAATGCAAAAATTATGGATGTTTCCCGAAAGATTCGTGAAAAGCATCCAATTTAAGGATACAACGAGGCTTAATTCCGAAGTAATAAGATGTACGGGAAACTACGTAGGCAGCCTTAAAGCGATTCCTTGATCAGTGTAGCAAGCCTGGGGGTAATTCCCGGCACAGCAGCCAGTTCGTCTGGGCTGGCAGCACGAATCGCATCGATGGAGTTCTCAAAGGCTTTCATCAGCGCCTTACGCTTGGCTGGCCCCACACCGGGAATCGCTTCAAGCTGGCTGACCATGCCAATCTTGGCACGACGCGCGCGGTGGCTGGTAATGGCAAAGCGATGTGCCTCATCACGGACGCGCTGAACCAGATACAGCGCATCGCTGCGGCGTGGGAGAATCACCGGGGCGGGCTGCTCCGGCAGATACAATTCCTCGAACTGCTTCGCCAGCGAGACCAGCGGTACTTTGCCGTAGAGGTCGAATTCCTTGAGGACCTCAATGGCGATGCCTAACTGCCCCTTGCCGCCGTCTACCATCAGCAAATCGGGCAGCAAACGCCAGGTTTCATCACGATCTTCCTTACCAACCATCGCCGGTGTGGGATCGTCATGCGCCTGTTTCCAGCGGTTCAGGCGGCGCGTGAGCGCTTCCCGCATCGACTGATAATCGTCCGAGCCTTTATGGGTCACCGTGCGGATGTTGAAACGTCGGTACTCGGCTTTCTTGGGTACGCCCAGCACAAACACGACACGGCTGGCGACAATCGCCGTTCCCTGTGTCGTACTGATGTCGTAACACTCGATCCGATTGGGAAGCTTTGGCAGATTGAGCGCCGCCTTCAGTTCGCCCAGCCCCGTTTCCTGCTTGAGCGTATCCGCTTCCCACTGGGCGCGCAGCATATGCAGCGTTTCTTCGGCATTCTCCTTCGCCATGTCGATCAGGTGGCGTTTGTCGCCGCGCTGCGGAACCGTGATCGTCACGCGCTTGCCGCTGCGTCGATCTTTCAGCCAGCGTGCGATGATGCGTGCTTCCTCGATATTCTGCGGCAGTACAATCTCTGGCGGCACTTCGGCGCTTTCGCCGTAGAAACGCTTGATGAATTCGCCGATCACTTCTTCGTCGTTCTCATCTTCTGTGCCATCGAGCGCACGCGAATCACTGCCGATCAGCTTGCCGTTGCGGATGAACAGAATCTGGATCACCGCATCGCCGTCGTCGCGAGCGAGCGCAATCACGTCCTGATCCGCCAGACCGGGGCTGACGGCTTTGTGCTCGCGTGTGATGTACTCAATCGCCTTCAGTTGATCGCGCAGGGCGGCAGCACGCTCAAAATCGAGTCGTTCGGCGGCTTCGTTCATCTCCGTTTCAAGGCGTTCGGTTACGCCCTCGGATCGACCCCCGAGGGTGTCCATCAACTCCTGAATCATCGCGCGGTACTGCTGCTGATTGACCGCACCGATGCAGGGCGCGTTACACAGTTTAATGTCGTAGAACAGGCAGGGGCGCGAGTCCTTCCCGGTGATCACACGGTCGCAGGTCAGGTAGGGGAAGGCTTTGCGCAGGGTTTGCAGCGTGTTTTGCACCGCCCACATCGCCACATACGGCCCAAAATAGCGCGCGCCATCGTTGGCGAGGCGGCGCGTCGTCTCGACTTTGGGGTAATCGTCCTGCCAGGTGACGCGGATATACGGATACTTCTTGTCATCCTTCAGGCTGATGTTGTAGTGCGGGCGGTAGCGCTTGATCAGCGTTTCTTCGAGGATCAGCGCCTTGATTTCGTTCTCCTCGACGATGAAGTCGATGTCGCGGATGTTCTCGCGCAGGCGCATGGTTTTCAGGTTGTTCTCGGCGCTCGAATTGAAGTAACTGCGCACGCGGTTGCGCAGGCGTTTGGCCTTGCCGACGTAGATGATCTTGCCGTGATCATCCTTCATCAGATAGACGCCGGGTTTCATCGGCAGATTTTTGAGGATCGTTTTAATGTGATCAGACGCTTGAAAAGTCATAGGGTTTTGGATTTGAATAAACGGAAATTATGTTCTGATTTTACCAAATTCAAACCAAATTTGCGAGGTTTTAAATTCGGTGCAACTTCGCTTATTTTAAGCTAATATAGAAATATTCATTTCCGTGCTAATAAAATTGGCATCCCATCTATGAAACGTATTCGGACGTTCATTGCGGCTTTAGTTGTCATTCTGACATTGATAATCGGGGTTTTGGCGTTGTTTCCAGAAAATACTCGCCGCGAGTGGTTTCAGCAGATTGGCTTATTGCCAACCGATCCCCCAACCGCAATTGCAACTCATTTGCCTGACGCCACGATTTTTTTCTCGGTGATTGCGACAATCGCCCCATCAACAAAGACAGCGACGCCTGTGCCGCTAACCACGACATCCGCGCCGACCGCCACCGAAAAGCCCCAACCAACGAGTACACTCACCGCCATTCCTCCCACTGCTACACAATTGACATCGATTTCTCAAGTTGTCGTCATTGAAATCAGCGCGACGCCTCAACCGACCACTGTGGATAATCCCTGCTTGACGACCGTCGAATCGCCTAGCGGCATACCTAACGCTATCCTACAGGTTGTTCGCGCCCAGCCAACTGGCCCAGTCTCCTACTCAATCCAAGCTGGAACGCAAGTTCTGGTCAAAGCAAAGCGAGGAACAACGTCTACAAACGCGGTCTATCAAATATTCGATCAAAACAGTATCCCCATCGGTTGGATTGATGTGGAGTACTTGCCTCACCTTTCATCAGCTTGCCACGTATAGAGATTCTTTCAGGAGAGGTTGAGAATGCAAAATCTAAATCGTCTGTTGCTTGGCTTGTGCGTGATTATTTTCTGTTCGCCACTTTTAACTGCTTTATCACAGCCCCACCGGACACTCAATTGTGGCGATATTATCGAAGCAGAAACGAACAGCAACCAAAAAATAGATACTTACACATTTACAGCACCAGCAGGCACTACTATTAATGCACAAATTGAACCTTTAGCTCCTACGTTTAATGTTGCTGCTATCGCATATGATGAGGCAGGTAGCCAAATACAGATTTGGACCGAAAAAGCCGCAGGAATTCCAGAAATCATCAATGGATTCGTTCTACCGTCAAGTAATACTAGTATCCAAATCGGCGGAGTAGTTCCAAATGAAACAAGTGGTGATCCAAGATTGAATACTGGTGGATTTGGTGGATATGTCGGTGCGTATATTATTCGTCTCGGTTGCGTTCTTCGTGATGGCACAGTGATTCAGCCCGGTCAAACCAGCTCACCAGCCGTGACTACACCAAATCAGGCGTTTTCTGGCGTGGGCTTTCCTGGCCTCGCACCCAAAGATTTTAGCGATGGCGTGATGCTTCCTCTAACTGCGGGTACACCGAATGCAGGCAGCATTACAACCAATTTCGCAAGTGTCTTCGGCTACACATTTGACGCGCACGCCAATGATACCTTCGACCTCGACTTTAAGCGGCTCGCGGGCAACCTCAATCTTGGCCTCGCCGTGCTGTCACCAGACAACAAAATCGTCTTTCAGGCCAGCCTCGTGACCTCCGACACGCTTTCGACGCAGTTCAGCCTGCCCAGCGATGGCACCTACACCATCGGCGTCTATAAGATCGACCTTTTGCCGCCTGATGCGCCGGAAAATACAGCCTTTCAAATCACGGGTACGCTTAACCCATAGTGAATGAGAAACCATGAACCTTGTCGACATTCAACTGATGTACGAATACAACGACTGGGCGAACAGCCTCATTCTGGCGCAGAGCGCACAGGTCACGCCGGAGCAGTTCGTCGCGCCGACGACGCACAGCTTCCCCAGCCTGCACGCGACCCTCGTACACACGCTCGACGCGGAATGGAGCTGGCGAGTCGCGTTGGAAACAGGCGAGTGGCCTTCAACCGAGTTGATGCCCCCAGACTTTCCCACCATCGAGTCGGTGCAGGCGCGCTGGAATGAGGAAAAGGCCGCCTGGCACGCCTACCTCGACAGCCTCACCGACGCAGATATGACCCGACTTTTCCGCTATGCTATCCCCGGTGGCTTCCGGGATCGCGTCTTGTGGCACTGTCTCTATCACGTCGTCAATCACGGGATGCAGCACCGCAGCGAAGCGGCTCACATGCTGACCCAGTATGGGCAATCTCCCGGCGGACTCGACTTCACGCGGTTTCTCAACGACACGAAGGCTTAGCGGTTCGTCACGCGATTGGGATCGACAATATATTCCCACCAGTTCCACGAGATGCCGTCACGCTCGCCGACGAAATGCGGGAAGTGGCTCAGCCACCAGACGTGATGTTTGCGAATGTCGCCATCACCCCATTCAGCGCAGGTCATCACGCGCGAGTCGCCGCTCAGGTCGGGGAAGTTGAGCCAGGTATCCGCCCGTGATTTGACGGGCGTTCGATTGCCCCAGTCATAATCGCGGACGCTGTTGGGCGCGAAGTGGACGTTGCCACATTCGGCGCGACCGGGATATTTCTGATCGTAGCGGCAGAATTTCTCAAACAGATTCGCCTCGCCGCGTGTCTGCTCGAAGACTTTGCTCAGGATCGATTCGGCGCGATGTCCCATGTCCTCAAGCATTTCGCCGACGCCGCGCTCATAGTTGAAGCCCATGATCACGAAGCGTCGCTGCGCCTGTCCCGTGCCTTCGAGCGGCGGCGCATTGCACCAGAATGCGCCGGGGCCAGCCATGATCGACTCATAATAGCCACAGTAGGGGAAACCAAGCAGCCACACTTCGTCGATTTCGCCTGCGTTGACTTTCTCGATCATCTGAAATTCGCGCACGAGCGCCAGATAATCGACCGCATCCGGCTGATGAAACTGGCGCGTCGTCCAGGCGCGGTCGAAACTCTCATCGCTGTAGCGAAAACCGTCCTTCTTGATTGGAAAAGCATCGACTTCCAGGCGTTCCACAATCTGATAGTTCAGATAGCCAGCGCTGGCCTGTTTGAGATCGTCGATGTAACCTTGTGCCAGTTTGTCAGGGTCATTCCAGCCATAGGCAATCTGCGCTTTTCGACCGCCGCGCGCTCGAATGATCGGATTGTGAATGATCGCCAGGACTTTGGGCTGCACTGAGGATGGCGTGGGCAAATCACTGCGGGGAGAAGCTGCGGGGAAATCGTGACTGTCTGCGTGCAGAGGATGTGATTTGCCCGAAGCACTGCCGAACAGGCGACGCAGAAAATTATCCATCGGCGAGCTTTCCTACCTTTCGCTTTTCAAGCCAGCGCGATTGACCGATTATATCCGGTATTGAGGGCTGTTATTTCGGCTGCAAAGCGGGTTTGCGCTGCATTTGCGAAGATTGACTCCAGCCTGAATCATTCTTCTGAAGGGACGATCCCGCGCTTGATGGCATAACGAATCAGCTCGGACTGCGTATGCAGACCGAGCTTATGCGCGATATTGCTGCGATGCGTTTCCGCAGTTCGGGGGCTGATCGACAGAGTCCCGGCGATTTGCTTGCTGGTCAAGCCTTGCGCAACCAATTTAAGGATTTCGCGTTCACGGCTGGTGAGGGCATTGTAGCTGTCTGTTTCGGGATCACCGTCTTGATACTGATCGAGACGCTGTTTGATCGAATCGGTATGCAGTGCAGCACTCCAGTATTCGTCCCCGCGAGCAACCACGTGTACCGCGTCGATCAGATCGCTGACGCCTGCGCTGTTGAGCATGAACCCGGAAGCGCCATGCCGCAGTGCTTCGTACGCATAAATCTCATTGATGCTCCCCGAAAGTACCAGCACCCGCAATCCTGCACACACCTCCAGGGCAGGCTGTATGAGATCGAGCGAACTCGCACCGCCCATTGTGATTCCCAAGATCAGGACGCTGGGTTGCAGCTCCTGAACTCTATTCACGACCTGCTCTGAATCATTCACTTCTCCCAGAATCGAAAATTCCGTTTCGAGCAGACGGATCAATCCCTGACGGATAATTTCGTTCTCCTCGGCGATTAGAATGCCAAGTTCTGGCACATTTGGCACAACGGGGGGGTTAGCAACAATCCGCGCGTAAGGCGCTGCCGCTGCGTCCAAACGAGGGCTGCGCACTATCACGTTGCCATGCGCATCTCGGCAGGGAATCTTCGCGCTGACACGCACGCCTGCCCCGGGAGATGACATGATGACCATGTCGCCGCCCAGCGCATAGACACGCTCACGAATAGCAACCAGGCCGCTGGCACTGCTTGGGTCAAACAGCTTCTCCACTTCGAAGCCTATCCCCTGATCCTGAAATTCGATTTGCAGCGTCGAGTCATCCATCCATGCCCTCAACATCAGTTCGTCAACGTGGGCATACTGCGCCGCATTCGACAAAATCTCCTCGATCAGGCGATAAACCGTGATCTTGACCTCCGGTGAAAACGTCCGATCAAGTCCACGATGGATAAAATTTACCCGGACAGCCGCGTGCGCCGAAAATTGCTCGAATTGGTAAAGCATTGCAGGCAGCAGACCCAGTTCGTCGAGAATCACGGGCCATAAGTCTTCCGTCGTCACCGTCACCCTGGTTAGCAAATTCTCTGCCATGCTCTGAAGTTTTTCGAGTTCCTCATCAAGCTGTTGAAACGGAAGCTGGCGAATGCCCTGAAGGGTGAGATTCAATCCCGCCAGTGGTTGGGTAATTTCGTCATGCACCCGCTGTGCCAGTGCCCGTCGTTCGCTTTCTTCCAGCCGCACAAACCGGCGCGACAGGGTTCGAAGCTGCTCCGCTTCCACACTGGCGCGCTTTTGCAGGCGCGTTTTGATGACAGCCAAAAGTTCGGCTTCACGAAATGGTTTCGTGAGATAATCATCTGCCCCCAGTTCCATGCCGAGGCGCAGGTCGGGCGTATCGGCCTTCGCCGTCAGGAAAATAAACGGGATTACGGCAGTAGATGAAGCGCTGCGCAGTTCGCGCAGTACTTCATAGCCATCCATCTCCGGCATCATGATGTCGCAGATGATAATATCCGGGAGATGCTCCCGCGCAGCCTGAAACCCTTCCAGACCATCCGCAGCCGTCACGACTTCGTAACGGTTCAGACGGAGAATTTCGGCGAGACCGTCCCGAAAGTTGGGCTGATCCTCAATGATCAAAATGCGGGTCATTGGCTAAACCTGTCCGTTGAGTTGTTCTTCTTTGAGGATTGGAAATGTTGCCGTAACTGTCGTGCCGACACCGACTTTGCTTTGCAAATGGATCGTCCCGTCATGCAGCTCAACCGCATTCTTCGCAACCAGCAGCCCCAGCCCGGTTCCCGGCACGCCTCCCGTATTTCTGGCTCGGTGGAAGGGTTGAAACAACTGCTGCTGATCTTCTTCGGGAATGCCAATGCCATCATCTTTAACGCTGAGATCGACGGTGTGTCCGCTCAGTAAAAGGGTGACGTAAACACTCCCGGTTGAATATTTCACCGCGTTCGAGACAAGATTGGTGATCAACTGACGTATCAGTTTCGGGTCGAGCAGAATATTTTCCAGCCCCGACTCAGGGTAATGGTAGACGATCTGGCGATTCTGCGAATTGACCGACTGAAAACCGGAGATGACCTCCCAGCACAAGCTGACGAGATTGGTTGGCACACGCTGTAAATTTCCGCGCCGCGCTTCTTCACTTTCAAGCACGAGCACATCTTCAAGCAGCGTGTTCATATGCTGCACCTGCGTATCAATATTCTCGAAGTGATGATCGCGCTCATTTTCGTTCAGGCGCTCGTAGTAGCTCTGGAGCGTTGACGCGGACAGTTGAATCATGCTCAATGGATTACGGAACTCATGCGATACGATGGCAATGAAGCGTGATTTCAGCTCACGCAGTTCCTGCTCGCGTGCTAATGCCGTGCGCAGTCCATCTTCGGCTTCTTTGCGCGCGCTGATGTCGCGAATATTGACGACGATAAGGTCTTCATCGTTCGGACTCACCAGCGCTGCCGTCACCTCGACATTGAGGACAATTCCGTCGCTTCGCGTGGTGACCACATCCCGGCGCACTGGAATTTTCTCGCTCTGCAACAGATTTCGAAGCGATACCCACAATTCAGTCATCCCGACGCTATAGTCGTGTTTTAGCGATTGTCCAACCATCTGTTCTTCGCTGTAGCCGTACATTTCAACAAACGCGGGATTGACCTGCTCTATAATGTCGTCGCGCACGAGCAAAATCGCATCACTGGTCGCATCCAGAATGGCCTCGACTCGTTCTTTCTCAAGCGCCAGCGCCTGGGTGCGATTTTCAACGCGATCTTCCAGTTCATCTACAGAATAGCGTACATGCTCGTACAACTGCATATTCTCAATGACGGTGGCAACCCGCATCGCCAGAGCCTCCAACAGCGTTTGATCGCGTTCATTGAAAGCGTCCAGATACGGGCTTTGAAAGTCTAATGCACCGACCACCCGTTCGCCGGAGAGCAGCGGAATGGCTAGTTCGGAACGAGTGCGCTGGCTGGTCGGCAGATACCGGGCGTCCGTCGTCACATCGCGAGCATAAATGGTCAGGCCGGTTCTGATGGCTTCGGGAACCAGTCCAGGCCCAGTTATCTCAAGCGGAAGCGCCGGGCGCACCTCATAACTTCCTGTGCGCGCCAGCCGTATGATTTCCCCGGTGACGCCGTCTAGCACAACCACACCACAATCGACAAAGTCAAACTCATTTACAACCGCCTGAACGATCTCCTGCCCGACCGTTTTGAGATCTTTCGCCGTGAACGTGGTAAACAGGAGGGATGTTGCCCGGTTGAGCATATCGAGCCGAGCAGCGTCTTCGCGCGTTTTGGCGTAAAGCCGAGCATTCTCAATCGCAATCGCCGCTTCGCTGGCGAACGTTTGCAACCATTTCCCATGAGTTTCGCTAAAAGCGTTCGGAACATCTTTGTATAAACTGAGGAAGCCAATAATGCTGTTGTGCGTTTTTACGGGAACAGACAGGCAGGATTGTACCCAATCCAGATCCGGGATAGGCGGCCACTCAGGTTCCGCCTTCACATCTGGGATATTGCGCACAGTCCCCGCACGCATCCGCTCTTGAAGCACTGGCAGTTTCAGCGAAAACTCATATTTCGCCAGCTTTGGTCTGATCGACTCGACGTTGCTGCGCCAGTAGCGGAAATGAAGTGTGTCGCCTTCCGCCAGGAGAATCGTGGCAAGGTCGTGGGGAACAACACGAACGGCGTTATCCAGAATCCCGTGCATGACTTTATCCAGGTCAAGCGTACTGGTGAGAGCACGGATACTGTCGTTCAAAGCCAGCGCAAACTCGCGCTGCTCCCGCTCCGACGCTTCCAAAGCGCGGGTTCGCTCGCGCAGTTCCTTCTGCTGAAGCGCCTGCTGGACTGCCGTTCCCAGCCGCGCCAGCCGGTCTTTCAGCAAATAATCGGCAGCGCCGCGCTTCATACACTCAACGGCGAATTCTTCATTGATCATGCCAGAAACGATAATGAAGGGAATGTCCAGACCCGTTTGTTGCAGATGATCCAACGCTTGTAAGGCCGTAAAACGCGGTAAATTGTAGTCTGCCAGAATGAGGTCGATCTCAGGAGAGAGGCATTTTAGATAGTCAGATTCAGTCTTGACGTGGATATATTCGAAATTCAGTCCGGTCTGTTCCAGTTCAAGCTGAATGAGCGCGGTATCGTCAACCTTATCTTCCAGTAATAGTAAATGAATGGTATCCATAAATGCCGTCCGGTAACTTCGTACACTACTAATTTACAGTAAACGAGATTATAAAAATAATTAAGCTATTCTACGTATACTTTAATGTAACAAATCCCTAATCTCTGCCGACGTGAAAACGCATCCAGTAAGTCCCGATTTCTCGCACCGTTGCCTCAAACTCCTGAACGGTAAACGGCTTTACGATATAGCTGTTCGCGCCGAGTTCCATGCAGGTTCGAATGTCGATTTCCTGGCGTGATGAACTCAACATCACCACCGGAATCACACGTGTAAACACATCTGCCTTCAAGCGTTGTAAAACTTTGATCCCGTCGATCTTCGGCAGCTTAATATCAAGAAGGATGAGCTTCGGCTGCTCACGCTTATCACGCCCGCTGTATTCGCCTTCGCAAAAGATGAAGTCCAGCGCTGCCGCCCCATTGCGCAGAATCATAAGCGCGTCGTCATCGAAAAACTCCCGCAGCGCAAGCTGAGTAAGTTCAGCGTCATCGCGGTTGTCCTCCACCAGAAGTATCTCCACACACCCCTCCTTGTATCGCATCTATGATTGCAGTGTAAAGAAAAACGACGCCCCTTGATTCACTTCCGACTCCGCCCAGATCGATCCTCCGTGCCGGGTGACAATCCGCTTGACAATGCTGAGTCCCGCGCCGTTGCCTTCAAACTCATCATCATCATGGAGGCGTTGAAAAACACCGAATAATTTATCTTTAAACGCCATATCAAAGCCTACGCCATTGTCTTTAATATAATAGACGATAATTCCATCATCCGCGCGATACGCGTTGACTTCAATCTCAGCGTGTTCGCAATTACGCGAAAATTTGACCGCATTGGACAGCAGATTTACGAAAACCTGTCTGAGGAGCGTTGCATCTGCATAAGCCGGGGGGAGTTCAGCGATTGTGACCGTCGGCATCAGGGTGCCGTTTTCCGTCAGGACTGTATTCAGTGCTTCCTGGGCGAGTTCAGTCGGAGAAACGATTCTTTTCGAAAGCTGCTGATGTTCGAGCCGCGACAGCATCAGCAGCGTGTCGATTAAATCGCCCATCGTTTCCGAATTGGCATGAATTCGCTCGACATAATGGGTGAGGGTTCCCGAAAGCTGCCCCTCGAAATGATCCAGTATATAGCGTGAAAAGCCGTAAATCGCTCGTAGGGGTGAGCGCAAATCGTGTGAGACGGTATAGGTAAACGCTTCGAGTTCCCGATTAGCAGCTTCCAGGTGCATTGTCCGCTCGGCGACGCGCTGCTCCAGTTCCAGATTCAAACGCTGAATCTGTTCCAGGTTGCGTTTCCGTTCGGTCACATCGTAATTCATGCCAATCAGCCCGGTAATTTCTCCGTCCGCGCCGAACAAAGGCAATTTCGTCGAAACGACGAACTGTTCGCCGCTCACGGGTGTTGAAATCATTTCGTCCTTTTCAATAATGGCTTCACCCGTTTCCATCAATTTTTGTTCATCGTTGAAAAATACCTGCGCTTGCTCAAAAGGATGAAGGTCAAAATCAGTTTTCCCCAAAACATCACGCGCATCAGACAAGCCAAAGTTTGTTATAAGCATGGGGTTCACAACCAGGAAGCGCCCCTTTGTATCCTTCACATAAACCGCTACAGGAATGTTGTCGATCACCATCCGCAGCAGATTTCTTTCTTCAGCAAGCACTTTTTCAACCTGCTTGCGTTCGCTAATATCGCGCAAAATGACCGTATAGATAAACTGGTCACCCTGTTCGACACGGGAAAGCGTTATATCGGCAGGAAATTCGCGCCCATTTCGATCCAGCGCGATAACTTCCGTCGTCTGGCGCTTCCAAAATTGTTCGTCCCGACCAGCAACCAACTTTTTCATAAAGTCGATATAAGCTGGCGCGAGCAGCATAGTCCAGGGTTTTCCGAGAACTTGATCCGCCTTATAGCCAAAAATAGTTTCAGCACCCTGATTAAAGACAATAATCTGTCGCTCTTCGTCAACTGTGATAATCGCGTCCGCAGCCATTCTCAAAATCGCAGCGACACGGGCATCACTTTTGTGAAGGGCTTCTTCCGACAATTTACGTGCCGTGATGTCGATAACCACCTTGATGCCGTAGGCAACGTCGCCCGAAGGATGTCGCGCCAGCGAATTGGTCAGGTTCACCCAGAGCAGCTTTCCATCCTTGCGAATGAATCGTTTTTCCAGTGTATAGGTGTCAATGTCCCCCATTTGCAAACGGGTTGACTGCTGCTGATCCGTGTCCAGATCGTCAGGATGCGTCAGACTCTGCCAGGTTCGTTCCAGAAGTTCCTCGCGCGTATAGCCGAGCATCTCGCAGAGTTTCTGGTTGACACGGAGCCAGTTTCCATCTGGGCTGATATGCGCAAGTCCTATCGCCGCCTGTTCAAATGAGATGCGGAACCACCATTCACTTTGGTACAGCGCCTCCTTTGCCCGTTCTCGTTCTAAGACGCGTCCGAGCTGCACACCAATATTGCGCGTCATGTCCCTGAATTCGCTGGTCAGTTGCGCCGTGTTGACGAAGTACAATTCGAGAATGCCTGCTACCTCATCTTTGATCAAAATCGGACACAGGAACGCGGATGTAATCCCACACTGTTCGGCAGCAGCAGCCCGTGCGGGGTACATTCGCATCAGAACACTGTTTTCGATCTGTTCGGGTCTGCCTGCCTCCATCGCCCGCCCGACCAAGCCCATCCCGCGTATTATTTGGAACTGTTCCGTCGTCGCTCGAAAGGCTTCGAAGCGTTCAATATCTTCGAGATACCAGGCGCGGCTCGAAACCAGCGTGTTTGGGTCATCCCCTAAGCGGACAAAAATATGCCCCACCTGTGCGCCAATCGCCGTACAGATTCGTTCCAGAATTATTTGAAACGCTTTTTCGGAGGACGTCGCTTCATTCGCAGACAGAGCGATGTTCTGAAGCAGCCGAATCGACTTCGTTCGCTGCCGCAGTTCTTCCTCGATAATTTGATTGCGCTGCGCAAAATCATCGAGCAGCAGCCCCGCGTGCTGGGCGATAAGCGTCACTAAGTCGAGTTCATCCTCTTCAAAAAGTGGGCTAACCTGTGTGCCGATGAGCAGCAGGCCATGGGGCAAAATCTTCGACGTAAGGGGTACAGCAAAAAGAATATTGGCCTGAAGCTGACGCAGCAGCAGGCTGTGCGCAGCATCGAGCGAGGATTTCTGAGTGATTTGCTGTGCCTGACGCTCGTGGATAACGGTCATCAGCGGCCCGCGCTCGAATTTGAGGTCTGCGAACGCTGCACCCGCCCCATGAATCGACTGAAGTTCATGCGTCGTCTCATCCCATGCGGCGACCAATACCTCTGTGCCACCCAGAAAGCGCGCCGAAAAGTCAGCGAGCGCCTCATAAATTTTGGTCGGTCGCGCATTTGCCGAAAGATGCAGAGTCGCCGTTAGAAACGCGTACAATGCTTGCGACTGCCAGAAACTCCGTAACCAGCGCGGTGTCGCGAAAGCCAGATAATAGCTAACCGCTGAACCTGCCAGCAGCATTTCGATGATTGCGCCAATCAGCGTGGAGTTTGCCGGGAGAACGGGCATGAAACCAATCACCAGCGCAATCACGCCGAGCAGCCCCGTCCCTATCGCAGCGAGCAGCAGGTGGAGCCGCATCATACCGAGAGAGGCACGCGTGCCGCGAACCAGGGCGAAGACAGCAGCGCTTTCATAGAACACGGCATAAGCCACCATGAAAACAGCCGCAAGCGGGGTCGTCACATGGATTACCAGCAAAAATGCGCAGATGAGCCAGGCAATTTCCGAGCTTCTCAGAATCCATTTGGGCAATGGACGACTGAATTGCTGCACCAACCGGAGGAGGAGAAAAGGATGTGCCAGCAGCAGCACATTCTTGACGACTGCCAGCGTTTCATTGGGGATTCCAAAAGCAGACGTGTCCAGAACGAGCGCAATCGCCAGCGAATTCAGCATCAGTGCTGTATCACGCCGGATGCGGTCAGGTTTGCGCACAAACTGAATGGCGGAGAGGACACCCAGAACGCCAAAGATAAACGGACTAATCAGCAGCAGCGGTTCATTCAGGGACATTCGGTTTCGTCAATTCCCTACCTCGTCTTCGCCGCTGATAACCTCGCAGTCATCATTTTCCAAATTCATTATTGAGGATGATTTTACGGCTCCCTAAATTCCATTAAACACCCATTTTTGAAAGTCCTTCCGATCATCTGGAAATGAAACCGCGCTTTTAAACGCGATCCCACACGGGTTCGCCTCGAAGAATGCGCGCTAACTGCGCCGGAAAGCGCTCGCTGCTGAGCGGCTTCGACAGAAATCCGTTGAAACCCAAGCGCCGCACCACATTGATTTCACTGACGTGTACTGTGTAGGCGATGATCGGAACGTTGCCTAAATGTTCGCGCAGCATCTCTTTCACAACATAGCCATCATAACCGGGCATTTCCAGGTCGAGAAAGACCAGATCAACCGGTCCCATTTCGGGAAGATGTTCGGAAAGCTGTGTTGGGCTGGCATATTCAGCGCAGACAACCCCCTGCTTGCTCAGCATTTGCGTCAGAACTCTCAGGTTTTGCGGATTATCATCGACAACCAGGGCATGTGGTTGGTTCATGGCATCCTTCTCCCCTTCAGCAGCCGGTTCACAGACTGCGCTTGCGTTCATACCAGACCTCTTCGCCGTGCAGAACAGAAGCGATCTGCTGGGGGAAAAGATAATTCTCGATTGGTTTTGAAATGAACCCGGAAAATCCCATCGAACGCGCTTTCGGAGCCGCGATTGCAAAATCCATCGCCGATACAGCCACAATTGGAATTTGGGCAAACCTCGGCGTATTGCGTACTTGGTCGAAAAGTTCAAACCCCGAAACGCCCTGCGCCAGCATCAAATCCATGACGATCAGGTCGGTATGCGGGGAATTTTCGAGCCGCGCCAGCATGTCTCGTCCCCATCGTTCAAATTCGACCAGCGCGCCATCACGAATAAGTGACATTTGAAATATGACGCGGTTCTGTGGGTTGTCTTCGACGATAAGAATGTGCCTGTTTGACAGTAACACCATTTAACCTCTCTGCATCGCGAGGATGCGCCATATCGATTCACCATTCAAAATTCGCCGGAACACGTCAGGGAACATCGCCAGGTCGAGCGGTTTGGCAAGACAGCCATTGAAACCGGATGTCTTCAGCCGCTGCACTTCCTCGTTCATAACGCTGGCAGTGAGCGCGATAATCGGAACCTGCTGCGCCCAGTCTTGCTGGCGTAGAATCTCTAGCATCTCAAAACCGTTTAACGGTTCCATGTGAATATCGAGGAAAATGATGTCTGGCTTGGGGTTGAGTAACTGAACGTGTTCCAGAAAATCTTCACTATTCGGCAGGATGGTGACATTGGTCAGACGCATACGGTCGGAGAGCAGCATCTGCATCAGTTTGCGGCTTTGCCGGTCGTCTTCGACGTAAAGTACAGCGGGCAAACGGTTCATTTTAGTTCCTCGTTTATGCCATTAAGAGTTCAAGTTTTTCCGATTTGATGGGCAGTGAGATGAAAAATGTTGCACCTTTTCCCACCTCACTCTGAACCCACAAGTGACCTCCGTGAGCCTCTGCAAGGCTTTTCGCGATGGGCAGTCCTAACCCAGTACCACCGCTGCCCTGGCGTAAACCCGTTTTTGTTTGTTTAAACGGCTCAAAGATTTTCGTTTGTTCCTCAATAGCGATTCCCGCGCCCGAATCTTCAACCGACAGCACAATTTTTTCACCGGAGCAGGTGGCGCTGAGGGTAATGTATCCCTTATCCGTGAATTTACAGGCATTCGACATCAGGTTCAGAAGAATTTGAAAAATGCGCTGCTGATCGCCCCGAATTCGCGGCAAATCTTCGTCTATTTTCAGGTTCAGGGTAATCGGTTTTTCGGCTAGAAGGCTGCGTGCCATCGAAGCGACATTGTTCAGGATTTCAGCAACGTCGATGTCATCTTCGATGAAAAGATTGAGCGACCCGGCTTCGATCTTGGAGATGTCGAGCACATCGTTAATCAGGTCGAGCAAGTGCTGCGCACTGTGAACGACCTCATCCAGCAAATCCTTCTGCTTTTCGTTGATTTCGCCTGCATCACCGTCGATCACAAAATGGGTGAAGTTGATCACCGAATTGAGCGGCGTTCGCAGTTCGTGCGACATACTGGCGAGAAAAGCGGATTTCACCCGGTCGGAGCGTTCCGCTTTGGCGCGGGCGGCTTCAGTTTCAGCCGCCGAAACTCGCAGCTTGCGCTCCTGAATTTCCAGTTGACCACGCCGCGTTTCACTTTGAATGAGGCTGAATTTGAAATGCTGCGTGGTGACCCGCCCCAGCTCCGTGACAATCAGCAGAACGGCGACCGGTGTCGCCGCAGCGACGATAGGACTCAGTACGCCTAAATCAAATGGCGGGATTGGATTGATATTTCGTGTGACAACGACAAAGATATAGCTTCCAATGTTGATAAACGCCCACTGGTACGAAGTCCGCATCGGTTCCAGGAAAATCGCCAGAACAATGACGATGATGCCGCCCATTGCCATGATCTGCACAAAATTATCATTGCTGTGCTGAAACAATCCGAAGGCCAAAACCGTCCAGGTTGCAATCGACAGCCACAAACGCACCGTCATTACGAACGGATAGCGCTCGCCAATCAGCAAGATACCGAGGGAAATGAAGGTGGTCATACCGAACGTCAGGCAAATGACGAGCGCACCCAGCGCTTCCTGCTGCACAAAAACGTCCAGATACGCAAGGCACAGAGCGCTGCACAGGCCAATGACCCATTTCAAAAGGACGCGAAACACATCACTCTGATATTGCGACTGTTCCGTGACTGCACCCTGATGCTGCACATGGAAGGTGCTGGTTTCATTCGGCAGTGTGGCTGTCCATCGTTGTTGCATCTGCAATCACTTTCCGTTGACGTTGATCCGTTGTTTGCTACGCTTGCTCGATGCGATCTGGTTTATGTCCATCTTGAATTATCTCCGCAACAATTGTCTATACGTAGATGTACGGAAATTCCCAAAGCCATCGAAATGCTTGACGAATACGTAATTTTTTGCAATTGAGCCTCGTTTGCACGCTCGATAATTCGGGTCTTGTCACGTCACGCTTCGTTATATGCGCTATGTGTATCTGCTCTGTCCACGAACGCTCCCGATATGTACTCCATAGAGCAGGAAACGCATTGAATTGGCATTGAGAATAGTGTTGAGTTGAGAAAAACGGGCCTAGTTCACTTAATGAAGCAGTCCGACAAAGCGTTGAGGGAGCTTTCCGCCTCCGCGAGAGAAGCGCAGAAACAGTCCCAATTATGAAATATTCCTTAAGACGCGGTGAGAGATCAGCCTCATATTCCAGGAATAAAGGGGGTATTCTCCCCTCAAATCGGCAGCGCAGCTTCTAGGGTTGTTTATTTATGAAGGATACGTAAAGATAAATCAGTACCCCTACGTATGGACAACTATTTCCCAATTAATGTACCTTCGAAGTATCAACTTTAAATAAAAAGGGCACACAAAATGTTCACAAAATCGTCGTTCTCGTCTTTTTTCAAACATGTCGCGGCTCTGCCCAAGACTTCTTCACTACTTGTAAAAGCGTTGTCGGTTGCCCTGGTTCTGCTGGTCACGGGGCTGTTCGTTTTCCCAGCCGCCGCAGACGGCGAAGCACTTATTCTTCCGGTTGGACAAGCGGTTCAGCAGTCGGTCAGCATGAGCAACCTGTCACGTGCATATAAATTCACCGCCCGCCAAAACCAAAGCATCTTCCTACTGGCGGTCAGCCAGGATTACGAGAATGCACCGTCGATCACCATCTCGCGGGATCTCACGAACGAGAATATCGCCAGCGTCAAGCGCGCGGTGAGCGGTATGTGCCTGCGCATCGCACCCGGTACAGACGCCTACACTATGAATATTTCTGCCGATTTTTCGAATGGCGCTGAGGGAATTGCAGGCTACGGTCTCATGCTCATGCCTGGTGCCCCCAACGAGATGAACTGCCCGAATGATGCCATGAGCGCTCTGAGCGACTTCACCGCCATGACTTCCCTGCTGGATACGGACGGCATCAATGTTCCTGTCAGTCTCACTGGAGGTACGACGGTCGTCGTCGTGCCTCCGGGCATTGACACAACCCATTCAAGCTGCGTGGCAGGCCCCAACGTCGATGTCGGCGTGAACGTCCGCGCTCTGCCTAACCTGACGGCTCCCATTCTTGGCAACATTCGCGTCAACGCGACCGTTCCCGTGCTGGCGTCAATCGGAGGAACGAATTGGCTACTGGTCAATGAGCGAGGAAATGTCGGTTTTTCGTCGGGTGACGTGCTGTCAATCGCCGGTATCTGCACGAGCATTCCAGTCATCTCTGTGACCGACAACCAGGTGCTGCCAACAAGTACGACAACTGACCTCGGTCTACAAGTCAACGTCGATTCGAGCATCCTGAACGCGGACGTCAACGCCACGCTGAACAACAATGGTCTGAACGTCAACGCTGACACTTCCATCCTTGACGCCAATGCCAGCCTGAACAACAACGGCTTGAATATCAATGTCGATGCACCTGTCGTCGATACGACCGCCAATGTCTCGGTCAACGACAACGGCATCAACGTCGGTGCCGACACGCCGAGTATTCAGGCGACGGTAACGGTAGGCGGTGGTTCGAACAATCAGGGCAATGTGTGCATCAACGCACTCGGCATCCACATTGCCTGCTAATTTCTGAGGGGGCGAGACAAGCGGCTGATCTCCCATTCTCTCGCCCAGGATACAACGCTTCACTCAAACATAATTCAGCGTATGGACTGACTCTATATCCAAAGTCCATGCGCTTTTCATTTATCTATATATATCCATATAGTTCCCATCGAAAAAACGAAACGCCATCATCTCCTGACCGACGCGGCGCTTCATCCATATATGGGCCATGTCGGGACATCATGCTTTACTCATCGGCTTATCATTGACGCTGTACCAATTATTTGCTTTAATTAAGATAGTTATTGCAAAGCATAAAAGGCAAACACCATGAATGATCGTATCTACTACAGCCGCGACGCCGAAATTCAAGCGACGCGCGAACGCACGACCGCTATTCTTGCTTTTTTCGTCATTGGGGTCACCGTTGGCACGGCTTTAGCGCTGCTGTTTGCCCCGCGCAGCGGTGAGAAAATGCGCGCCGAACTGGTTGATTCGCTCGATCATGGTTTTGACGAAGGTCGGAAAGCCAGCAGCGAAGCAATCGAGCGCCTTGAAAAAGATTTCGCCGACTTGCGCAAGCGCATCGAAGACCGACACTAATCGAGCGTATTTAGTCGATCCAGCGCCGCCTGCGCAGCTTTGCGCAGCGGCTCATTGGCATGATTCAGCGCGGCAGTGAGCGCAATGACCGCACGCGGATCGCCTAGTTCGCCCAGCCCGCGCGCGGCGGTCGAACTGATTCGGCTGTCGGGATGATTCAGGAGTTCAACCAGTGGGTCGAGTGCACGCGGATCGCCTATCTCCAGCAGCGACCAAGCCGCCCCCAGTTGAATTTCCTCATTGATGTTTTTGAGATCGGTCAGCAAAAGCTGCTCGGCTTCTTCGACATGATCAATTTCCAACCGTATCAGCATTTCGGCGGCGCTTTGGCGTGTCCCCCAATCTTCATCCGTCAGCGTTTGCGCGAGCGGCTCGACCGCACGCGGACTCTGAAGCGCTTCCGAGAGTTCACCCAACGCCCGTACAACTTCCTCACGCACCGCAGGATCAGCGTCATCCAGTGCAACAACCAACGGCTCAATCGCACGCGCATCGGTTTGTGCTGCGAGTGCCCGCGCTGCGTAAACCCTTACTTCGCTGTCATCGTCAGTTTCAAGAGATTCAATCAGTGCCGGGGCGATCAATGGATCCGCCAGGTGACTCAGAGCGTAAGCTGCGCCCCGACGCAATGCCGCATCTTCGCTTTCGCCGAGCAGCGATATCAGCGGAGCAACTGCTTCCGCGCCAATCTGTACCAGCGCCTGTAACGATTCCTGCTGCTTCGCTTCGTCCCCTTCGTTTAGGGTCTTGATCAACCCTTCGACTTCATTATCATCCATGACGTCTTCGCTCTCCGTAGCAGTGCCGTCCGGCGGCAGATCCCGTTCCATTTGCAATTGCGCTTGCAGTTGCAGCAAGTAGCCGAGCCGCTCTGCCGCCCGCTCTATCATCGGCTCAGCCTGAGTCAGAGCATCTTCCAGCGTCATCGGCGCTTCCATAATCGGCAGCACCGCCGCGAGTCCCGCCTCACGCAGCACTCGATCCGCAACCGCCAACCCACCGACCAGCGCAACTGTTGGTACGCCACGCGCACCTGCTCGCCGCGCCACACCGAGCGGCCCTTTACCGTGAATCGTCTGGTCATCCATGCGCCCTTCGCTCGTGATAACCAGCGCTGCCGCATCAAGATACTGATCGAAGCCGCGCAGGTCAAGGATCAGGTCAATGCCCGATTCAATCCGCCCGCTGAGGAAAGCCATCAGGCCAGCGCTGAGCGCACCCGCCGCACCGCCACCTGGCGTTTCGCGCACGTCAACGCCTACTTCCCCGGCGACGAATGTGAAAAAATCGCGCAGGTTGTCTTCCAGGCGAACGACATCTTCCGGGCTAGCTCCCTTCTGTGGGCCGAAAACCGCCGCTGCGCCCTGTTCGCCCAGCGTGGGATTGTCCACGTCTGAAGCGATAATCACCTCCACGTTTTTCCAGCGGGGATCGAGGCCGCTGGTGTCCATCCGCTCCAGCAGATGCAGGCTGCCGCCGCCCGGCGGAATCTCGTGGCCTTCGTCATCAAGCAGGCGCACGCCCAGCGCTTGCAGGCAGCCCGCGCCGCCATCGACGGTCGCGCTGCCCCCCATGCCAACAATAATTCGCTCTGCTCCCGCTTCCAGCGCGGCTTTCATGAGCTGTCCTGTGCCGTATGTGCTGGCACGCAGCGGATCGCGTTCTTCAGGTTTTAGTTGTTCCAGACCAGATGCCAGCGCCATTTCGATCACGGCGGTATTGCCCAGCAGCCCAAACGAAGCTTTGATTGGACGCCCCAGCGGATCACTCACTTCAACGACGATTTCCTGTCCGCCGCTGAGCAAAAATGCTTCGAGCGTACCGTTTCCGCCGTCCGCGACGGGCAGCAAGATCAGTTCAGCCTCCAAACCGGAGCGTTGCAACCCTCTGGCAATCGCCTGAGCGCTATCTGCTGCTGAAAGACTGTGCTTTAAGGCCCCTGCCGCGATGACAATTCTCATTTGCATATTCCCTTTTCAGGCGGTAAGGTTCATTCGCAGTGTAACAAACTGTGAATTATTTCTGAATTTATACACATTTCACGCGATCACCCATCCATAAGGTAAAAATTAACGTTATAATAATTGGGTATCGTAATTCGCATTATAAGACAATAGATAAAATTTTGGTCTGGAGTTTGCAACGTTGCTGGAAGACAAATGGGCGCTTGTCGTTGAAAATGATGCGCATACCCTCGTCGCGATTTCTTCAATTCTGCGCGACCTGAGTATTCGCTTCAAGCGCAACACGACTGGCGAAAATGTCGTTGAGCAGCTACGCGCCATGACCCCTCGGCCTGATTTCATCCTGCTCGACATTGACCTTCCCCGCGCTCAGGCCTTTATCATCAATCGCCATATCCAGGCTGACCCCACGCTGCGCGCGATCCCGGTGATTGCTGTCGCGTCGGTAATCGATTTCGCGCTCAACAAGCGGCTGCAATACGACGGTTTTGCGACGGTCGTTTCCAAACCTCTGCCCCGTCGCCAGTTCGGCGATCTTCTGCGGCGCGTGCTCGGTGGCGAAGAAGGCTGGGAAGCGGTCATTTAGGTTTTTCCTCGCACCGCTTATTCCTGTTATTATTATCCCAAATGACAGAGGAGAACCCTTATGAATACTCAGGCAGCTTACGACCGAATCGAGCAGAGCAGGCTGATGGCAGGAATGCGGGGTCATTTTCCGCCGGATGTTGCGCTGAAGCACGCCGATGTTTTACTCAACGCCGGGCAGATTGACGTCTTTGAGTTCACGATGAACTCGGACAGCCCGCTGGAAGCGCTTCAAGCCACGAAGAAACTCTATGGCGATAAGGTGTGCGCCGGTATGGGAACGGTGCTCGACGCGGAGACCGCGCAGCGCGTCCTTGACGCGGGGGCGGACTTCATCATCGCGCCGTCGTTCAGCCGCGAGGTGATCGCGCTGGCGCAGAAAGCCGATGTGCTGGTCGTTCCCGGCGTGCTTACGCCGACCGAGTGTGTTGATGCCTGGGCAACAGGCGTCAAGCTGCTGAAAATCTTCCCGATTGGCGCGATGGGGCTGGAGTACTTCAAGTCGGTACGGGGGCCGCTGAACCACCTCAAGTTCATCTGCAACGGCGGGATGAGCGACCAGAATGCCGGAGATTACCTGAAGGCGGGAGCGGTAGCCTGCGGCATGGCAGGCTGGATGACAGGCGACGGCTCGATGCCGATGGACGTGCTGGCAAAGAAGGCGCGGACGATGCGCGACATCGTGAACAGCCTGCGCACAGGTCAGCCAGTGCCGACGCACGCCTAAAAAGAGGTTGCGTCACCGAGATCACCGAGGCCACAGAGAATTTATCTCCTGTGGCCTTTTGGTTTGAATGAGGTTAGAAAATAAAATTTCGAACAAAAACGTGCGAAATCGAACAAGTGTTCGTTCGATACGTTTAACGCACTCTTGTAATGGGGTACGGACGGTCGAGTTTCCCCCTACAAACCGTCGGGAATGCAGCTTATCGGGGTTGATTCGCTTCGAACAGAGGCGTGTTCGAAGCGTTCGAACGTTCGATGATTTGAGGGAGAAACGTGATCGAAGTACTGGTCGTTCGCGTTCGATTTAAGGCGACTGGACGGTTTGTTTTCGCTAACGAGGCAGACAAAATGCTCCCCGACTATAATTCTAAGTCGAAGCAATGAGGGGAGTTATGCAACATTTCCTGACCAACGACAAGTTCTACGTCTCCATCGGCGCACTGGTCGGAGTTTGGAGCGTTTCCCGCGTTCTTGGAAGTGCCGTGCGCTTTGAAGATGCCCTGGTGGTTACACTGGTGACCGCAGGCGTTTATCAGTGGAATCGCCTGACTGATTCTGCTGAAGACCAGATCAATTCCCCTCACGATGCGCAGATAGCCGCTGAGTCGCAGCGCAGTATCACCCTCGTTTCCCTGATTGCATTCGCTTTGAGTTTGCTCATCCCTATCCTATCTGGCAACCTGTTTGCGCTGGCTTTCGCGGTGGTGGGGATATTGTTGGGCGTCCTTTACAATCAGTCTTTCGGGAGACTGCGCCGATTCAAAAATATTACCCTCGTCAAAAATGTGATTTCCTCGCTAGGATGGGCATTAGGCGTCGTCGTCTTCCCAACACTTGATTCGAATTACCCGCCCGACGCTGCCTTCGTCTTTGCCATATTTTTCATCTTCATAAACATCTTTACGAGCGGGATGCTTTGGGATATTCGTGATTTCGAAGGAGACCGGGAAGCACAGGTGAACAGCCTCCCGACCGTGATCGGTATAGAAAAAACGAAATGGGTTGTTCACGTAATCAATCTAGGGACGGCAATCATCGTTGCCGTTGGGCTGTTCGAAGGGCAGGTTTCCGTCGTCTGGGCACTGACTTTTACAAATAATATTATAATATATTTATGGATACATTATATTGCAGGCAGGTCGCCTCACGAGCGGCTTTGGTCGTATGCACTGGTTGGGGTGCAGTTCGGCCTGCTGCTTGTCGCAGGGATGTTGGCGAATCTGCTTCGTCATATGGGAATCTTCAGTTAGGCGGCAACAACCCGTTTTGCCGAAACGGGAAGCAGTGTGCGACATATTTACATGATCGCAATGGAGAAAATTCATGGACCAGAATAATTACGAGCAGTTGTTGCGGATTGGTGTAAACGGCCTGACGGTCGTATTGGGGCTGGTGGTTGGAAGAGTCAGCCAGGGGATAGTTGACGTGACCACTCCCCCGTCGATTACACAACAATCCTTGCTCTATGCGACGGTCGCTACCTGCACACTGATCACCATCCTATTTTCGATGGTGGGTATTGTCGTCACGATAAACTACGCGCATGGGGAGCTAAAAATCCCCTTTAGACCCATTTACCTCATCACGAACCTGCTGTGGGTCTCGTTACCGTTTTATTTGGCGGTGACCGCCATCAGCTCAGCGATGTCGTCGATTGCGAAAACCGAGGACTTCAATCTCGGTTTATTCAAGGAAAGCCTCGGCGGGCTGATGATCGGTTTTGGCTCGCTACTAGCTTATCTGCTCTTTATCTACCGGTTCGATGATCCCAAAGTAGGCAAAGAAGGAACATTGCCAAACCGCTATTACATCTGGGTTGGTGGATTCCAATTCCTGGGGATCTCCTTTGCCGTACTTCTCTACCTTTTTGCGCTCCATGAGTCTAATGTTGGACTGCTTAGCATCTCGCTCCTGGGAGTTTTTGGATCAGGCATTTACCTCATCTTGACCCCCATCCTGAGAGTTCGATTTGGGGATATTACTCCCACCCCACCGCCTCAGGTCAAGAACCCATCGACCTCGATATAGACGGCGAAAACGCTCCCCGACTATAATCAAACCGTAGCAAGTAGGGGAATTATGCAACCACAGCGGATTGTCATCAAAGTGGGTACGAGCGTGCTGACGGACGGCACCCGGCACCTGAGCCGCCAGCACATGCTGGGTATCGTGCAACAGGCCGCCCTGCTGCACCAGCAGGGGCATGAGATCGTGTTGGTGTCGTCGGGGGCGGTCGCGGCGGGACGTGAACGGCTGAACTTCCCCGATTTCGGGCGCAATGTGCCGACCAAGCAAATGCTGGCGGCGGTCGGGCAAAGCCGCCTGATGCAGATTTACGGCGAACTGTTCGACATTTTCCAGATTGTGGTGGCGCAGGTATTGCTGACGCGCGACGACCTGGGCAACCGGACGCGCTTCCTGAACGCGCGCGACACCCTGCTCACCTTAATCGATCAGCACATCATTCCAGTCATCAACGAGAACGATACGATTGCCACGCACGAAATCCGCATCGGCGACAACGACAACCTGTCGGCGCTGGTCGCCACCGTGATCGAAGCCGATCTGCTGATTCTGCTGACCGATCAACCGGGGCTGTTCACCGCCGATCCGCGTCAGGATAAGGATGCGCAGTTGATCACGCGGGTTGAGCACATCGACGAAGATACGTGGGCGCTGGCGGGTGGGTCGGTGACAGGTCTTGGCACGGGCGGCATGGTGACCAAGATTCAGGCAGCGCAGTTGGCAAGCCGGGGCGGCGTGCCGACGCGGATCGCCAGCGGCAAAGCGCCGGATGTGCTGGTGCGAATCCTCAACGACGAGACCGTAGGGACGCAGTTCGCGGCGGAGCCGACGCCGCTGGAAAGCCGCAAACGCTGGCTGCTGCTCGACAAGACACACGGGACGGTCAAGGTCGATGCAGGGGCAGCGCGCAAGCTGCTGAGCGGCGGCGCGAGCCTGCTGCCGGTGGGAATCACCGCCGTGATCGAGGAATTCAGCCGGGGCGAAACGCTGTCGGTCCTCGCGCCGGATGGACGGGAAATCGCGCACGGACTGACGAGCTATGACAGCGAAGCCGTTCGCAAACTGTGCGGCGTGAAATCAACGCACATCGCCGAAATTCTGGGGTATAGTTACGGTGATGCCGTGATTCATCGCAACAACATGGTGTTACTCAAGTAGCCATCAGCTATCAGCGGTCAGCTATCAGCTCAGGGCTAAAAGCTCACTGCCAAAGCTAAGGACAGACAAATGGACGTACGCGAACTGGGACGCCGCGCGAAAGAAGCCTCGTATGTGTTGGCGAAGGCGACTACCGAGCAGAAAAATGCCGCTCTGCTGGCGATTGCCGACGCGCTGGACGCCAACAGCGAAGCGATTCTGGCGGAGAACTGCATCGACCTCGAAGCAGGCCAGAAGAACGGCCTGAGCGATGCCCTGCTCGACCGGATGAGTTTGCAGAAACGTCTGCCGGGGATTGCTGAGGATGTGCGCAAAGTCGCCATGCTGCCCGATCCGGTTGGCAAGACGTTCGACGCGCGCACGCTCGACAACGGGCTGGAAATCTGCCGCCGCCGGACGCCGCTGGGCGTACTGGGCGTGATCTACGAAGCGCGCCCAAACGTGACGGTCGATGTGGTCGTGCTGGCGCTCAAGTCGGGGAACAGCGTCGTGATGCGCGGGGGGAAAGAAATCCTGCGCAGCAGCGTGGCGCTGATCAAGGTGATTCGGCAGGCACTGATCGATGCAAAGCTCGACGGAGTGATCCCTGGCGACGCGATTCAGTACATCGACGACACTGACCGACGCTATATCGACGAAATGCTTAAGCTGCACCAGTACATCGACATGATCATCCCGCGCGGCGGCGCAGCGCTGCATCGTCACTGCCGCGAGAACAGCACGATTCCCGTGATCACGGGCGGGCTGGGGGTGTGCCATGTTTACGTGGACGACACGGCGAAACTCGACGACACGCTGAACATTGTGTTCAACGCCAAAACGCAGCGGCCTTCGGTGTGCAATTCGCTGGATACGCTGCTGGTGCATCCAGCGGTGGCGGCGGAAATTCTGCCGCGTGTGGTCGAACGACTGGGCGCGGCGGGCGTGAGCTTTCGCGCAGAGCCGCGCGCACTGGAAATCGTGGGTGGACAAGCGGGGGTAGAGCCTGCCGAAGCGGAGGATTTCGATACGGAGTGGATGGCGCTGATCCTCGGCCTGAAGATCGTGGATGGGCTGGATGAGGCGCTCGATCACATTCGTAAGCATTCTACTCAGCACTCTGATGCTATCATGACGGAAACGCCTGATCATGCGGAGCGCTTTGTCAATGAAGTCGATTCGGCGGCAGTTTTTGTCAACGCCAGCACCCGTTTCAACGACGGTGGGGCGCTTGGTTTAGGCGCAGAGATCGCCGTCAGTACGCAGAAGCTGCACGCACGCGGGCCAATGGCGCTCGAAGAACTGACGACTTATAAGTGGGTGATCATCGGTACAGGCCAGGTCAGACCCTAAGGTAAATGATGTCCAACCTCTTGCTCATTGAAGACGACACCGAATTACGCAAGGTTCTCACGGAAGCAGTTGAACTTGACGGTTATGTGGTCGAGATTGCGCGAAATGCTGAAGAAGGTCTGAAACTGCTGGGCGATGGCTACCAACCCAGCGCAATTATCTGCGATATTTCGCTGCCGCACATGGACGGGCTGGAATTTCTGAGCCACGTGCGTCAGAAGCCGTGCTGCATCGATGTGCTGTTCATCGCTATGAGCGGGAGTATGGCGCTGAAGCAAAAAGCGCTGGATGCGGGCGCGGATTATTACTTAATCAAGCCGTTCAGCTTTCAGGAACTGTACGCCATGTTGGCGCGCGAAGAACCGCCACAAAAATAATCTTTTATGACCAACGATAAAACGTTAATCATTCTGAACCCGCACGCAGGCAGCGGACGGGCTGGGCGTCTGTGGCGTGAGGTCGAACCTCTGCTGTGGGAAGCGCTGGGCGAACTGATCGTCGCTGTGACGGAGCGCCCGGATGAGGTGGCGCAACACCTCGATAAAGCGCAAGCAGTCGGGGTGACGCGGGTGGTGGCGATTGGCGGCGACGGCACGAACCACGCGCTGATCAACGCGCTGGCGGAACTGAACGAACGCAACCCCGATGGTCAGCCGTTGATTTATGGCAACCTGCCGATTGGCACGGGGCGCGACTGGGCACGCGGTCAGGGTATCCCCTTCGACAACCTGAAAGCCGCTGCCGAATGGATCGCGCACGCGCAGCCGCAAGCCACCGACATTGGCAAACTGTCGCATGAGCGCGGACACGAGTATTTTCTGAACATCGCCAGCGCTGGGATGGGCGGCGAAATCGTCGAGCGAATCAACCGGTTGTCGAACCGCTACCCCTGGTCGTTTATGACCACGACGATCCGCACGCTGATGACGCACGACCCTCAAGTGATGGAAATCACACTCGACGGCAAGGCATGGTACGAAGGCAAAGCCTATGCGGTTGCCATCGCGAATGGCACGACTTTCGGGCATGGCATGAAAATCGCACCGAACGCGCAACAGCGCGATGGTCTGTTCGATGTGGTGCTGGTCAAAGGGGTATCGCGGCTGGAGATTCTGGCGGCATTTCAGCGGGTGTATCTGGGAACCCACCTGACGCATCCCGCCGTACTTTCTGCACGGGCGGCTGAAGTAAAAATTCACAGCCCAAAGGCTGCGCTGGGGTTGGAACTGGATGGCGAAGCGGCAAGGGGCGGCGATTTGACTTTTCGCGTTCAGCCGGGGCTGCTCAAAATTTTGACCTGAGCGGGCTGAGCAGGCTAAGCGCTGCCCGTCTGCGCCTTCGGGTCGCTGACGTGATTGCTGCTCCGCGAGGTTACCAGATCAAGGGTGGCGTCACGGCTGGGTTCGGTGGGTTCTTCAGCCTGCTGATCGACGGGTTCAGTGGTTGTTTCGGCGGCGGGTGATGGTGCTTCGGCAACAGCGGGCTTCTCGACTGGCTCCGGCGTGGGTTCCGGGGCTGGTGCAGATGTTACCTCTGCTGTTGTTTCTGGCGGTTTCACAGCAGGTGTTTCCGGCTGAGCGGTCGCAGGTGGCGCTTCTTTCGTTTCGCTGGCAGGCACGACCGCAACGGGCACCGGTGACGGCTTAAACTTTTCCTCGTAGGTATGCACCATCTCGACCAGTTCTGCGACGGGGAGCGGCTTGGAGAGATACGAGTCGCAGCCCGCTTCAATGCAGCGCTCACGGTCACCGACCATCGCGTAGGCCGTGACAGCAACAATCGGCGTTTTAAAACCGCGCGAGCGCAGTTCTTTGACTACATCAAGGCCGCTGAAACGGCCTTCAAGCTGCAAATCCATCAGCACAAGGTCGGCGTGATCTTGTTCAAAATTGTTCAGTGCAGTTTCGCCGTTGGTGTAATTGATAACTTCGTGACCACCCATTCGAGCGATGCGCTGCAAAAGTGAAATATTTGCCGGGTTATCTTCAACATACATGATCTTCATAATGTGGTATGAGGCGCGTCCCCTCCCTCCTCAAAAATACTTTTTACGGTCGTCGTGCTTAATGGCTGGCGCTGACCATTTCCGGTTCGGGCGCAGTTTCGGATGCGCCAGGCGTCTCCTGATGCACCGGAAGGATGAAGTGGAAGGTACTGCCCTTGCCAAGTTCGCTTTCCGCCCAGATGCGCCCGCCCATCAAGCTGAGCAATTGACGCGAAATCGCTAAACCCAGACCAGCGCCTGAACGCGGGTCACGACCGCCGGTTTCTGCCTGCTTGAATTCCTCGAAAATCAATTCGAGATTTTCCTGCGAAATACCGATACCGCTATCGCTCAGGCTGATACGAACACCCTCGTCGATTTCGGCGACGCTGAGTGTAATCGTACCACGTTCCGTAAACTTCGCCGCGTTACTGTAGAGATTGAGCAAGACCTGACGCACGCGCGCTTCATCTGCCCAAACTGGCGGCAGATAATCGGGGATTTTGGTTTGCAACTGGACGGGTTTCGTGCCGACCAGACCGCTGGCTGTCGAAACAACGACCTGAAGCAGCGGGTGCAAATCGACACGCGCCACACGCACATCGAGCTTACCGGCATCGACTTTGGCGAGGTCGAGGATGTCATTGATGAGGGTGAGCAACTGACGACCGCTGGTGTAAATCTGCTGAAGGTCGTCTTCATAGGCACCGGGGAGCTTGACATCATCGTACATCGCCGGGAACTTGAGCATGGTTTCGCTAAAGCCGATGATGGCGTTGAGCGGCGTGCGCAATTCATGGCTCATATTGGCAAGGAACTGACCGCGAAAATGTTTGGCGTCTTCAGCGGCAGAGCGCGCGTCTTCGAGTTCAACGTTGGTTTCCTGAAGGCGTTCGCCGAGCGCGTTACTGCGGGCGAGACTGCGCTCCAGCGCCTGCTGGCTGTCGAACAACTCGCCCGCGACGCGCCGCTCACGCTGATAGTTGGAAAGCGCCCAGTCGGCGATCTGGTAGAGGTCACCGGCGACCTGCGCCGCCACGACCGCGCTAATGAGCGTCAGGGCAATCGCCGCAACCTGAATGACCAACTGCGCCGGAATCGACTGCTGTCCGATCAAGGGAGCGACGACAATCAGCACCGAGGCGACAACGGCGGTGAAAAGCGTATTGGCGGGCTGAAGGAGCAAACCAACGATAAACACGACAATGGGAAAGGCAAAGGGGAAGACGTAGAGCGCCTGACTATCGGCAAAAACCAGCGCCAGTGCCAGTCCCGCCATCAGGCTGGTAACATACGTCCAAGCGGCGGAACGGTAGAGGTTGCGCACGAGCAGGGCGCGCGTCAGCAGCGAACCGACGATGATGACCACCAGCGGAATGAACATCTGCGAGAGTTCGACCCGCTGAAGCATGGCGATGTTCATCAACACCCAGGCTACCAGAACGGCAGCAACCAGTGTAACTCGCCACAATAAGCGCAGGCGATCCTGTTTTACTTCGGTTGAGAAGTCCCGATTGCTTGGAATTGTCATGAGCCATTTCCTGTAACAATTTAATTTCAATTGTCTACGATAAGGTTTGAAACGTGTATTAAGGAATTGGCGTCAGCGGAGGTCTTCATGCTTAATTCATGATCGTGTTCTTTAATTGTAAGGCAAACTATACAATTCCTTAGGGATTTTGCAAATTTCATCTGAGCGCAGTTCGCGCTCAGATGAAGGGACATAAGGGTCAGGATTTGCGCGCGAAAGCGAACAACGCGCCGTCGAGCATGGGGATGCCCTGCGGCGTTTGCATGGCGCGCAGATGCTCAAACGACTCGCGCTTGAAGCGTTCCAAGCCGTCCGGTGACATGCCCTCAACCCAGAAGCGCGATCCCTGCGACCATTCCCAATCCCACCAGTCATTTTCGTCGCGGAAATAGAGAGTCGCATCGTGCTGTTCCGTCCAGACTTGGCTGAATCCTGCTGCATGAAGCGCAGACTCGGCACGTTCGGGGGTTTTCAGGCGGCGGGGGGCGATCCAGGCAGGCGGCGGGGTGAAGTCGGGCGGGAAAACAGCCTTCGTCAGTTCAAAGAGCCAGCCCCAGCGTGCGAGTTCCGCTTCGCTCAGTGGTGCGTTCGGAATGCTGGTTGCAAATATGCCGCCAACTTTGAGCAGGTCACGAAGTTTGGGCAATATACGTTCGTAATCGAGGAAATGCAGCGCGAAACCACAGGTAATAAAGTCGAACGACTCTGACTCAAAGGCGGGGTTGTCGGCATCCATGAGCAGGATCGATGCCTGAGTCAGCCCGCGCCGCTCGATCTCGGCCTGCGTGAGCGCGACCATCTGCGGCGCGAGATCAATCCCAACAACATGACCGCTCTCGCCGACTTTCTCCGCTGCCGCGAATACCAGCGCACCACGACCGCTTGCAAGATCGAGGATGTGCGCGCCAGAGGGAATATTGAGGCGCTCAATCAGCAAATTGCCGAAGTAGGTGAACTGTTTCGTCCCGACCTGTCCGTAGAGATGAGCGGCACGGTCATACGTGCCGACGACTTCCTGCTTGATGGCTTCGTGCGATTGACTCATGTTTGTCCTTTGGGTAGGTTGGGTGCGATATGGCTGAATGAGCGCGTCTATAGATCATGTGAAATAAATCAGCAATCTGTCTTTCGCGTGACCCGGCGTTGGTTTACAATAAGGGTCATTTCACCACAATTTCACCACACATTTCAGGAGTACGTCTCATGGCAAAACAATACGATCTGGTGGTCTTGGGCGCAGGCGTCGGCGGCTACGTCGCGGCGATCCGCGCCAGCCAGCTTGGGCTGAAGACCGCTATTGTCGAGAAGCAGTACTGGGGCGGCGTCTGCCTCAATGTCGGCTGTATCCCCTCGAAGGCGCTGCTGCGCAATGCCGAACTGGTGCATATCTTCAAAGATGAGGCCGACAAATTCGGCATCAAGGTCGAGGGCAAGGTGTCCTACGATTACGGCAAAGCCTTCAAGCGCAGCCGCGATGTTGCGGACGGGCGCGTCAAGGGCGTTCATTTTCTGATGCGCAAGAACAAGATCGACGAGTTCGAGGGCTGGGCAACCCTGACCAGTCCGAATTCAATGGACGTGGAACTCAACGCGGGCGGTAAAGAGACGCTGACGTTTACGAACCTTATCCTCGACACGGGCGCGACGACCCGCCTGATCCCGAACACGCAGTTGAGCGCGAACGTGGTCACCTACGAAGAGCAGATTATGGAGGACAAGCTGCCCAAGTCGATCATCATCGCGGGCGGCGGCGCAATTGGCTGCGAGTTCGCCTATGTCCATCACAACTACGGCGTCGATGTGACGATTGTCGAGTTCCTCGATCACCTGCTGCCGCTGGAAGACGAAGAAGTCTCGACCGAACTGGAAAAGCAGTATAAGAAGGCGGGCATCAAGTTCATGACCAAGACCCGCGTCGATAAGATTGAGGACACGGGCAAGGGCGTAAAAGTCACGGTGACGACGGCGGACGGCAAGCAGCAGGTGCTGGAAGCCGACCGCGTGCTGGAAGCGATTGGTTTCAAGCCGCGCACGGAAGGCTATGGCCTCGACAAAACGGGCGTCAAGCTGACGGATCGCGGCGCGATTGCGATCAACGAGAAGATGCAGACCAACGTCCCGCACATTTACGCGATTGGTGACGTGACGGCAAAGGTGATGCTGGCGCACGTCGCGGAAGCGATGGGCGTGATCGCGGCGGAGAACATCGCAGGCGCGGAGACAATCACGCTCGACTTCGACATGATGCCGCACGCGACTTACTGCCAGCCGCAGGTCGCCAGCTTCGGCTACACCGAGAAAGCGGCGCGCGAAAAAGGCTACGACATTCATGTATCGAAGTTCCCGTTTCAGGCCAACGGCAAGGCGCATGGTCTGGGCGATCCGGTTGGCTTCGTCAAGCTGATCAGCGACAAGAAGTACGGCGAAATCCTGGGCGCACACCTGATCGGCCCGGACGTGACCGAACTGCTCCCGGAACTGACGCTGGCACGCTATGCGGAACTGACGCCAGAGGAAATCTCGCGCAACGTCCACTCACACCCGACGCTGAGCGAGGCGATCAAGGAAGCGGCGCACGGGTTAGAGGGGCAGATGATCAATTTCTGAAACGAAGTGCTGAGGTTCGAGGACTGAGAGGGGCGGCTGATAAGGTCGCTCCTTTTAATTTCCAAAATCGTTGCATTTATAAAACCCTCGCCAAGACAGCGGAGAGGAAAGCCCGCCAAATATATTGGCTGGCTGATTTGATTGATCTCCCAATGAAATGCCGCCGAACTGTTGATTGGGAGAAACTCGATTACATTCGTTTGAATCACTTATGTAAACTAGGGTTTGCTGATGCTGGTACGACATGATGAGAATACTTTCTTTTGAGCCAACCAAACGGGAAATCGATTCAGGAATGCCCAAATCGTTCCACAAGTCTCCTATCATTGGTGGGATAGGTAGCCCGTTTGGCTGAATATAGGTACTCAAAGTGATGTTTGTAACGATGGGTTGTAGGGTTGTCTCGCCGTCTGAAGAGAGCAGAATATCCATACCGTCGCTGGTATGCTTATCGGTAATTCTCAGCTCATCACCTCCATAATCTTCGAGCAGATACAGGGATGTGTTGCTGTAAATAGCATCAATTTTTTGTCGTGCTTCAGCAAAGGTGGTTTTCCCCGGCTCGATGCCGATCCAGCAGGGAAGTTCGCAGTCATCAAGGTGAAGCAACTGCACCCACTCTGAGGGCGGCTGCTGCAAGCCGATGAAAATTACCGCGCCGGCGAACAGTGTCAGCACTATGGATAACCGGATTGCATAGGCGATCAGTGAGCGAAGCAAGCGAACCCTCATGGATATTCAATATCACTTTGAGGATAACGCCTTCGCTAGGCTGATTTTCATTGAGTTGAGGTGGCGTCGGTTTTACAGAGGGCTAACGACGCTGACGAGCAGCTTCAAAAAGGATGACCGCTGCCGCCATCGCGGCATTGAGTGACTCGGTTTCGGCTGCCATTGGGATATAAACGCGCTGATGCGCCAGTAGACCCGCCTGTTCGCTTGCGCCGTGTGCTTCGCTGCCGACGATCAGCGCCCAGGGCTGCGACCAATTGGCAGCATCGTACGACAGATTGCCATCCATCACGGCGAGAGAAATGTTCAATCCGGTGCAGGTTTCGGCGATTTTGTCCCACGACTGGTTGATCACGGGAACGCGGAAATGCGCGCCCATACCGCCGCGCAGGACTTTGTCGTTGTAGGGATCGACGCAGCCGGGAGCGAGCAGCACCAGATCGACACCGGAGGCGGCGGCTGAGCGAAGAATCGTGCCGAGGTTGCCGGGATCGCGGATGGCGTCGAGGATGAGGACGTGCTGCGGTGAGCGCGGGATATTTGGCGTGGGGATGGGGAACACGCCGACAATGCCCTGCGGCTGCTCGGTGGTGCTGACGTGGCGAATAATTTCAGGCGCAGCATCGAGCAGCAGGTCGGGGTCGATACCGAGCGGAGCAATATCGACTGATGCCGGATCGTAGAGGACGAAATCGGGGATGTAGCCTGCTTCGAGGGCGTCGTTGATCAGGCGGACGCCTTCGAGGGCGATTTTGCCGGTCTTGCGACGCGATTTCGTGCCAGTGATCAGGCCGTGCGCCAGTTTGACGCGGTCGTTTTGCAGGCTGGTAATCATAAAGAAGCCTTCAGCGATCAGCTTTCAGCTTTCGGCAAGAACGAAAAGCGAAAAACGGTCAGCCATCAGCGTTGAGTCTTTTGCTGATGGCTGACCGCTGATAGCTGAAAGCTAATCGCTGTTTTACTGGTTCTGCTGGCTGAGTGCAGCAAGCTTGGTGAAGGTCATGGCATCGCGGACGGCGATGTCTGCCAGCACCTTGCGATCCAGTTCGACGCCGGCCTTCTTCAGACCAAACATAAAGCGGCTGTAATTGAGGCCATTCAGGTGGGCGGCGGCGTTGATGCGGATAATCCACAGACGGCGCAGATCGCCACGCCGTGCGCGACGGTCGCGGTAGGCGTAAAACAGGCTCTTGAGCATCGCTTCGTTCGAACGGCGGAACAGACGTCCGCGCGTGCCCCACTGACCTTTGGTCAGCTTGAGGACTTTTTTGTGATAGCGGCGGGCGACATACCCACCCTTAACTCTTGCCATAATGCCTTGCTCCTGACAACAAACACCCAGCACTCGTATGCTGGGCTGAATTCACATGGGAAAGAAACCCAGGTGCGAAACCGTGTTTCGCGGTTTAGCTGGGCGGGTTTTGCTTGTAGAGGTTCAGGTAGGGCGCAAGCCGCATAATGCGCTTGTACGTGGACAACTGCTTGATCACCACCACTTTGTCGAGCGCCTGCTTGGCACGCGAAGAGCGGCGGCGGCGAAAGTGACTTTTCCCGCCCTGGGTGCGCACGACTTTACCGCCGCCGGTTGTGCGGAAGCGTTTCGCCGTCGCTTTATGTGTTTTGAGTTTGTACTTCTTTGCCACAGTAACGACTCCAGGCTGATTCGTGAATGCCTTTAATGATCGCGCATCACACGCTCAGAGTAAAGGCCAAGTTTTACGGAACGGATCGTCAGGTTTGACGAGTTCAGATTTTTGCCCAGTGCATTTAGGCACATGGACAGCTTCAATTATTTTGGTTTCTTCTCCGGCGCAGGTGCGAGTACCATCAACATGGTATTACCTTCCATGTTGGGCATCTGCTCGACCACTGCCACGTCGTTGAGTTCGGCGGCGATTTTTTCTAGGCGTGTACGCCCGATGCCGGAGTGGGTAATCTCGCGCCCGCGAAAGCGGATACGTACCCGAACCTTCATACCGTCACCGATCCATTTGCGCGCATCGCGCACTTTGAATGAGAGGTGATGATCGTCAGTCTTGGGACTGAGACGAATTTCCTTCACCTCGATGACTTTTTGCTGTTTACGGGCCTTGCGTTCCTTACGCTGCTTCTCATACTGGAATTTGCCAAAATCCATAATCCGGCAAACCGGAGGATCGGCATTGGGCGAAACTTCAACCAAATCGAGATTTCGCGCCTCAGCAGCGGCAAGAGCTTCGCTTAAGGTGATGACACCGAGATTTTCATTGGTGTCGGTGATAACGCGGACTTCACGAGCGCGTATCTGGTTATTAATTCGCAGTGAATCTTGGGAGCTTATAGCTCTATTCCTCTCTGAATCGAACGGTCGTACGAAAATGAATATAAATAAAATTTCCCTAAGTTGGGAAGCTGCCACCTTTTATTTGACGATGCAGGTAGCGAAGAAACGTTGTTCTGTGTGTAAATGCCTGCTGGCAGATACCCCCACAATATTAAAAATTATAACATACGTCTACCCGCTGACGCAAGTTCGGGCTACCGTGAGTGTGCCGACAAAAAGGGATTCGGCTCCCCTTCTCATTGTCAAGGAGACAGGAAAGACGATTTTCAGGATTGAGTAAAAAGCACGAGTCGCGACAGGACTTATTTCCACATTTTCTTGCGTCGGAGTAGGTCTTGTGTTAAGAAAACCGGATCAACCACGACTGCTATCCAAGAAAGGATGCTGCTGGCAGTTCGCGCCTTCCCCACATCGAATTCACCTATTGCCGGCAGCAATTTGCCTATGGCAAGCAAACTGATCACGATTTTCCTCGTTATATGTGTGTGTGTGCTCAACCCGTACTTCAGTGATGCCCAGACGAACGAACCCACCGCAGCGGAAGCGCCTTCCGGCTTAATTCTGGACAGCGCTGATGCCTACCCGGGGTATACGATGTTCGCGCCGCTGGTCAGCTCAACGGTTTACCTAATCGACATGAAGGGTGCGGTTGTCAAGCAGTGGGAACTGGACGGGAAAACTTCCCAAGAAGCCTATTTGCTGGAGAACGGTGATCTGCTGGCACAGGTTGTCCCGGCTTCAGGGGTGAACTCACAGTTTGCGGACGCCGGTGGGGCTGGGGGTGGACTGCGTGAATATGGCTGGGATGACAGTCTCATCTGGTCATTCGACTACGCAGGTGAGAATTATCAGCAGCATCACGACATTGAACCGATGCCGAATGGCAACGTCCTGATGATTGTGTGGGAAGCGCTGCCCAGCGCCGAAGCGACCGCAGCGGGAATGCGTCCCGACCGCCTGCCGGATCACGATTCGATCTGGCCTGCCGAGATCGACGAGGTTGACCCTGAAAGCAACCAGATCGTCTGGACATGGCGGGCATGGGATCACCTGATTCAGGACACGGACTCCAGCCTGCCGAATTACGGTGTGATTGTTCAGCATCCAGAGCGCATCGACATCAATTATCAGAAGCCAGCAGTGTTAGGTGACTGGCTGCATATCAATTCGATCAGCTATAACCCGGCACTCGACCAGATCATGATCAGCAGCCGTAACTTCAGCGAAATCTGGATTATCGATCACAGCACGACTACTGAAGAAGCCGCCTCAAGTTCAGGCGGGCGCAGCGGCATGGGTGGCGATTTACTCTATCGCTGGGGCAACCCGGCAGTCACACAAAGCAGCGGTGCGCAGCAGCTTTTCGGACAGCACGACGCGCACTGGATCACGCCGGGACTGCCGGGCACGGGAAACGTCCTGATCTTCGACAACGGGGAAGCCGAGAACAACCGCCCCTACTCGACGGTGCTGGAAATCGCGCCGCCATTAACGGCAAGCGGGAACTACACCCGCAATAACAACAGCTATGCGCCATCCGAGATCGTCTGGCAGTATCAGGCTGATCCACCGGAAAGCCTGTATGCCCCATTTATTTCGAGCGCTGAGCGCTTCCCCAACGGTGATACGCTGATCGCGGACGGAACGGCGGGACGCCTCTTCGAGGTCAAGCGGAGTGGTGAAATCGTGTGGGATTACGTCAATGGCTTCGCCGGAAGCCTGGAGCCAAGCGGTTATTTCAAAGCGACTTCGGTGTTTCGGGCGCGACGCTACCCACTCGACTATGCGGGGCTAGCAGCGCTGAAGGAATCGCCGTGAGCAGCGCGGATCAAGCGCTGATGGGCGGCGTCAGCTTGAAATCGCTGTCGCTCTGGATGCCAACTTTAGGGTGCGTTTCGGCGAATTTGCGCACATCGGTCAACGCCTGCTGGAACGAGGCGATCAGTTCGTCGTCCTCACCCTTGTAGCGGCGCAGGGTTTGCTGAGCGCAGGCCGCGCAGCCTTTCATGGCGCGGTAGCTGTCGGTTTCGCAGCCGACACAGCCGTTCATGCGCACCATCATGAGCATGAAGGCCAGGGTTTCTTCATGGAATTCCGAGAGTGTGGTGACGCGTTCAACGAGCGTCTGCCACTCCGGGCCGCGCAGTTTTTTCAAAGACGGGATAACATAGTGCGGAAACATCAATTCGTTATTGGTGTACATAAGTGGCGGCCTTTTAAGATACTGAGTTCTTCGTTTTTAGTTGTTGGTTTTAGGTCGAGAGGGGCGGAAGTGTGATCGCGCTCACCAGCGCCTAAAAACGAATTACCAAGAACTAATTTCAAATTTGTGCTTTGTGACAGGTTCTGTCACTCTAGAATAGGGTTGGACTTCCAACGCTTGAATAGGACTTCCGTACTAGTCTTTAGTATACGTTGATTCCGGGGCGATTCGATGCTCAAGAAACTTGCAGCCCTTTTCTGCCTGTGCCTGGTGTTTGCCGGGTGCAGCGGCGGCGCGGTGGTGTTCGCGCCTACTGCTGCCCCGGTCGATCAGTCACCGCTGCGCTACACGCATCCAAGCGGCGCGTTTTCGGTGGTGCTGCCGCGTCAATGGCCGGTGTATGAGCAAAATACGACGACGCTGGCAACAGCGGCCTTTTCGTCCCCGGACAGCAGCCAGCCCGCTCTCCTGTTTGCAGTGATCAACGTGGGGCATACGCTCGATTCAAGCGAGTTCGGCGCGGATATTGACCTGTATCAGACAACGGTACGCTCGGATACGGGACGCTACGTCGAGCAGAGCCGACAGGCGATGGGCGACGGAAGCTGGCGTATGACCGGTCTGCGCTCGTCAGCGGGTGGCGATACTGACCAGATCAACACATTCATTGAACAGACCGGGACGTTTATCGGACTGATTGAAGTCGTTATGCCGACCGATGCCGCACAAATGCAAACACTTCAAGGAATCATCAACACGTTTACGATCAAGCCGGACGCCGCGCTGCAACCAACCGACCTGACGACGCTGGCGTATGCCAAAGATGGCAGCCTGGGCGTGCTGCACGTCTCGACCTGGATGACGCCAAGCGGCGTTTTCTTCGTGACGGGAGAAGTCGCCAATTACGGGCTGACGACGGTCACGGGTGTACCGGTGCAGGTCGATCTGCGTTCGGCGGATGGGCTGTCGGTGGCGGGAGCGGTCGATAACGTCATGGGCTATGGGATTACGCCCGGCGGCTTCGCGCCGTTCAGCCTGCGTTTTGGTCAAGGACAGCCGTCGCTGGCAACAAACTACAGCGTGGCGCTGGGCGGGAACGACTGGCAGCCTGACGCGACCGAACCCGTGATTTACGGACAAAGTGACATGACCTGGACAGACGAGTCGAAATTCGACAACCTGAACCGTCTGGTCATCAGCGGCACGGTCAGCAACAGCAGCGACCATGTGATTCGTCAGCCGCGCGCGACGGTGACGGTTTTCGACGGGGCGCAGAACGTGATCGCAGCCGGGTTCACGGACATCACGCCGGATGGATCGAGCGAGGGCACTGCCGAGTTGAAGGCAGGCGCGACGGCCAATTTCGAGATCACGCTGCCAGAAGTTGGCGGCAACCCGGAGAACTACATCGTCAACATCGAGGGCGTGCCGTGAGCGCTGCCCCGATCACGCACGTCTTTTTCGAAGTCCCCGGTGTGCTGGTGGATCGGGCGGCGCTGCGGCAGCGTTATCGCGCAAATCTGGGGCGGATCATGGCGGAGCGCTACGGCGGCGACGCAAGCGCATGGTCGGTCGCCTACGACGAGGTGCTGGCGGACTGGGACAGCTACTACGCTGACCTCAATCTGAGCGGTGAGGACGGACTGGCGGACGCGAGTGAAGGTCGGTTTCGGACGACGCGCGCCCTGTTTCGCCTGAAGGAACGACCGGAGCCAAACCAAGCTGAGTTGACCGCGCTGGCGCAGGAACTGCCTGCACTGGCATCCGCGAACAGCGCCGCACTTTATCCCGAAGTCCCGACAGTCTTGCGACCGTTGGATGAAGCGGGACTGGTGTTGGGCGTAATCAGTTATTCGCTGAGCGGCGTACTAGAGGCGCTGCTGGAACCTGTGCTGCCCCATTTCAAAGGGGCGATCTGGGGCATCGACCGCGCGGAGCAGTTCGACAAAGATGTGCAGCGTTATCAATTGGCAGCGTTGAGCGCTCAGGTTAAGCCCGAGCGCTGTCTGGTGGTCGATGATGAGCCGCTGGCGCTGATGAATGCCGAGCAGGCAGGAATGCAGACGTTCAAGAGCCGGGGCGCGGCGGGTTTGCGGGGGCTGGCGGTGCGCTGGATGCAAGCGGCTTCCACGCCTGCCCCGCTCTAGCTAAGCTCCGGCGCTGAGGGCGCGAATGGCATCATAGACCTGCGCCAGTTCGGGCGGGGTCATGCCGTCCTGCGAGGTGACGGTACGGCTGCCCGTCGGCGATGTGACCGAAAGCGAGTACAGATAAGCGTCCCCCGCACCTGCTGGACTGGTGAAAATTCCTTGCAGTTGAAAGAAGTGAATTCCGTCGAGAAGCGAAGCGATTTGCTGCACACCCTCTTCGGGGACAGTGCTGGTTTGCCCGTCGCGGATTATGGTGCCATCGCCACGCAGTTCGATGCTGAGCGAAATATTGGCGATGCCACCGGTCTGCGTAAAGAGCAAATCGTCAATGACAATCGGAACGGGGGTCGGCGCGTTGGGCGTCTTAGCATCATTGGGAATAACCAACGTACCGGGCAGAGATACGCCAAAAGTCGCCGCCATAGTCGCAATCTGGTCATTGGATGCATCACCCGCAGGCGTGTTGGTCGGCGGAACCGCCGTTGGGGGAGCAGTCGTCGCGGTCGGCTGCTGACTGGTGCAGCCTGCCACAACAAACGCGAATAAAAAAGCGGCAAAAACCAGTAACCGCATAAGAACCTCCCTGCGCGTGGGAATCCGCAATCTCAGTTTACTCACACACATTCTAACCGTTTTAAGACGGTGTGTGACTTAATTCGTGCGCCTGTTCAGGTTTCCAAACAAAGCGCCGCAGCAGCGCTTCGACCGTGATGCCCAGCAGCAGGGTCGCCAGCGGGATGAGGCCGAGATAATAACGCTGCCAGGGCAGCGGATTTGCCAGCAGGCTGGCAACTGTCAACACGAGCCAACCGAGCACACCGATACGCCAGTCACGCCGAAACGAGAGGATAATTCCGACCCCGGCGAACAGGGTCAGCAGGCCGCCGAGCACTAGCCCAAACTGCAAGCCACTGAAGGGAGAGGCCATGTAGCGATTAACGTCATCGGTGACGGCCTGGAACGTTGACCAGAAATCGACCTCAAAATGCTGCGGAGCGGTCATGAACGGCTGAACGACGATCTCGCGCAGACGTTCCGCCAGAGACATCCCGCCCGCGAGGTCACCGCCGACCTGAATCTGGAGGAGCTGCGCGCGCTGCTGAAGCGAATCAACGAGACGGGCGGGCGGATCGCTCCAGAGGGCGGGCGAGAGGCCGATAAAGAGCAGCAGGATCAACAAGCCGCAGATGATGAGCCTGCCCGTCGTCAGAAGCAGCGCGCGCAGGTTAAGGCGCACCGCTTCAGCGAGGAAAACCCAACCGAGCGCCGCGCCGACAAAAACAATGCCGGTATATTTGCTGGCAAGCGTCAGGCCACCCGCAAGGATCAGGCTGAGCCACAACACAAGCGTGGTGCGCGTCTTCGGCTCGCCCTCGTGCGATTGGAGGCGCTTGCTGATCAGGACGGCGATGAGGATGGTCGAGAGGCCAAAGAAAAGCGTCGAGCCTTCCTGAAGCGCGCGCCGTCCATTGAGCAGAATCACGGGGTTGACCACATACAAGGCGCTGACGAAATAGGCGAGCGGGCGGCGCGTTTGAGACGTGCCGTACTGCCAGCCGAGCGCGAACATAACGGTGACGCTGAGGGCGAGAAAAAAGGTCGATGAAAAGCGCGCGACTTGCAGCATTGCTGCGGAGAGCAGATGTCCGGTATCGACGTTGGTCTGGTAGTCGAGACCCCAGTCCCAACCAGGGCGCGGCGGCAGGTCGCTGCGTCCCAAGCCCGCAATCTGCCAACTGAGGCCAATGGCATAACGGTTGACCGAGCCATTGATCAGGCGGAGATAAGCGTCGGTGTCGATGCCGTAGGGCGGCGCAGTGATGAGCGCGGCGGGATTGTGGTCGATGAAAGCGGTGGCGTAATCGCGGCTCATGTAAATCTGCATGGCCTCGTCGCCGTGAAAGGTTGGCGAAAGGGCAAAGACATAGACGCCGAGGAGCAGCAGCCAGAGCACATCAAGCAGACGTTTCAAATGACCTCACCCCCTGCCCTGCTCGCCCCACAAAGCGAAGCAGGAAAGCGAACGGAGCGAAATGTGTGCCGCATGATCGATTTGGAGGGTGATTTGATTTGCATCATCGCGCAGACACTAGCGTCCGGTCTCAACACCCGTCCAGAGTTCGACCATTTTCCCATTGGCGACGCGAACAAACCAGGTGACGCGCGACGTCGTCATGCTCCCCTGCTGGGTACGCTGGATAAAGGCGCGCAGCGCGACCAGATCACCTTCGCTGATCATGACTTCAATGGTGATTTTGAAGTCGGGGAAGGCGCTGCGGGTGGCAAAAATCGCCTGTTTCACCCCTTCCGGGCTGGTGACTTCGGGATGATTGTGATCGCGCCAGTTCGAGGCCAGAATTTCGTTTGCGCTGGCAGTGCTGCCCGTGTTCCACATCTCGATATAGCGATGCACCAGCGCTTTATTGGCCTGGGCAGGACTCACGAAATTTTGACCTGATGGGCGTGGCGGATGAAATCAAGCGTCGTCAACTGCGCCATGATGGCGTCGGGCAGCGCATCATCCAGCGTGAGGACGGTCAGGGTATGTCCGCCGGGGCCGGAACGTCCCGTTTGCCAACTGCCGATATTGATGCCGTTTTCGGACATGAGCGTGCCGATTTTGCCAATGACGCCGGGCTGGTCAAAACTGCCCATAATCAGCATGTGGCCTTCGGGGACGAAGTTCATCTTATAGTCGTTAATCTGGACGATGTGCGGCTCACGGCGATCCAGCAGCGTCCCGGCAACGGTGATCTGTTCGCCATCTTCGAGGGTCGCCTGACAGAGCACGATGCTGGCATAGTCTGCCGATTTCAGCCCTTTGGCCTGCGTGACCTGAATCCCGCGCTCGACCGCCAGCACAGGTGCGTTAATGTAGTTGACGCTGTCACTGAGCACCGGAGCCAGCAATCCCTTGAGGATGGCGACGGTCACGGGCTTGATGAGCATATTGACATCATCGCCGCGATATTCGACGGCGACGCGGCGCACAGGCGTGCGCGCCAGCACGTGAATGAGCGCGCCGATGCGTTCGGCAAGCTGTAAATAAGGCCGCGTCGATTCGAAATCCATGCCGGGAACGAAAGGCATGTTGACGACGTTGCGGTAATCTTCGGCGCGCAGCGCATCGAGCACCTGCGTGACAATCAGAATTGACAAATCCTGCGTGGCTTCGACCGTGTTGTCGCCGATGTGCGGCGTGTGAACGACGTGATTCATGCCGACGAGCGGGCTGTTATAGGGAGGTTCTTCAGCGTAAACGTCAACGGCGACACCGCCGAGGCGTTCGTCCTTGAGGGCTGCTACGACCGCCGCTTCGTCGAGAATGCTGCCGTGCGAGGTGTTGATGAGGCGTGCGCCGGGCTTCATCTGGCGAACGAGCGTCTCATTGAAGAAGCCGCGCGTCTCGTGAGTCGCCGGGACGTGAATGCTGACGAAATCGCTGCGGCGCAGGAGTTCGTTCATGCCGACGAGCATGATGCGCTTATCGTCGTTCTGCTCGTCGCCGATATAGGGATCGTAGGCGAGAACAGTCATGCCGAAGCTGAGGCAGCGCTGGGCGACAATTGTGCCGACACGTCCCAAGCCGATGAGGCCAAGGGTTTTGCCGAACAACTGCGTCCCGGCCTGGCGCTTGCGATCCAGCAGCCAGTAACCGGACTTGAGGCTGGTATGTGCGTCGACCAGGTTGCGGCTGAGCGCCAGCATGAGCGAGACGGCGAGTTCGCCTGCTGCGATGGCGTTGACGCCGGGGGTATTCATGACGATGATGCCGCGACTGGTGGCAGTTTCAACGTCGATGCCGCTGAGGCTTGCGCCCACACGCCCAATCACACGCAGAACGGGCGCACAGTCGAGTAAGGCACGGTCGATGCTGACATCGTCGCGGGCGATGAGGGCGTGCGCGGTCTGCAATTTTTCACGCAGGGCAGACGGATTGGCCGGGTTCACCTGCTGGATTTCGACATCTTCGGAGGAACGCAGCAGCGCCAGCCCCTGATCGGTCAGGTCAGCGGTGATGAGGATTTGAAACTTTTCAGGTGAATTTAGCATCGGGTCTCTTTCTGTCAGCGGTCAGAATTTCTTCGGAAATTCCGATTTGTTCTCGTTCGGGGCGGGTCTCAGACCCGCCCCTACAGCTCCGTAATTTTGGAATTTCACTGAAGGTATGTTTGCTTCGCAAGCCTACCCTCAGCGGCGCGCTAGAAACATTCTTCGAGCAGCACCTGTACGGCGTGCAGGCTCTCGAAAACATCAGGCGTCACCGAGGCGAAGGCAGCCGAAGTCGTATGCGAAAGATCGGGCACAGCATAGCAGACAATCCCTGCCGCAACAGCAGCTTTCGCGCCGGTTGGACTATCTTCGAGGGCCAGACAGGCTGCCGGTTCGAAGCCGAGCCGCCGCGCTGCTTCCAGATAAATATCCGGGGCTGGCTTGCCGTGATCGACATCGTCGCCGCAGACGTGCGTGCGGAAATAGCGATCCCAGCCCTGAGCTTTCACGGTCGCGTCGATGATCGCCATTGGCGAACTGGAGGCAATCGCACAGGGAATGGCACGCTGGTAGAGATACTCCAGGAGTTCGGGCGCGCCGGGGCGAGCATCCACCTGATCGGGGATGAGGGCGATCATTCGGGCGGTAATGTCGGCGGAGAGGACATCGACCGTATCGGTCAGGCTGTAGGCGCGGCTCATGCCGATTAGAAAATCACGCATCCGCAGGCCAACCAGTGTCCGCTGGATGTCCGGGTCAGACTGTTTGCCGCGAGCCATCATCATCGCGTTTTCGGCAACCGCCCATACGGGTTCAGAATCGACAAGCAGGCCGTCCATGTCGAAGATGACGGCCTGCGGACAAAAATCACTCATTTTTCCCTCGTACAAACGCCTGCTCGAAAGCCGTCCGCAATTCGTCCGTTTTCACGGAAATCCCGTCGCCGAGCAAAAGCTGCAATCCACGCTCAAAGACGGCCTGATGCGGCGTGCCAATCGTGCGAGCGTAGGCCAGCGGCCCCGCCGCCAGCGGCAGAATCGGCGCAATCGAGTTGATTTCGACAAAGACGTCGGCCTGATCCTTGACCTTCTGGCGCGCGACCACACCGCCGAAGCCGATGAACAAATCAACGACCGAACGGGTCGCCAGATCGGACGAGCCATCGCCGATCATCATCTTGCGACCGGGCTTGTCTGCCGCCAGTTCGCGTACAATCGCAGGCTTGCCGCTCGACACTGTGAGCGGCCCTTCGTTATAGGCGAGATAGGTCTGCGCCGTCTGGGTCTGCGGCTCGTAATAACGCCACCAATCACCGGACAACTGGTTGTATTCCAGTTCGACGGCGCGGATATTTTCCGGGGCGACACCCAAGCGCCCGCCGAAGCCGCGCACGGGTTCGGCGAGGCCGCCGCTGATGATAAAGACCTGTTTACCCAGAAACTGGAGCGCGGCAATCACCTCGCGCGCGTCTGGCACGAGCGTTTCCCAGTAGCGTTCCTCAATCGCCTTCAGTTGACCGCGTGTAGGGCGGATGGCCTGAAGGCGCTTGCCGTAAACTTCCGCGAGATCGAGATCGCCATCCATCGCTTTTTGCGTGAGGACAGCGACTCGCCATTCCTTGCCTTTGAAGCGTGCGAGTTCGTCGATGCCTTCGATGGCAGACAGGGTACTGTCGCAATCGAAGAAGATCAGGTCGAAACTCGTCCAGCGGGTTTGTTCCATCGTTTGTTCTTTATCCAGGCAGCCGAAATTGTGAAATGTTTGCCATTCATAGCGAATTGTAACGCGCTTCAGCACCTTTGTGAACAGCTTGATCAAAGCGAAGTGAGGACAAAAGGAAAAGATTTAACGCAAAGGCGGAAAGCTGCAAAGACGCAATGCGTCCCTACAACATGGAATTTAATTTGACAGGTATGCTCGACATTCTATAATCTAACGGAGATTCGATTCTTTTTAAACATCAACCTTTGAAGGACAACCCTTTTGGCTCGCAAGCCCGCCGATCAATCTGTGCATCGTGAAGACATTATCCTCGCCGCCGCCGAAGTGCTTCAGCGTAATGGTTACGAAGCTGCGACGATGAAAGACATCGCCGCCGCCGTCAACCTAACCGCCGCCAGCCTATACCACCACTTTCGCAATAAGGATACGCTGCTGCTAGCAGTGCTGGAACTGGGGCTGGAAGTCGTGACAAGGCAAATCGAGCCGATTGCGGCGTCGTCACAGCCAAGCGAGCAAAAGCTGCGTGAGATGATCTGCGCGCATGTTGTCGGGCTGACCGAGAATACCGCTGTCGGCGCGGCGATGGTGTTCGAGATTCGGGCTTTGATGAACGTCAAAGCGCCGCTGAAAAGCGCGAGCACCGAGGATAAGGCAGCTTATGCCAGCTTCATCGAGCAGCGCAGCGCTTTTTTTAAGCAGCGGGATCACTTCGAAGACCTGTTCCGCAGTGTTGTGAGTGAAGGCGTCGAACGCGGGACATTTCGCCCGCTGGACGTGCCGATCTTTGTGAAGACGCTGTTGGGCGCGCACAACTGGGTCGGCGTATGGTACAAGCCGGAGGGTCGGCTGAATGGCAAGGAAATCGCCGGGATGATCGCCGACACGATGTTGAATGGTGTTCTGACTGCCTAAAGCCTAAGGACTGATTATGAGCGATCTTTCGCAAATTCCGTCGAGTCCCATTCTGCGTGTATCGGCTGGTAGAGATCGTTTTGATGAACATCGCGGACTCGGCGTTAGTGTGATTCAATTCAAGATCACGCCGACAGATAGTGAAGGCACCTTAATTCTCGAAAACGTCTTTCACGACAAAGGCGGCCCAGCACGGCACTTACATCACGAACAGGACGAGTGGTTTTACGTGCTGGAAGGCAAATTCAGTTTCGAGATTGGACAGGAGAAGTTCACCCTCCAAGCAGGTGATTCGGCGTTTGGCCCGCGCAAACTACCGCACGTCTGGGCGCATGTCGGTGAGGGTCACGGCAGAATCCTGATCACATTCATGCCTGCCGGGAAAATGGAAGCTTTCTTCCGCGAAGTGACCAAAGCCAACGCCATGCCGCCGCAAGACCCGGCGCTGTGGGAGGCGCACGGCATGGAACTGGTGGGGCCGCCGCTCAAGGTGGAATGAGAGCAGCTCGTTTTTGCAAAAAACAAATCAGGAAAGCAGGTTGAATAAATGGTTGCTTTTACTCCAACAGAAGAACAGCAGCAGTTGATCGACACGATCCGGCGCTTCGCCATCAACGACATCCAGCCGATGGCGCACGAAGCGGACGAGAACGAGCGCATCCCCGCTGCGATTATCAAAACGGGTTGGGATATAGGACTGGTGCAGACGGCGATCCCGGAAGAACTGGGCGGGTTGGGCGAAATGAGCGCGGTCACGGGGGTGCTGGCTGCCGAAGCCTTCGCTTACGGCGACGTATCGACAGCGATGCAGATCATGGCTCCGGCACTGTTCGCCTATCCGGTGATTCTGTACGGGACTGCTGAACAGCGCGAGCAATTTCTGCCGCTGTTTCTTGAAGATCAAGTACCGCACGTCAGCGCCGCCCTGCTCGAACCGGGCATCTTTTTCGACGCACACGCACTCAAGACGACGGCGACGATTGAGGGCAGCAAAATCAAGCTCAATGGCGAGAAGGCGTATGTACCGCTGGGCGCGACGGCGGATTGGCTGCTGGTCTACGCCCGTGACGTGCTGACCAACCAGACGGACGCCTATCTGGTGGAAGCGGCAACGCCGGGGGTCACGATTGGCAAGCGCGAAGCGCTGATGGGGATTCGGGCACTGCCCACGTATCGCGTCACGTTTGCCAATGCCGAAATCGAGGCATCAGCGCGGTTAGGCGGCGCGGTCGGCTGCAACATTGATATGCTGCTCCAGCGCAGCCAGATCGCGCTGGCGGCGCTGGCGGTTGGCGTGGCGGATGCTGCCGCCGAATATGCGCGTAACTATGCCAAGCAGCGGATTCAGTTCGGCGTGCCGATTGCGCAGAAGCAGGCGATTGCTTTCATGCTGGCGGAGATGGCGATTGAAGTCGATGCGGCGCGGCTGATGACGTGGGAAGCGGCGTGGAAGCTCGACGAAGGACAGGATGCCAGCAAGGAAGTCTATCTTGCCAAGCAATATGCCGATAAAGCCGCCCTGTTTGTGACGGACAGCGCCGTGCAGACGCTAGGCGGTCACGGCTTCATCCGCGAATATCCGGTCGAGCGCTGGCTGCGCAACGCGCGCGGCTTCACGACCTTTCACGGGATGGCAATCGTATGAGCCAACCCCAACACATGCAATTGATCATTCAGCCGGATGCCGGAGCAGCACCGGAAGTCGGGCCGGCGCTCTGGTCGCTCGAAGATACGCGCCGCCGCACCCACGCCGTGCTCAAAGCTGTCGATCCGGCTTCGGTAGACTGGCAGCCGGAATGGGCGCTGCATTCGATAGGGACGCTGCTCTATCACATCGCGGCAATTGAATTGGATTGGCTCTATTCAGATGTACTGGAACAACCGTTCCCCGCCGAAATCGAGGCGCTGTTCCCGCACGATGTCCGTGACGATACGGGCAAGCTGACCACTATCACGGGCATCAGCCTTGATGATCTGCGTCAGCGGCTGGCGGTGGTACGCCGCGCCCTGCTCGATGCCTTCCACGCAATGAGCGCCGACGATTTCCACCGCTCGCGCAGCTTTCCCGATTATGACGTGACGCCGGAATGGGTTTTGCATCATCTGTGCCAGCATGAAGCCGAGCATCGCAGTGAAATCGCGGCGCTGCAAACACAGTTCAAGTTTTTAGCGAGGGGCTAAAAATGCCAATTAATTTCGCGATACCCGAACATATCACGCAGCAGATGCAAATGGTCAAGATGGCGGCGGAATATTCGATGCGCCCCGTCTCGCGCGAATTGGACGAGCACGAACACGAACGTCCGACGCAGTTTGTCGAAACCCTGTGGCCGTTCATGCGCGACATGACCAAAAGCACACTGGAAAAAGTTAAAAGCGGTGAAAGCGCCAAGCCGCGCGACCCGAATCGCCCACGCACGACCAATTTACGGCTGATGCTGATGATCGAAATCCTGTCGTGGGGGGACGCAGGGATTTACCTGTGCCTGCCGGGTGGGTCGCTGGGCGGCGCGGCGATTGAAGCAACGGGTACACCAGAGCAGAAGGTCAAGTTCCTGACACGCTTCGCGGAAGGCGATGTTCCCGCGTGGGGCGCGATGGCGATGACCGAGCCGGGGGCGGGTTCGGACACCTCATCGATTCGCACGACGGCGCTCTTTGACGAGGCATCTAACGAATGGATCATCAACGGCGAGAAGATTTTTTGCACCAACGGCAAACTGGCGCTGGATGAATCGAACGGGCTGGTGGTGGTGTGGGCGTCGATTGACCGCGAGGCAGGACGCGCGGGGATGCGTCCGTTCGTGGTCGAAGCCGGAACGCCGGGAGTCAAGGTCACCAAAACGGAGATCAAGCATGGCATCCGCGCCAGCGACACCGCCGCGATTGTCTTCGATAACGCCCGTATCCCCGCCGACAACCTGCTCGGCAGCGCAGAAGTCACAAAACCGGGAGAACAACCCACAGGCGGAAAAGGCTTTCGCGGGGCGATGGCAACCTTCGATGCAACGCGGCCTTTGGTCGCTGCCAGCGCGCTGGGAATCGGGCGGGCGGCGCTGGAATTTCTGAAAGAGAAGCTGGCAGAAAATGGCGTCGAAATTCCTTATGGAGCACCCTATCACACGCTGACGGCGATTCAGCGCGACGTGCTGGAAATGGAGGCACAGCATCACGCGGCGTATCTGCTGACGCTGCGGGCGATCACGCTGCTGGACGCAGGCGCACCCAACAGCCTCGAAGCGTCGATGGCAAAGGCGAAGGCGGGCAAGGTGGTGACGCAGATTGGGCAGAAGTCGGTCGAGCTGCTGGGCGCAAGCGGATACAGCCGCGAATGGCTGGCTGAAAAATGGATGCGCGACGCGAAGATCAACGATATTTTCGAGGGTACAGGGCAAATCAATACGCTGATCGTGGCGCGGCGGATTCTCGACTACAGCGGGCGCGAACTGAATTGACCTTTTTCACGGGCTGCGGATGCCTCAGCGCCGTAACAATGAGGTACGATAGTGGCACAATAATTACTGCCTCTACCGAAAGTGTAATGCTCATGCCTATCACCATCACCTGGGACAACGAAGCCAAAACAATCATCCACTGGCGTTACATTGGGAAATGGACATGGGAAGAGGCGACGAGCGTCTTTGACGACACGACCCGGATGATGAGCGAAGTTCAGCACCCGGTTTCACTGATTCACGACCTGAGCCTGAGTAACACGATTCCTGCCAGAGCACTTAGCAACGCCCAACGTTTCACGAGCGCGCTGCCGGAAAACTGGAACATCAGTGTGATTGTCGATCCGAGTGGATTTGGTGCTTCACTGCTGAACATCTTTGCGAAGCTGTATCAGAAGTTGGGCGCGCATTATCGAGTCGCTCCCAACCTTCACGAAGCACGACGGATCATCGAACAAAGCAGCGGCGTTATGCACTAGGAAAATGAATCGATGGGAATTGCGCCGCGAAACAGCACTTGATTTCGTTTTTGATGAATTACAGCGCATGTTGAGCCAAGATCGCTCAAACTGAATATTCAAACAGATAAACAGGCTGGGATTTTATAGAGAAAGGTTTGTTTATGGCCTATAACATTCGCAAAGCGGTGGTGATTGGCTCTGGCACGATGGGCGGCGGGATTGCCTCGCTGCTGGCAGGCGTCGGCGTCGAGGTGCTGCTGCTCGATATTCCCGCACGTGATACGCAACCGGGCGACAAAGCGGCGAAACGCAGTGCGGTCGCCAACGAGGGGCTGAAACGGGTGCAGAGTTCGCGTCCGGCGCAGTTGTTCGCTGCTGATGATTTGACCCACATCCGCACCGGGAATATTGACGACGATCTCGATCAGGTGGCGGACGCCGACTGGATCATCGAAGTAGTGGTCGAGCGGCTGGATGTCAAGCGCAGCCTGATGGCGAAGCTGGCGGAAGTGATCGCACCCAAGACGATTGTCTCGACCAACACGTCCGGCCTGCCGATCCGCGAGATCGCCGAAGGGCTGGGCGACGATTTCTCGCGGCGCTTTCTGGGGACGCACTTCTTCAATCCGCCGCGCTACCTGCACCTGCTGGAAGTGATTCCGCACCCGAACACTGACCCGGCAGTGGTCGAGTTCATGGTCGAATACGCGACCAAGACGCTGGGCAAAGGCGTGGTCATCGCCAAAGACGAGCCGAATTTCATCGGCAACCGCTTCATGAGCATGAGCGGATCGCAGATCATCAACTATGCGCTGGACAACGACTTCACGGTCGATGAGGTCGATGCGCTGACGGGGCCGCTGATCGGTCGCCCGAAGACGGCAACCTTCCGGCTGAACGATCTGGTCGGCATCGACATTGCCGTGCATGTGGCACGCAACCTGTACCCTGCTATCCCGGACGATCCGGCGCGTGACGTGCTGGTGCATCCCGGCGCGACTGCTCTGTTCGATAAGCTGATGGCGAACGGCTGGCTGGGCAACAAGAGTGGTCAGGGCTTCTATAAGATGATGAAGACGCCGGATGGCGGCAAAGATTTTTACGCGCTCGATTTGAAGACCTTTGAGTACCTGCCGCCGAGCAAGCCGCGTTTCGACAGCGTGGGCAAGC
>DAOUCB010000151.1:0-7710 GCA_034432495.1 Anaerolineae bacterium | reverse complement strand
GAGTACACTTAAGTATGAATTCTACCGTGAAAAAGGATTTCTGATGCGCGCCTTGCCGATATTGTTTTTCAGCTTGCTGCTGATCCTGATTGCCGCCCCATTATCAACGCAGGCGCAGCGAGAGTATCGTATTTTAGGCTATTTCGCATCGTGGAGCATTTATGATCGCGGTTACTATGTGACCGACATCCCCGCCGACAAGCTGACGCACCTGAATTATGCCTTTGCCTCTGTCTCTGCCAGCGGCGAAATCGCGCTGTCGGACGAGTGGGCAGACACGCAGTTTCCCTACCCTGCTGACAAAGATGACCAGCCGCTCAAGGGCAATTTTCACCAGTTTCAACTGCTCAAGCAGGCAAACCCAAGCCTGCAAACACTGATTTCGATTGGCGGCTGGACAGGATCGGCCAAGTTTTCGGATGTGGCGCTGACCGATGCTTCACGCAGGAAATTTGCCGCTTCCGTCGTCGCCTTCATGACCAAATATGGCTTCGACGGCGCGGACATCGACTGGGAATACCCAACGGGCGGAGGCGACGCGGGCAACATCGAGCGACCGGAGGACAAGGACAACTTCCCGCTGTTTCTCGCTGAACTGCGCACCCAGTTCGACGCGCAGGAAGCTAAAGACGGGCATCACTATCTGCTGACGATTGCGCTAGGGTCGGATCGCAGCGCGTACCAGCCGCTCAACTGGGCAGCAATTATGCCATCGCTCGACTGGATCAACCTGATGACCTACGATATGGCTGGCCCCTGGAGCGATATGACCGACTTCAATGCGCCGCTGTTTGCTTCCGGCGATCACAACAGCGATGACATTGCCGTGCGCAGTCTGCTGGGGCTGGGCGTTCCAGCGGACAAGCTGGTGCTGGGTGCGCCCTTCTACGGCGTCGGCTGGAACGGAGTCGCGCCCACGAACAATGGGCTGCATCAGGCGTTTACGGGCGTCCCTGATGGCACCTCGGAGGCGGGATCGTTCGACTATTTCGACCTGGCGGCGAATTACGTGGGTAAGTACCCGCGCTTCTGGGATGACACCGCCGAGTCGCCCTGGCTCTACGACAAGGCGACGGGGACGATGATCGCCTACGAAGACCCGGAATCACTGGGCAAGAAGGCGGAGTACGTCAAGGCAAACGGTTTGAGTGGGATGATGTTCTGGGAGATCAGCCAGGACACGCCGGACTCGGCGCTGCTGACGGCGATTTATGAGGGGCTGAATGGTTCATCCTAACCAACATCAATTGCGCCAAGACGATACGTCGGGAAATAAAACAGCCTGCTCGAAGCAGGCTGTTTCGTAACTGGCTAGCATTATTCACTTTCGTATTCTTCGATCATTCGTCGAATTTCGTCTGCGCTTATATCAACACGCTCGGTTTTAGAATAAATATAAACGAGCAATAGTTTTTCTTCAGTTTTGAGATAGTAGATAACCCGATAGCCCCCGCTTTTTCCTTTCGAAGCATCCCTGTTTCGGAGTCGAACTTTATAGACTGCGTATTTAAGCCCCTGAATTTGGTCACCGGGTGTTGCGCCTTGTTCCAGTTCACGAGTTAGAACCTGTAAATCGCTGCCGATATTTGAATATTTCTTGCTCAACCGCTTGAGAGCTTTCTGAAATGTCGGTATCGCGACGACATTTACAGGGGATTTATTCGTCATTCAAGGAATCCAACAGCTCAGACAGTGGTATTTCTTCTCCAGACATCGCCTCATGCCACGCCTGACGAAACTCCTCATGCACGTCTATTTCTTCGTCATCCTCATTCGCACTCAGAGCTTCTTTAATACTATGACTTAGGACTTCCAAAAGCTCCACCCGCTCATCAAGTGAAAGCAACTTAATTTGCTCAGTCCATTCTTGAATAGTCATCTTCCACGCCTTCACGCTCACCTTGTTGTCATTATAGCGGAAAACAAACAGGGCAGACCGTCTCCGATCTGCCCCGTTTCACTTGTCGCCACACTATCTAACTTTGAGCGCCTGTGCAGCCTGTCACTGAGCGCCCGTGTTTCTGACTTTTACCGCCTGTTAAAGCGACAGTTTACGCCAGTAGCTGTTCCTGTTCCGGCGTCAGCAGATCGGCTTCCAGTTCCTTGCGGAACTGCTGCGTATACAGGCGATAGTAATGCCCGCGCGCCCGGATCAATTCCGCGTGGCTCCCCTGCTCGGAGATGCCGCCATTCTCAATCACCAGAATGCGATCCGCCGCTCGAATAGTCGAGAGACGGTGGGCGATAATGAAGCTGGTACAACCTTCCATCAGCGTCTCCATCCCCTTCTGGATCAGCGCCTCGGTCAGCGTATCAACCGAACTGGTCGCCTCGTCCATGATGAAGATTTCCGGGTTCGCCAGCACCGCGCGCGCCAGACTGATCAACTGTTTCTGACCGACCGAGAGCAGATTACCACCCTCGCCCACCTGTGCATCATAGCCTTTGTCGAGCGTGATGATGAAGTCGTGCGCGCCAGAGAGCTTCGAAGCCGCTTCGACTTCTTCGTCGGTCGCATCGAGCTTACCGTAGCGCAGGTTCTCGCGGATGGTGCCGCTAAACAGGTGCGGCGTTTGCAGTACCATCCCAATGCGCGACTGAATCGCGTGCTGGGTCATGTCCGTGTAGTCGATACCGCCAATCACGACGCGCCCGCCCGTCGGCTCGAAGAAGCGGCAGATCAGGTTGACGACCGTCGATTTGCCCGCGCCCGTCGGCCCGACCAGCGCAATCGTCTCGCCGCGCTTGACCGTCAGGTTGAAATTGTGCAGCACCTGCTTCGTCGTGTCGTTGTCGTAGTGGAAATCCACATTATCGAAAACGATGTCGCCGCTAATCGTGCCGGGATCGTAGGCCGTCGGCTTATCGACTACTTCGGGCTGGGCGTCGATCAGCGAGAAAGTGCGTTCCGCCGAGGCAATCGCATACTGCATCGAGGCGAAAACGCGCGCCAAGTCCTGCACAGGCCAGAGCATGAAGGTCACGTAAGAGACGAAGGCCGAAATCGCGCCGATGGTCATCGTGCCGACTTCAACCTGCTTGCCGCCGAAGTAGACAATACCGCCGAGCGCCACCGCCGCGACGATCTGCACCGCCGGGAGAAACAGCGACGAAAGCCACGCTGCTCTATAGGACGAGTGATACATATTCTCGGTGAGGAGGGTGAATTCCTCCAGGTTGCGATCTTCACGCTCCAGCGCCTTGACGACGCGCACGCCGGTGATGTTCTCGTTGTAAGCGCCGGTGATACGCGAGTTCGCCTTGCGCGCGATGCGATACTGCACCATGATCCGCTGCTGGAACCACATGGCGATATACACCAGCACCGGAACAATCACAAAGACGAGCAGCGCCAACTGCCAGTTGAGCAGCGCCATAAACAGCAGCGCCGTGAAAATGTTGATCACTGCCCACGTAATGTCGAGCATCCCCCACGTCACCAGATCGGCGATGCGGTCGGTGTCCGAGGTCAGGCGTGCCATAATCCAGCCAACAGGCGTCCGGTTGTAGTAGCTCAGCGACAGTTCCTGCAAATGCTCGAACATAGTCTTGCGCATGTCGTACTGCACACGATGACCGAGCGCCCCCGTCAGGTAGATGAAACCGAACACGAAAATCGACTGGACGACGATCAGCAGCGCGTAAGTGACACCGATGCCGATGAGCGCTTCACGGCTGCCGGGGGTGATGCCTTCATCGACGATCCGCTTGCTCAGGTACGTAAAGTACGAGTTGAGGAACGAGACGATGGTCACCGCGAAGATAAAGCCGACCACCCATTTCCAGTGCGGCTTGACCTGCCCCATGATGCGCAGGAGCGTTCTACCGTTAAAACTGGACTGAAACTCTTCTTCTTCATAGCCGATATTAGACACTGGCAATTTCCTTCTCAAGCTCGGTTTCGATCCGCGCCTGTAAGTCATAGGTTTGTTGGTAAATACCCGGTTGGCTGACGAGTTCGTCATGCGTGCCGCGCTGAACGATTTCGCCTTTGTCCAGCACCAGAATCAGGTCAGCGTTCATGACGCTCTGAATACGATGCGCGATGATGAAGGTCGTCCGGTTGTTCATCAGCTTGCTCAGCGCCCCGCGAATGTTGGCTTCCGTCTCAGTATCCACCGATGAGGTGGAGTCGTCGAGGATCAGAATGGGCGGGTTTTTGAGCAGGGTACGAGCAATTGCCACGCGCTGCTTCTGACCGCCCGAAAGCGTGACGCCACGTTCGCCAACAATCGTCTTGTAGCCTTCGGGGAAGGTCATGATTACGTCATGAACGTCCGCCGCGCGCGCCGCCGCTTCGATTTCCGCATCCGTCACTTCGCGGGTGACGCCGTAGCTGATGTTTTCGCGAATCGTGCGCGAGAACAGAAATGGTTCCTGCTCGACAATGCCGATCTTCGCGCGCAGGAATTCACGCGAAATGTCTTTGAGGTCGGTGCCGTCGAGCGTCAGCGTGCCGCTGGTGTAATCATAGAAACGCGGCAGTAGGTTGACCAGCGAGGTCTTGCCCGACCCGGTCGATCCCAGCAGGGCGACCGACTGCCCCGGCTCGACGCGAAAGCTGATGTGATGCAGCACGTCTGCATCTTTGTTGTAAGCGAAACCCACGTCATCGAACACGATTTCACCACGCAGAGGCTGCGGCAGTTCGCGCAGGCCGACGGTCAGCGGCTCGCGGTCTTCGCGGATGATTTCGGCAACACGGTCGTAAGAGACCAGCCCGGTCGATGCCTGGACGATGATGCGGCCTAAGCCGCGCATCGGCTCGATGATCCAGATGAGGATCGTCACATAAGCCAGATATGTCCCCAGACTGATCGTACCGTCGATCACCATCAGCGCGCCGAGCACATAACCGCCAAGCATCTGAGCGCCCGCCAGAATATCGCTGAGCGGCCAGAAGAAAGCGTGCATCATCAACAGTCGCAAGCCGAGACGATAACGCTGCTTGTTCTCAACCTCGAATTTGTTGACCTCGTAATCCTGACGCGCGAAGGCTTTGACGACGCGCACGCCGCTGAGATTTTCCTGCAAGGTCGTCGAAAGTTTCGCGTCCTGCTCCTGGAATTTCTCGTAGCGCCGGGACACCGAACGGAAGAAAAAGTAAGACGTTAGCGCCAGAAACGGCACAATAATCACCGACACCAGTGCTAGCTGAAGATTCAGGAACAACAGCGCCGCGAAATTGATGCTGAACAGCAGCAGAATACGCCCGACACCTATCGCCTGTTCGGCGTAGAAGCGGCGCACCGCATCCAGGTCAGAGGTCACACGCTGGATAAGTTCACCGGTTGACATCTTGTCATGATAGGTGAAGGTCAGGCGCTGCAAATGATCGTAGAGGTAGTTGCGCAGACGCAGCGCGATCCCTTCTGCCGTTTGTGCCGAGAGCTTTCCGGTCATGAACGAGAACGTGCCTTCGACCACCGCCAGCGCGACAAAGGCGACGGCGATCAGCAAAATCCCCTCGCTGACGCGATTTTGCAGCAGGACTTTATCGACCAGATAGGCCAGCAGGAGCGAGGTCGTCGTCTTGGCAGCCGCTGAAAGCGCCTGTGACACGAGTGCCCCGGTATACATGAGGCGAAAGCCTTTGAGCATTCGCCACAGACCAACCAGGCGATTCGGTGGGACAGCCTGCTTCAGGTCAAAATTTTGTTTTGCAAAGAGTGTTGTTGCCAAGAGACGCGCCTCCACACCTGAACTCAACGAATTTGAGCGCAGGGTTATTATACACCTACTTTATGCTAAAATAGCAAGACCTTTTTGAATTTTAAGCAATCATTCTGGATTTCTGAATATTACAACGGGTCAATAAGGTTCAAGCCTTGACGGACAGATTTTCACACAAAATTGACGCCTTCTCTATATGACGGCAAGCCCCGGAAATATGTTCAAATCTGATTCTACAGGCTTAACGCGAACCACTCGTAAGACCACATTCGCAATGGTTATGGAGACAGACAAAAGCGGGTGTGTCATGCGTGCCAACACACCCGCCCCCAGTAACCATTTCCGTCAATGCTGCCAGACCCTAGCCGTTATGGGTTGAAACCCCCATCCAGCGCGTCGGCGTGCCGGCCTGTGCACGTTCTGGCAAAATCAGGTGGCTGTCGCCAAACTCGTGCCAGAGATAACCCTCGCTGACCGCTTCCTGATAAGCCGAGCGGATCAAATCCTGGCTGGCAATTGTGTAGAGCATGGCAAGATGGCTGGTGACCGGATCGTGCAGCCCGGTGATCAGCCCATCGATCACGTGGACGCCGCGCTGCGGGTGGATATAGAGCCGCGTAAAAGCGTGGTGCGGCGCGACTTCATGCCCATTCCAGGCCGATTCGAGGGCGCGGACAACGGTTGTTCCGGTCGCAATCACGCGCCGACCTTCGTGACGAGCAGCGTTGACTGCCTCAGCCGTCGCTTCAGAAACAGTGAACGGCTCCGGATACAGCGGGTGTTCCTCGACGATTTCGGTTTCAACTTCGAGGCTGGACACGCCTGTATGCAGCGTGATCGCGGCGATCTGGATGCCGCGCGCCCGCAAATCGTTGACGACACGCTCGGTGAAGGGATAGGCTGCCGAAGGCATCTCGGCGCTGCCCTGCGGAAGCACGTCGCTTGGCTGCTTTGCGAAAACGGTCTGGTAAGTCGAGATGGGGTACGCTTCATTCACGTAACCATAGCGGATTGCTGCACCGGCGCGCTTCATTGCCGCGTAGACGTTCCCCTCAACCTGCGCGAACCAGAGGCGCGGCAGACCGGGATAGGTCGCTGCCAGCCGTGTTTTCAAGCCTGCGACTTCGATTTCCTCGCCTGCGCTGAGCGGCAGCGGCCCCGGTTGGCTGGTGCTCCAACGCGGTTCGACCAGCCATGTCCCGTTACCGAAATCGGTGGCAAAGTTGACGATGAACTCACCAGGAGCGCCGGTCGCGGGCAGACTGGCAGCCAGCGTCGCGCTGTCATTGACGACGAGCAAATCACCGGGATTGAAGAAACGCGCCAAATCGTGGAAATGAGCGTGTTCGTGACGGTCGCTGGCAGTGCTGACCATCAGCCGCGCCTGATCGCGCGGGACGCCGCGTGCTTCCGCCGGAGCGGTGGCCTGAAGTTCCAACGGACGAGTGAAAAGTAGCTCAGCGCGCTTCATTAACAGCCTCCCATTGTTCGGCCTGCGCCTGATAGCGCCCGCCAGTTATCGTCATACGATTTTGTCCAAACAGCCATGCCCAGAAGGGCAGCGTGACCTCCGGCAGCGGACGATCCGAAATGTCTTCGCCCAGAAACGCCGCCTGATGCATATCGGTGCGCATATCGCCGGGGTCAACACTGACGACAGCGACGCCATCCGTTTTGAGTTCATTGGCGAGCGTGAGCGAAATCAGGTCGAGCGCAGCCTTGCTGCTACCATAGCCGCCCCAGGTTTCGTAACCGCCGCGCGCCGCGTCACTGCTGAGGTTGACGACCAGTCCGTGACTCGACTTGAGCAGGGGCAGCGCTTCCTGTACCAGCGCCAGCGGCGCGATTACGTTGGCTTTGTAGACCTGCTCAAGCGTGTTGATCGGGAAATCGGCTAACGCTGCAACGGGCGACGTACCGAGGATTGAGGCGTTGTTGATGAGAATATCCAGCCCGCCGAGGGTTTTCGCCAACTGGACAATCGCACGGCGAGTGGATGGTTCAGCAATATCGCCCGCGATAGCTTTGACTTCGACA
>DAOUCB010000150.1:0-31618 GCA_034432495.1 Anaerolineae bacterium | reverse complement strand
GATGGCGCTCGGCTCAATGCTGGTGGCGACGTGTTCGCGCTGCGGTTCAATTTTGGCGACTTCGGCCTGAAGGCGTGTCTGTTCGGCGATCAAATCGGTCTGCTGGGTGGCAAGCGCAGCGCGTGCCTCAGTCAACTGCTGCTGTGCCTCGGTCATTTGCCCCTGAAGGTCTTCGACTTCGAGCATGACCTCAAGCTGGTTGTCTTCAAGCTGGCTCTGGTGGCGCTTGAGCGACTCAATTTCGGTCTGGAGTTCCTGGAGCGCTTTGGGGCTGGTGACTCTGCCGCTGTAGAGATCGGCATCGGTGCTCTGGATTTTCTCGACGACCGATTTGGTCTCAAGTTCGAGGTCACGGGCACGCGTTTGCCAGGGCTTGATGGCCTTTTCGATGGCGGTGAGCCGCTCAGTCGCCTGGGCGATAGTCGCATCGTTGTTGAGCAGATTGTCAATTTCCTTGAGGCGGACGCGATGGCGTGCAAGGTCAAGGTCTGTGAGTTGTAGTCGATAGAGCATTGAAGCCTGACTGGGCATTCGGCATCCTTCGTTCGCATAAATAAAGCGATTATACTGAGATCGCGCCGGACGGACGACTTTTCGACCCCGATGGCGTCATTTTCGCGGCAGGCAAGGAAACAAAATCATGTTTAAGTTTCAAGACCCCGGTCAATTGATTGACGTCGATCTTAAATTGGTTCTGGTCGAAAAATCCGAGGGTGATGCGGTACTTGGTCACGTGCCGTCCTACAAATTCAGGATGACGCGCGTCCGTGACGGACAGGAGATGGGGCGCATTGATTTACGTTTAGGGAACAGTATGCCCATTGTGATGTATGCCGGGCATATCGGCTACGCGGTGTTCCCGGAATATCGTGGGCAGCACTATGCCGCCCGGTCGGTGAAGCTGCTGCTTCCTCTGGCGCGCAAGCATGGCCTGAATCCGCTCTGGATCACCTGTAACCCCGACAATTTTGCGTCGCGCCGAACGTGCGAACTGGCAGGCGGGCAGATGGTTGAAATTGTCGAACTGCCGAAAAATAACGAAATGTATCTGCGCGGCGAACCCAGGAAATGCCGCTATCGGCTGGATTTGTAACCGGGGGTGGATGGTTTGACAAGTGGCTTGCCGGGTGACTATACTCCGCTCTTATGAACCGCTGTGAACCTATAAGGAGTATCCCCGTTGATAAAGATACGCCCTGAAACCCTGAGCGATTACGCTGCCATTGCCCGCGTGAATGTCCGCGCCTTCAACCCGCACGTGAGTGTACCGCTGATTGTCGATTTGCATCGCCACCGCTCACGCTTCGATCCTGAACTGTCGCTGGTGGCTGAAGTGGCTGGGCAGATTGTGGGGCACGTGTTGTTTTCGCCGCAGACGATCCGCCTGATGGGGCAGAATGTCGATGTGGTTAACCTGTCGCCGCTGGCAGTCGCGCCAGAGCATCAGCGAAAGGGTGTCGGCAGCGCGCTCGTGACGGAAGGCCACCGCATCGCCGAAGCGAAAGGCTATCCGCTGAGTTTTCTGATCGGACACCCGTCCTACTATCCGCGCTTTGGCTATCAGCAACATGCTTTTGGCGCATCATCGCTGAAAGTCTCAACCAGCGATTTTCAGGAGCGCGCTCTGGAAACTCGTCTGCCAACCGAAGCTGATCTTCCGACGCTGCGTGACCTGTGGCTGCACGAAGAAGGTGACGTGGATGTCGCCATTTATCCGGGCGATGACCTGCTCGACTGGATTAGTCCCAACCCGGCGATCAAATCGCTGGTCTATACCATCGGCGGTGTGGTATTCGGTTATGCGCGGGTCGAACCAGCGAAGGCGAAGGCGCATATGTTTCTGGCGCGTGACCAGCAGGCGGCGCGCGCAATGGCGCGGCAAATCGGCGAGGAAGTCGAACTGCCGCTGCACATCAATTCAGCCTCGGCGGAGGCGCTTGGCGAAACTGTTTATTCGCTCTGGGACGCGGCGATGGTGTGTACGTTCGCGCCGAGTCCGTTTGAAGCGTATTTCGCACAGATTCAGGCGCGAAAGCGCGCCCCGGGTCGTCCGCTGTGGGGCGTAGAGTTCGAACTTGAATGAGCGACGGGGTGATCGACTCGATCACCCTGTCGCGGTGCGGTTTTGCTTAGCCGCCAAGACCGCCGAGTGATGCGCTGGTCGGTGTGGGCGTCGGCATCTGCGCTTTGGTGAATGTCCAGGGGCCGCCCTCGTGACAGTTAATCTGGACGAAATTCGAGTCGAGCGGGTAAACGTACCAGGTGTAGGTTCCGGCATCCGGGATGTTGCTCAGGTCGATGGTTTCGTTCTGGCGCAGTTCGATCACGACCTCGTATTTGCTGCCATCCGGCTTGATGATGCGAATCAGGTTGCGCGGGGCGCGTGGGCCGCGCCAGACGAAGGCCAGCGTGCCGTCGCCGGAAATCGCCAGCGTGTTGTCCATCGGCGTGAGCAGCGTCCATGAGCAGTCATAGGTTTGTTCGGGAGGCGGCGCGTCGCCGGGGACGTGGAGCACCTGCCCGACCTGGATTACATTGGGGTCGCTGAGGCAGTTGCCCTGCGCAAGCGTGGTCGCATAAGTTCCATACGTCTGCGCGATACGGGCAATCGCGTCATTCGGCTTGACGGTGTAAGTCAGTTTCCAGTCTTTTCGCACAACGCAGCCCGGTGTACTGCTCGGCGTCGGCGTTTCGAGGCCGTGCAAGCCGGGAATGTCGATGATCGATGCCAGTGTTGCTGTCGATGAGGGCGCGGGCGTGTTGGTTGGGAATGGGGTGAGCGTCGGCGGCTCGAAGGTGGGCGGCGGCAGCAGCGTCCGCGAGGGTGTCAGCGAGGGGAGCGGCGTCGAAGGCGGGATCGTCTCGCTGGCAGTGGCGCTGGCATCGCCCTGAAACAGCGGCATCGACTGGGGCCGTCCCGCCTGAAGATTGCAGGCGCTTGCCACCAGCGCGACGAGCGCGATCACGGCGATGCGCCAGAAGGTTGGTACACCCCTCACCCCCGACCCCTCTCCCACGCAAGCGGGGAGAGGGGAGAAAGACAAAATCCTGAATTTGGGGGAGGGTGTTTTTGTTTCTCTATGAAAGAATCTTTGTATCATGCGTTTTCTTCCTTGTGCGAACCGTGCGGCACAAGCCGCCCGTCGTACAGGTCATAGGCGACATCGACGTAATTAGCGACCATCGGGTCGTGCGAGACGATCAAAAAGGTTGTGCCTTGCGCGGTGGCGACGGCTCCGAACAGCGCCAGAATGCGACGAGCCGTGCGCGAATCGAGGCCGCTGGTTGGCTCGTCGGCGAGGATCAGTTTGGGTTGAAGCGCGAGGGCGCGGGCAATCGCTACCCGCTGGCGCTGACCACCGCTCAACTCATCCGGGACGTGATCTGCCCAGGCGGTCAGGCCAACGGCGGCAATCGCGGCGGCGGCGCGTTTGCGCCGCTCAAAGAAGCCGATCCCCGGCAAACGCAGCGCGAGATCGACATTCTCGTAAGCAGAATAGGTCGGCATGAGGGTATAGCTCTGAAAGATAAAGCCAATCTGCTTGCGCCGCAGTTTGGCGCGCTTGCCATCGCTCATCTTGAGGATGTCCTGATCGTCAATGCAGATCGACCCGGTGTTGGGTCGATCCAACGCGCCGATCAGGTTGAGCAGGGTGGTTTTGCCGCTGCCGGATGGCCCATAGAGGGCGACTCGTTCGCCTGCCGCCACCTGAAGATCGACGCCGCGCAGGACGCGAACGAGGCCATCACCGGAGCCGAACGAGCGCTCAATCCCCTGAACGCTGACGCGAGGATGTGGGACTGTCCCATTGTTCCTCATACGCGCTCCTTCGAGCGGCGGCGCAGGCTGAAACGACGCCTGTGTTCTGGCGCAGCATCCTGAGGAACTACTTCTCCGAAGCCCGCATCCTCATCAGATTCAGTTTCGGGGCGGAGCAGCACACCTTCGGGACGAATCTCAATCGAGAAGTGGGGCGCTTCGGCAAGCTGAGCGCGCACTGCGTCCGGCAAGAGGATGCGTCCGGTCTCATCGACAACGGGCGTTTCTTCGTCGGCGTGTGACAAATCCTGACCGAGTGCGCCGTCGCGGAGTGTCAGCACGCGATCCGCATAATGAGCGATTTCGAGGTCATGGGTGACCATGAGGACGGTTAGGCAGTAGCGCTCACGGAGCGAGGCCAGCAGATCAAGCACCTGCACGCCCGTTTTGCGATCCAGCGCGCCGGTGGGTTCATCGGCGAGCAGCAGCGGGGGATTATTGGCGAGGGCAACAGCAATCGCGACGCGCTGCCCCTGTCCGCCGGAGAGCGCTTCAGGTTTCTTGTGCATATGATCCTTGAGGCCGACCGCTTCCAGCAGGTCGCGCGCCTGCTTGCCGCGTTTCCAGAAAGGCACGCCTGCCAGCGCCATCGGCAGGGCGACGTTGCGAATAGCGGAACGGTGCGACAGCAGGTTGCGATTGACCTGCTGCCAGACGAAGCCGACGCGATGCAGTCGATAATCAGCCAGCGCGCGGCCTTTAAGTTCGAGCAGATTTCGCCCATCAACCATTAACTGTCCGGCGGTCGGTGTGTCGAGGCCGCCGAGCAGGTTCAGGAGCGAGCTTTTCCCCGCGCCGCTCGGCCCAATGATGGCGACGAATTCGCCCTTCTCCATCTCAAAATCGATTCCGCGTAATGCGACAAGCTCATGCCCGCCGACGCGATAGACCTTGACGATGCGATGACACGCAATATAGGCGCTCATTGACCGATCACCACGTCGCCTTCGTTGACGCCGCTCTTGATTTCAACGCGGTCATCGGTTTGCAGGCCGAGGACAACATCGACGCTGCGCGGGCCGTCCGGCGTCTGCAAAACGACGAAGGTGCGGCTCTGGAAGGTGCGAATCGCCGCAGGGGGCAGCCAGAGCACATCGTGGCTGACTTCCAGCGGCATCTGCACGTCGATCAACTGACCTTCGGCAACATCAGGCAGGGTGGCGGCGACGCGGGTGGTCTGGTCGGCATCCTGCGAACTGAGCGGCAGGCGGCGAACAATGCACTGGACGGCGGTATCGGGTTGGTTAACGACCTGACAGACACCGACCATGCCGACGCTCAGGTTCTGGGCGTCGGTAAAGGCGAGGCTGGCAATTGCTTCTTTAGGGTCAGGCCGCCCGATGGTGATAACGGCTTTGTAAGCAGTGACCGAATCGGCGGGCTTGATGGTCACGTCAAGCACCACGCCATCAACGGCGGCGTACAGCGACGACTGAGCGATCTTGGCTTTGATCTGGTCAATGTTCAACTGTGCCGATTGCACTGAATCCGATGTGCTGCCGGTCGCGGCGGCCTGCTGGGCTTTTTGCAGATTGAGTTCCGCCTGAATGACGCTGTTCTCCTGCGATTTCAACTGTGCCTGCGCATTGTTGAAACTCTGCGCGCTGGAGTAGTAGCTGTTCTGTGCCGATTTGAGGCTGTTCTGCGCAGAGATCAACTGCTGATAGGCTGAATCGACGGCGGACGCGGCGTTGGCGGCTTCGGGGTGGCTGACCGCATCATCATAGGCGCGCTGCGCGTTCTCGACCGACTGCTGTGCCGTTTGTAACTGCAATTGGGCGGAACTGACGGATGTCCAGGGGAGGTTGTTTTTCGCATTCTGGAGACTGAGATTGGCGTTTGCCAGTGCAATCGTCGCGTCGGTGACCGATTCGACGGTGTTATCGCTGCTGGAGGCGGCGCTGGCAATCGCCGATTGCAGCGACAGTTGCGCCGAGGCCAACTGATTTTCGAGATCGTCGATCTGCAAATCGGCGAGCAGTTCGCCAGCAGTCACGCTGTCGCCGCGCCGAACATTGACGCGCCGTACCGATCCGCCGACCTGAAAGGCCAACTGCTCCTGATCGCGCGGCTCCCAGCGCCCACTGTATTCAAAGATATTCTGCACGTCGCCGCGCTGGACAGAATAGGTTGGCGCAGCAACGGCGGGTGCGGTCGGTATCGGGGTCGAAGTCGGGGCGGTCTGCTGTGCGCCAGTCGGTGTGTTGCCGGAGCAGGCGGCAAGCGCTAAAAGACAAATGACAAATGCACAACGCAAAGACGCAAAGTGAAAAGAAAGACGCAAAGGAAAAGATAAGGGCAAGGTCAGGCATCTCCCAGTTTGACAAGGGTAGACAGGCGTTCGCGACCGAGAAAAGCGGTCGTACCGAACGTCACCGTGAGCAAAATCGCCGCGAAAGCCGCGTAAACGAGCATGATGTCGCTCCAGGCGACGCGGACGAGATAAGGGGGCAGTCCGCCGCTGAAGTCGAGCAGGGGCAGATAAAGTAGGGTCGTCGCCACGCCAATCGACGTGCCGCTGAGGATGCCGCTGCCGGTCATCAGCGTTTGCAGCAGAAATAAATACAGGCCGACCGACAGTCCGCCGAGTCCCATTGCACGAAGCGATCCCAACTGTGCGGCCTGTGCGCGGAACGACGCGGCGCTCTGAATAATCGCGCCGACCAGCGTCAGCAAAATTGAGGCGACAAATCCAACCGACAGAAAGCCGAGCACGCCCCGGCGCGACGGTTCGGCGCGGGCGGCGTCAAGGGCAGTCTGCGGGTCGCGCCACTCGACAATCGGGTAGCCGAGTGCCAGTGCCTGCGCGCGAATGGCGTTGACGTCGGCGTCCGGCGCGAGCTTGAGCCACAAATCGTAAGGCAAATTCGTGCCGACCAGTTCGAAGATCGGCTCCAGCGTGCCGATCAGGAAAAAACCGTCTTTGGGGTCGAGCGTCGGGAAATAATCGAGGACGCCCAGAATCGGTACTTTGGTGTCGTACCACGTCCCCAGCGCCTGCACCTGAATCGTGATCAACTGGTTGATGCGCAGGTTGTAATCGGCGGCGGTTTTGGCGCTGATGAGGACGCCGGTGCGGTTGCCCGCCAGCAGATTGAACTGGTCAGCAATCGGAACAGGACTGTAATCCTGCCGGAAGCGAGTGACGGCGGCAATCGAGTCGCGGTCGATGCCGAGGATTGTTCCGGTGATGCGCTGGTTGGCGAGAACGATTTGTGCCGGGTAGCGCCCGACGCGCGACACCTGCTGCACACCGTCAATCGTGAGCAGATCGTCGGCGGGCAGGGTATTGAAGCCCGTCACCGTGACGGTGGTCTGTCCGGTGCTGGCATCGACGTCGCCTTCTTCGGTCTGGGCGTCAGTCGGCGTGACGATGACGGCGTCCGCGCCGATCTGGTAATTGACCGAGTCTTCGAGCGTCTTGTCAATCGTGGACGCCATCGACGCCGTGAATCCGGTCAGGCTGAGCGTGAAGCACATCATCAGCAGCGTCCCGCGATAGCGCCCAATCGAGCGGGTCAGTTCGCGCAGCGCCATCAGGATTGCCACCCCGCGACCGAGCGTGAAAATTCGCGCGGCGATGCCCAGAATCGCCGGAAACAGCCGCAGAAACAGCAGCGTGATCGCTAGAGAAAATAGCGTCGGCGCGACGAAAGCCAGCGGATTGCTGAATGGGTCGGCGGCGGTGGTGACGAGGCCGCCCTGTTTCCAGAGCGTGTACAGCACGTAAACCGCCGGGATCAGCAGCAGAATGTCGAGATAGGCACGCTGCCACCACGCTTTCGAGGCGCGGGCGGCGCTGCGTTTGAAACCCGTGATCGTCTGCGCGCTGCTGCGCCACGAGAAATACAGGCCGCTGCTCGACGCGATCAGCCCGGTGATCGCGCCCGCCGCAATCGCCTGTGGCGTGAACACCACGTTGAGCGTGCCTGTGCCGTTGAATTGCAGAAACGAGGTTGTGCGCCCGACTAGCCGAACAACCGCCAGGCAGAGCAGTAGTCCGACAATGAGGGCGGTTCCGGTCAGCAGCAGCCACATCATGATGTGGATCAGTAGAATGGCGCGGCGGCTGATGCCTCGGCTGCGCAATACGGCATCTTCCTCACCCTGGCGGCTGACAAGCAGCCCCGCGACCAGCGAGACGAAATACAGCACCAGTCCACCGACGGGCAGGCTCATGATGACCAACTGCTGGGTAAAGGTGCTGACCTGATCGACGAATTTCTGCAAACCATCCGTTGGTGTCAGGTCGAGCCGAATGCCGGGGAGCGCGGCGGTCACATCGCGCGTGCCATCGACGATGCTGACGAGGAGCCGCGACACGTCTGAGGTGCGCAGACTGCTGCCGTCGAAATTGAGATACCAGGCCGTTTCCTCGACAGGCTTGTCGGCCTGCGCGAAGAAGCTTTGCAGGTCGGCGCTGCTCATCAGCGCGACGGTGTCGAAGAAGCGCGGCGGAAAAATCCACGACGGATCTTGCGCGTTAAGTGGATGCCACATTGCCGCGACTTTGAGTTTGGCAGGTTGATAGCCTGCGCGGGTGGCGGTCAGGGTATCGCCGACCTGCACGCCCATTGAGTAGAGCAGAGTGTCTGGCAGCAGAATGGGAATTGTGCCGTCGGTTGACGGCGGCGCAGGCCATTCCCCGGCGACGATTTGCATGAGCGAGTCCGCTCCGTCGAGCGAGGACAGCTTGATCGCGCCCAGACTGCCTTTGCTGACGCCCTCTAGTGCCAGCGTCCACGAGCCGCCGCTGGCGTAGTTGACGGCCTGTGCAGTGGGCAGGCCAATCGTTTGCGCGAACTGCTGATCGATGGCGGCGGTAGCGCTGGCGACATCCGCCGGAGTGATATTGCCGTTCCAGCTTCCCAGATAGCGAAAGCGGAAGGCGTAGGGCGGATCGCCGAGGTGCGAGGTCAGCAGATCGGTGTTGACGGCATCGACATACAGGGTCAGGCTGAGCGCCAGCGTGGTTGCTGCCGCCAGCCCGACCAGTGTCCACAGGACGAGAACGCGATGCTGCCAGAGCCGTTCCAGCGCGAAAAGCAGACGATCCACGAATTGAAGCAAAAAATCCCCCCTCGAATGATTGATTTATGCAGGGGCGACCTGCCAGGTCGCCCCTGCAAAGCAAATACCGTTATCATCAGCCGCCGGGGAACAAGGCTCCGGCGGTTGAATCGGCCTGGTTGGCGCAGTCGCGGACGGCGGAATTAATGCCGATGATGCCCGGCCCTCTCGCGCTATCGGTTGTGCTGGCAGGCGGCAGCGCCGCGACACACTGCTGGAAAGCGGTTGCGTAGGTCTGGGCGTCGCTGAGTTCTGCGTTCAGGTCGGCATTGTTGAGGACGTAGTTGTCAAAGGCGCGGTTGAGCCAGAACTGGATCAGGAAGTCGCTGATATTGGCGTTGCCGCCCCTCGCCGATGGGAAAATAATCGTGTTCGGGTCGCTGAGCAGCTTGGCGAACTGTTGATAGAAGCTCACATTCTCGCCCAGCGTCGAGGCCATGTTGGGATCGTTGATCTGCGAAACACGGGCGGGCATCGCGCCGAAGACGTCGATATGCTGGGCAAGATAGCTCAGCCAGCGGTAGCAGGCATCCGGGTTCTGGGCCTTGGCGCTGATATAGCCGGTGGTGATGCTGTAGCTCGTGCCGTTGTAGGTTCCTGTGGGGAAGCCGACGAGGCGAATCGGGTTGTTACGAGCATTTGGCCCACCAATGAAGCGCCGGAAGCCGCCCAGGCTGTCGGTCGTGATCGCGGTTTTGTCATTGCTGTCCACCGTCACGATGCGGAAACTGCCGCCCGTCGAAGCCAACTGGCTGTATTTGATAAAGCCGTTCTTGGCGAGGTCAAGCACCTGCTGGATGGCGCTGACGGTTGCCGGGTCGGTGAAGTTGAGCGTCGCCGGACTGGTTCGGTAGTCGATGGGCAGGCCGCCGTAGGCCGCGATCAGCATCATCAGCGCTTCGCCGTTGAAGTCGTTAGGCACAAATGGCTCGGCGTTCAGATAATTTTTCAGAGTCGTCAGCGCGTCGCTGAACTGCGAGACCGTCCAACCGTTGTCCGGCGCGGGTACGCCTGCCTGCTGGAAGATTTGCGCATTGTAGCTGAGCGTCTGCGCCTGAATGACCAGCGGATACGCCCAGGTGTGGTTGTCCTTCTGAAGCTGTGCCATCACCCCGGCGACCACGTCGTTCGGGTCGAAGTTCGGGTCGGCGTCCATATACGGGTCGAGATTGAGGATCGTCGTCTCATCAAGGCTGGGGACGGCGTTCGAACCCAGATAGAAGCAGTCGTCACGGTCAGCATAATCGGTCGCATTGCCAAAATCGCTATCGAGATTGACATTGCCCACGTCAGGATCGGAGGCAGAGAAGTCGCTAATCAACTGTTTCCAGCGATCCTCGTTGGGAATCTGCGGGCCGAAGGACTGACTGCCAAAGTTGAGGGCGATTTTGCCAGGAGCCAGCACAACTGGCGGCGGCGGTGTGGCGACGACGACGCTCACGGAGGATTTACGGTCGGCGGCGGTTTGCAGATCGGTGACGGCCTGTGCTTCCTCTTCCTGAAGGGCGGTATGCGCATCAATGCTGTCACTGGTCATGGCGCTGAGCGCGCTGTTGACATAATCGGCATAACCCTGCTCGGTCAGCGTGAGTGCGTCCGGCAGCAGTTGATCGAGGGCGGCTTTCGCTTCAGGCGATGTGCCGCCACCAATGAAGACCGCTCGACCGCCACCGCCACCGGCAGTATTGCCGCCGGGGCCACCGTTATTCTGCTGAGCTGTTTGCGTCCCGGCTAAACTCTGGCGCGCGGCGTAGCCACCGAAGGGGCTGTTGGCGAACGAAGCACTGTTGGTCAGGTAATTTGCCAGCTTATAAGCGAGTTCGGGCTGCTGCGTGCCGCTGCTGACCGCGAAGGCGGTCACGTTCAGGCCAACGCTGCCACCGGGCAGCGCGACCGCGACTGGCGCGACCGAATTCGAACCGCGTGGCAGACGCAGGCCGAAACTGCCCATCAGGCGCATCGGCACGTCAAAGCTGCCGCCGCCAAACGACGAGCCAACATAGCCGTTGCTGACCATATCCTGCCACTTGGTCAGCAGGTCTTCAAGCGCCGGATCAGTGAAGATGGGGTTGCCGTTGTCGTCGTAAAAATTCTTGCCGTACAGGCTGCGGAACAGATCGGCGGTGCTGCCGAAACTGGCGAGACCGGGCGTGGACACGCTGCCATTGGCATCGTACTGCGTCAGCGTTTTGGCGGCGTTGGCAAGGTCGTCAATCGTCCAGCGCCCGTCAGGGTACGCCAGCCCCGCCCGGTCAAATGCGGCTGGATCGTAGATCAGCATGGTAATGTCAACGGTGACGGGCAGCGCCCAGACCCCGTTATCCCACTGGACAGAGTTCCACGCCGCAGGAACGAAGTCGTCCGGGTTAAGCGAGGAGTCGGCGCTGGTGAGCGGACTCAGATCAAGCAGGTAGCCAGCGCGTGTTACGGCAGGCGAGAATTGATTGCTATTGACGTAGAGCACGTCGGCAGCAGCGGCGTAGTCGGCAATGGCGTCCAGATAGGCACCCATATCGTCGGAGGCGGGCGGTGCGCCCGCGTCTGTGTAATTTACGTAAACCTTGACGCCGTTGGCAGCTTCGAAGTCGCTGAACAGACCATTCTCGACGACACTTTTCATCATCGAGGGGAGCGCGACCGAGATTGTCGGCTGATCCTGCGCCGAAAGCGACGCGAATGGGGCGATCAGCAGTATGAATGCCACCAGCAAAAACCATTTCTTCTGCTGCATGAAGTGTCTCCTTATGAGTTTCTGGTTCTGTGTAATTCTGTGTAATTCTGTAAAGCGCACGTGGCTCAGCCTGAGGTTCACATGCTGAGGTTTCGATGGGGTTGCGCCGTGATTACGATCTCGTAATCGCAAAATGATGCGGGGAAATAAAAAACTGTAGGGGCGTTCAGGCAAACTTCGTTTGCTCAACGCCCCTACAGCTATTCGTTTAAGTTAGATGGTGTTTAGCAGTTGGTATCGCCACGCTGCCAGTTGAACACATAACCATTCGGCGCACTCACCTGGAACATCCCGTTACTCAGCAGCGCCAGCGTGTAACCATCAGCAGCAGCCAGAGTCGTTGCAGAAGGCGCTGCTGCTTTACTGAAGGCTGCTTGCGCTGTGCTAATGTCGGCAGCGGTGGCGTGGAGCAGTTCGTCGTTGTTCAATCCCCAGACCGTGATCTGCTGGAAAAGACCGACATTCACGTCTTCGCTATGGTCGAAAACACAGTAGATTGCCACGGGTGCATCAATCTGCCAGTTATTGACGCGCCCGTCACTAAAAACTGGAACGCCGTTCATTTCACCCTGCGCCTGAATTACTCCGACGCCGATCACCGCAAAAAGTGCTGCTAACAATAGAATCCGTAAACCGCGCATGAGATAAGTTTCCTCCAACTCAACTGCGACAGTCTGAGTATGGAGGAGAGAAGTTGCAGGCGTGTTTCGCGCAGATTACAGGACAGCAATTTCAGGTTACGAGGCGATAACCAATGCTGGGAACGGTCATGATCAGGCTGGGGCTGCTGGGGTCGATTTCGACTTTTTCGCGCAGGCGGCGGATATGCACGTTGACGGCGCGTTCGCTGTCCACATCGGCGTCGTAGCCCCAGACGGAATCGAGAATCTGGCTGCGGCTGAGCGCCTGATTGGGGTGCTGTGCCAGATAGACCAGCAGGCGAAATTCGGTCGGCGTCAGCAGAATCAGTTGATTGTTGCGCCAGACCTGCCCGCGCCCTCGATCAATGATCAGTTCGCCAATATGGAGCAAGTCGGCATCCGCGCTGGATAGTTCGCCGTAGGCGCGGCGCAGTTGGGCGCGAATCCGCGAGAGCAGTTCGCGCAGGCTGTAGGGTTTGGTGACGTAATCATCCGCCCCCATTTCCAAACCCAGCACCTTGTCGGTTTCGTCGCGCTGGACGGTCAGCATGAGAATCGGCTGGCGCAGCCCCAACTGGCGCATCTGGCGGCAGAAGTCGAAGCCGGAACCATCGGGCAGACGCACATCGAGGATGATCAGGTGCGGGTTCTGGTCACGGGCATAGCGCAGCCCTTCAGTGCCGGACGCCTTCCAGATGACGGGATAGCCGCCATCGCGGGTGAGTCCGTCCTGCAAACTTCGGGCGACGGCGGGGTCATCTTCGATTAGTAAAATTTGCGCGCTCATGTCGCTCCTGAGGGAACTCGTAGTGCAAAATGCGTGCCGTTTCCGGCGCTGCTTTCAACCTTGATTTGTCCGTGATGCCCGTCAATGATCGCTTTGATGATGGCGAGGCCGAGACCGCTGCCGGGGTAGGCGGCGGCGTTACGCCCGCGATGAAAGCGGCTGAACAACTGCGGCAGGTCATCGGCGGATATGCCAATCCCGGTATCGTTGACACACAATTCGACCTGATCGCCGTCGCGCCTCACGCTCACGGTGATGGTGCCGTTTTCTGGCGTGAATTTGATGGCGTTGTCGAGCAGATTGCCGATGGCGTGGCGGAACTGAAACTCGTTGATCTGCGCCACAATTGAAGGCTGCGACATTTCCAGATTGAAGGCAATCCCGGCCTGCTCGGCGCGCGACGCGAAGGCTTCGCTGATTTCGCTGACCAGCAGCACCAGATCGACCAGTGTGCGTCGCTCATCGACGACCCGCGCTTCCAGCCGTGATAGGTCAAGCAGGTCGTTGGTCAGGGCTTCCAGCCGTTTCAACTGGAAGAGCGCGCGCTCAATAAACATCTGGCGGCGCGAGTCGTCTGGTTCGCTGGCAGCGAGTTCCAGGTCGGCGTGGACAGCCGTCAGCGGCGTGTGAATCTGGTGCGCGGCGTCGGCGACGAAGCGGCGCAGCGCTGTCACAGTTGCTTCGACGCGCTGCGCCATCTCGTCAAAGGAGTGCGCCAGCACGCCGAATTCATCATCGCGCTTGAGATCGGCACGGGTCGAGAGTTCCCCGTTCGCCATCTGCGCGGTGGCAGTGGTCAGCAGCAGCAGCGGCGCAGTCATGGTGCGGCTGATGACCCAGCCAACCGCCGCCGCCAGCAGAACAGCAACAGCGCCCGCGCCGACCAGCACCCAGGTCATACCTTGAATGATTTCGCTTCCATAGGCGGGGCCATTCGAGACCTGTACCAGACCGAGCATATCTGCCTTGTCGTTGTGAATCGGCACTTCGACCGATTCGCCGGAGTGAATTGCATAACTGACTTCGCGACGCAGGCCGACACCGAAGGGCGACCCGGACAGCGCAATCGAGAATTGATCAACAGGTGGCTGGTCAGGAGGTGTCTGACCATCGATGGGTTGGGTGACGCTGCTGCTGTCTGTCATTCCAAAGGCGTTACCGCCGCCACCCGGAACCGCCGTTACGAAAATCCAGTTTCCCTGGATGTCTCCTGAGGTGGGCAGTGCGGGCAGTGCTTGAGCCACTTCGCTGGTGGCGCTGGCTGTATCTAATGTGGTGTTTCGCTGAATCCAGTAGCCGTGCGGCACTTCGTCGGCTGCGCTGCCATCTCCAACGGGTTGCGACATCTTTTGGCCTCTGGAGAAAAAGATGGCGCTGGCACCGGGAGGCGCACCGGGATAATTCACAGAGACGACCTGCTTGTCAAACGGATCGCCCGTATCGATCAGCAGATTATTCTTGGGATCATAGAGGCGGATACGAACTTGCGACACAAACGAAAGTGTATTCATCTGCGCGTTGATCGTGTCCTGTGGACGCGCCTGCGTATACATGCGTCCGGCAATGTCGCTGATGAACTGGGCGTTATCGACCATTTTCTCGTGTTCGATCATGCCGTAATAGCTGCGCAGAGTGGTCAGGAGAACTACGCCTAAAGCCAGCGCCGCCAGCAGCGCGATACTCGCGTAGCTGAGCGGGAGACGCCATCGGATCGACTTTGGAAGCATAACGGGGTGACCTTATTCATAAATGAACTGCTGTTTTTATCATAGCTCAGCTCCATCTAAATTGTCTGCTGGCGATTTCGGTGTGGTTACAGTCGGGTTACGGTTCCGTAACCGCTGCTGCTCATGGGTAAAACGTACAGGCCACCTTTTCCACTGTAAGAGCGGCTCTCCTCTTTTGATGAATATGGTATTAAAATTAACATTACGTCTGTTTGGTGATAGGTGCTTCGCTCTTGATGAAGGGTCTCCAGCAGCAGCCGAAGAACGAGTCTCCACGACGAAACAAACTGCGCCGCGTGGGCTGTTTGCTGGTGGCGCTGCTTTGTGCACCGATTCTGATCTTTCTTGCCTTTCTGACCGTGCTGTCACCGCCCGCACGCGCTGCGATTGCGCCTCAGCCGCTGCCAACCGACTTCATGAAGGGCATCACCTACGAATCACAGCGGAGCGGCGACTTTGCTGACGCCGCCTCGGATCAGGCGCTCAGCGAGGTCGTACTGCCAACCGGCGCGAACTGGATCGCGGTCGTGGTTCGCTGCTATCAGGCAGCCGTCACGTCAACCGAAATCGACTGCCTGCCGAATGGTAAAACAGTCACGGATGACGAACTGCGCCATGTGATCGACCAGGCACATGCTCTGGGCTTGAAAGTCATGCTCAAGCCGCAGGTTGAACTGCTCGATCTTCAGAACGCCAACAGCGGGCGTTTCGCCATCAATTTTGGCGCAGATGAACCCGCCTGGATGGCCTGGTTTGCCAGTTACACCCGCTTGATCACCGCCTACGCGGCGCTCGCACAGTCGATGCAGGTTGAGTCTTTCGTCGTTGGCACCGAACTTGAAGGCACAGTCCATCGCGCCGCCGAATGGCGCAGGCTGATTCATCAGGTACGCTCAATCTTCGACGGATCGCTGACCTACGCCGCGCTGACCTACTTTGAGCCGCTGCAAGTTACCTGGTGGGATGAACTCGACTCAATTGGAATTGATGCCTATTACGCGCTGACGCTGACGAAAAGCCCCACCGTAGCGCAGATGGAACTGGGCTGGTCGCCGATTATCGTCTATCTGGCGCTGCTGGCGGATCACTGGCATAAGCCTATCACGCTGACGGAAGTCGGCTACATGAGCGTCGATGGCACGAATATTCTGCCGGGAGACTGGTCGCTGGATGGAGAGATTGATTTGCAGGAACAGGCAGACGCCTATCAGGCGCTCTTCAACGTATTTGAGGGTCGGGACTGGTGGAACGGCGTGTTCTGGTGGTCGCTCTCGCCCGATCCGCAGCAGGGCGGGGCGCTGGATCGAGGCTACAGTTTCCATAACAAACCCGCCGAAGCGGTGGTGCGGCGCTATTTTGGCGCGCAGCCATGAGCAAACGCTGCTCACGGCTGCGCGATCATTGGGTTAACTGGAGTAGTTGAGCGTGAACGGTGCTTCCAGGCTCCAACTGCTGAAGGTCTGCGCGTCGAGGCCGATTTCGACCTCAGCATAGGCATCCTGATCACCCTTCAGGCCGGTCGGGAAATAGTCGTAAGGCAGGAAGAACCAGAAATCCGCCCATTCTGAATTATCATGCGAGGGCGTAATCGTATCCTGCACCGTCAGGTAGCCCGATGTCGTGCGGTTGTCGGCGGGAGAGTCGTTGGCTCCCTTGATCGGCGTACCGTCGCTCCAGTAGACAAACAATGCGACGCGCAGAGTCTCACCCTGGTAGCCGAGCGCGTTGATATGGCTGTGAACTTTCATCCCGGTCAGGTTGTTCAGGGTCACGTTATGCTCAACGTTGGTGATGTCTACGACAAGCTGTTTATCAGGATAGGTGTAAGTGAAATTGGAAGGGTCGCTGTAGGCGCTGAAACCTTCACCGTCCACGCCAATCTGCGCTTCCATGTAGGCCGGGAAATCGCCCGTGCGCCCATCAGGGAAGTTGTCATAGGGGATGAAAAACCACATGTCATCCCAGACGGTATTGTCGTAGCCGGGGGTCACGACCTGCTGCACGGTGATTTGCCCATCCGTCGAACGTGAGTCACTGGCAGCGCGGTTGTTCGCCTGAATCGGTGAGCCATCATCCCAGAAACCGAACACGGCAGCGCGTAGCGGAACGCCGTTGTAGCCGATGGCGTTGGCGCTGGTGTGGATCATCATGCCGAGCGCGTTGTCGTAGGTGACGTTGTGTTCGACATTGGTGATGGCGATGGTTAACTGCTGCCCCTGGTTTGAATTGCTGCCTTTGTTGATTGGCGGCGTTTGCGTGCGTGGGGCAAGCTGGGTAGGCAATGCGACCGACTGCTGGCTTGCCAGCGCGGCATTGATTGCCGACATCGTGAGGATGCTGCCTAGGCGTCCCAGCGTGCGTTCTTCCGAGCGAACTTCGGTCGGAATCCCGATCATTTCACCCGCGCTGTTAACGACCAGCCCGCCGCTGTTGCCAGGGGAAATCTGGGCGTCCGTCTGATACCAGTACGGGATGCGTGCGCCATTAAGCGTATCGTTTTCGATGGTCGTGATTGAACCGCTCGTCATCACGAGATGGGCATCGCCCAGGCTGGGATAGCCAAACACAAAAATTCGGTCACCGATGCCTGAAACCGCGTTAGCGATGGCAATCACAGGTAGATTGAGGCGATTGGCGTTGATCGAGTTCCCGTTGGCATCACGGTCGATTTGCAGTTCGGCGAAATCGACGTCTGGATGAATCAGAATTGGCGTGGCATAGTAGGCCAGTTTCGCGGGTTCGCCCACCGATTCCTGCGTCAGAATGGCAAAATCGGACGCGCCTTCGACGACGTGGCGATTGGTATAGATTATCCCATTGGGATCGATAATTGTGCCGGAGCCGCTGGCAGACGGGTTGCCGTTGCTATCCAGCGCCAGCACCAGCACGACGCTGTTCGAAATGCGATTGATTTCGGCACGGCTGAGCGAGTCAGTCTGTGCCTGGGCAGCGCCCGGAAGTATGACCAGCACGGCGATGAGTAGAAGTAGCAGCTTTTTCACGGAGCCTCCCGAAGCGTAACCTTATCTTTTGAAACGTGGCTTTTCTCCAATTATCACCGCAATATGACGGTGTGCAACTTTAGATTAAGTCGCAGTTTGAGTGGCAAAAGGTATAGTTGTGGCTGTAAAAGACTATAAAAACGGATGAGACGATGAGACTTTATTACGATGATGCCTATACGCACCACTTCACTGCGCGGGTTGTCGAGCGCCTGACGGTGGACAGTCACCCGGCGGTGATCCTCGACCAGACTTATTTTTATCCCACCAGCGGTGGGCAGCCCAATGATACCGGGACGCTCGGCGGCACGTTCGTGCTCGACGTGCAGGCACGCAAGGATGATGGCGCGGTCGTCCACGTCCTCGATGGCGAAATTGCCAGCGACGAGGTCGAATGCGTTGTGGATTGGGCGCGGCGCTTCGATCACATGCAGCACCATACCGGGCAGCATATTCTGTCGCAGGCGTTTGTCCAGACCGCAGCCGCGAACACGGTTGGTTTTCACATGGGCAGCGACAGTATCACAATTGACCTCGATCAGACCGGCTTACGCACCGAACAGGTGGCAGCGGTCGAGGCGCTGGCAAATGACGTCGTCTGGGCGGATCGTCCGGTGACGGCGCGCATCATTCAGCCGGACGACGCTGAAGGCGTGCGCATTCGCAAACTGCCAGAGCATCTGCTGACGGGCGGCCTGCGCGTGATCGACATCGATGGCTTCGACGTGACGGCCTGCGGCGGCACGCATGTCCGCCGTACCGGCGAAATCGGCCTGATTAAAATTCTCAAAGTGGAAAAACGCGGTGACAAGAGTCGTGTGGAATTTCGCTGCGGTGGGCGTGCGCTGGCGGATTACCGTGAGAAGAATGTCATCACCAACCAGCTTCTAGCGGATTTGACCTGCGGCCTCGCTGAGCTTCCTTCAGCGGTCGGGCGCTTGCAGGAGGACATCAAGTCAGCGCAGCGGGCGCTCAAGGCGGCCAATGCGCTGCTGCTCGAATCGGAGGCAGAGCGGCTTGCGGCACAGGCTCCCGAACAGAACGGTCTTCACCTCATCAGGCTGAATTTTCCGGGGCGGGATTTCGCAGAGGTGCGCGGTTTGGCGACGAGTATTGTGCAGCACCCCGGCATGATTGCGCTGCTGGCGACTTCCGGCGCAAAGCCGCAGTTGGTGTTCGCGCGCAGTGCGGATTTGTCACAGGATATGAATGCGCTTCTGAAGCAAACGCTGGTCTTGCTGGCGAATGGTCGCGGTGGCGGAACGGCACAGATGGCGCAGGGGGGTGGCAGTGGTGATGAAGCTCAGATTAACGAGGCACTGAAAGCTGCCGAAGACAGTGTGTTGCAGTCGACATAAGGCCAAATAAAAGAGAGGGTATCACGGATACCCTCTCTTGAGTTATTTCACGGAGCAGCCGGAACTTTCAGCGTCTCACCCGCGAAAATGACATCCGGGTTGCCGATGCCGTTGACACGCACAAGGTCGCCGAGGTTCGCGCCGAAGGTAAAGGCGATGTTGCCCAGTGTATCGCCAAATATCACTTTGTAAGTCCCCTGGAAATCAGGCGGGGGCGGGGGCGTGGCAGTGTCGCTGACGCAGATGTCGGTTCCCCAGAAAATCAGGTTATAGTCGGTGATTTGCGGGTTCAGGCCGAGGATAGCGTTCACCGTCGTGTTGTAGTAATGGGCAATCTGCCCCAGGGTGTCGCCGAAGCGGACACGATGAGTCCAGGTGCAGGTTGCTGCGCTCGCGGTTGAGGCAGAGGCAAAAGTCGCGATCATCATCACCACGAGCATCACCGAACCAAGCGATACAGCACGTTTGCGAGATCTATTGAACGTTTGTGGCATGAGCTTCTTCTTTCCTTTGGATAAGTGTCTACAACATACTTTATAGCGAATTACAAAAATGCGCTACGCGGAAAACGCAATTTTTGATGAGAAGTTGGGACTACCGATCCGCACACGACTTACATCTATATTTGAGATAGGTTTCTTTTCGGTTTACGTTTCATAGTCAACAGCGGCTGATGTTTCAAAACGTGGCACGACATCCTTCAGCAGATCAAGGTGAACCGGGTGTGCCTGATAAGCTTTCATCGCCTCAACCGAGTCGAACGTTTCGACTAAGGCGATGTCGTAGGCACGTTCCCCTTCGACCACGTTGATCCCCGCTTCCAGCGAACGAAGCTGCGGAATTTGACCCCAGATCAGAGCCATTCGGTCGCGAGTCGCGGCGATATTTTCAGGGGAGCGATCTTTCAGTTTGAACAGGACAACGTGCGTCAGCATCGGGGAAGTCTCGCTCCATTGCTTAGGGACGGCCAGAGTAAATGCGCACCAAAGATCATTCCCGGTCGGGTAATCGGCAGCGCGAACTGTGATGGAGATTTCGAGCGGGGCGTGACCAGCACGCCCCCTGAAACAGTGGATTTCGCGGCGTTGCTTACTTACGCCGGAATGATCAACTGCTGATCGACATAAATCAGGTTGTAGTTCCAGATATGATTGGCGGCGGCAATGGCATACATCGAGACGCCAAAGTGCTGCGCAATCGTGGAAAGTGTGTCACCCGGGACAACCGTGTAGTAGTGTGTGCCGCCGGTCGTATTGCCTGTACCAGTGTTGCCGCCAGGTGTGCCGGGGAGGTCTGGCGCGTAAGGCACGAACACGCTGCCATCCGCCAGTGCGAGACTGCGCACGGGAACGGTCGCGTCGAGCGTGAACGCCTGCACCCAACCGGTGGTACCATCGGCGAGCTGCACGTAAGCCCACATCGAGTCGTAGCTGCGACCCACCAGCACTACGCGCGTTCCCAACGGAATCGTCGCAATCACGGCATTGTCCGTGCTTGCGCCATTGCGCAGGTTCAGCGAGAGCGCCCCGGTGACCGTTGCCGTTGGCGTGACGGTCGCCGCAACCGGCGTGTCACTTACGGGCAGACTGTGTGTCGGGAACTGGGTGAACAGGTATTGCACGTTGACCCAGCCGGTCACGCCATTGGTGAGCGCAATCAGAATCCAGTTCCCCTGAGAGTTACGGGCAACCATGTTGACGCCGAAGCCGAACGGCAGTGTAGCGATGGAACCGTACTGCATTCCTGGGCCGGTGCGGACGTTCAAACTTCCGGTGTTGACCGAAGCGACCGGAGTAGCCTGGGCGAAAGCCGGCAGGGCTGCACCCAGCACAACGGTGACGAGCAAAAGAACCAGCAAAAATCGCTTCATTCGAAAACCCCCTGCCATAAACCAAACCTGTCTTTGACGATTATACACGTCCCGTAATTCTGGCGAAACTTAGTCTAACATCATTTTGAATAAAGGCGTTATGACTTCATGGAAAATGAGCGAAAATTCCCATCTTCCATTTTAAGTTTAGCCCGCGATCAGGCGAAATTTCCTTAAAGTTTCGCTGCGCGGCGACTTGCACTCCCAGTCGGCAGCCCCAACAGAGAACGCAAGTCGAATTTTGACGCTTCCTGCCCTGTCTGGTTGAGGGGACGACAGTCAATGTAGGGGCGAGGCACGCCTCGCCCCATGGCCTACGGATCAAAATCTTCAACGGGTACTTGAGCCTCCTTCAGGAGGCTTGTTTTCCCTGGCCAGACCTTTTGAAGGTCTGGCGGCGCAAACAGGTGTCGCCCCCTCAGTCTTCGTCTGGCGAGATATTAATCCAGCGCGAGGAGCTGCTCGTCCCGGCTGTAGTAGCCTTCTTCGTCAATTTGCAGCACCCCTGCATAGCGCTCGAACAGCCAGTCCCAGAACGGATCGACCTGTCGATACTGGTCGTGCCCTTCTTCCGAAAGCTGGAGCGCAATCATCGCCGTTGCCGTGTTCAGCAATTCCAGGATGTTTGCTTTGGCCCCGTCTTCAACAGCTTCCAGTTCGTCGCGCAGATCTTCGATGTCCTCGCTGAAAACCTGATCTTCTCGCTGATTGACTTCGATTTCCCCGAAAATTTCCCCGCCGTGCAGCACGTCGGCGCTGTTGGTCGCCGCCTGATCGATTTGCAGCGCGAACTCAGAATCAACTTCCTTTAAGCCCGTCTCAACCAGCGCCAGTGTCAAATCATTTTCGCCTGTCAGAATGTAGCGGATAAAATCGCCCATAGCATCTCCCCCTGTTAATCCGTCTACAATCTTAGCGGGTTCCCGTAGAAAAAAGAGGTTTCATTTTCAAAATGAGTCAGACGTAAACCGTAAGGGCGAGGCACGCCTCGCCCGATCTCCTACGGATCAAAATCTTCAACGGGTACTTGAGCCTCTTTCAGGAGGCTTGTTTTCCCCATCCAGAGCTTTTGAGGGGCAACCAGCAATCACGATTTGAATGATTTTCTGTGGTTGAAATGATTTACTCCGATGACCACGCAGTACGGAAATCGGGATACAGCGTTAGACCGCCGTCAACGAAAATCGTTTGCCCGATGATATAGGCGGCTTCGTCTGAACAGAGGAAGGTCGTCACCGCCGCCATTTCCTCGGCGGTGGCTGCACGCCCCACTGGAATATGCTCCTCGACCTGCGCCTTCTTGACCGGATCATCGACCCACGCGCGGTTGATCGGCGTAATCGTCGCGCCGGGGCCAATCCCGTTGATGCGAATCTTGCGTCCCGAATATTCCAGCGCCAGTGTTCGCGTCAGGTTCTGCATCCCGCCTTTGCTGACCGAATAACTCAGGAAACGCGGCTTCGGGATCAGTTGATGCACGCTCGACATATTGATGATCACGCCCGCTTTATCTTCAGCGAGAAAGTGCTGGATTGCCTTCTGCGCGCACATGAACGCGCCGCGCAGGTTCGTGCCGAGCACGCGGTCGAAGCTGTCGATGCTGATCTCGTCCGAATCGCCCGCAATCTGGAAGCCCGCGTTGTTGATCAGAATGTCGATGCCGCCGAAGGCCGCCAGCGTCTCGTCAAACATGCGCGCGACATCCGCTTCTTTGGATACGTCGGCCTGCACGAGAATCGTCTTGCCGCCTGCCTGCTTGATCTGGCTCATGCAGTCGTTGACGGCATTTTCGATTTCTTCGTGGATAGCGGCTTCAGTCTCCTTCGCTTCTTCCAACCCCTTGCGGTAATTGATGGCGACGTTCGCGCCTTCCGCGCCCATCCGTATCGCAATTGCTTGCCCGATGCCGGAACTGCCCCCGGTGACCAACACGTTCTTTCCGCTTAACCCTTGCATGTTTGACGCTCCTCTTCTTGACAATAGTTTGTGAACAAGCCGCATCTAAGTAGGGGCGACCTGTCAGGTCGCCCCTACACGAGAAAACTCTGCTGTCCGTTCTACATTGATCCGCCGGATTGCTGGATCAGCTTGGCGACCAGTCCCGTCCAGCCCGTCTGGTGACTTGCGCCGAGTCCCGCGCCGTTATCGCCGTGAAAATACTCGTTGAACAAGATTAGGTCGCGCCATTCGGGATCGTTCTGAAACACGTCGATGCCGCCATAGATCGGGCGCTTGTCGCTGTCCCGCAGGAATAGCCTGATGAGCCGTTGCGACAGTTCCTTCGCTACATCGCCGAGCGTCATCCAGGTATTCGAACCCGTCGGCATCTCGACCTTGAAGCTGTCACCGTAGTAATAGTCATACTTTTGCAGTGACTCGATCACAAGGTAATTGATCGGGAACCAGATTGGGCCGCGCCAGTTCGAGTTGCCTCCGAACAGCCCGGTTTGCGATTCGGCAGGCTGGTAGCTCAGCGTGAAGCTCATACCGTCGGCGCTGAAGGTATAGGGGTGTTTCTGGTGGTATTTCGACACCGAGCGGATACCGTAATCGGAGAGGAATTCGTCCTCGTCGAGCAAATAGCGCACCACGCTTTCGAGCCGTTCGCGGGTCAGGATCGAGATCAGGCGGCGCTCGCCAACACCGGGAATCTCGACGCTTGCCATGTTGCCTGTTAAGTTAGGCCGGTTGCGGATGAACCACTTCATCCGCCGCGTGAAATCGGGCATCTGTTCCAGCAGGTCGGGGTCGAGCGTTTCAACCGCCAGCAGCGACATTACACCCACGAGTGAACGCACCTTGAGCGAATAAACCTCACCATCCTTCAGGCGCAGTTGGTCGTAAAAGAAACCGTCCTCGTTGTCCCACAGCGAATGCCCGGAGCCATCAGCGCCGGAGATTGCCCCGGCAATCGCCAGAAAATGCTCGTAGAACTTGGTCGCCAAATCCTGATAGACCGGATTTTCTTTGGCGAGTTCCAGCGCCATCTTCAGCATCACCAGGCTGTAGAAGCCCATCCAGGCTGTGCCGTCGCATTGGTTCAACTGCCCGCCGAACGGCAGCCCTGAACTCCGGTCGAACACGCTGATGTTGTCCAGCCCCAGAAAGCCACCCTGAAACACGTTCTTCCCTTCCGCGTCCTTCTGGTTGACCCACCATGTGAAGTTGAGCAGCAGCTTGTGGAAAATGCTCTCCAGAAACGGGCGATCTGCTTTGCCGCTCTGCACCGCGTCAATCTGGTAGACGCGCCAGGTTGACCAGGCGTGGACGGGCGGGTTGGCGTCGCTGAACGACCATTCGTAAGCCGGAAGCTGTCCATTCGGGTGCATATACCATTCGCGTGTGAGCAGTTCAAGCTGGCGTTTGGCAAAGTCGGCATCGAGCAGTACCAGTGACACGCAGTGACAGCCTAAATCCCAACTGGCATACCAGGGATATTCCCACTTGTCCGGCATCGAAATCACGTCGAAATTGTTCAGGTGTTCCCACTGGCTGTTGCGACCTGTTTTGCGACTTTCGGGCGGTGTTGGCATTCCTGGGTCGCCTTCGAGCCACTGCGCGACATCGTAGTAATAAAGCTGCTTCGACCACAGCATCCCGGCGAATGCCTGCCGCTGGACGGCGCGCGTGTCCGCATTGAGCGACTTGCTCTGAATCGCATCGTAAAACTCGTCAGCTTCCCGGCAGCGATGTTGATAAATTTGCTCGAACTCGTGGAACGGATGCGCGTTTGGCTCGTGCGTCAGGCGCAGATGCAGCACCTTCGTTTCACCCGGCGTCAGGCTCAGGTGATAGAGCGCCGCCGCCTTCGTGCCGCTCCCTTCCGGGTTGATCGCGCCGCGCTCACCGTCGATCAGATAGCGATGAAAGGCATCTTTAGTGTACGGGCTGGCGTTCTGCGTCCCGAAGATGCGCTCGTTGTTCGTTTCGTTTTCGGTGAAAATCAGTTCCGGCGGCGTCGGTAGGTCGTCAGCGTAGAGATAATACGCGCCCATCGACGGGTGGTGCGCGTGAATCGTCGGGTTGCCGTCGGTCGGGTCGGCACGCCGAATCCACGGCTTGCCGCGTACATCCTTCATCGGCCCATGCGGATAGCCCCAGCTCCAGGTATTGCGAAACCAGAGCGTGGGCAGCACGTCCAGCATCGCACTTTTCGGCCCGCGATTGACGACTTCGATGCGGATCAGAATGTCGCTGCCGTCGGCCTTTGCGTATTCGACCGTCACGTCGAAATAGCGGTTCTCGTCGAAAACCCCCGTATCGAGCAGTTCATATTCGAAATCGTGATAACCCCGGCGCGCATTCTCAGTCACCAGGTCTTCGTAAGGGAAGCGCGCCTGGGGATATTTGTACAGCATCTTCATGTAGCTGTGGGTTGGCGTGCTGTCGAGGTAGAAATAGTATTCCTTGACATCCTCGCCGTGATTGCCCTGCGGGCTGGTCAGGCCGAACATCCGCTCCTTCAAAATCGAATCATGCCCATTCCACAGCGCCAGCGCGAAGCACAGATACTGGTAGCGGTCACTGATTCCGGCGAGTCCGTCTTCATTCCAGCGATACGCGCGGCTGCGGGCGTGGTCGTGCGGGAAATACGTCCAGGCGCTGCCATCCTCGCTGTAGTCTTCGCGGACGGTTCCCCAGGCGCGTTCGCTCAGGTACGGCCCCCAGTGTTTCCAGTTGGCTTCTTGGTTGCGATAGGCGGCTAAGCGGCGGTGTTCATGAGTGTTCGGCACTGCGGGCATTACGATTTATCTCCTGATTGTGAATGTGAGCGGCGAAGATGTTTCGTCGCCTGTCTGGCCTCGGTCCCTTTTGCTTTCTCCCTTTCTCCCCGCTTGCGTGGGAGAAAGGGAAGCTGACCCGTTTTTGGTCAGCCGGGATAGAGGGGTTGCATTACATTTCTGGCAGTACGTAGTCGGCGTACTGTTCGCGTAAAGCGGTTTTCAGGAATTTCCCGGTCGAAGTTTTGGGCAGCGGCGTGCTGCTGAAGATCACGTCGTCCGGGAGCTGGTAGGTCGCAAATTTGGGCTTCAGAAAATCACGAATGTCCTCGCTCGACGCCTGCTGACCTTCTTTGAGCACGACAACCGCGACCGGGCGCTCCTGCCAGCGTGGATGCGGTACGCCGATCACAGCGGCTTCCGCGACGGCAGGATGCCCCATAATCGCGTTTTCCAGGTCAACCGAGCTAATCCATTCGCCGCCAGACTTGATCAGGTCTTTGGTGCGGTCGGTAATCTTGACGTAGCCTTCGGCGTTGATCGTCACCACGTCGCCCGTGCGGAACCAGCCATCCTCTGTCCAGTTGTCAACCGGGTCGGTCGGCTTGTAATAGCTGGCGGCGACCCAGGGGCCGCGTACCTGAAGCTCGCCCATTGTTTTACCATCCCAGGCGACGATACCCTGTTGGTTGACGGCGCGAATGTCCACGAAAGGCGAGGGGAGGCCCTGCGTTGCGCGATACGCGTACGCTTCGTCTTCCGGCAGATTGGTCATAGTGCTCTTGAGTGACGAGATCGTGCCCAGCGGCGACATTTCCGTCATGCCCCATGCGTGCACAACCTGTAGATCATGGCGATCAAAGGCGCGGATCATCGACTCCGGCGCAGCCGCACCGCCCACCAGCATTCGCATCCCGTGTGTGAGTTTCCAGCCGCCGGGGTTTTTCTCCAACTGCTGCAAAATGCCGAACCAGATCGTGGGCACGCCAGCGGTGAAGCTGACCTGCTCGCGTTCAAACAGATCGAGCAGACTGACCGGGTCGAGGTGCGGGCCGGGGTAAACCTGTTTTGCGCCCAGCAGTGTCATCGAGAAGGGCAGCCCCCAGGCGTTGACGTGGAACATCGGCACAACGGGCAAAATCGTATCGTATGAACTGATGCCGACGCCGGTTGGCAGGCACGAGGCAAACGTATGCAGCACCAGTGCGCGATGCGAATAGATCACGCCTTTCGGTTTGCCCGTCGTTCCCGACGTGTAACACATCGACATCGCTTCGTTTTCGTTGAGATCAGGATATTCGAATTTGCCACTGGCGGTCGCCAGGAAGCTCTCGTAATTCTCGAAACCTTCGGGGACAGGCTGGCGCGTCAGCGGAACGACGATGATTTTCTCGACGTTGATCTGGTCTTTGACGCGTGCCAGCAGCGGCAGCAGCACGTCGTCCACAATCAGAAAGCGGTCGCCTGCATGGTTGATGATGTAAGCCAGATCGACCGGGGAGAGCCGTAAATTGAGCGTGTGCAGCACGCCGCCCGCGCATGGGATTCCGAAATAAGCTTCTAAGTGGGCGTAATGATTCCACGCCAGCGTGCCGACCCGGTCGCCGCGTTGGAGTCCCGCTTTTTGCAGCGCCTCTGCCAGCAGCCGCGTCCGACGATAAAAATCAGCATAAGTATACGTGTGCAGCGACTTGTCCGGCATCCGCGAAACGATCTCTACCTTGCCAAAGAGTCGCCCCGCATGTTCCAGGATGTGCGGCAGAGTCAAAGGGGTATTCATCATCGTGCCTAACATAAGACTATTCTCTTTCGCGCAGGTTGCGCACTCAAAAATCTGTATACAAGACCCCGCTATTCGTTACAGCGGGTTATACTGAGTGTATTGCAAACGCAGTAATTTTGTGTGAGATACGCATTTAAATCGGATAAATTGATGACTCCAGTCTATGATCTGAAAACAGGGTATCCTGACATAAACCTCGTCCCGCGCCAGCGCATCAGCGAAATCACCGCCGAGATCATGCGCTCCGGGCGCGGTTGGCAGTATGGCGGCGATTTGCAGGGGACGCTGGCTACCCGTGAACCGTTAGCGCGCTTTATCAGTCAGGCCAGCGGCGTTCCCGTCACGCCCGATGAAGTCATGATTACGGGTGGCGCGCTTACCGCAATTGACATCCTCTGCCGCGCGCTGACACAGCCGGGAGATGTGGTCGTCGTCGAAGACCCGACCTTTTATTTCGTCGCGCAGGTGATTCGCATGAGCCATGTCGAGGTCGTCAGCGTACCGCTCAACGCCGACGGCATCGACCTCAATGCGCTGGCGTCGCTGTGTGACCGCTACGGCGAACGGCTGAAAGTCGTCTACGCCATTCCCTCGTTCCAGAATCCAACCGGAATCACCGCAACCAATCGCGCGGCGCTGGCGGCGCTGGCACAGCAGCGCAATTTCTACGTCATCGAAGATTCAACCTATCAACTGCTTTATTTCGACGCTCCGCCGCCGCCTTACCTCAAAACCTATGACCAGAGCGGTCACGTCATGAATGTGGGATCGATGTCCAAGCTGTTGATGCCTGCGCTGCGTTCTGGCTGGATTTGGGCGCAGCCGCAGCAGATTGCCGAGTTCAAGAAATTCAAGGATGACGCGGGCAGCACATTGACTGCGGAAATCGTCGCCGACTTCATTCGTTTGGGCGAATTGCCGGGGCAGGTCGAACACGCACGCCAGCTTTACGCAGGCAGGCATAACGCGATGGTCGCTGCGCTGGATCGCTATGCCCCGGACTGGCTTGACTGGTCAGCGCCCAATGGCGGTTTTTTCGTCTGGGCGACTCTGCCTGAAGGTATGACCGCCACGCGAGTCGAGCCGTTGGCTGCCGCCCGCGACGTGGCCTTTATGCCGGGGCGCAACTGCTACATCAAGCCGCCGGATGATCGCCACCTGCGCCTCTGTTTCGCCAAAATGGAAGACGATGTGCTGGTTGAAGGCATCGCCCGCCTCAGCGCCGCGCTCAACGAAGCCCGCAGGCAAATCTAAGTACATCCACAGGAATTATCCGGGATGTTTTGTAGGGGCGCACGGCTGTGCGCCCCGCAATGCGTTCTCGTAGGGGCGATGTATGCATCGCCCGTGTTTCCGACTCATACCCTGATAACAAAGGATTGTCGCATGGACGAGGGAAGTCAGGCCGTAACCCGTTTTTTGGAAGCGCTTCAGGATTTTCGAACCGAATTCTGGAAAATGCGCAATGAACTCATGCGGAACGGGGCCAAAAATGCGACTTTCACGATTAATCTCAGTGGTCGTCCCTTTGGGATCGATGAAACAGGGGAATTTCCCCACAGCTTTGTCGGAGCCGTCGGATTAGGAATTCGTGTATTTCCTCGCGTTGGCGAACCTGTAGAATTTGACATCAGCATCAAGTGGAATGCGGATAGCTGGTCTATCGAAAGCGACATTTGGGTTGATGATGAGCAGGTCAATCAGAGACTTCTACGCGAATTTCCTCAGAGGCAAACTTCTTCACTCGACAAATGCCTCCAGTATATTGCTGACGCCCTCAATTACTTTCGGAACAGCAAAGAATACACAGATACCACTTCTTAACAGATTGCCCGCCTGAGCGCTGATTTCTCGTCAGTGCATCGAAGTCATAAAGACAACGTGGAGCAAATCTTGAGGAGTTGCCCCACGTTAATTGTTTCGGGAATTAAACTGGCACGATAGCCCTCAATCCGGCAGGTAGCGTTCTCGTGAAGCGACTTTGAATATACGCTTACCGGTCACTTCCCGTTCCCTCAAAGCTGCCGTTTTCGGCACACAGCGCTCGTTATTTGCTGAAATACAGCCCCACCCAGTCGGGACGCTCCGGCGCGGTTCCGCCCGCGACCTGCGCGCGCCATTCATCGTCGGTCATCCGCCCGTCAATCGGCACCGTGAACTCGTAATCGCTGTAGACCGCGCCGCGTGTCACCTGCAACCCGTAGGGGCTGTTCGTGATGACGTACATCAAATCGGGCGTGCCAATCGCCACTTCGAGCGCTTCGCCAGAGGCGGCGTTGCTGGCAATGTCGGCGATCAGGGCAGTCGTCTTCGGCGGATTGGTCAGCCATTGCTCGATTTCATAGCGAATGATCCAGTAGCGCTCGCCGAAATGCTCCTGCATCATGTACATCTCGTCATGAGTCAGCGCCTCTCCCGCCACTTCCTTGCGTGCGATTTCGGCAAGCTCCGCCGAAAGCAGCGCCAGATTGGTCAGCGACTGCTGAATGCCCTGCATCTTGGTGTCGTCATACTGCTGAGCAATATAGCCGCGTTCCTCCAAACCCTGCACCAGCAGCGTCGAAAGGATCGAGATGCGCGCGAATACCAGCGGATTTGGCTCGACGACGCTGTAGCTGATCACGGGCGGTTCCATCCCGCCGCCGCCAAGACCGCCCATCGGCTGCTCAGCGTAGAGCAGGGTGGCATGTTTGAGCTGGGTGTAGCTGCCGAGAAACGTCGCCAGGTCTTTGCGCTTCCAGGCATCCGTTTGCATCATCGGCGGCACGAGCGCCGCATCGCGGATCGCCAGCGGTTGCAGCATGTACAGCCAGCCGCCCGCCAGATTTTGTAGCCAGTCGTTCCCGCTCAGCCCGTTGACCTCGCCGCGCAGTTCGCTGACGTGATCGGTGTATTTCTCGAAGGTCGTTGCGCCAGCAGCATCTGTCAGCGAGTAAGCCGTGTTTGAACCCATCACTGCTGGAACATCTAATCCCATTGGCAGCGTTCGCGAATGATCTGCCGTCCCCACTGCCGGATAAATCAACTGCTGCATCGCGTAGCCATCAAACGTGAAGCGCTGCCCAAACAGCCGGAAGCCGCGCGTCTGATCCTGAAGATCCTTGGTGGTCAGCGCGCCTGCGGGGATCGGGATGCTGTTGATCTTGGGCGGCGGTAACTCAGCGACGCGTGCCTGAAAAGCCGTGATGTTGTTCATGTTGCCGATGAAATCGAGCGAGAAGTCAGCGCCGCGCAGGTTCGCGACCAGTGGTGCGTAGTCCTTCGGGCCGTAGTCATCGACTGGGCCAACCAGAAAATCAATCGTGTCGGCGACATTCTGCCAGCTTTGATAGGCGCTTGGATCGCTTTGCAGCGCCCGCAGCACCAGCAGCCCCGTCTGCGTATCGGCGGCGCTCTTGTTCACGAAGGTGATGCGACCGAGCCACATCATCGCGCGGAAATAGGCTTCCAGCAGCGGATTGCCCGCGTAATAGCTGCGCGGCTTGTACTGGCTGAAATCTTCCGTGTAGTCCTCCAGAATCGAGACATTTTCGCGTCCCTGACCTGCCAGCGCCAGATCGACCAGCGGTTGCGCGTCAGCGATGATTGAAGGATCGGCTTTGGCGATGAAGTCCGTCGGAGACGCGCCCTCGCTGTAATAAGGTGTTTCATCATAGCCATGCACGTAGTATTGATCGCCCTGTGCGATCAGCATCAGCGGAACGGCGTAATACAGCGCTGCCTTGCGCGCGGCAGCTTCGAGCGGCGTGCCTTTGGCGTCGTTGTATTGAGTTTCTGCTGCCTGATAACCTTTCATCAGGAAATCAGCCACATCCCCGTAGAAGTGTTCCATTTCCAGGAACATCAGCGCGTTCTGGTAGCCGAGGAAGAACGTGTGCAGCAGGGCATCGGTCGTGATGAACTGGGCTTTCCCGGTGTTGTGATCCCACTCATTTTCATGATCCTGATACACGTCGTCAAACTGCTCGGCATGACCGGGCACGACCACGAAGCCGTTCTGCGACAGCAGCGTCAATTGGTCGGCGTTGAGGTTCGCATCCTTGACAAAGTAGACCATGCTCAAATCGACGGGCGGAGTGGGTAAATCACCTGCGTATTTCGCAGGCAA
>DAOUCB010000149.1:0-3800 GCA_034432495.1 Anaerolineae bacterium | reverse complement strand
CTCGACCCCACCCCCCGACCCCCTCCCCGAATTCAAGGAGGGGGCGAAAAACAAAACCGTTCACGGGAAGATTTTTGGCATTTTACAAAGGTGTCCTCTCCTCAGCCGATTTCAGGGAGGGGAAAAACAAGCCGTTGCGGTGGGGAGATGAACAAGTTAGGCGCAAATTCTCGTACTGAGATGAGCACTTTATCTCTCGGCGGCGACTATTCGGACAAGCCTATATAGGTCTGCCCCTACAAAATCACCGAATTTCACTCGATCATGTATTCATCAGCTCGGACAAAAGTGTCGCTTAAAGCGCGAGACTTTTCGATTACGAATTTTTACTCCGGCTCTTGACAAGCTTTGAGCGCTGATCTAAACTGAAATTGTAGACGTTTACAAGACTTGTCTCGCAAGAATAAGTTTCATACAAGCAACAATAGATCAATTTTGGAGTACCCTGAGCGAGAGCCAGGCATTTCTTCGCTCATAAGAGACACTGGAAGTCATTGAAATAGACCTTATTGAGCAGGGATCGCGTTGTAGACGCCTACAATCGATCTTTCAAAAAGGTGGTTGATTTGGCAGTCACGATTGAAGATGTTGCCAGACACGCAGGCGTTTCGGACGCGACAGTATCGCGGGTGCTTTCGAACAAGCCGCATGTCCGCAATGAAGTGCGCGACCGCGTTCTGGCATCGGTTGCCGAGCTGGGCTATCAACCGAGCCGCGTGGCGCGCAGCCTACGCGCGCAGCGCTCGCAAACGATTGGCCTGATTATTTCTGACATTCAAAATCCCTTCTTTACTGCACTGGTACGCGCGGTCGAAGATGTTGCCAATGCCAATGAACATGCCATTTTCCTGTGCAACACCGACGAGAACATTGAAAAAGAAAAGGTCTACATTGATTTGATGCAGGCCGAACACGTCGCGGGTGTTCTGATCACCCCCACCCGCGAATCGGGCGGCTCGACGAAAAAACTGGTCGATGCCAACATTCCGGTGGTGGTGGTGGATCGCTACGTGTCGGATGTCGATGTCGATACGGTTGTAGTCGATAATATCCGAGGGGCATATTCGGTTGTTCAGCATCTGATCGACATGGGACACCGACGAATCGGCGCGGTGCTGGGCTTTCCACGCATCACAACCGGGCGCGAACGGATGGAAGGTTATCTTCAAGCCCTCGCCAAAAATGGACTGACGGCTGACCCTGATTTGATTCAGGCGAATGCCCCTAATCAACACTGGGGTTACAGCCTGACCGAAAACCTGCTGGCACTGCCCGAACCCCCGACCGCGATTTTTACCGGCAACGTCCTGCTCACCATCGGCGCGCTGCACGCCATTCACGACAGAGGATTCGTTATTCCGCGCGATATTGCAGTGGCGGCCTACGATGAAACCGATTGGGCATCGCTGGTTGTCCCTGCCCTGACGACGGTCGAACAACCGACTTATGAACTAGGCAAAGTCGCCGCCGAACTGCTGCTCAAGCGGATGCAGGACAATACGCGCCTGCGCCAAAAGATCGTGCTTCAGACGAAATTACACATTCGACAATCATCCGGTGCAGCACTGCGCTGATAGCGCTGGTGCCGCGCCCGTCATCCGATTCAAGAAAGCGTCAGTGAGAGGAGGAAACGACAGCCGAAGCATCACCGCAGCAAAAAGTGTACGAAATTGAGCTTTAGTAAGGAGAAAAGTATGTTTAAGCGAGGCCGAGCAAGACTTCTATTAATCTCCGTTTTGGTCCTGCTCCTGAGCGTGTCGCTGGTTTCTGCTCAGGATGAAATGACCGAAGTTGGCACTCCCCGCAATCAAACCCTGATCATGGATGCGCTCGATGGTCGCGTCAACAACCCGACGCAGATGAACCCCTATCTTCAGAGCACACTCTGGAACGAAGGGCTAAATCAACTGGCGTATTCGAAGATGTGGGAAATGAACACCGTTACCGGGCAGCAGTTCCCGGCGCTGGCGGCTTCGATGCCGGAAGCGCTCGACAAGGACTACAAAGACTTCAAGATCACCCTGCGCGAGGGCATGGCCTGGAGCGACGGTGAGCCGATCACAGCAGACGACCTGGTCTACACCATCCAGACCGTCATGAACACGTCGGCTTTCCCTGCCAGCGGTTACTTCAACAGCCTGATCGACAGCGTGACCAAGCTCGACGATTACTCCGTCGAATTGAAGACGAAGGAATCGCAGCCAAGACTCTCGACGCTGCTGGGCGTTACGGTCTGGGGCAACTCGCTGACGCTGATCCCGAAGCACGTGTGGGAAAAAGTTGACGATGTTTCGACCTACGATTTCTATCCGCCGGTGACGAGCGGGCCATACACGGTCAAGGACGTTGACCCGAACGGCAACTGGTTCCTGTGGGAGAAGCGCGCAGACTGGGCCAAGACCGACGTCGGCATGATCGCTGGCGAGCCGGGGCCGCAGTACATCCTGTTCCGCTTCTACGGGCCAGAAGACAAGCGCATTATCGCGGGCGCACAGCATAACCTCGACGTTTTCGACGACATCACGCCGGAAAGCTGGGACATTCTGCGCGCGCAGAACCCGAAGGCACAAGCGTTCCAACCCGCATTCCCCTGGGCGGACATGGACGACCCGTGCGAACGCGGTATCCAGTTCCTGAACAGCAAGCCGCCATTTGATCAGAAGGAAGTCCGCTGGGCGCTGGCGCTGGCGACCAACATCGGCGACGTTTCGCAGGCGACCTTCGCGGGTGCGCTGCGCGTTTCGCCGCTGCCTGTGCCGCCCGTCACCATTCTGCAAAACACGTATGGCAAGCCGCTTCGCGGCTGGCTGACCGACTTCGCGCTGCCGGACGGTTATAAGCCGTTCAACGCCGATTTCGCGACACAGTTCTCGCAGACGCTGATCGACCAGGGGATTGAAGGTATTCCGACCGACCCCCAAGCACAGGTGGATCTGTTCGGTATTGGCTGGTGGAAGTACGACACCGCTGAAGCGACGAGTCTGCTCACCAGTGTTGGTTTTACGCAGGACGCCAGCGGCGCATGGATGAACCCCGACGGGACGCCATTCGAAATCACGATCAACTCGCCGTCGAACTTCGAAGTTGAGTCCGGTCGTCTGGCCTTCGCCGTCGCTGACTCGTGGCGCAAGTTTGGCCTGACGGTCAACGTGCAGCAGTTGGAATCCGGCCCCTTCTGGACAGCGGAATCCACCGGTAACTTCAACGCCGGTTCGTACTGGCCGGGCTGCGGTGTCGCGCCTGACGTGTACCAGAACATGGACTCGGCCTGGAACCGCAAATATATCGTCCCGATTGGCACCGCCGCTCCCGGCAACAGCAGCCGCTTCGACAATCAGGCGATCAGCGACCAGCTCGACGCGCTGGCGAACATGACCAGCGACGACCCGAACCTCGTGCCGATGACGACCGAGTTCATGAAGTCGTGGATCGCCGAGATGCCCTGGCTGCCGATGTTCGGCACGTCCAAGTTCGTCCCGGTTGATACAACCTACTGGACGGGCTTCCCCACGCCTGATAACTTCTACGAAGGCCCGTGGTGGTGGTGGTCGCTGTTTAAGTACATGACGCCGAAGATTCAGCCTGTGAGCTGATAAGGTAAGGCGAAGAAAGGGCGAGGCGTGATATACCCCTCACCCCTGCCGACCAAAAGCAGGTCGGCTTCCCCTCTCCCACGCAAGCGCTGAGGGGGCGACAGTAGAAAATAAAAGGTTCCTCTGTCAAACTCAAAGGTGACCAAACCGAATGAGCAGGGACAGAGGAACCTTGAGACAACTATATCAGTGGGTGAAGCGGGAGAG
>DAOUCB010000148.1:0-2396 GCA_034432495.1 Anaerolineae bacterium | reverse complement strand
CATTCGGGGAAATTTCTCGCTCGACCCCACCCCCCGACCCCCTCCCCGAATTCAAGGAGGGGGCGAAAAACAAAACCGTTCACGGGAAGATTTTTGGCATTTTACAAAGGTGTCCTCTCCTCAGCACGCAAGCGGGGCGAGGGGAGGAAAGCTGTTTTGGTGGAAGCCGAATACGCCATCAGAAAAACAATGGCTTCGATGTTCCCTTTTCCCATCACGGGGATGTCAGAATGAGGCGAGCAGCGCAGGCGATTAGCTGGGTGGACGGACGACGTGAACAATCAGGCGCAGGCGGCCCAATTCGAGTTCGTCGCCGTTGCGCAAGTGATAGGCGCGGCCTGAATCGAGCCGATAACCGTTGATGCGTGTGCCGTTGGTACTATTCAGGTCTTCGACGAACAACTGCGCTTCATCGTAGGTGAAAACAGCGTGCCAGCGTGACAATCCCTGCCTCGCCGCTTCGAAGTCTGTCAGGTCAATATCAGGGTTGTGATCGCCGCCACCGCGCCCCACGATGAGGCGGTCGGCAAGCTGGACAGAAAGCATTTGTGCGCTATCCGGCACTTTCAAGACGAGGTACATGGGGGAAATGTGTTTTCCGTCGGGCCTGGTTTCAGCTTCATCAGCCCTTGTTTGATGGAGAAGCGTAAATTGCGCCACAGCGAACCCTCAATGAACCCGTAAGCAACAATGCTTTACCAACATTTTATCGTCGAAATGGTGATTTCGGGATTGAGATTTGCCAAGCACGGTAGTGAGTTCGTACAATCGTGCGGTGAACACAGGAGTTTTGAATGCGGCGAAAGCTGTTACTGCTCGTGGGGCTGCTGATACTGGTCGGGAATGTGTCTTTTGCTTTCGCACACGATGTGCTGCAAGGCGACGCCTGCACCATCGCCGACGACGAAGTGATTGACGGGAACGTCTTCGTGCTGTGCCGGACGCTAACGATCAGCGGCGTGGTCAACGGCGACGTGTTCGGCGGTGGATCGACCATCGAGATCGACGGCACCGTGCGAGGCAGCCTGTATCTGGTGGGCGGGCAGCTCGACATCGGCGGCAAAATTGGCAAAGACATTCATTTCGCGGGCGGCGTGATGACACTGAAGCCGACGGCGGCGTTTCTCAGCGACAGCGGTGACGTGATCAGCGCGAGCATGAGCACCGAAGTGGACGGCGTGCGCGTCCCCGGCAGCATCACCTCGGTGAGCTACCAACTGCTCATCAATGGAGCGGTAAGCCGGGAAATCTCCTTCTGGGGGTCTGCGCTGACGATCAACGGAGCGGTGGACGGCGACATCAGCGCGACCGTTGGCGACCCGGCATCAACGGGCGTGAGTGAACTGCGAACGATCTTCGGCTTCCTGCCGATTGAACTCAATCTGATAAATCCCGGCCTAGTCGTCACAGAAAGCGGCGCGATCAACGGGCAGTTACGCTATGCCGGCCCCAGCGAAGGGGAAATCGCAATTCCCCTGCCCCACCCCGCCGAGTACACGCCCGTCACCGCGCAAACAGGACTGATCACGCCAGAAAATAGCCTGACGGATAACCTGCGCGAGTACCTGGGAGCCGCCATTCGCGAACTGATTTCGCTGGCGTTCATTGGTCTCGCCGCCGTGCTGCTGATTCCCCGCGTGGTGCAAGCGCCAATCCACAGCCTGCGCATCCGCCCTCTGACAAGTTTTGGCATCGGCCTGCTGACTTTCATCATCTCGATCTCGATCTTCTTTATCGTGATTCCGCTGCTGGGGTTTGTGCTGATACTGCTGCTACTCGTGTTTCAGTTGAGCGATCTCGCCCTGATTACCGGGGCGATTGTGCTGCTGCTCGACCTGGGCGGCGCGGGGCTATTCTACTTTGCGGCAATCTTCATCTCGCGGGTGATCGTGTGCATCGCGCTGGGGCGGTTCGTGGTACGGCTGCTGCTCGGCGACCGCCCAGAGCGTTACATGACATTCGTCAGCCTGCTGATTGGCGTCACGCTGCTGGCGCTGCTGTCTACGCTGCCCTATATCGGCTTCGTCGTCAATGCGCTGGCAGCATTTCTAGGGCTGGGGGCAATGCTCAACATCGCACAGACGCAGATTGATCGCGCACGCGAAGCGGTCGAACTCCCCGAACCGACGCATCCCGAACAGGCGCGGCAGCTTCCGCCGCCCGCGATCATTGAGGAGAAGCCGCGCGGCCCTGGCATGGATAATCTGCCGGACGGTTTCCGCTGGTGGATGTGAGACACGAAGAAAAGAAGTGCTGAGAGCATTACCGTTTAAAATTTTGTTACACCCCTCACCCCCGGCGAACCAAAAACGGGTTCGCCTTCCCCTCTCCCACGCAAGCGGGGCGAGGGGAGAAAAACGACGCTTTTCGTTGCGCTGTTCTCGGATTTGGGCGAA
>DAOUCB010000147.1:0-44758 GCA_034432495.1 Anaerolineae bacterium | reverse complement strand
TGTTACACCCCTCACCCCCGGCGAACCAAAAACGGGTTCGCCTTCCCCTCTCCCACGCAAGCGGGGCGAGGGGAGAAAAACGACGCTTTTCGTTGCGCTGTTCTCGGATTTGGGCGAATAATTAAGTGGAATACTGTTTTAAACAGTAATCCTCTGAGTACTGGGTGCTGAGTGCTGAGTCAAAAGCGAAAAGCAGGACTGAGGACTGAGTAAAAGCAAAAGAGAGTGATGAGTAACGAGTGATGAGTAAGGACGGGAAACGAAAAGGGCACGATGTATCGTGCCCCTACAAAACGTTTCTATGAGATGTGCCGCGTTTCGTTTTGACTCGGCACTCGATACTCAGCAAGCGGTCATGCTTTTATAGATCGTCGAGATCGCCGTTGTGCAGGGCAACCTCGAAAGCGCGACCGATCATGAGCATGTATTCGATCCAGCTTGCCAACGCATCCTCATCGACGTGCTTGAGAACTTCCTCCAATACTTCCTGCGGCGCATCGTAGAGAATTTCCGTCGAAAGACAAGCCATCGCCTGCATGACCGCGTCGCGCGAGGCGGGCGGCTCATGCTGCATCAACTGGTGATACCATTTCTCGACAACGGGATGCACCTGCTCACAAGAGGAGCCGTCCGCCAATTCCCGGTTGGCAAGGTCTTCGAACTCATCGAGCCATTTGGGGTCTTGTGGAGATGAGGGTTGGTCGCTCATGCGTCAGCGCCTCCTGCTGAACCGTTCCATTTGGTTTAAACATCGATCCTTACTTCATGGACTGCCATAAAGGGATTAGGATCACAAATGCTTAAACACAGTGTACAGATAACTCACTTGAAACTCAAGCAAGATTCACATGAAGCGTGTATAAAGTCTACTCCGATGCAATCCTGCCTGATACAATTCAGGCTATCGTGCTTAAGGATCATTCATGAGCAACAGACAACGATTGCTGGTCATCGTCGGGCTGGCAATCAGCGCGGTTTTTCTGGGAATCGCCTTCTATCGACTGAACCCGGCAGCCGTCTGGGAATATATTCGCGGGGCAAATCCATTCCTGCTGGGACTGGCAGTTCTATGGTATTTCAGCAGCGTCGCCGGGATTTCACTGCGCTGGCAGTCGCTCCTGAACGCGACCAAACACGTCCGTTTCAGCAAACTGTTTCAGCTTGTGTGCATCACCTACATGGGCAACAACGTCTATCCGCTGCGCAGCGGTGAAATTCTGCGGGTCGTGCTGCTTCAGCGCGACGAAAACGTCCCACTTGCCAGCGGCGGAATCGTCGCCCTGACAGAGCGCATTTTTGACGGCATTGTCATGCTGACGTTCGTGATTGTTTCGCTGCTGCTGCTGAACGTCGGCTCGGAAGATTTGCGGCAGGTGGCACTGGTGACCGCGCCGATCTTCATCGCTGCGCTGGTGGTTTTCTTTTTGCTGGCGCTGCGACCGAATATTCTGCGCAGACTGATCGCGTGGGTCAGCCGACTGCTGCCGGGGAAATTCGGCGCGGTGGCGGAGAAACTGGGCGAAGAAGTGATCGCCGGGTTGGAAGGGCTGCGAACACCGGGCGACCTGGCGAAAACGGTCTTTTATTCGTATGCCTGCTGGATGCTGGAAGCCAGCACTTACTGGATCGTCTCGGCGGCCTTCAACCTGAACGTCCCCTACCCAGCGATGCTACTCGTTGTCGGGGTGGTCAATCTGGCGGGGCTGATCCCGGCATCACCGGGCGGGTTTGGCGTCTACGAATTCTTCGGCGTGCTGGCACTGAGCGCAGTCGGCATCGACAAAACACAGGCGACCGCCTTTATCCTGGTGAATCATCTCATTATCTGGCTGCCTGTGACGCTGGTCGGCTTCGGCTTCCTGATTCGACGCGGGCTGGGACTCGGCGCTGTCACTCATGTTGATCAACTGGAAAAGGAGGCGGCGGCTCTATGAAGATCGGCATCATTGGCGCGGGTGCGACAGGCATGGCAGCGGCGTGGGATCTGACCCGCGCAGGACACGAGGTCATGCTCTTCGAAAGCGAGTCGCGGGTGGGCGGACTGGCAGGCGGCTTTAAAGACGAGGGCTGGGACTGGTGGTTGGAAAAGTTCTATCACCACTGGTTCGAAACCGATAAGGAGATTCTGCGGCTGGCGGAGGAAATGGGCGTGCGCGAGAAAATCATGTTCCCGCGCCCGAAAACCAGCTACTGGGTGAACGGCAGAATCATTCGCTCGGAAATCACGCCCGCTTCGGCGCTCTCGCTGCCACTGCCGCTGCTTTCAAAGCCGCATTTTCTGCTGGGCGGCGCGTTCCTGAAGCTGACACCGTTCTGGGAAGCGCTCGAAGGCGTGACCGCCGATGAATGGATGGAACGCTACATGGGCGCGGCGGGCTACGACAAGTTCTTCAAGCCGCTGCTGATCGGCAAATTCGGTGAAGAATATGATCGCGTCAACATGGCGTGGATGTGGGCGCGAGTCAAGACGCGGAGCGTGCGGCTGGGGATTTTCGAGGGCGGCTTTCAAGCCTTCCTTGACACGCTGGCGGAAGCGATCAAAGCGCGAGGCGCGACGATTCGGCTGAATACGCCCGTCGAGCGGATTGGCTACGACGGCGGCAGCGCGACGTTACAGGTGGGCGGCGAAACGCTGAGCTTCGACAAAATTCTGGCGACGACTTCGCCCAAGCTGCTGCTCAAGCTCGCGCCGCAGCTTGGAAATACCAATTATGGAGATATGGTGGCGGATTTGCGCAGCATCGGCGGGCTGTGCGTGGTGGTCGCGCTCAAGCAGCAACTGCTGACGGATGGAACCTACTGGCTGAGCCTGCCCGCATCCAGCCCGGACAAGAAGAAAAACCGCTTCCCGTTTCTGGCGCTGGTCGAGCACACGAACTGGATGGACAAAGCGCATTATGGCGGCGATCATCTGATCTACTGCGGCGATTACGCCCCGGCGAATCACGAATACTTCCGCATGAATGAAGATGAATTGACCGAACGTTTCGTGGAAACGCTGCCGACCTTCAACCGGAATTTCAAGCCAGACTGGATTCGCAAGACATGGGTTTTCCGCGCACCGTATGCGCAGCCGATCCCATATCGCAACCAGAGCCAGCGTATCCCGGCGCTGGAAACGCCGCTGCCCGGCGTTTACTGGGCGAGCATGAGTCAGGTGTACCCGTATGATCGCGGGACGAACTACTCGGTCGAGATGGGGCGGCGGGTCGCCGGGATGATGATGGCGAAGGGGTAAAAGCAGTTCACCATAGAGGACACTGAGGGTAATCAAGCAAATCCCGAACATGGCAAAACTCGTTTCATTAATCGTCTTCCTGGTTGTGTTCCTTGTCGTTGGCTTAACGTTAGAGTTCGCCTTGAAGCGTTTTCTGGAATGGCGGTTCAAGGTCAACATTGGCTATGCGCCACGCGCATCTGGCGAACGTGGTTGGATACGCTGGATGATCGCTGGTTCGAGCAGTCGGTCACAGCGATTATGGTTTGAAGCAATCCGTATCATGGGATTCGTGTTCGGGATGTTCGTGAGTGGCGTTGTCGCACAGCACGTTCTCGCAATATTGACGCAATGACAGGTACGACCTCAGGAGTAAAAGGCTTTCGTATGTCTGACAACCTGATTGAAGCGACGGCGGCACACGTTCAGGCGGCGATGTCCGGCGAAGGCAGCGGGCATGACTGGTGGCACGTCTGGCGGGTGTGGCAGACGGCCAAGCGCATTGCAGATTATGAACTGGTCGAAGGCTTCTACGTCGATACCGAAGTGGTCGAACTGGCTGCCCTGCTGCACGATTTGGGCGATCACAAATTTCACGGCGGCGACACGACGGTCGCGCCGCGCATGACACGCGACTGGCTGGAAAGTATTTACGCCGAGGCTGATTTGATCGACCACGTTGCCGAGATTGTGGGAACGCTGTCATTCAAGGGCGCGAACGTCGAGACGCCGATGGCGACGCTGGAAGGCAAAATCGTGCAGGACGCGGATCGGCTCGATGCGATTGGCGCAGTCGGGATTGCGCGGACGTTCGCATATGGCGGTCACAAGGGGCGCGAACTGTATAACCCGGAGATTCCACCGCACCCACACGACGATTTCGCGGAATATTCGGGGAACAGCGCACCGACGATCAATCATTTCTATGAAAAGCTGCTGCTGCTCAAGGAGCGCATGAATACGGTTTATGCAAAAGAAGTCGCGGAAGAACGGCATCGCTTCATGGAGCAGTTCCTCGATCATTTCTTCGCGGAATGGAACGGCGATGATCGTTGAGCGTGCCACCGACGATGATCTCGGCGAGATATACGCCCTCGATCTCGAATTCGGCAGCAGTAATCGCGCCATTTATCTTGATAAGGTGGTGCGTGAACATGGATGCTACATTGCTCGTGAAGGTTCGGATGTGGTTGGTTTTGCCGTGCTGACGAAACATTTCTTCGATCAGTATTTCATCGAACTACTTCTCGTTAATCCTCGTCATCAGCGTAAAGGCGTTGCCAGCGCGTTGATCCGGCATATTGAGAAGATTGTCCCGGCGGAGAAGCTGTTCACCTCGACCAATGTATCGAACCTGCCGATGCAAGCCGTGTGCGAAAGGCTCGGTTTCGTCAAAAGCGGCTGGATTGACAACCTCGACGAAGGCGACCCAGAGATCATTTACTTCAAACACGTTCACAATGCTTCATAAATCCACAATTCTCGAACACTCATGAGGATGCTACACTTCAGATTATCGATGAGACAGCAGGGCGCGCCTCAGGAATTCGCGGCGGACGCCTGTATAACGTGCGTATCTAACGCCAACGTAAGGACACGAAGCTATGAAAATCATTGTTGTCGGCACAGGCTTTGTCGGCCTGACTCACGCCGCGACGACCTCTGAATATGGGCATGAGGTGTATGCCTATGACATCGACAAAGCACGCATCGCCGCCTATCAATCCGCCGAGCAAGCGAAAATCGAGCATTACGTCAACGAGCCGGGACTGGCTTCGGTCATTCAGGACAATCTCGACCGCTACCTGTTCTTCACGACCGACATTGAGCCGATTATTGAAGGGACGGACGCGATTTTCCTGTGCCTGCCCACGCCACCTAACCCGAACGGATCATCCGACCTGAGCTTTTATTTCAACGCGCTCAAATATATCGCCGGGCTGCTGGCAAAACGCAAGGATCAGCGGCGTGTGGTGCTGATCAACAAGAGCACGGTGCCGATTGGGACAGGGCGGCAGCTCGAAGCGATTCTGCGCGAGCAGAACGTTCCGAATGCCGGAATCGCGTCGAACCCGGAGTTTCTGCCGGAAGGTGATGCCGTCGAAAAATCGCGCAAGCCGGATCGCGTGGTGGTGGGCGCGGACAACGAAGACGATTTCCGCATTATGCGGCGCATCTATTCGCAGTTCGTCAACCACGTGCGCATCAACTACATCGAGACGAGCGTCGAAACTGCCGAAGCGATTAAGTATGTCGCCAACACGCTGCTGCTGACCTACATCTCGTACTGGAACGGGGTTGGCGCGCGAATTGGCGAAACCTTCTCCAATGTGCGGATGGAAGACCTGAAGCGCGGCGTGACCGCCGATGCACGTATCAGTAAATGGGGGTCCTATGTCTCGAACGGCGCGGGTGGTTCGTGCTTCGGCAAGGACATTCAATCGCTGATTTACCAGTTCAAGAGTGCCGGTCAGCCTGCCGACCTACTGCAATCGGTCTACGACATCAATGAATACCAGAAGACCTATCTCATTGACCGTGCGGTTGAAGAAGGCAAAGCTAACTTTAACCAGAAAACGGTCGCGCTGCTGGGGCTGTCTTTCAAGCAGCGCACCAACGACATGCGCGACTCATCGGCGCTCAAGGTGGTTGAGGCGCTGCTGGGGCGCGGAGTCGGTGCGATCCGTGCATATGATCCGCTGGCGATGCACGAGGCCAAGCGCTACTTCAACCCGGAGAACAATCATCTGTTCTCGAAGATTAGCTACCATGACACGCCGAAGGCAGCGCTTGAAGGCAGCGACATGGTCTTTATCTCGACAGACTGGGAAGAATTTCGTGGCCTTTCGGGGACGATTGAGCAGGCGGTCAAGCCGCCGTTTCTGATCCTGGACGGTCGGCGGATGATTCCCGATTATACGGAACTGGTCGAACGCGGCTACAGTTATCTGGCAGTCGGTTCCAGTTTTATGTCCGGAAAAAACGGACAGAGCTAGTCATCAAATGATGGGGGCGCAGCCGTATGCCCCTACGATCTTCGCTTATTTCCTCGGCTGAATCGGAAAATAAACGGTATAGGCTTCGTCGGCGATGTCGTAGAGCGGCTTGAAACGCAGACCGCGCGCCTGATTGCGCGTGCGGTAGTTGGGCAGCCAATTACCCCATTCACGCTCGGAATGCGGGATCAGCATGGACGACGCATCCTCGATGTCGCCGACGAGGGTGCGTTCCTCGTCGCATAATCCGGCTAAAACGATTGGCCCATCCATAAACGCGCAAATGTCGAGTGCATCCGGCAGCGGCACAAGCGTGAGAGACTTGGGCAGTTCAAGGGTGATGCGGTCATTTGACCAGACTCGTTTGAGGGCGAAAAAGCCGGACGTTTCCGACGGAATGGCAATGGTTTCGTCGTTGAGGGTGAGGGTGGGCACAGCGCTGAGCCACCAGGGAAGCCGAAGTTTGAGCGTAAATTCAACTGGCTGCTCGCTAGTGACGGTGAAGCCGAGACGCAGCGATTCAGGTCGATGGAGCGCTCCGGCGGGATTCACGGCCTCGTCCGCAAAACCACCAGAACGGATCAAATCCTCTTGTCGTAATGTAACATGACTCCCCTGCTGCTCGGTTTGCAAAAGTGAGGGGATGTACTGGCTGATGGTGATGCCCTCGTCATCCGCATAGTAGACATAAGCGTTGTGAAGGGTGTGCGCCTGCACGAGCGTACACTGGCAGCACCAGAAATCGTGGGTGGGCGACGCCCAGAGCTTATGCGCTCCGGCTTCAAGCGGCAGATAATAGGTGACCATGCCCGTCTGCGGGTTCTGCGCGGCGAGGATGCCGTTGTAGAGGTTGCGCTCGATATAATCGCTGTAAACAGGATCGCCCGTCCAGCGAAAGAGGTAATCCGCCAAGCGGATCATGTTATAGGTGACGCAGTGTTCCTGCGTTTTCGACCCCAGCCGCGCCGCGAATTCGAAGGGCGGCGTCCAGATTTCGCCGGAAGTCTGCCCGCCTGTGACGAACGTCCCGCGCTCGGTGACGGCAAAGCGCCAGTAGGCTTCGACAATTTTGCGCCAGCGCTCGTCTCCTGTGACTTCGTAAGCGCGCGCTGCGCCATGCGCTTCGGGGATGGTGGTGTTGGCGTGCATGTTGGTCAGAATGTCGCGTCCTGCCAGCAGCGGATCGAACAGGCGGGCGCGGGTGTAGCGTTCCATCAGCGTAAGGTATTTCGGATCGTTGGTCGCGCCGTAGAGGTCTGACCAGAGTTCGAGCATCCCGCCAGTTTCGGTGTCGAGCATGTTGTCGAACTGATCACGCGAAAACTGGGTACTCCAGCGCACAAACCAGTCCGCCAGCCCGTCGATAATATCGAGTGCCTGCACGTTTCCGGCACAGCGATACATCTCGAACAAGCCCATCATGGTTTTGTGTGGGACATACTGCGGTGCCCAGGTCGGCTGACCTTCCGCCAGCCAGCGAAAATACTTTTCAGGAATCGAGGCCGCCCAGCCACTGCCGTTTTTCTGCTGGCAGCGGGCGATTTCGGCGACGACGTAATCGGCTTTGAGTTTGATTTCGGGATTGCCCGTCGATGCGATGATATGCGCCGCCGCCGAGAGCCAATGTCCGGTAAAGGTTCCGCGAATCTCGCTGGTGGGCGATTCCCAGCCCCAGTGATGATCGTCGGCGTCGTCGGTGTGACCATAAGCGGTGACGCGATAGGCTCCGCCTGTCCCCTGATGAATCAACCCAGCTTCTTCGTAGTAGGCTTCGAGCAGGTTTTCGACACGCAGGCTGTTGACATAACGGAGATTGAGGTCAAAGCGATCTTTGAACAGGCTCGGCAGGAGTTGAACCTGATTTAGCGGAAATGGGCGAAGCATAAGCGCAGCACTCCTTCAGCAAATTCAGCGATGATCCTAGCGCTAAATCGCCTGGGCGCAACGAAACAGATCAGATTATTTCTGGGTTAAGGCAGCATACTCGGTACGGGTGATCCAGTAAAACATGCGCCCCGCAGCCAATTCGCAGGTTTGAACGATGTGTTTCTGAAGCGCCTTATCGTTTTCAAACAGACCCACATGGACGACCCGGTAGCCGCATAAGGCTCTGGTTGCCATAATCGCTTCCGCTTTCGTGCCTTCTTTGACAAACTGTCTGAGCAGTTCTTCCACGCGATCTGTCAAGTCGAGCTGAAGCAATCCAAAGAGAATGGTGAAGCGATATTTCTCCGTTTTTGCAAGAGTCTCCAGCGCGGATATTGCGGTCTGCGTCAAGTCTGAAATCGCATTAAACGATGCGCCGGTGAGGACACTCAGGGCTGTACGCCGAATCTTACGCTTCTCGCCCTCATCAGTGATTATGGCTTGTAAGCGCTGGGTAATTTCAGGAAACAGGTGATAATTCCCGCTCGATTTGATCGCGACGAAGCGTACACGGCGTTTCTGGTCACTCAACCCAGCAAGAATCCCGTGCATGGCCTTTTCGCCCGTTTGCCATTTGAGTATGTGTAACATCAGGACGCGAATGTTGCGATCTTGACTTTGCATCCCCAGCAAGGCCGTTTCAATAAGCGCTTCAGAGGTTGGATTTCCTAACTTCTCGAAGATTTCTTTTTGTTGAGCAGGCTGAAGGGTATAAGCCCGCCTGATCTCGCGCATGACATCCAAACTTAGCATGATTTCCCCTCAAGCATCCCGGAATGATGGGCGTCCTTTTGCATACTCGACACATTTCAGGCTCTTTAGCAATGAGTCCCCCGCAGGGCGGTCTATTCAGACTCGGAACATTTCAGGCTCTTTAGTAATGAGTCCCCATCACACCTATACACTTATACACCGTTTCACACCCACTTTTGAGGATCGATCCCCAGGTTTTCGCACAATTTCCTGAGTTTTCTCACCGCGCCACCGACCTGATGCCCGTCGCGCAGCACCCCGAAAAGGTGTTTACTGACGACCTGCTGATTGATCCCTAAACTTGCAGCGATCTCCTGCTGAGACTTATTCTCGTAGAAATACATTTGGGTAATGCGGCGCTGCTGCGGCGTAAGGCGCGTTTGAATCAGTTCTTTGATCTGGTCTACCGCTTCCTGCTTCAACTGCTCTTTTTCCAAGCTGGCTTGTTCGTCTTCGGGGGTGATCAAAAGACGCTCAACAAAGTCCGGCTCGACAAGAAGCGTTTCCAGAACTTCAGGATCAACCGCTATCTCCCAAAAGTATGGGTCGTGCGTACTCATTCCCATCATTGTCCTGATAGGCAGCGAAAATTAATAACGTCAAAAAATCTGTCATTGTGCTATCAAAACGCAGTTTTACACCCACTTTTCTGACGTTACGAGTGACAACCCCTGTCGCCAGGTTGCCTGCCAAATCCCTATACGCAATTTCCTGACGACGCGCTTCCCTTATTATTCAACCTGCCCGAATTACCAATGCCTTTCCAATGAAAGGCGATTACAATTACGTCACGTTTAAATTTTTTCAAAGGAGCAGCCGACTTTGAGCACAGTCACCCGGCACGTCCTCAGCAATGGCATGGTAGTCCTGCTGAAAGAAGTCCACAGCGCCCCGATCATTAGCTGGTGGGTGCTTTATCGCATCGGCAGCCGCAACGAGCGCACCGGCACAACCGGCGTCTCGCACTGGGTCGAACACATGATGTTCAAGGGCACGGATCAGTTCCCGCCCGGTTATCTCGACAAGGCGATTGACCGCGTCGGTGGTCAGTGGAACGCGCAGACTTTCTTCGATTACACGGCATACTACGAAACGCTGCCTGCCAGCGAAATCGATCTGGCGCTGCGATTGGAAGCCGACCGCATGATCAACGCCAAGTTCGACCCCGAAGAAGTCGAATCGGAGCGCACGGTGATCATCTCCGAACGGCAAGGGTCGGAAAACTCGCCGATGTTCTGGCTGGGCGAGGAAATGCAGGCCGCCGCCTTCCGCGTGCATGGCTATCATCACGAGATCATCGGCGACATGACCGATCTTCACACCATGACACGCGACGACCTGTATGGTCACTACAAAGCCCACTATATGCCCAATAACGCGATTGCGGTGGCGGTCGGTGACTTCAACAGCGCTGAACTGCTGGCACGCATCGAAGAACTGTACGGCTCGATCCCGGCAGGGGAAGCACCTGCTTTGTTCGCACGGCCTGAGCCGGAGCAAATGGGCGAGCGGCGCGTTCAGGTCGAGCGACCGGGCACAACGTCGTTCATCGAAGTCGGCTATCGCGTCCCCGGCGCGACCGATGCCGACTGGTTCAAGATGGAACTGGTCAACAGCATCCTGTGCGGGCCGGACAGCATGGGCGGCGGCAGCATCGACAACAAGACCAGCCGCCTGTATAAAGCGCTGGTCGAAACTGAACTGGCGGCCTCGGTCGATGGCGGCATGACGCAGACGATTGATCCGTTCCTGTATATGATCAGCGTCGTGGTGCGCGACGGTCAATCACGGGACGAAGTCGAAGCCGCGCTCAACAAGGAAATTGATCGGCTGCGCAACGGCGACGTGACCGAAGCGGAACTTAACCGCGTCAAGAAGCAGGCGCGCGCGCTGTTCGCCTACAGCACCGAGCGCGTAACGATGCAGGCATTCTGGCTGGCATTCACCGAAAACGTACAAAGTTACGAATGGTTCGAAAACTACGTCGCCAACCTCGAAGCGGTCACGCTGGATGAGGTTAAGGAAGCTGCCGCAAAGTATCTGCGTCCGCAGAACCGCACGGTGGGTCATTTCATCCCGACAGGTGGTGATAGCGACGCCGACTACATGGAGGACGAGGAATGAGTTCGCTGCCCAGTTCGCAGAATATCACCCGCGTGACGCTGGCAAACGGCATCACAATTCTGGTTTACGAGAAATTCGATGCACAGTCGGTCGTCATCAGTGGAACGCTGAATGTGGGCGCTCTGTATGAAACCCCCGCGCAGAATGGTCTGGCGGCGCTGACCGCCTCATCGCTGACACGCGGCGGCAAAAAGCGCGACTTCAACGCCATCAACGAAGCACTGGAAGACATCGGCGCAGACGTCGATCTCGGCGGGAACGTCAACACGACCAGCTTCAGCGGCAAATCACTGGCAGAAGACCTGCCGGTGATTGTCGATGTGCTGGCGGACGTTGTACGCCATCCTACTTTTCCGGCGGCGCAGATCGAGCGGCTGCGCGGCGAAGTTCTGACCGGGCTGCAATATCGCTCGCAGGACACCCGTTATCGCGCCAGCCGCGCTTTCCACGAAGCGCTTTACCCGGCGAACCATCCCTATCACTACAGCACACGCGGCACGGTCGAGACGGTTTCCAAATTCACGCCTGCGAATCTGGCGGCGTTTCACGAGAAGTTCTACGGGCCAAAAGGCATGATTTTTGTGGTCGTCGGCGCAGTCAAAGCAGCCGACGCAATCGAGATCGTGAAAGCAGGCTTCGAGGACTGGAGCAATCCGGCACAGACAACCCCGCCCCCTTTCCCTGAACTTGCGCCGATCACGAGCGGACAGAAAGTGGTCGTCGCGCTCTCCGGCAAAACACAGTCCGATCTGGTACTGGGTCTGCCGGGGCCGTCACGCTTCAGCCCAGATTATCAGGCGGCGAGTCTCGTCAACAGCGTACTCGGTCAGTTTGGCATGATGGGACGAATTGGGCGAAGCGTGCGTGAAGAACTCGGCCTCGCCTACTACGCCTACAGCCAGATCGACGGCGGCTTTGGCCCCGGCGCGTGGAACGTCGCGGCGGGCGTCAACCCGGCGAATGTCGATCTCGCGATTGACCGCATCCGCGATGAAATCAAACGGCTTGTGAGCGAACCTGTCGGCGAAGACGATCTCGCGGACAATCAAGCCTATCACGTTGGGCATCTGCCGCTGCAACTGGAAAGCAACGAAGGCATCGCCTCGTCGGTGCGCAACATGGAAACCTACGGCCTCGGCCTGGATTATCTGGTCAACTACCGTGACATGATTTATGGCCTCACCCGCGCGGATCTCCTCAAGGCTGCTCAGCACTATCTCAACCCGGACAATCTGGTGATCGGCATCGCCGGGCCAGAGATGCGCTAAAATAGCGGTTGCCAAGCAGGGGCGCACAGCCGTGCGCCCCTACAGAATCTATCGTTAGCAGAGCAAAAAGGAACACTGTGAAAAAGCTTATCGGTATTGCATTACTGGTCGCTCTCACTGCCGTTACTTCGATTCAGGCGCAGGATAATGCTGCGCGTACCGCACCGCCCGATCCGGCTGGTGTTCAACTGGTTCCGGTCGTCAGCGGCCTGAACCGCCCCCTCTACCTGACAGGCGCAGGCGACAATTCCGGTCGGCTGTTCGTCGTTGAGCAGGGTGGCAAAATCTGGATCCTCAAGGACGGGCAGAAATCGGCGGATCCGTTCCTCGACGTGTCGAGTCTGCTGAGCCGCGACGTGTTCAGCGGCGGCTACAGTGAGCGCGGCCTACTGGGGCTGGCCTTCTCGCCCGACTTCAAAAATAACGGCATTTTCTTCATCGACTACGACGACACGAACGGCAATACCGTGATCGCGCGCTATCACGTCTCCGCCGACAACCCTGACCTGGCAGATCCCAGCAGCGCGACGACCTTCCTGACTCAGCAGCAGCCTTACGCCAATCACAACGGCGGTCAACTGGCGTTTGGGCCAGACGGCTACCTGTACATCGCCTTTGGGGATGGCGGCTCGGCAGGCGACCCGCAAAATCACGCGCAGGATCTCAGCACATGGCTGGGCAAAATTCTACGCATTGACGTGAGCGGCGACAGCTATACCGTGCCCGCTGACAACCCATTCGTCAACACGCAGGGCGCGCAGCCCGAAATCTGGGCTTATGGTCTGCGCAATCCCTGGCGCTTCAGCTTCGACAAGCAAACTGGCGATTTGTACATCGGCGATGTGGGTCAGAACCAGTGGGAAGAAGTCGATTTCCAGCCTGCTGGCGATAAAGGCGGCGAGAATTACGGCTGGAATCTCTACGAGGGGCTGCATCCCTACAGCGGCGCGGCTGCCCCGACCAACATGACCTTGCCCGTCGCAGAATATGCGCACACCAACGGTATCGCGATTACCAGCGGCTACGTCTATCGCGGGACGAAGCTGCCCGATCTCGTGGGGGCATACTTCTATGGAGACTACGGCACGGGTACAATCTGGAGCCTGTACCGCGATGCGAGCGCTCAGTGGCAGAGCAACGTCTTCATCAAGAACAGCGGCAGTACCATCAGCTCGTTTGGGCAAGGTGACGACGGCGAACTGTATATCGCCAACTATGGCGGCTCAATTCTGAGCTTTGAACCTGCCAGCTAAAAATCAAGACCGGCAGCGTGGAACGCCGCGCTGCCGGATTTTCACATTCATCAAAATTATTCACCTGAGGCGGTTTACGCAGAAAACTTAAATTTTTGTTAGTAGACTCGATTACAAGCTTACGGTACTATCGACTATCATTATAATTTACAGCAAGGAGACAGATTAAAAGTCGTCCACAAGCTTTAGCTGGGTTCTGGCAGGTCTGCCCCGTATAACGGCTACCGACCGAACAGCGATCAGCGGGCAGAAAACAGCGACCGTTGACGAAAGGCTGTTCTCCGATCTCAATTGTACACGCTGAGAAATTATTTTATGGCTTTTCGCGAATTTGATGAGAGCGATCCCGACCATGCGCTGACAGAAGCTCTTCAGATCATACGGGAGCTTGCCGACAATGAGCCATCTGCAATCGGGGGCTACAGCGTTCAACTTAGGATTTATCTGCCGCTCGGCCTGACCAGCCGATTTCATCATGATTTGGCGGTCGAGGCGGTTTTCAGTCTGCTAGCAGTCGCTATGAATGACCGCGAGGCACACCCCTGGTTCGAACCCGTTATTGACCTGGTTGAAGCTTTTCCTCCAAGCGAAGGCACGCTGTTCGACGTTGGTCTGCGCGAAGTGCTGCAAGCGTTTCGCCCCTATATCGGCGTGTATGCGGCGATTGGCAGCGAACGCGCGACGGTCGTCGATGACCTGCTTCAGACCTACATTAAGCTGATCAAGCTGCTCGTGTTCAGGCCGGGGTTGAATGTCGCGCCGAGCCTGTTCGATCAGGCACTTGCTGTCGCCAAACGGCTGGACGACCACATCGAGCGCGACAAACTATATCAGGCGTTTGCGCTGTATGCGGCGCACAACGGCGAGTTCGAGGTCGCGGAACGCTATGCGCTGCTGGCCTATAACGATGCCGAATTCATCGAGGACGCAGAGCGTATCGTGGATGCAGCCTGTACGCTGGCGATTGTCTACCGCTTTGATCTGCGCTTCGAAAAAGCGAACTATTACATCAAGCGCGCCATGCTCAAGGAAGCCTCGCAAACACCCAATATCCGCTTCGCCACTCTGTTCTACGAGAACGGAGCTTTCTGTTACCGGCGTGACCGTTTCGAGCAATCCCTGAGTTATTACGCGCAGGCCCTGGCGATTTTCAAAAATCACGAGGCCGATTATCACATCGCGATGACCCAGCAGGCGATGGCACAGCCCCACATTTACCTGAAGAACTTCGCGGAAGCGGAGCGGCTGATTTATCTGGCGCGGAGCGCGTGGGAACGATTGGGCAACCAGTACGACTGGGTGAACGGCTTTTTCATCGAGGGGGATCTCGAACTCAAGCGCGGCAATCGCCTGAATGGAATCCGCTTATTGCGCGGCGCGATTGACAAAGCGTATTCGGTGCTTGCGCCGACCCCTGTTCGCGACCTGCTGATCGAGCAAATCAAGGAACACATCGCGAACCACTCCTGAATTGAATTTTTACACCCCTATAAGCCGCCGAAGCGCGAATAAGCGTTTCGGCGTTTCATTTTTGTAAACTGAGCAGAGGCTTAACGTCGGTTGAAAGATCGCAGCCTGTCCTTTATGCTTAGCGATGTTCCAAATTACATTAAGGAGTACAATACCGTGAAATACAGACCTTTGTCTCTGCTGTTCGTGCTGATTCTGGCGCTGACCGGGTTGGCAGTCTTCCCAGCTTCGGCGCAGACCGCCACTGCCAACACCGTTGCCTTCAACGGCTTCGGCTTCAGCGTTTCCCCGGCAATTGCCAGCAACGTCAACATCATGCAGGCGGCGGGTGACCCGGCAAGCACGGAGCAGCCCGGCGGCCCGAACGTCCAGCACACGGAATTTGTGCTGTACAACGGTACGGGCGTTCCGCAAGACTATTTCGGCGGCGTCGGCAGCATTCACGTCTACAATACGGCGGATTTCGCGGGCTACGCGCAAGCCAGCCAAGAATACCAGAATCTGCAAAATCTGCTGGCACAACGTCCCGATTTGACGCAGTACATGGTTCCCGATACAGGTAGTAATGCCAACAACCTGCCCTATCTGCCGGGAGTGGGTGCTTCGCAGGCGATTCGCGCACGCGCGACCTACGTCGAAACACCGGCGCTGAGCGGTGTATCCTACCTGACGATTTTCCGGCAGGATGTGTCGCCGTTCACGGGCAGTGAATTCCAGTATTCGTTTCAGGGGCTGAGCAAAGATGGAGCGCATTACGTCGCCGCGATTTTCAGCCTGAACACGGGGCTGTTCCCGGCAACGATTCCAGCAGACTTCGACTATAATACGTTTGGGCAGACGCTCAACGACTACATGACGCAGAGCATCGCTACGCTCAATGGTGGTCAGCCGACTGATTTCACGCCGTCGCTGACGGATCTCGATGCGCTGGTGCAGTCGTTCAGCTTCAGTGGTGCGCCAGTGGTCAACCCGCCGGATACGACCGCCCCAGTGGCAACGCCAACACTCATCCCGACAATCGTCAACAGCGACCCGACGCTGGGTGGACTGGCAAACAAGACCTGGACACTGGTCTCGTATGGCGACCCGGCAAATCCGACGTCTGTGGTTGAAGGCGGTCAGCCGGTGACACTGGTCTTCTCGGCGGGTGGGGTTTCAGGTAACGGCGGCTGTAACGGTTTCGGCGGCAGTTTCCAGTACGATGCCAACACGATCAGCTTCAGCCAGATCATCAGCACGCTAATCGCCTGCGATCAGCCAATCAATGACCAGGAGCAGGCTTTCTTCGATGCGCTGTCCAAGGCGACGAGCTACGCGATTAACGGCGACCAGCTTCAGATCAGTTACGACGGCGGCGTCCTGACTTTTAACGGGGCGTAAGCCTGTTCGAGCGGGCGGCACAGGATATTTCGCGGGGACAATGATTGTCCCCGCTTTTTATTTCAGGGAACAAATGCTGAGAAATGGCGGCGGGAATGGGGGCTGAGGCCCATCTTCAGGCAAAATCATGTTTAGGCTCTCGAAATAGATAGCATTAATAATAGCGCGAGATGATTGTACAGCCAATGAGAGATCGCTTAAGAAGTTACCAAAGGAGTGGGGGCTAAAAATACAACGGCTCGTCTTGCGACGAGCCATCGTGTACCGAATTAGTTGCTGCCCCAGGGCGGAGGCATCGGAGGCTGCGGGCCGCCATCGGGCATTTCACGGTAAAACTGCATGGTATTTCCCCTTTAAGAACTCACCGAACTCCTCTGTTAGCATCTCAAAAGGGGTGGCCCGCTGTCCCACAGAATCGGACACGAATCGGACACGAATCAGACAGGTTTGCGAACGTGGGGTAACCGTCGCCTAGCAGACTTGGAAAGCAGGCGTTTTCAAACTATATTTAGGAGGACTCGATTGGATAAATGATGCGAAGACTACTCGTTCCCATCCTGATGCTGCTGCTCGTGGTCTCTGGAGTCGCAGCACGGCAAGCGGTCAATTACCTGGTTCGCGGCATCAGTAGCAAAATCATTGGCGATCAAATCGCGATTGAATTTACCGTCATCAACGGGGGTGATTCGGTCACCAGCGAGCAGCCTGTTCACCTGTTTGACAGCAATGGCACCGTCGTCGCCAGCGGCACCGTGCGTGCACTGGGGAAGAATCAGACCATCCAGAGTATCCTGACCGTTCCGCTGACGCAGTTCACGCCGGGAACGAGCCAAACGCTCTATGCGGGCGTCGGCATCGACCAGCTACCGCCGCCGAACCTGCGCACGCTTGGCAATATCGGCACGATTCAGGTGGCGATTCCCACAGCGGCGGCGCAACAGGCCACGCCTGCGGCTGGCGCACCCAGCAGCGGCCTGCCGATCAACCTGAACGACCCAACCAACCTCGCGCTGGTGATTGGCATCGTGGTGGTGGCGATTGTGCTGTTGTGGGTGCTGACGGTGATCGCGCGGCAGGTGTTTGCGCGTCCGGCTGCTCTACCTGCCTGGCAGCCGCCTTATGTAATCACGCCGTTGATCGATCCCAATTCCACCAATGGACGCCGCCAACTCTGGCAGCAGCACGCAGAAAGCGACGTTTTGCCCGCACCCTGCGTTCAGGGCGATTACAAGGTGCGCAAATTGCTGCTGGGCAGCAGCGGCGTCAAGCTGGCGGGCTGGCGCGTGACCGGGCTGCGCATCAGCCAGTACGATCGTTATGGACGGGTAGCGCGCAGCCAGACGGTTTTGCCGAAAAAGACGGTCAAAGCGCTCGACAAAGCGGTACGCAAAAGTGCGTCCCTGGACGCAGAAAAAGCGCAGCGCAGTGTGCGTTCGATTGCGAGCACGCTGAGCAAGACGGTAATCCGGAAATCAAACAAGCAAAGCGCAACCCTGCCGGTCGCGCTCGACATTCGCCTGATGGGGATGCACGGGGAAGTACGAATCCTGTTTGAACTGTACGGCTGCAACATGGGGAGCTGGCAGGAAATCGATCACTGGGAACCGGAGATGCGCGTCGTCAACGGCAGCATCCACGAGAATTTTACCTATACGCTGCTTGGTCAGTATCCCCAGGAATCGAACAAGCAGTATCAGCAGCGGCTAACGGGCGACCTGACATCTCTGCTGGCGATTATGGTGCAGGCTCCGCCGCCCCCACCGCCCCTACCTCCTCCGCAGGATACCGCCGAAACAGCCACTGTCACCGAATGAATTTAGCGCTGGTCGGCGCTGACGATCAGCCTCGGCTGTGCGATGCTGCCGACGATGGCAACCAGCGCGTGCGTTCCTGCTGCGAATGGGGTCGCCGCGAGAGCCGCCGCGAGCGGTTCCGTCTCGCCATAATTCTTCACGCTAACCGTGTAAGTCCCGGCAGTCTGATCAAAGCTGAAGTAGCCATCATTATCGCCAAGCGCAAAGGGAAAGCCCAGCCGCGAAACGACGACCGCCGTATTGAGCGAGAAATCGAGCGGCGGCGCGCCTTCAACAGCGTTGAGAACGGTGATGCGCACCTTGCCCGCCGGAATCGGCGCGGCATCTTCGTGGATCAGCACGGGAAAGAGGGTCTGGTTGTTCACTGAGCCGACCGCTGCCAGCGTCGTCCAGCTATTGGGGCGCAGGGTGAAATCCGAGGGAATGATCAGTGCGTTGTCGAGTGATCCGCCGTTGGTCGTGAAGGCAATGGTGTGAATCGCGGCGGGAAGCTCTATCCAGCCCGTTACCATCGGAAAGCCAAAGGCTTGAAACAGGGTCAGTTTGCCATCGAGGTAGACGTCGAGGCCGGGGGTATCGGGCGAGAAATCCGCGACACGCAGATGCGCAGTCGGCAGCACGTCAACGGGGAGCAGCACGCCGCTCAGCACCTGTATGACGCCATTGGACGCGATCAGATCAACGGGGGATGCCTGAGCAGAGGACTGCGCGTCGCCGAGCGTCAGCAGACCGTTGGTCAAGCGCCCCTGCACAGTCGCACCGTCGAGGGAGGTGGCAATCGGCTGGCCCTGAACCCATTGGCGGAAAAAGACACGCCCCGGAACGATGTGATAGCGCAAAATGCGTGTGAGCGTCGGTGCGTCCGCCAGCAGTTCGGCGCGCGTCTCGCCCAGAAAATCCGCCAGCGTCTGAAATGCGGTGTCGGTTGGTGCCAGCAGAGTCATGGGTTTGTCGCTGCTCAACAGAACATCGAGACCCGTCGCCTGAAGTGCTGCGATCAACGTTGTGAAGCGATTCTGCCCGTCCGCTGCCAGCCGCTCCGGGATCGTCAGGTTGGTCTGCGCAGCCAGTGGAACGGGGGCTGTGAACACCAGCAGCAGCGCGCAGAGCAACACAATTTTTGACATGGGGTAACGTGCTCCTGACAAAAAAACAGCCCCGCTCAGGCGAGGCTGTTTTGTCGATCATTGATTACCTGAACGTCAGGGAAGTGGGCTAGCGACAACCACCGCACCAGGCGCGGACGAAGCTCCCGCAGCACCGACAAAGTAATTGGTTCCGGCAGCAAGCGCAACATCCGGCAGATTGATGACGATGTTCGACGGGTTGTTGTGGATAACAAACTGGATGGTGTAGGTTCCAGCGGGCACGTCCACCGTGTAGAAGCCGTCGTTCGCACCCTGAGTGCCCGGATAGCCGAGCAGGATGACCAGCGAATTACCGTCCAACTGCACGTCGTAGCTTGAACTGCCTTCCACACCGTTGAACACGCTCAGCCGAGCACTGTCAGCAGCGAGCGCACCGAAGTTTTCCACCAGCGGCGTCACCAGCAGTTTGCCCGTCGATGCCGAACCAGTGACAGCGAGAGTCACCCACTCATCTGCGCTCAACGTGACGCTGGCGCTGGCGGTTGAGCCGCTGCCATTGGCGGTCGCGCTCACGTCATAGCTGCCAGCGGCGACATCTTTCCAAGCACTGACATTGCCAAAGAGCAGGTTGGCCTGTGCCCCGCCCGCGCCCATCGTCACATCGACCGAACTCGCATTCGGCGAGAAATTCAGGAAGCGAACGTGCGCGCCACTCGCAACCGGGGTCGCTTCGGGCGTCACTTCGGCAGTCGGTTCTGCGGTTGGTTCTGCCGTCGCTTCGGGCGTTGCCAGCGCGGCGGCGACATCCGGCGGCAGAATGACCGAGTCAATCGCGATCATCACGCCGTTGGAGGCGAGATTGTCGGGGTCGCTGATGTTCGCGCCGTTGACCGTGAACACGCCTTTGGTCAAATCAAACTTGACCGACTGCCCCAACAGCGACGTTGGCAGTTCCGGCCCACTGGTCAGGTTGCGGAAGAAGTATTGTCCGGGGATGATGTGGTAGAGCAGCACTTTCGTCAGTGTGGCGCGATCCGCCAGCAGTTGATCGGCGGTCATGCCCGTTTGCGCGAACAGCGCGTCAAAAGCGTCATTGGTCGGCGCAAGCAGCGTGAACGGCCCGGCATCACCGAGCAGTTTCTCTGCGCCGGATGCCTGAATCGCCGCGACCAGCGTCGTGAAGCGACCATCGGGGTCGTCTTGCAGCAGGGTCATCAGGTCAGGACGCTCCGCCGCGACACCTGCTTCAACCGTTGCTTCAGGCGTAACAACTTCGGTGGGTTCTGCTGTCGGTTCGGGCGTTGCCAGCGCGGCAGCGACATCGGGCGGCAGAATGACCGAGTCGATGGCGATCATCACGCCGTTGGAGGCGAGATTGTCCGGGTCGCTGATGTTCGCGCCGTTGACCGTGAACACGCCTTGGGTCAGGTCGAAAGTTACAGGACTGCCCGTCAGCAGCGTCGGCAGGGTCGGCCCGCTGGTCAGGTTACGGAAGAAATATTTGCCGGGAATGACGTGCTGGAGCAGCACTTTGGTCAGCGTGGCTTTGTCCGCCAGCAGTTGATCCGCCGTCATGCCGGTTTGCGTCAGCAGCGCATCGAAGGCATCGTTGGTCGGGGCAAGCAGCGTGAACGGCCCGCCATTCAGGCTGTCAGCAACGCCAGCGGCATCAATCGCAGCCAGCAAGGTGGTAAAGCGACCATCGGGGTCGTCTTTCAGCAGCGAAATCAGGTCGGGACGCGCGGCTGCAACACCCGCTTCAGGGGTAGCGGTCGGCGCAGCGGTAACTTCCGGCGTCGGCGTTGCGGTCGGAGCCTCGGTCATGACTTCGGTCATTTCAGGCGTCATGGCTTCCATCATGGCTTCAGTGGCTTCCGGCGTTGGTTCAGGGGTTGCCAGCGCAGCAGCGACATCGGGCGGCAGAATGACCGAGTCAATCGCGATCATCACGCCGTTGGAGGCGAGATTGTCCGGGTCGCTGATGTTCGCGCCGTTGACCGTGAACACGCCTTTGGTCAAATCAAATTTGACCGACTGCCCCAGCAGCGAGGTCGCCAGTTCCGGCCCGCTGGTCAGGTTGCGGAAGAAGTACTGTCCGGGGATGATGTGGTAGAGCAGCACCTTCGTCAGCGTGGCGCGATCCGCCAGCAGTTGATCGGCGGTCATGCCCGTTTGCGCGAACAGCGCGTCGAAAGCGTCATTGGTCGGCGCAAGCAAGGTAAACGGCCCGGCATCGCCGAGCAGTTTCTCTGCGCCGGATGCCTGTATCGCCGCGACCAGCGTCGTGAAGCGACCATCGGCGTCGTCTTGCAGCAGGGTCATCAGGTCAGGGCGTTCTGGCGCAACCCCCGCTTCAACGGTGGCTTCCGGTGTCATAACGGCTGTCGGTTCGGCAGTCATGACTTCGGTGGCTTCCGGTGTCATGGCTTCCATCATGACTTCGGTGGCTTCCGGCGTTGGTTCAGGGGTTGCCAGCGCGGCGGCGACATCGGGCGGCAGAATGACCGAGTCGATGGCGATCATCACGCCGTTGGAAGCGAGATTGTCCGGGTCGCTGATGTTCGCACCGTTGACTGTGAACACACCTTTAGTCAAATCAAACTTGACCGACTGCCCCAACAGCGAGGTCGCCAGTTCCGGCCCGCTGGTCAGGTTGCGGAAGAAATATTGTCCGGGGATGACGTGGTAGAGCAGCACTTTGGTCAGCGTGGCGCGATCCGCCAGCAGTTGATCAGCGGTCATGCCCGTTTGCGCAAACAGCGCGTCAAAAGCGTCATTGGTCGGCGCAAGCAAGGTAAACGGCCCGGCATCGCCGAGCAGTTTCTCTGCGCCAGAAGCTTCAATCGCCGCGACCAGCGTCGTGAAGCGACCATCGGCGTCGTTTTTCAGGAGCGTGATCAGGTCAGGGCGTTCTGGAGCAACCCCCGCTTCCTGAGTCGCGTCCTGGGCAAAAATGTTGATTGCAGAAGTACAGAATAAAGCTAGCAAAACGAAAAACGCTATGAGTTTGCGCATCCGTTTCCTCCTCTGCGCAGGGAATTTAGGCAAGTCAGTAATTCAATTGAGACCACAATCATTAACGCTTTTACATTCTAACATAAGTCGTTGCGATTTAGGTAAGTCTTCCCATACCAAATCAAGACTCATCCGGCGCGCCACCAGTGACGGCGTAAATCATGACGCCGAGCGCCGAAAGCAGAAGACTCCCCAGCAGGCCAAGTGCCTGCAACTGTCCGAAATAGACATCGGTCGTCGCAGTGCGCGCGTGCGACCCAAATCCCAAAAAATCTGCCATCCCGGTCAGCCCTGCCAGCACCAGCCCCGTCAGCGTCAGGCGAACTCCAATCTGCTGGGCAAGGTTGGAGGCGCGCCCCACGTAAAACGTAAACTTCACGTAGAGCAGCGCACCGAAATCCAGCAGCGTGAAGCCGAGCAGAATCAGGACAAACTGAATCACCCCGACTCCTGCCGCCGGTTGAATCCCGGTCACGCCGGGAAACAGCCCCATCAGCGTGACGACGATCCCCAGCGCGGCAATGGCGATGCCGAACTGCGCAATCCCAATCATACCGGGAGCGACTGCCTCAGTTTGCGCAGCATATTGCCCCCAAGAATCGCTTCGATGTCCGCTTCACTGTAGCCGCGTTCCCGCAGGCCATCGCCGATGCGCCACACATCGGTGATGCTGTTCATGCCATCGGGGATGTTTTCCATACCGAAGCCGCCATCAAAGTCGGTGCCGATGCCGACGTGCGCCGCGCTGCCTGTGAGCTGACAAACGGTATCCATCGCATCCAGCACCAGTGAGAAGGGAACATCGCGCTTGGGGCTGCCCTGCTTCCAGTCGTTGGTCAGGAAATTGTTGTAAGGAACAATTCCCATCACGCCATCGCGTTCTGCCAGCCGCCGGATCATGTCGTCGGACAGATGACGATCCGTTTCGCGGAAGCTGCGCGGGTTGCTGTGGCTGGCGATCACAACGCCTTCATAGCGATCCACTGCTTCCAGAAACGATTCTTCCGCCATGTGCGACAGATCGAGAATAGCGTTGAAGCTCGCCATCACTTCGAGCAGTTCGCGCCCCAGCGAGGTCAAGGGGCCGGGCGCACCCGTGCCACCACAGTAACGCGAGGCAGTCCAGGCGGGACCGACCAGACGCAGCCCGCGTTCGTACCATTCTTCGAACTGCTTCGGCTCGATGATTGGGTCGGCGTTTTCCATCAGCAGCACCATCCCCTGCTTATGGTCAGCCATTTCCGTACCCGGCTTCCAGGTTTCCAGCACCGCCTCAAGGTCGCTCTGCGTGCGCACCAGCAGAATTTTGTCGCTCTCGTCGGCGATGCGGTTGTAGTAATCCAACTGCTGCTGCGCCATGCGGTAGGCTTCAGCCGGGGTCGTGTAATGCGGTGTCGGGCCAGACATAATCGTGTTCGGGCCTTGTGGCGCAGTAAAAATGGTCGCAAACACAAATGCAACCCGCCCCAGCAGACTGTCTGGCAGTCCTACGGTCGCGATGCCATTCGGGTGATCGCTTCCAGCTTCCGCGCGCCGCTTTTCAGCGACGCTGACGCGGTAATCGCGCCCAAAGTGCAGGGCGTTATAGGCAATATCTTCATGTGCATCGACAACCAGCATAACTCGTCCCTTGTGTGGAACACGCGCATGGAGGGGGATTGTACGCCTCGCACCTGAATTTGCCAACGATTCACTTAACTCGCCTTAATAACTTCGCAAGATTTTGCATAGAAGATGAGAAGGTGATGCTATGATGTCTATGCCTTATAGACTGGAGAATTTATCAATGAAGAAACCGGGCATTTGGCTTGGTGCGCTGGTCGCGGGGCTGCTGTCCCTGCCGCTGCTGGCAATCATGTATGTGGGCAATCAGATTGCGGGCTTTCCGTTTGTCCCCTTTGGCTTGTTTATTAATGTGCGTGACTATACGCCCGGTGCGATTATCACCACAACCATTGACACTATGATCACGGTCATTCGGGGGCTGAACCTCGGTCGCACCGACACCGTTGCCAAAATGGTCGAAATGTCGATGGGTATTGTTATGGTACTGGTGATCGTCCTGATCGCCGGGGCGCTGTTCTTCTACTTCATGAACCGGCTGGCGCATCGTCAGGAATGGATTCCGGGCGCGCTGTTTGGCCTGATCATCGGCATCCCTTTAACGCTGGTCAACATGGTCGGCAACCAGGTGTTCACGGCAGATAAGCTGACGAGTGTCATCTGGCTGATCGGCCTGTTCCTGCTCTGGGGCTACCTGAATAACTGGGCATATAACCGCCTGACCTACCGCATGGCGATGAGTCCGGCGCGCGCTACCCCCACGACACCCGACGAAGCCGTCAACGTCAATGTAATTGACCGCCGCCGCTTCCTGATTCAACTGGGCGGCGCGACCGCTGCCATCACTGTGGTTGGCGCATTGGTCGGCTCAATGGCAGGTCAGGATAACAGCATCCGCACGGTGGCGCTCGGTTCGCCTGACGCGACTGAAATGCCGGAAGGCGCATTGCCGAATGCCGACGCCGGAGTCATGCCCGCACCCGGCACGCGCGCCGAGCTGACGCCGGTTTCGCAGTTCTACCGCATCGACATTTCGCTGGTTCCGCCGGATATTGATCTGGCAAGCTGGACGCTGCCCTTCGTCGTCACCGAAGCTGACGGCTCGACAAAAACCCTCGCCAACCTGACGATGGATGATATTCGCAAGCTGCCGTCGATGGATCAGTACATCACGCAGGGCTGCATCTCGAACCAGATCGCGGGCGACCTGATCAGCACGGTCAAGTGGACGGGCGCGAGTATGCAGGAAGTTCTCAAGCAGGTGGATATGCCCGCCGACGCGACGCACTTGCTGATCAGCGGTGCAGATGGCTTCTTCGAAACGGTTGCGCTTGACCTGATCAAGAACGATCCCTCGATCATGCTGGGCTACAACTGGGATGGCGCACCGCTGCCGACATCGCACGGCTTCCCGATTCGCATCCACGTCCCCGACCTCTATGGCATGAAGCAGCCCAAATGGATCACCAAGATTGAAGTGCTGAACCACGACGTTGATGGTTACTGGGTCGTGCGCGGCTGGGACAAAAAAGCGCAGGTTCGCACCGTTTCGGTGATCGATACGGTCGCGACCAGCAACGTGATCACGGACAGCAGCGGCGCGAAGCTGATCCCGGTCGGCGGCATCGCCTGGGCAGGTGCGCGCAGCATTTCAAAGGTCGAAGTCAGCGTCGATGGCGGTGATTGGGTTGAAGCGCAGCTTCGTGAGCCGCTCTCGAAGAAAACCTGGGTGCTGTGGCGCTACGATTGGCCGTTCGCCGAAGGCACGCATACCTTCGCCGTGCGCGCCTATGATGGCACGGGTACGCTGCAAATCACCGACCGCGCGCCGGAGCATCCAAGCGGCGCAACCGGCATTCATCAGGTCAGCGCGACGATCTAAATCCTCAGAAATTCGCTTTGTAGAGGCGCACGGCTGTGCGCCTCTTTTTATTTCCACGCGGAAGCCTAGTTACTCGCCTGGATGATTACCCCACCAGTCCATTGACCACGCTACCGCTTTTTTGATGCCTTGCTGAAGGGAAGTCTGCGGGTTGTAATTCAGCAAAGCGCGCGCTTTGCCAATATTGGCAACGTAATGGGTAACTTCGCCGGGGCGCGACGGCTTCACTGTGATATTCGGGGTGATACCAAGCGTATCGCCGATGTAACCCGCCATATCGACAATCGAGCTTCCCTGCCCGAAGGCCAGATTGACGGTGTGATTCTTCTCTTTACCTCTGGCGAGCAGTTCAATTCCGGCAATCACCCCCGCGACACAATCGTCAATATAGGTGAAGTCGAGAATTTTGTTTTCCCCGTAAACAGTGATTGGCTCGCGCTGGCTGATTTTGCGGATAAACAGCGGAATCACGCGCTCCATCCGCTCAAGGTCGTTGTCATAACGTCCATAGACGTTACTAAAGCGAAAGACCAGATAGGGAATGCCGTAGCAGCGCGCATAGGAATAAATGAAGGCCTCGCCGGAAATTTTGCTGGCGGAATACGGGCTTTCCGTAAACGCGAAATCGGCATGGGACTCTTCCGTGATATAACGGTGAATATCGCCATAGACCTCGCGCGTGCTGCTGAAAATAATCGGAACCTGGTTTTGACGACAGAATTCCAGCACGTTAAAGGTCATGTTGACATTTTTGAGCGCTCGATCCGGCTGTTCGACCAGTTCATGGACTTTGGCGTGCGCCGCCAGATGGACGACCAGATCGAATTTTTCGGGGTATTTAATGTAGCCAATACCGTCATTAAAATCGGTATAGGCGATGCTCAAATCCTGAAGCAGCGTCTCAATCTGGCTGCTCCAGGGATTGGGTCGAATATCGATCCCAAAGACGGAGTGACCCTGCTCAAGCAGTTTGAGCGCTAAGTTTGTGCCGATTTGCCCACTGGAACCCGTAATTAAGATGCGCAAGGGATTTTCGCAGCCTCATTGGATGAGATACCCTCGCAAGTATATCGAATCGTTCCGCCTGACGATAATCGACAGCAGCACGTCACTCAATCTGATCCGGCAGTGTGACGGTGCTGACCTCGCCGCGTATCCGTGCCTTGATCGCCTCGACCGTCACCCGCGCCTCGTGGCGAATGTTGCTGAGCGGCCCCAAGCCACGATAATAGCGTCCGACCAGATACAGCCCCGGATAGCCCGCAATCTGTGTTCCGCGCGGATCACTGCGCACAGGCCAGCCCTCTTTATCCGTCTGATAGTCAATGTCGAGGTAATCCAGCACCGGACGGTAACCCGTAGACATGATCACGGCGTCGGCTTCAACGCTCGTGCCGTCCATCAGCACCGCGCAACGTCCATCAAAGCGTTCCAGCCCCGCCACCGCCTTGATGGTCTTGACGCGGATGGCGTCCATCAGTTCGCGCCCACGCGCCGGCGCTGATGTCCCGATCCGGTCGTCACGATTGGGCGCGAGCGGCAGATCAAGACCATCAAGATCGGCGTAAGTCTGGTAATTCACTTTATTGATGAAGGGTTTGCGCCAGCGCTTCGGCAGCAGCCCGGCGATCAGCACCCAGGCGGTGCTGGGCAGGCCGTAGGGATACTGGCGCACAATGATGATATCGCTGCGAATCGCCAGCAGGACGGGCTGTGCCGCCACACCGACCAGCGCGACGGCAATATCGACGCCGCTCGGCCCGTTGCCGACGACCAGCACACGCTGTCCAGCGAAAGCTTCTGGCGCGGTGAACTGGCTGGCATGGAGATAGCGCCCGTGAAACGTCTCGACGCCGGGGATATGCGGCAGATAGGGATTGCCGAAGCGCCCCGACGCAATAATCACATTGGAATAGGTTTGCGTCCCCTGCGCTGTCTCGACCCGCCATCCATCACCGTCTGGCGCAACGTGTTTGACTTCAACACCGAGGTCAATGTTGAAGTCATGATCGCGCATGTAATCGACGATGTAGCGGTAAAAATCCTTGCCAAACGGATAGATGCCGTCGCGCAGCGGGATACGTTTCCCCGGCAGATGCGAGACAAATCCGGCGGTGTTCAGGCGCAGCGATGGGTAGAGGTTTGCCCAGGTCGAGGCGATCACCTCAGCGCGATCCACCACGCGATACGGGATGCCCGCCTGCTCTAAATAGTAGGCGCTGCTGATCCCGGACGGCCCCGCGCCGACAACCAGGACTTGATCAGAAGCCAAAGTCATCGGCCTGGTGCGTCGGACGCACCGGGGTGGCGATAATCGCGGTCGCGGTTGCCTCTACAAACGGACGATAAACGGTTGGCACGGCGCGCAGCGTCGCCGGATAATTCTCCGCGTCCTGCGTGCTGTGCGGATAGTAGAGTTCGTAGGTTGCCATCACCGGCGCGACAATGCGATCCACCGTCAGCGCGACTTCGGTATCGACGCTGTTGAATTCCTGAATCGGCGCTTGAATATGCAGCACGCCAACCGCATAGAGTCCGACTGCGAACATGACGAAGACCGCGACCGCCAATATAATGCCGACGCTTCGGTTAGATCGGCGAATGGTCGGCGTGAGCACGCGCAGCGGCATCGGTGCGTTGGGCGAAAGTTCCACATCCACCTGTTGGCGCAGCACGTCGAAAGCATAGCCGTCGCTGAAATCGATCACGTCGAGATGGTCGATTAGCTTGGGCAGCGCAACCGCCTGCGTCAGCACCGGAACAATGTGTAATCCGAGATCGAGCGCCTTGACGAGCGTGGCCTGCACCGTTTGATCCGCTAGCGCCACCTGCGACAGGACGAAGATGGCAATGTCGCCATGTACAAGCGCATCGCTGCTAACTTCGTAGCCAGCTTGCTGAAAATCACTGCTAATCCGCTGTGCGACCGCTTGATCGCCTGCCGTGTTGATCACCTTGAGCATAGAATCTCCTATAAGCGTGAACTCGATGTCCACTGCCATTTCGTTTTTAGGGTACGGACAACATTATCGAAACTCGGCATCAAATGAGCGCGAGAAACATTCTCCAAAGAAAGCAGGCGCAGAAGTTCGGCCACCTGACCTACCGGAAGCGTGAACTTACAGGGATACTGGGCTGCTTCCACATCATACAGTTCCGGCAAGACTTCCAAACGAGGCCAGCTTGAGTCGCCATAAAAGTAATCATCGCCGCCCGTCAGCAGGGTGAAAACGCCATCCTGCGCATGTAAATAACTGTTCTCGCTTCTCGGCACCGTGACCAGTTCAACGTTCCTGCCCAACGATGCGCCGTGCAGCGCATAAACCGCAATCTCAGGATTGTCATCGGGCGATTCGCTGGCGCGTTCGGCGGCGAAAAAGGCAGCGTACAACGGTTTGCGCGACCAGTCGAGCAGGCGCGTCGGGATTCCGTGATGCTGAGCGAGCGCGACCGCGCTGTTTCTCCAGACATGGGTGTGAAAATCCAGATTTTCAGGATGCTGAAGCAGGCTGTCGTAATAGCGCCAGACAAAGGTATTTTCGTTATCAGGAAACTCAGCCGCCCCCGGTGTCTGGAAGCCAAGCGAGTCGGCCAATTCAATAAATTCGCGAATCAGACTGAACTCGGTATAGGCTTGCAGCAGAATATCGCGCGTCGGCATGTTTTCGATATGCTCGCCGCGCCGATGCAGGCTTTCCACAAACGAGTCGATGCCCGGTTCCAAGGCCTTGCGCCGCTGCTCGACAATCGTTTCAGCCTCGGTTTTCCGGGCATCATCCGTCGCTCGACGCCACGCGCTCGGCACCAGATTCAGATGACTGTCACTCTGCCCACGAAAATACCAACAAGACGACCACTCCCTGCCAGAACTCCAGCGCGAATCGGTCAAACGCAGGAGATCAATGAATTCCTTCGCCGTTGCGACCTGTTGGGTTTTAAACTGCGGTTCCAACATGCACCCCCACTTCTCGTCGGCGTTATTCGCTCACCGCTTCCAGCGAACGCAGATAATTCACTACATCCCACCACTGATCGGCGCTGTAATCGCCCACGCAGGCGGGGAGACTCCACCAGCCCTGCGCGCTGACCGCCGCATAGAGGGCTTCATCACGCGTGCGCGGGAGACGCTGGATAAGCTGCTGCAAATCAGTCGTACCCTGCCAGGTGGCGCAGGCCGTTTCATAAAGCGCCTGCCCACGCGTCAGCGAGGCTTCGCTCGGCAGTTCGACATTGACAATCTTTGGCAGCGGATTCGCCGCCAACTCCGCTTGATCAATCGACTGCTGGTTCAGGTTGAGGCCAATCACCGTGATCGCGACGGTGACCGCCGCTGCGCCTAAGGCAACGGTGACGGTCTGCGGGCTGAGGTCGAGCGCATGATAAAAGCGGTTGAGCACGGGCCAGGCCGCATAAATCAGGGCTGCACAGACGCCAATCAGCGCCAGCCAATTCAGGATCGTTGGGGATCGTGAAGTCGTTACCGATGAATCAGCAGAAATCTGCCAGTCGAACGCTGCGCGCGATGTCCCCAAATCAATTACCGTCCACCATTCACCGGGGCGAATCAGCTCGTCACCGACCGATGAATACTGACCATCGCCGCTGCCTTCGAGCGGATGCCAATCGGCACGTAAATCGCGGGCTGGCTCGATCATACGCAGCGCGACTGTCAGGCCATCGACGGGTTTGCCATCGCGCGTGATTGCCACATCATAGGTGTTAATTCCCGGCCCACCCGGCGTGATCGTCGTCGTGACGGTGTAGCCATCGACGGCTTGCGCGGCGCTCGGCGGCGGCGCGCTCTGCCCGACAATCTCCGGCTGTGGGATCGGCGTGGCGCTCAGCAGACCGACCGCGACGAGCACCGCCAGCACCAGCAGCGCTTCGAGCCGCAGCGTGGGAATGAACGAACCGACGCGCTCAATCACCGCCGACCAGCGCTGATAACGTTCCGGGCTGACAGCGATGTGATGCGCCGCACCAACCGCCACCAGCAGCGCCACCAGCAGCACTTTCAGGATCAGCGCTGTGCCGTAGCTCGTCGTGAGATCGGCGGGTGTGGTGATCCAGTTGAGCGCGCTGTAGATGCCTGTCGCGATCACGACTGCCAGCCCCGCCGCCGCGATGCGAGTAAAACGGCGCAGCGCCGCCAGCAGCGCCTGCCGCCGTTCATCGCCGTTATAGGGCTTGAGCGCGACCGGAGCAATCAGAGCCAGCGCTGCGACGCCACCTGCCCAGAAACCCACGCTTAAACTGTGCAGCCAGTCACTCATGATGCCGATTGCAGGCAGCATCAGCGACCCGGCAGCGTGGCTGGCAACGCTGAACGTGCCGACGATCAGCACCATGCCCCAGACATTCGCTACCCAGAAAGCACGCACGCTGCTTGGCTGGCGCTCACGCAGATAAATGCTCGCCGCGAACAAAATCGCCACCAGCGCAAGCAGCACCATGCGCGCATTCCAGGTATCGCCAAAGCGCGTGCCAATCCGCACCAGGTTGTACAACTGTCCGCTGATCACACGCCCGACGTCCGCGCCGAAAAAGACCATCGCCTGCTGAAGCAGCGCCAGAATATTGCCCGCGAACGCCACCACGAGCGTCACACCGATTATCCAGTTCAGGCGCGCCATCACACGCGGCGGCAGCAGCCCGGACGGAAATTTGCTGCTGCCCCAGGCCGGAACCAGCACCATCGAATAAACGGCGAAGGTGCCGAGCAGCAGCAGCGTTGAAGCCAGCACCAGCACACGCCAGACAACTTCGAGCGGTTCCGCCTGCGCGCCGCTCCCATCGCTGTCCGCAAGGCCGGTCGCCTGTTCACCCACAAAAAAGACGCGCGTTTCAACGACGACGTGACCATCGCTGGCAAAAGCCGTGCGCAGTTCAGCAACATAAGCGCCGTTCGGGAGGTTTGACGGCAGACGCACCGATAGCAGCGCCAGATCGGTCGCATCGACGCCGCCCTCAGCAACTTCATTGCCAGATTGGTCACGGACGGTCAGCTTGCTAAATTTCGGCTCTAAATTTTCGCTGAACCAGTATTGCAGACGCGGCGGCGCGTGCTGCATCACGGCTCGATCCTGAGGAATCGAGCGGACGATGTAGCCGTGCGCCGACGCTGTTGGCACAGCGCACAATACCAGCAGCAGGCTAATCGAGACGAAAACGATCCGGCTCGTCCGCTTTGTCAGGTTGAACACGTTGGTTTTCTTCTTTAAGTTCTGCTTCTTCAAAATCCGGGCGCGTATTGCGGCTGCGAACCCAACTGATTCCCATCATGACGAGAAAGATCGTCGCCGCGCCCGCCATGATTAGTTCGTCGTAAGGGCCGAGTGCCCCATGCGCCAGAATGACATGCATTTTGCGTCCCTCAAATTTACTGCGACCCTATTGTACACCTTCGCGAGGGTTTTTGTGCCCTTTTTCACGATGGACTCACGCAAAATAAAAACGCACTTGGGTTAAGTGCGTTTCTAATAAGTGATTATTGCCCTAGATAGGAATCGAACCTATGCGCACGGCTTAGGAGTCCGCCGCTCTATCCACTGAGCTACTAGGGCGACTTGGTATCTATTTTAGCATAGCTATTTTTGATTTTCTATCGAAAAAGGATTTATAATTGAGTCATCCTGATATTATACCTGCATTGAGGCCGAAATGCTCGTTTGTCCCTATTGCGCATCTACCAATTATCATCGAAATGGTTTTGAGCGCGACACAGGAAAGCAGCGATATAAATGCCAGGAATGCGGTCGCGGGTTCACAGAATCTTCGACTGGACGAGCGCGACCCACGACCACTCCGAAGGAAATCATCCTTTGCGCGCAATGCGGGCAAGAAACCACCAACCCGAAGTTTTGCAGCAAGACGTGCGCCACCAAATATAACAATGCCCGTTTTCCGAAACGTATCCGGTCTATGCGCTACTGTAAACGCTGTGGTGTCGAGATTCCCAAAGGTCGTACTGTCTGCGACGATTGTAATCCGAGCATGGTCGATTGGAGCCAGCGCACGCTTAAATCCCTTCGTGAAGGTGTGAAATATCAAGCCCATGCAAAGGTTCGCGACATTGCCCGTTACAATTATGAAAAAGCCAACCTCCCACGTGTGTGCGCAAATTGTGGCTACGACAAGCACGTCGAAATCTGCCATGTGCAGGCCATCAACAGCTTTCCCGAAGAAACGCCCGTCGCCGTGATCAACGATCTGAGCAACCTCGTCGCACTCTGTCCCAACTGCCACTGGGAACTCGATCACGATTTGCTGCGTCTGTGAGTACGCCATTCCATCAAATATTCAGTGGAAATCCTCAGGATCAACGGCTGCACACCTGCTAAAATAACTCCGTCCTCGCGAACGAAGCGCTGATGCGCCGCCAATCCGCCGCTTGTGCTACGCTGACTTGACGTTTAATGCAAGGCGTAACACAATGGAGGTTATGAAAACGTTACATGACTTACTTAAGGAGGCAGCCATGAACCAAAAATTGCTGCGCAGTTTTTACGTGTCAGTTCTATGCGTAGTGTTGCTCATCAGCGCCAGTCTATCCAGCGCCGCGCCGATTCCGGTGGTGCAGAAGAATGTTCCGCGTCAGCCCGCTGTCACCCAGCGAATCAGCTTCGCCCCCGGCGGCACGTCCGCGACCGTGAGCGGTCAGGTCGATGGCACGCTGCTCGACACATACTTGCTCAACGCACGCGCCAATCAGTATATGCAGGTCGTTGTCACTTCCCCTACAGGGAACGTCTATCTGACGGTTGTTTCGCCATTCGGATCGCCACTGGCACGGGCACAGAATGGCGCGCAGAGTTTCTCCGGCACGCTGCCCGAAAATGGCGACTATACCTTGCAGGTTTCTGCCCCCTCCGGCACCCCCCTGACCAGCTACAGCCTTAACGTCTCTGTAGTCGGAAGCAGCCAACCGACTCAACCCGCGCCTCAGGCTGGCCCAACGGTACGCATCAACTTCCCATCGGGCGCTACTTCGGCACAGGTACCGGGCCAGGTTGGCGGCTACGTCGTCAACTATTATCTGGTCAATGCTCAGGCCGGGCAGTTGATGCAGGCGTCGGTCACGTCGCCGAACAACAACGTCTTCATGACCGTCGCCGCACCCAGCGGCGCGATTCTGGCGAGCGCTCCCGCAGGTGCCAAGAGCTATACCGGCACGCTCAGCGAAAGCGGCGACTATACGCTGCGGATTTCGACCACACCGGGCGGCGCGCTCACCAGTTACCTTGTTTCCATCTCGATCACAGGCAATTTGGGCGTTATCCAGCCGCCGCCGAATAATGGCAGCCAGCGCATCCAATTTGCGACCGGGGCGACCGCTGCAACCGTGACGGGACAAGTCAGCGGCGACGTCTACAACGGCTTCCTGCTCAATGCCCGCGCGGGTCAGCGGATGCGCCTGACGCTCATGTCGTTTGGCAATCCGGTATATCTGACGCTTGTCTCTCCCGGCGGATCGCCGCTGGCACGGGCACAGGTCGGCGCGCAGAGTTTTGACGGCCTCCTGCCCGAAAATGGCGACTATACCATTCAAATCTCCGCGCCTTCCGGCACAACGACCACGCCCTACGCGCTGGTCGTCAACGTGACCAACGTGTCTTCATCGCCAAATACGGTTGAGCGCATCAGCTTCGCACCTAACACAACTGGCGCTGAAGTCTACGATCAGGTCGATGGCAACAGTCTGGATACCTATCCATTGACCGCGAGCGCAGGCCAGTTTATGCAAGTTACGCTCAGCTCGCCAGCCAGCAACGTCTATCTGACCGTCGTCTCACCCAACGGTTCGCCGCTGGTGCGTGCGCAAAATGGTGCGCAGAGCTTCGGACAACTGCTCAGTGAATCGGGCGACTACCTGCTTCAGGTTTCGGCTCCGGCAGGCGCGACCCAGACCACTTACACGATGATCGTCTCGGTGACGGGAGCGGTGGTCTCTCAACCGCCGCCGTCCGGCGGGAACCAGCGCATCAACTTCGCGCCGGGTGCGACATCGGCGCAGCGCAGCGGACAAATCGACGGCAATACCTATGTCGGTTACGTCCTCAATGCCAGAGCCGGGCAGCACATGCAGATGAACGTCGCGTCGCCTGCGGGCAACGTCTATCTGACGCTCGTTTCGCCCAGTGGCTCACCTCTGGCGCGCGCGCAGGCTGGAGCGCAGAGCTTCGACGGCATTCTGCCTGAAAGCGGCGACTACACCGTTCAAATCTCCGCCCCTTCAGGGACATTACTGACGACCTATCTGCTCACGGTCGCCATCACCTAGCTCAAAAAAACAGGAGGTGCGTCTTTGACGCGCCTCCTGTTTAAGAAATCATCCCTGTAGAGACTCGCATCGCTGCGTCGTTATTATTCGGCAATCGCCCACAGACGCGCTGTATGATCACCGCTGCCGCTGGCAATCATATTTCCGCTGGGATGAAACGCAACCGTGAGGATTGGCTTGCCGTGCCCTTCGAACTGCATCAAGGGTTGATCAGACAGGTCGCGCAAATCCCACAGCTTGACCAGACTATCACGCCCGCCCGTCACCAGCAGCGCTCCATCCGGGCTGAATGCTGAGGAGTCCACGCCGCCTTCGTGCGCCTGAAACGTGTGGACGACTTCGCCGGATGCGAACGCAATCAGGCTCACTGTTCCATCTTTACAGGCGGCAGCAGCGAACTGACCATCCGGGCTGACACTGAGATCGCGCACCCAGTCGTCCAGCGTAATCGCACACAATTCGCGCTTCTCGGCACAATTCCACAGGCGCACTGTATTATCCCACCCACCTGAAGCCAGCGTATCGCCCCCGAAAACCAGGCTGGTGATTTCGTTTGTATGTCCTGTCAGCACCGTCGATCCAGTGCTGTCCATCATGTCAAAAATGAAAATCGTCTGATCCGCGCCACCAGAGGCCAGCAGGCGACCATTGGGGCTGAAAGCCACCGCGTTCACGCCGTTCTTGTGTCGGCGCAGAATGTGAAGCGGCTGACCGCTCATCGCCATCCACAGCCGCACTGTCATGTCCGAACTGGCGCTGGCGAGCACTTCGCCGTCCTCGCTGAAGACGGCATCCTTGACGGGAGCGCTGTGACCGTTCAGTTTGCGAGTCGGTTCTCCGCCGAAAGCGCCTTGCCATATCCACAGGCCATCGCCATGTGCCAGCGCGAGCTGTTTTCCGTCCGGCGACCAGACCAGACACGAAATGAAACCGCAGGGTGTCTGCACGAGTTGGGTTACCCGCTGCGCGTTGGCGGCGGAAATCTGTTCGTAACGGCTCATATCGCTCTTTTATCCTCGTCTAAGCCTTTTATAGTACAAGTTCTGTAGAGTAGTGCAAAGTCGAACTTTTGAGGTACGCCATGCAAAAAGAGGAATACACCCATTTCTCTGTGCTGGAAGGCCATGCCTTTCTCTCACTCACAACCTTTCGCAAAAACGGTGAACCCGTCACGACCCCCGTCTGGTTTGCGCAGGACGGCGACAAACTCTACGTCATGACCGGCGCAAAGACAGGCAAAGTCCGCCGCATACACCATAACGCGCAGGTCGAAGTCGCGCCCTGCACGCTCAATGGCACGTTGCTCGGCGACCCTCTGGAAGCGATGGCGGTAATTCTGAATGACGGGCAGAATATCAGCGCCAATCGCACGCTCAATCACAAATATGGCTGGCAGAAACGCTTCTACGACCTGACGTACCTTCTGCGTGCTCAAAAACGAACCTGGCTGGAAATCACGCCGATGTAGAACCCACCATAAAAGCGCTATAATAGCGCCCTTATGCAGATTGGATTAAACGCGCACCTACTTTCCAGCCGGGCGGGCTATCGCACCGCCGGGATTCACGGCTACATCGACGGGCTGCTCCATCATCTGCCCGCCGTCGTGCCGGACGATTGGCATCTGGCAGCTTTCGTGGGCGCAGCCAACACCAGCCAGATCGACGGTCTGACGCTGCGCCGTTCACGCCTCGACACCGAGTCACCGCTGCGCCGCATTCTCTGGGAACAGGCGTTACAGCCGTTCGAGCTAAACGGTTTGGATTTGTATCATGCCTTAGCTTTTGTCGCGCCTCTGCTGCTGAAAGTTCCTTCTGTCGTCACTATTTACGATCTGAGCTATATCCATTATCCACAGCGACTGCCCGCCGCGCGCCGCCTGTATCTGCGTCTGCTCACCGGGCTGACCTGCCGCCGCGCCCGCCGCGTGATCGCCATTTCGCACAGCACCGCCCGCGATCTGGTCGAGACGATGCAGCTACCCGCCGACAAAATCGACGTCGCCGCGCCCGGCTACAATCCGACCGTTTTTCGGCCTTTGTCCGCCTCTCAAATCGCCAGTTTCCGCCACAGCAAAAACCTGCCGGATCGCTTCTGGCTGTTCATCGGCACGCTCGAACCGCGCAAGAATCTGCTTGTGCTGCTGGAAGCTTATGCCGCCCTCAAATCGCGTCCTCCCCTGATCATCGGCGGCGGCAAAGGCTGGGATTACGAGCCGATTTTTGAGGCAGTCAAGCGGCACGGACTGGAGGCTTCTGTGCAGTTTGTTGGGTTTGTTCCTTCAGAAGATTTGGCGATCTGGTACAATTGCGCGGAAGTATTTATTTATCCCTCGGTTTTTGAGGGATTTGGGCTGCCTGCCCTGGAAGCAATGGCCTGCGGCACGCCGGTGATCGTTTCGGACGCATCGTCGCTGCCGGAAGTCGTCGGCGAGGCAGGCATTTGTGTCGCAGCGCAGGCTGTAGATCAATGGACAGCAGCGCTGCGCCGGGTTTGGGAAGATGAAGCGTGGCGGAAGGCAGCACGCGAACGGGGATGGGTCGAAGCAGGCCGTTACTCCTGGGCGCAAACCGCAGAGCAAACCGCTGCCAGCTATCGTAAGGCACTAAGTTGATGATCGACATGCAGGAAACCGCGCCATCGGCACAGGCACGTACACGCCGCCATTGGAAAGAACCACACTGGTTGATGCCGCTGATTGATATAGTGCTGGGTTTTGCAGCGTTCGGGTTGGCCTATATCATTCGCTATGATCTGCAAATTCTACGCCCGGTTGACGAAGCATTTCGCGCGCCCTTTCACCCGTATATTCCTTATGCCATCATATTCATTGCCTGGATCTATCTGAATTATCGCGGCAGCGGCCTCTACCGCCCAATTCGGGGGCGCACCTGGCTCGATGAGGTCTATATCATCGTTAATGGCGTCACCAGCGCGACGATTGTCATGCTGGCGATCAGCTTCGCCCTTCAGCCGCTGGTTTTCAGCCGCCTGCTGATGATCTACGTTGCTGCGATTACGATTCTTCTTCTGGCAACAGCGCGTATCGTTCAGCGAGTCATTCACGCCCGCCTGCGCGAACGTGGCATCGGCATCCAGCGCGTGCTGGTTGTCGGCGCGGGCGATGTGGGACGTTCGGTGCTGCGCACGATGATCGCGCGCAAAGATCAGGGTTATGTTCCGATTGGCTACCTTGACCGCGATCCCGATCAGGCGCGGGTTGACCTGGGGCGGGTCAAGGGACTGGGCGGCATCGACAATCTGGAAGCGGTTCTGCGCGATCAGGATGTGGATTCAGTCGTCATCACCCTGCCCTGGGCGATGCACGATCAGATCGTCCACCTGATTCAGGTCTGCAAACGCGCACAGGTCGAAGTCAGCGTCATCCCGGACGTTTTCCAGTTGAATCTGCGGCAGGTACTGGTCGAAAATCTCGACGGTATTCCGGTACTGCGCGTTAACGGGTATGTCCCCTTCAAGGCTACCAACCGACTGTTCAAACGCGCGCTCGACATCGCGATTATTGTATTGGCCTCGCCCGTACTGCTGCTGGTCGGAACCATCGTCGCCATCGCCATCCGTCTCGAAAGTGAGGGGCCAATCTTCTACAACGCGCCGCGCGTGGGCGAAAACGGATCGCACTTCAACATGATCAAATTCCGCAGCATGATCCTTGACGCCGACAAGCTGCGCAGCCACCTGATTAACACGCAGGAACTTGATCCGCGTCATCCCAAAATCAAGAATGACCCCCGCGTCACGCGGGTGGGACGCTTCATTCGCACCACCAGCCTGGATGAACTGCCCAATCTGGTCAACGTATTGATGGGTCACATGAGTATCGTCGGCCCGCGACCGCCCACGCCGGAAGAAGTCGATCTGTATGAACCCTGGCACATGCAGCGGCTTCAGGTCAAACCTGGCCTAACGGGTTTATGGCAGGTAAGCGGGCGCAGCGAAATCCCCTTTGATGAGATGTGTCTGCTCGATATTTACTATATCGAAAACTGGTCAATGCAGTTGGACGCGCAAATCCTCCTGATGACGGTTCCCCGCGTACTAATGCGCCAGGGCGCATACTGAAATCCACGAAAAATTCACGGTTGAGAAAGCAAACCTTATTGGAAATCCCGCCGGACTGTGCATAAAATAACGATCATCTGCCGTTAGAGTAAGATTAGGGATCGTAAAGTTCGTCATGGATGTTTTATTTCCTCCCGGCCCCCAGAAAAGTCTGCTCTTAGGCGACGCTCCGCAGTTCAAAGACAACCCGCTGGACTACCTGCTGCAATCCGCGCGCGCCTATGGGGATATTGTTCACTTTCGTTTTGGCCCCTCCCACGCCTATCTGCTGACCAATCCACGAGACGCGCATGACGTTCTCGTCGAACGCTTTGATCAGTTTGAGTCAAAACCCAGCCTGATGCTGGCGCTCAACAGCGCAATGGGTCACGACCTGTTCGCACCGAAAGACCCGCCTAAGAAACGGTCGCTGCGGCGCGGCGTGTTCAAATCCGCCTGGCTTGAACCGTTTATTGGCGATGCTGTGCAGACTTCGACACAGGCGTTGGAGACCTGGCAAGGCGGCGATCCGGTCGCGCTGCTGGAAATGCTCACCCTGCGCATCGTCACACGAACGCTTTTCGGTAATGTCACCGTTCAAATCGAAGAACTCTCGCGGCGGCTAGCACGCGCGCTGTCCGCTCAGCAGGACGAGGCGCATTTTCAGTCACCGCTAACCCTGCCGCTCTGGATTCCGACCCCACAGAACCGCAAACGTCAGCGTGCTCAGTCCGAACTGCGCCAGATTGTTCGGCAGTTGGTTAACCAGCGCCCTGACGGTGTTTTCGGTCACCTGCTGGCTGCACCAATTGGCGAAGACTGGGCTATTGAGGAAATGCTGGCGCTGTTTCAGAGTGGCTATAACGCAGCGGCATCGACCTTAGCCTGGGCGTGGTCGCTGCTGGCACAGCATCCCGAAACTGCGGACATTCTTCACGAAGAAGTCGCATGTGTGCTCGGTGACCGTCAGCCGACAATGGCTGATGTGCCCCACCTGACCTACTGCGAAATGGTGTTTAAAGAAACGCTGCGCCTGCACCCGCCGGTCTGGCTGATCAGTCGACAGGCCAAGAAGGAAACGCGGCTCGGCGAGTATTTCGTCCCTACGGGCAGCACGATTTTCGTCAGTCCGTATATCATTCAGCACAGCCCACGCTATTTCACATCGCCTGACCTGTTCCTGCCGGAGCGTTTCGGCGAGAGTCTGGCGCGGCGCACGAGCGCTTTCGCCTATATGCCCTTCGGCGCGGGCACGCACGCCGAAGGCGAACACGACTATGCCACAGTGATCGGCAAACTGGTATTGGCACTTGGTGCGCAGCGCTTCCGCCTGTCCGAGAGCAACCCTGCCAGCCCCGAAATTTCGCTCCAGCCGCGCGGGCTGAAACTTCAACCCGAACGCAGCGCTGTTTAATTCGCGGACATGAAAAGAGCGGCACGAATTCGTGCCGCTCTGCTTTACTGCTTGCTCCAGACATTTCGATCCGGTAGATAAACCCACCCCTGGGGCGGATCAGGTTCGCACGACGGCGGCGTAACCGGGGTTTCCGGCTTCTGGAATACGATTTCAACCGGATGTCCCGAAACCGCGCGCACGAAATTGCCAAGCACAAGCTGCGTTTCCGCTTCGGCACGCTCCAGAATGCCGCCCTTGATCGCGTCATCGCGAAAATCGATCAGCGCCGTATAATTCGCCATCAGTCGCGCTTCGTCCCAATCGACGTTGAGGAGCGTCGCCGACCAGTCATACTGGCGGATGTAATCGATGCGACAGCTTGTTAGCGCGGGTTCCGGCACAATCAGAGTATAGCTGTCTTTGGTAGTGTCGTAGCCGAGGTTGTTCGGGCCGATCTTGGTCAGATCAACGCCCGCCTCGACGGCACCCTGAACCACATGGTTCGCGCTATACGATCCCGAACCCAGAACACCTGTTGCCACACTGATTTTGACGTCGGCTTTGGCAAGCTGGACGCTCACACTGACCAACTGACCCAGCGGTTGAATCCCCTGCACAATCGTCTGCGTGCTGACAACGGCTGCCACTGGTGGCTTGCCCACGTTGAGCAGGTCGGCGATGCTGCCGATAATTCCGCTGGTTGAGGTGACGCCGAGGACAACCAGCGTAATCGGAACGATCAGCACCAGCACCAGACAGCCAACAGCCCCAGCGATCCCCCATAAGCAACCAGAGCGACGCGGCTTGATTTCGGTGTCGTTGTTGGTCACCACCAGCGGAACAGATTCAGGCGGCAGTGGCAGGATTTCAGGGACAGAGCGTGCATCAATATCATTCACAATACGAAGACCCATGCTTACATGATTGATGTTATGCTATACGTTCAGAAACACCGAACGTTGCAGCAGGTAACACACCTTCATTGTAATGTTTTTCGCCATAATAAACCAGGGATATGCTGCGGAGTCAATTGTTCCGTTGGAATAACCGATTTCGCATGACCCATAAACGGAGAGACTGTGGACTATCAGGACTGGATCGGCAAAAGCGAAGAAACGTCCGACACGCTCACGCTTTCCCCGGCGCAGCGCATGGCGGCAACCCTCAATAAACTGGAAGTGTTTGTGCCGGGGACGGCGCTGCCGCCCGCGTGGCACTGGCTCTATTTTCTGCCCGCTGTGCGACTCGACCACACCGCCGACGATGGTCACGTCAAACGCGGCGGCTTCATGCCACCTGTCGATCTGCCGCGCCGAATGTGGGCAGGCGGACGGCTGGCGTTTCACCGTCCGCTGCACATTGGCGAAAGAGCGCTCAAAAAATCAACCATCGCCGAGATCAACGTCAAGCAGGGCAAAAGCGGTGCGCTGGTGTTTGTGCTGGTGCGCCACGAAATCATCGGTGAGCAAGGACTGGCGCTGCTCGAAGAACAGGATATTGTCTTCCGCGAAGCCCCGACGACTCAATCCGCACCTGCCGCACAGACTGCCCCTGCCGAAGCCCAGTTTTCGCGCGAGATCAAACCCGACCCGGTGCTGCTGTTTCGCTATTCGGCACTCACGTTCAACTCGCATCGCATTCACTATGACCGTGACTACTGCCGCGACGTCGAAGGCTATCCGGGGCTGGTTGTACATGGTCAGTTGACCGCCAGCTTCATGCTCGAACTGCTGCACGAGCACGCACCGAATCGCGTGCTGAAAGCCTTCTCGTTTCGTGCGGTGAGCGCGCTTTACGATCATCAGCCGTTCCAGCTCGCAGGACGCATTGATGGTGAGGCGGTGCAGTTATGGGCGCTCAATGCCGAGGGGAATCTCGCGATGACGGCGAACGCTACGCTAGGGTAACACTAAAAACGCGGACGGCGCAGCCAGTGGATCAAGCCATAGAGCGTCAACCCTAGAGCCAACAGCGCCAGCCCGAAAATCCACAGGCCGTAGAGCGGCGCGATCAAGGTCTGCGTTTCGAGATAATCGATGCCAATCAGCCGCTCCAGATAGACCTGCACCAGTCCCGCGCCCGCCAGCGCAAAGCCGCCGCCCAGCATCCCAAACGCGACCAACCAGAACGGCGCTAATCCGGTGACGCGGCGCGCTTGCCCACGCATTTCAAAGACCGCCTGATTAATGACGCCGAGCAAAATGGCGGCAACTGCCTCATGCGCCAGCGTCGGCTGCAAATAGCTGAAACGCGTGCCTGCCGTCCAGCCTTGAACAGTCGCCAGCAGCCCGCCAGCCAGCCCGATGCCAAGCAGAATCGACAGAACGCCGAGCGCCGTCCAATGCGCCGCAAGCGTGTCGGTTGTGTTGCGATGTGAAAAGGCCAGATAGGTATGCGAGGCGAAAATCAGCGTCAGCAGCGGCACAATCAGCGCGATGATGGTGCTAAATCCGCTAAGGTTCAAGCCAAGCGGTTCGAGCGTCAAGAGCGTCACCAACGCACCCGCCAGCGCCAGCAGCCCCGCCACCGTATACAGGCTCATCTCTGCCCAGAAGGCCGTTACCGTGCTGAAACGCCCGATCAACCAGTAGGCCAGCGCGACCGCCGCCAGAAGCCGTGCGATGTAATCGTTTGTTCCTGATACGAGAGCGTGAAGTGTCGCTGACACGAGAACATCGCTGCTTGGGAGCAATGCAATCAACGTGCAAAGTGCGCTCAGCCCCATGCCAATCGTCCAGACGAAGGCAATCGGCGTCCATGAGGGGAGGCTGCGCCTGATTTCGATGATGACGAGCGCGATCACGACGGCTTTGAGCGGGGCGCAGATGATGTCGATAGCATTGAGGCGATTGTAGACACCTGCCGCAAGGGTCAGCAGGACGAGCAGCGACCATAATCCCTGCGCGAAGCGAAGCATACGCAAATCACGGGAGGGATTGAGGGAGAAAATCGCATAGATGCCACCGCCAAGCAGGCCGCCCATCAGCGCCAGATCGAGCAGAGAGGCGGAAAGCTGGCTCAACTGAGGGAAGGATAGCCCGCTGAGGAAGGGGGTTGAGGGGAGAAATTTCAGGCCGACGAGCAGATTCAGCAGGGCGCACAGCACCAGTAAAGCGATGGTTTGCGCGAGAAAACGATAGGCAATGCGGGTCATGGGGCGGCGGTTGCCGTCAAAAGCGCTCGCGTCCGGATAAATCCGCTGTTCCCTTCCGGAATGGGCGTGAAAATGGGCGAAAATAGTCCGGTGTTCGCTTCCGCCCACTTCAGGAAGGCGAGCACTCCCTCAGATTCCCCTTCCGTTAAAGCGATATGGGGCATTGCGCGGGTTGCATTGGCGGTAACGGCATTCGGATTGGTCAGGAATTCGCGCAGATCAGCCTCGCCGCGCAGCGTATAAATCTGAGTCAAATCAGGGGCATAACCCCCGCCCTGCCCCGCAAGGGTATGACATCCCCCGCAGTCATCGGCCTGCCAGATGCGATAGCCCTCAGTCACCTTGTCCGAAGTCTCGCGCGGCGCAAAGCGACCCCCCAGCGCAGGCAGCGTCAATAACAACAGCAGCGCTATTCCCAGGCAAAACAGTAAAAACAGGCGGGTTCCCGGCATGGTGACTTTCTTCTGATCGATGAGCGCGATTATAGAAACAGTCCGGCACAGGTGGCAAGGAATTGTCTGGCTGCACAGGCGCACCCCGTCGAGAGTATGGGCAGACACACAGGTTTGCCCCTACAAAGACTGACCTTTTTCGATCCTTGCAGCGGCAACCCGCAATCGTGTTTGGCCTGTCGCCGTGCTATACTAACCGCAGAATAATGATCATGAATCAAGGGAAGGAAAGCGATGGCATCCCCGATTGATCCTGAACTTCTGGAAATTCTGCGCTGCCCGGTCGCCGTTCATTATACCGACAAAGGCAGTGATCCCGGTCGGTTGGAACTGGTGAAGGATAGCTGGCTGGTGTGCGCGGATTCGGGCTACAAGTACCCGATTCGCAGCGGCATCCCGGTGATGCTGGTTGAAGAAGGCGAAAAGTGGAAGAACACCCCGGTTGACGCCCTGCCCGTTCCGCCGCCAGAAGCGTAAGATAAAGAAGTGCTGAGTGCGTGTTTGTAAAAGCGAACATTACGCTTGTCCAGCACCCCTCTATCCCCGACCCTTTCTCCCACGCAAGCGGGGAGATACCGTCTTGAAAGTCAAGTGGGGGCAGTCACGGCTGCGGCCACTTGACCGTAGTGAGGATCAAACGGACGGTTGGAGTGAATGACGCCATA
>DAOUCB010000146.1:0-22881 GCA_034432495.1 Anaerolineae bacterium | reverse complement strand
GACAATGCCGTTTCCCACTGGTACAGTAGTTGAGAGTTCATCATTCACCACTTGGTTTGCTTGGTCGCTCCCAAGTCTGAATGATGAACTCTCCTTTTTTCAACCCTCTTCTAAAGGTGTCCTCTCCTCAGCCGATTTCAGGGAGGGGAAGAACAAGCCGTTGAGGTGGGGAGATGAGCAAGTTAGGCGCAAATTCTCGTACTGAGATGAGCGCTTTATCTCTCGGCGGCGACTATTCGGACAAGCCTCTACGTGTCTGCATCTACGAAATACCGATGACATTTCTTGATCTCATGATTTTGATGTATTTGCCCTGTCCGCATATTGCTCATAATTGCTCTATTTGTATAAATTGAATAAAATAACCTTGCTCTGCAATCCTGAATGCAGTGATGCAACGATTCATCAGTAGAGGGCTATCTGTAGTCTGCTCTGCGTAGGATGCGGTCACTGGATGCAATACAGTTGCACAATCAGGCTGGTATTTGCCCATTTTTTGAGGACAGAATAAATTATCCTCATTGTTCCTTCGTTTTTGCCTTCCAGATCTGGACCAATTTGTACCCTCTGTTTCCAGGAATCTCTCTTCCTCCGCATGTTAAGAGAACAAGCAAAAATGTTGAATTTATTGGCTAGGTTATATCCTGAGCCTACCCTCTCTCATGACTTAGAAGTTGAGCTTCTTTTACTATGCGTGCGTGGAAATTTGGAAGCATGGCAGATCGAACGGATTCGCCAACTGAGCCACTTAAACATCGCATGGGATCGGTTGATTACGCTGGTAGTGAACCATAAAGTTCATCCCCTTGTCTATTGGAATCTCAAGAATTACGCCGCAGGCCTTGTGCCAGAGAAAGTGGTAAGGACCCTGAAGGGTATGTTTGCCACGAATATGTTGACCAATGTGCGGAATAGGACGGAACTCATCCGAATATTAAAAGCCTTCGAAGAAGAAAAAATCGATGTCCTTCCACTGCGCGGAGTCGTGGTTTCGTATCTGCTATATGGTGAATTCTGGATGCGCGACTTCAAGGACTTGGACATCCTTGTGCGAAGGGCAGATTTCGAGCAAGCTGAAACATTACTCATGGAGTTGGGCTATGTTCGAGAAGCGCCTGTTGAAGATAACGCTTACAATCAGAAGTTTTTCTACGAAAAATTGAAAATCCAAATTGAGCTGCACTGGCGTCTGGATACGCCGTCCATCCCAATCCAAGTCGATGAGGAAAATTATTGGCAGCACGTCACCAATTTCAACGTTGAAGGCATTCATACTCATACATTTCAGCCCGATGACCTGCTTTTGCTGCTGGCAGTTCATGGGGCGAAACATCGCTGGAATCGCTTGAAATGGCTATGTGATATAGACCAATTTGTTGCGTGCTATCCCGACTTTGATTGGACTCATCTGCTGAACAAATCTGAAGCAGCACGCGTTAAACGAATTGTCCTACTCAGTTTATGGATGTGTCACACCCTCTTTCATACTCATTTGCCACAGGTTGTTACAAATGCGATTGACGAGGACGCCACCGTTCCTCTTCTTGGGTATTACATTAAGAGGTGGTTATTCAAGCAGACAGATGATCGCCTCATCGATCAACTGCGAGGCATAGGGTATTTTCTTTTTATACGTGAAAATCCAGAAGACCGAGTATTTTCGGTTGAACATGCACTGCAATATCCTAAAGTGCCGATTCTTAAATGGGCTTTGAAGATGCCGGTCTTGCGCTATGTGATCAAGACAATGGTGAGATCAGTATATGAATAAAATCAAGTCAAAGACCGCCGCGCCCAGGGTGGTTGCATCAAATTAGGTGAAAGCCTTTCAATGGCGCACACCGCTTTTGTAAGGGTGAAACTGATCTGTCCCCCCAAAACTGGCCTAAACAGCGTGAGACTATCTGGATAGAATAGAAGTAGGAGGATAGGTTATGTCAAGCAATGGAACCCGTTAGTTGGGCAGTAAATATGGCGCGCTGGGGACGAGCGAACTGCAACGCCTATGCGAACTGGAAGCGAAAAACGGTCGCTTAGAGAAGATCGTAGCGGAGCACTGGCAAATCCATCCCGAACGCTTCCTATTGGATCCGTCCCATCTCGCTTTGGACTGTACAGCTAGTTATTTCAGGACTCCGTTACACCGCACTAAAATCTCCGAAATTATCATCCGGTTAGCACAAATTCACCATCGGCACCTATATATACGCACAAAACAAGTGGATTAGATGCTAGAGTTTTTCGAAATACGCTGCCTCAATTTGTAAATATAACTTTATGCATAACTCTTTTCGTGAAAATCTACACGATTCATTTGCGAAAAAAGGTGTACATTTACTATTGCTTCGTAGTACGCTGTCATGCAAACTGACTTAATAAATTCCGCATGGAATTTTAACCGCTCTCATGTTAGTCTGTTTTTAAACACGTCCGTATGCACATATAACGGGGTGGAGTATTTATGGTTGCAGCGCAAGTGGTTGAAGGAACGGGGTACATCGCGTTGAATAGCGACACCGACGCGAATTCAATTGTCACCAGCATCATTATTCCCGCCTATAACGAAGAAACTGGCCTTCCTCTCGTCCTTTCGGCATTGACCCAAATTATTGGGAAGCGTGACGAAATCATTGTTGTTGACGATGGTTCACATGACAACTCAAGCGTCGTTGCCGAGCAGTTTCCATGCCGTGTCATTCGGCATACGGTGAACCAGGGAAAAGGCGCAGCCATGCGCACTGGTCTCTTACATGCACGTGGGAAGTATGTCATCTTCGTTGATGCCGACAACACATATCCTGTCGAATACATTCCGAAAATCGCTGCCCTGCTGGATCGGTATGATTTCGTGCGAGGAATCCGGCTTTTAGGCCGCGAGAACATCCCTTTCACAAATCGGTTCGGAAATCTACTGTTTGACGTAGCCTTCCGAATGCTGCATTCGATTGATGAAGGCGACGTGCTGAGCGGAATGTATGGCATCCACCGCGAAGCCCTGATGAAGTTCAACATCATGTCGAAGGGTTTCGACATCGAGACCGAAATCGTCGCCAAAGTGATGGCGCATGGACTTTCCTATACAACGATCCCGATCACGTATTCGGAGCGTGTCGGGGAAAAGAAGCTCAAGGCATTGCGCGATGGAAGCCGTATTCTTGAGAGCGTGCTGGCCTTCGCGATTACCTACAATCCGTCAGTTGCGGTTATCGTTCCTGGAATATTCCTGACGGTTGTTGCTCTACTGGGACTCTTCATGACGATAAGCGGCTCCTGGCTGCGAACCCGGATTCCGCTCTCTGCAAATGCGACATTCCTATTCGGTTTTCTCGCGGTACTGGGCTTTCAAATCATTATTCTTGGCCTAGCCGTATATGAGGTCGGTCGGATATTCGGTATCAATGGGCATCGCAGTGCCGCGCTTGAGTTTATCAGAACCAAGCTGCGCGTCCGCAAAGTCGTTCTTGGGGCGTTTCTATCAAGCGTAATTGGCTTGCTCATCATCATTATACTCAGCTTCAACTGGTGGGGAAGCGGTTATGGAGAATTCAACCACACCTTCATTCTCGTGCTTGGATCTCTTTTAACGGTGGTTGGGTTGCAGATCGCATCCGCCGCTGTTTTTCTTTCGGCGCTGCGCAAACTTCAGCAGGTTTCCAACACATGAGGCTGGAAGAAAACGCAAAAGATAGCGCGCTCACATCGATTGTCATTGTCAACTTCAATGGTCGAAACTATCTCGATGAGTGTTTGAGCGCGCTTAAAGCAAACAGTGATTGCCCAATTGAAATCATCCTTGTAGACAACGCATCGACGGATGGCAGCGCCGAATACCTTGACACTCATTATCCAGACCTGAACGCGATCAAGAACCCGGTCAACACGGGGTACGCATCCGGGATTAACCTGGGCGCTCAGGCAGCGAAGGGCAAGTATCTCGTTTTCCTGAATGCGGACGTGATTGTCGAGCCGAACTGGCTGTCGCCGATTCAGGAATTTCTGGATGCAACCCCTGATGCGGGGGCGATTAATCCCTGCATTCTACTCTATCAACCGACGAACATGATTAACGCGCTTGGGCAAAACATTCATGTGACCGGTCTTGGATTCAATCGCAAGCTCAATCGTCCTATCAGCGAGGTCGATGTGGTTCCCACGCGCGTCAGCGGCCTGCAAGGCGGCGCTGTTGCGATGCGCGCCGAAGTATTTCAGCAGATTGGCGGCATGAACGAGTTCTACTTCCTTTATCACGAGGATGTGGAATTCTCGCTGCGCCTGAGCGCGGCAGGGTATTCGATGTACAGTGTGCCCGCATCCCGAGTACGCCATAAATACCTACTGCATATGACTGCCAATAAGCTTCACTGGCTGGAACGCTATCGCTGGGTGACGCTGGCAAACACGTTTCACACGACCACCCTGATTGCGCTGCTCCCCTTCTTATGCATCACGGAAGCCATGATGTTTGGCTACTGTCTGCTGCGGGGAACCGACTTTTTGAGTGCCAAGTTCAAAGCGATTCAATGGTTCATTCAGAATCGACAGGATATTCGCAGCGCACGAGCAAAAGTTGACAGCGTGCGCGTCAGAAGCGACTGGCAGATTTTGAAAACACTGCGCTGGAGCTATGAATGGTCGCAATTTCTGCGCCTTTCACAACAAAACGGAGCGTGGATCAGCCAACTAACAGCCCGAATATTCGGCCAGAAAACGCGCGACCAGGTTGCTTGAGCGGGCCGCGTGGTGAACGAACGATACAAAACGGTAAATGCCACTAAGCCTCATCGCACGGTCGAAAGCCCAAGCGCAGCTTTGAAAGCGAATGGGTTGATTGAATTGAGCTTTTGAGTAGCTTCTGCGTGCCGCTGTGAATTTCTTTCACAGAAATCGGGGCAATTCCACCTAAGAATTCTTGAAACGGAACTCGAGGCAAATTAGCCAATGAAAATTGCACATGTCAGTGCGACTTTTCCGCCTTATCAAGCTGGAACCGGGAGAGTTTGCTATTTCAATGCCTTGGAGCTGGCGCGTCTGGGGCATGACGTCACTGTGTTCACCGCCGCGCATCCAAAGGGTGAGTACGCATACCCACCGGAAATCAAAGTAAAACGCCTGCCGATATGGCTGCGCTTCGGCAATGCGCCTCTGCTGCCCGATTTGTTGCGCGAAATACACGATTTCGACATCATTCACCAGCACTTTCCGTTCATCTTTGGCGCAGAACTAACGTGGTTTGCTGCTCAACGTCATCATATGCCTTACGTGATCACCCACCATAACGACTTAATCGCCGGCGGAGTGCGCGGCTTTCTGTTCAATCTGTATTTTCCGGTTACCAAGCAGCTCGTTGTTCAAAACGCAAGTCGATTCATCGCTGTACAGTACGATCACGCGGCCAACTGTTTGCTAACGTCGATCTTCGAGAAACGCTGGCAGGATGTGATTGAAGTGCCTAATGGGGTCGACACAGATATTTTCTATCCCGGTATCGACTCCTCAGAGCTTCGAGAAAAATATAATCTTGTCCCCGACACATCTGTCATCTTGTTTGTAGGGGCACTAGACACCGCACATCTGTTCAAAGGAGTGAGATTCTTACTTGAAGCCTTTGCGCAGATAGGCTCAGCCAACGCCATACTGATGATCGTGGGCGAAGGGGATATGCGGGAAAGTTATCAGGAAGAGGCGCGCAGGTTGGGGATTAACGATCGGACGATTTTTACGGGAAATATCCATCATGAGTGTTTAGGTGCCTATTATTCGTTGGCAGATGTCGTCGTTCTTCCTTCGACCTCTGTTGAGTCGTTCGGTATGGTACTCATCGAAGGAATGGCCTGCGCCAAACCTGTCGTTGCAACCAATCTGCCTGGGGTGCGTTCGGTCGTCGATGATGGGCAGGACGGTTTCCTGGTCGAGCCGGGCAATACCGACCAACTGGCCGAGCGGGTGCAATTTATGCTGGATAATCCAGAGTTTCGCAAGCAGATGGGTGAGAAGGGCAGAAAAAAGGTCGAGGTCAAATATACGTGGCGGCGTGTCGCGCAGCGCCTCGAACTCGTCTATCAGCAAGTCCTGGATGGAACGTTGAAAGCGTATGGCGTGAACCCATCTGACGTGCAAGCCCGCTAACAACCTGCGCAAGAGAGCGACAATATGCGGAGAGGAATTATCGTCTAAGCCCTTGATAGACCGCTAACAGGTATCTCGCGTTATACACCGGAACTGAGTTGGGAGACGGTCAGTCTAAAAAGCGTCCTGGAAATCATTCTGCTGATGGTGGATAACACCTCCAAGCAGAAAATCGCTCATTACTTGCACGTCAGACAGGAGGCAGTTCACACCATTTACAACAGTATCAATCGCCATTATCATGTGATAGAACCGAATCAAATTGTACTCACCGTCGAAAAATATCGACTGCCGCCGCTCTATCTTTTGTTTGTCGGGTCAACGGCTCAACGCAAGAATTTGGTGGGTGTTTTCAAAGCCTACGCGCAGGCCAAGGCCGAAATTCCGTATAAACTGGTTATTGTCAGGGGAAATAACGACATTTCGCTCCCAACCTTGAAGTCTTGGACGTGCTGCAACTTCAGGGGACATATTTCCTCGATGATGTGGGCGAAGATGATTTCCCGGTCATTTACAGCAGGGCGCACGCGCTGTTGTTTCCTTCATAAAATGAAGGGGCTGGTCTGCCTATCGCCGAGGCGATGGCAAACGGAACACCCGTCATCACCTCGAATGTATCGTCACTGCCGGAGGGGGGTGGAGAGGCCGTGCTTCAGGTGAATCCATCTGACACCGATGAAATCGCCCGCGCCATTCGTGCGGCTATTCTGGATCGGGCACTGTATGATCGACTGCGGGCGGACGGTCTGGAACGCGCAGATTGCGAAACCATGCAGCAATATCAGGCAATACTCTAAGATGGAACTTATGACTATGGAAGATCACTCAACAGAGACCTCAGTGGATGCCTCGATCATTATTGTGGGCTGGAACACCTGCGATCTGGTGCGGCAGGCGATTAAATCGGTGTTCGATACCGCGCAGACAACCCGCGTGGAGGTCATTTATGTGGATAATGCCTCGTCCGATCAGACGGTGGAGATGGTTCGCCGTGAATTTCCCTCGGTGAACGTGATCGCCAATAGTGAGAATCTTGGCTTTGTCAAAGGCAACAATCAAGCCATAGCGGTTTCTCAGGGCAGGTATTTGATCCTGCTTAATTCAGATGCCCAACTGCTCGACTATACGCTGGATCGATGCATTTCGTTCATGGAAGCTCATCCCGAAACCGGTATTGTCGGCTGCGAACTGCTCAATTCGGATGGCTCGTTTCAGGCAGGCTACTGGGATTTCCCGACCTTCGCCTACCAGATCACCTGCCTGACCGGGAAGGTTGCGCAGGATTTCAAGGCGTGGAAAGCGACCTACTCACCGACGCCAGCCGTCCGCGAAGCGGATTGGATCAGCGGAGCCTATATGGTGGTTCGCCGTCAGGCGGTTGAGCAAGCGGGGATGATGGACGAGCGCTTTTTCATGTACTCCGAGGAAGTCGAGTGGTGTCTGCGGATCAAGAAGGCGGGCTGGAAAGTTCACTACCTGTCCGATGTTAAAGTCATTCACCACCATCGCGGCTCATCCATCAAGCGGACTGTCCGCCCATTTCAGGCGCACTCCATTCGCAGTCAGCAAATCCTGTTCTGGACGCATTACCCCAAGCTACAAGCCTTTGGATTGATGATCATTTCAATTGGTGTCGGATTTGGCATGATTGCGAAAGGGTTATTATCACTGCCAACCGACCAGTTTTCTGGGCGGGTTCGTATTCGTAACGGAATCCAGAGCATTCTCTACTGCTTTGAGACGCTGACACTTACGCGACCCCAAATTCCTTTTCTGCCAGTCGCGTCAACGCGCGAGTCGCAAATAGACATTGCGTAATAATTGCTGTTGCGATAGTGTCACCAATTTTATGTATCGACCTATCAGGAGTGGCATGTGTCAGAGAGAACTGAACTCATTCAGACGACTTTGCGGTTGTGTGAAACCAAATTCGCGGAGCATAAACGCCCGCTAACCCAAAAAGAGAGCGCCGCCGAATTATTGGCGATTTGAGCCGCGTGGAAATGATCAGCGATTTGGTTCAAGAACTCGTCATTAACCCACGTCCCAATCAGGAAAGGAATGCGCTGGAAATCGGCACCGGCTGCCAACAGCTTGTGCTGCGTCTGGCCGTCTATTTCCTCAACTCAAGTTGCAGGGCATTGAACATCCTAACCGGATGTACTTGCAGAATCAGGAATCACGAAACGCCCTTCAGTCCGCCCGTATGGGGGTTCGATTGGTGGATTTAGACCGCGAGCCGCTACCTTTCCCGGATAATTCATTTCAAGTAATCACTTTCTCGGAAGTGATGGAACACTTGCCTACGGAAATCATCGAGCCTGTTTTTCGAGAAATGTACCGGGTGCTGGCCGTTCGCTCTGTATACGGCTGCTAAAGCACTCACATTAATGGAGCGGCTCAGGTTCAATTTCCAAGTGTTAGCCGTCAAACACCTTGAGTGGGCCTTATGCTATCGCCCAACTTCGTCGCTCGCAGTCAACAGCCGGTCATACCTTTGTACTGACGAGCCAGATTCTTCAACCTATCCTTTTCCGAATTCGTGGTGCGTTGCGTTCAAGAAAACAAAGTGAGAACCCGTGACTCATAATTCGATTGTTAAAGCGGACGAGCGATTGATCCAACAATACAAGGTGGTAATGTTGAAACTTTCGAGCGAGTTAAATAATTACGCTTTCTTCAGCCTCGCCAGGGGATCTTCATGAGGCCAAATCCGCCTTCTGTGCCGCCGTTCGCACCAAAGTCCATCGGTGTTGAGCCATCAAACGAAACGGATCTGAAATCGGGAATCTGGCAGCAAGTTCAACAGCGCCTATTGAACTTGCGAGCACCGTTGTACCGTAACTCGATCTACCTGTTTGCCGCGACGATCATCTCTGCCGGTTGTGGATTTCTTTTTTGGTTGTTAGGGGCACGTGCAACCACGCCTGCAAATATCGGCATCGCTCAAGCGACGTTGGGAAGCGCCTTCCTGCTCATCGCGCTGTCTGACTTGGGGCTGGGGACAGCAATGCCTTTCTATGCCGCCCGCTCGTCTGAACCGGGAGAATTCGTCAACGCCTCGATTTTTGCTGGATGGCTCTTTAGCAGCCTTGCTGTTGTCATCTTTTGGATGGGAATTCCTCTCTTCGCACCCAATCTGGTTGGTTTGCGTTCCGACCCACTCATGCTGCCGATTTTCTTTCTGTTCACGACGATCAATTTTGTATTGGGTATGCAAGACGCCGCCATGCTCTCACAGCGAAATGGTCGCTACGTATTTTTGCGAATGTTGGCTTGTAATATCCCGCCGACTCTGCTGCTGTTCCTGCTGCTGTTCGTTGAACACAGTTATCGCATCGTGCTCATTGCATACGGACTACCTAACATCGTGGTCGGTCTATGGGTCGGCTGGCGCTTATTCCCCAAGGTGTTTGCCAATTACCGGTTACTGGGTCGACCCGACTTCACTGCTATTCTCAAAATGACCCGTTTTGGATTATCCAATTACGTGGGAAATCTATTGTGGGGATTACCAGGGCAATTGCTACCGTTGATAACCATCAATGCCCTTTCACCGACAATAGCCGGCTATTTTCTCACCAACTTCACGTTGGTGACCCTCGTTCTGGCCATTCCCAGAACCGCGGCAACGTCCATGTTTATCGAAGGAGCACGTAATAGCGAACGGCTTGCCTCTATTAGTCTGAACTCACTGATGTTCATATTGGCTATCGCAGCGCCTGTTATTCTGGGTGTCTCTGTTCTTGGCAGTTTCGTCATCAGCCTCTTTGGGCGTGATTATGTGATGATGACCTCGCTGCGGCTTATGATGCTCTCAGTTTTACCCTTCACCGTGAATACAGTCCTTATGAATTTTTTCCGCTTACAACGGGCGTATTGGACGGTGATCATTTTTTCGGGATTGGTGACGGGCAGCGTGCTGCTTTCCATCAACCTCATGGCACCACTCAATGGCGCAGACGGGATTGCACTGGGTATGGTTATCGGATATTCTATTCCCGCGCTGCTCGGAACTTTGTGGGTCGCCCAATCGCTATGGAGACAACGCACCTTGAGACGCCAAGTTGTCTCCTAACATTGAGACAAGTTCGGGGTGGGCTAATTGCGGTTCCGGCGGCAGTATTACAGCACAAATGCCGCTCGAGGGTGATTCACTATGAATATCTTATGGATTCCGCATACGGGCTGGCACATTTCGCAGCGGGCTCATATTTTTTGCCGAGCGCTGGCATCACACCATACCATTCACGTCACTGATTGGGTCGCGGATTTCAGCACTCTCCGCGACTACATGTCTATGCGCTATCTGCGCAATTGCAGCTACCGCTGTTATACCGATGGCGCTGTGACTGTTCACGGGATTCCGCGTATCTCTCCCGCACTCTACTTTCCGCAACTTCGACGTTTGAATCTCTCGGTTTTCCAGCATTACGTTCAGCAAATTATTCAAAAATATCAGATCGAAGTCGTCGTCGGCACATATCTCATTCCGCCGCCTGTCGCGTCGCGTGTGGTCTTCGACCTCTTTGACGAAAATGTGTCGGCCTGGCGTGCCGAAGGGCATCAGCGCCTGGCTGATGAAATTGAACATCGGGAACGCGCCTATTTTGATCACGCTGATGTGATCGTTGCTGCAAGTTCCGTCCTCAAGGACAAGGCGCTGGCTATCGGCACGACTGCTCCTGTCGTCCTGATCCCTAACCCCATCGAACTGGCGCAGTTTGTTCCCGGAAAGGGTGCCGCCTTCCGAAGCCAGTTCCCAGAGGGCAAAATCATTGTCGGATCAGTCGCCAATTACGGCAAGATCGTTGAAATTGACCTGATCCTCGATGCGGCTAAGTTGCTGATGAACGAGGCTATCTTGTTTTACCTCGCCGGTTCGGGCAAGGCCCTCGCTTATGGCAAACGTCGTGCAGCATCTGAAGGTATTTCCAATATCATTTTTGCGGGAGCAACACCGCGCAGCGAACTTCCAATCGTGCTAGATGCTTTTGACATCGGGTTGTGTATTTACGACAAAACGCCGATGGACGATGCCCGCAGTCCAATGCGTCTGACTGCTTACTCCGCTTTAGGGTTGCCGACGGTCGCAACGGGCGTTGAAGAGATTAAACGGTTAGGCTTCCCCAACGTGGTAACGATAGAGCCGACGCCTGAATCAATTGTAGAGGGCATCCATAAAGCTATGCGCATTGAGCGGCAGCAGCCAGCAAACATTCGTGATTTTGACAGCGAATATCTTGTGCCACGCTACGAGGCAGTCTTATATGGGCGTACTTGATAGAAAAACCCTGAAAAGATTTGCACTTCGCCAATAATTACTAGTGGACTGGCCGCCGTTATTTAATGGCTTGATGAATTACTGTCAGGCAAAATCGCATAGGGTTAACTCGTTGGTTGATAGTGGTCGCCCCACTAGGATGCGAAAATCTGAAGGATGGACATTCTTCTCATCAGTGCGTTTGTGGCTGTCACCGGGCACATTATCCTGACTTGGCTGCGAAATGTGAACGCAGGACGACAGGCTTCCAAACGGGCTGAAGCGCCACACAAGGCAGAAACTTTACCACCTGTATCTGTCCTCGTGCCCGCTTGGCAAGAAGCGCTCGTCCTTCACACGACCCTGTACCAGCTTCAGACAGTCATCTATCCTGAATGGGAACTCATCATCATCGCTGGCGGGGCAGACGGAACTTATGATCGCGCCGTCGAATTGACGAGGACAATCACCAACTGCCAGGTTCAGGTGATTGAGCAGCGCCCAAGAGGGAAAAATGCTGCACTCAATCAGGGATTGAGCCGCGCCAGTTATGATCTGATCGTCATTCTCGACGGCGATACGTTGGTCGAACCAGACTGGTTGACGAATCTCGTCGGAGCACTTGATCCGCAGACGGCGGCGGCTTGCGGGAATTTTTCCCCACTTCGGCAGACTTGGGTTTCTAACCTCGAACAAATGGAGGAAATTTCCAGTTATCTGATACACGGTCATGTTACCCTGCAAGGCAGCGGTTCAATCGTTATACGGCGAACAGTATTGGAGCAGATTGGCGGTTTCCCGGAAGCGGTGAAAGTCGGCGTGGATTGGGACTTGGACGCCCGCCTCAATGATTTGCATCTGCCAAAAGTGTTTGCCCAAACGGCCCGCGTCCGAACTCAGCGTCCGGCCACCTTAAAGCAATTCTGGAAAAATGAGGTTCGCTGGCGGCGCGCGCATCTCCAGTGGCTCTGGCGCCGCCGCTCAGACGTTTTGAGCGTATTACGCAGCAGCCAATTCTACATTGTTGCGTTGATTCCACTGGGACTGCTGCTGCTCATCGTAGGAACCTTGATCGTTGGCTGGCTAAATGTTACGCTGGCATTGGCTAAACTGGGTCTGTTATTTCTGTGGTGGGTTTCAGCAAGGCGAGCAGCGCTCGTGGGTGAAGTAGCCGCTTACACGGCGAATTACTCGTGGTATCGACAGTTGCTAACACCTCCGACCTTACTCTTGACGAGCTTCGTAGCTTCGTGGTGGGCACTCGCCACTGCTCGCCGCCAGACCATCCATTTTAAGGGGCCTCGCAATTGACGAAACTGCATCCATTGAGTACCGAGAGCCGATACAGCCTAGACATGGCATGTCGTTTGCTGTATAAACACCAGCCGCATTCAGTACGCATTTATTCGGATGATGTTGAAATGGTGCAGGCGGTTGCGCGGCGCCTGGGCTGGTTGGAAGGATCGCTGATTGTGAATAACACGGCGCTCGCCGAAGCGTTGAGCGGTTTGGTTGGTATTCGCCCGCTTGTTGGTGGGAGCGATGCCGACGCTGCGCTTGTTCCCTTCTGCGATGCGGCAGATTTCACACCGCCGACCGAACCCTATCTGGTCGTGGTCAGTTTTAATGCGTTCTCGTACAAAAGCATTCTGTATCCCGGCAGTGTGCGAGGCACGATCTTTCAATTGATGCGCCGCTTGACGCCAAAGTACGCACTTGATCTGCCGGTTGGGCTGTATGCGCCTCAATTTCTGTTTCCTTGGCTGGTCTCTCTGCTGGCGGGCGCACGCTTTCCTGCGCTTCACTTCCGCTTCGGACAAATGGCAATGGATAATATGTTCGTCTTCGGCTGGATGTGGCGCATGAGTTATATCGTCGTGATAGCCGGACACCAACGTCGATGAGCAATCCAAATCCTAGAGAAATTGCCACAGCGTTGACGGCGCTCGACTCTTGGTTTGACGGCTTGCGCACCCGTTATGGCATCGGCGGGCCTGTGGCGCATTGGTGGGAGTCAAGTCTGCTCTACTGTGGCCCAATGATCGATTGGCGCTATGAAGGGATATTGTCCGGCTGCGTCGAACTCTATCGCAAAAGTAAAGCCGCCCACTGGTTGGATAAGGCGATCACTGCCGGAAACGAAGTCTGCGCCGCCCAACTCCCTGATGGACGCTTTTGGAATTCCAGTTTCCAGCTTGGTCCCATTGAAGGCGGAACGCCCCACGAGGCTGCCGTCGATGTCGGTCTGTTGGAATTAGCTGCACTGCTGTATGACCTGAAGGATGAGCGCTGGCAGGTGTATTTCCACGCTGCGGAGCGCAATCTGCTCGATTTCCAGTTGAGCCAGTTGTGGCACAGCGAGCGGCAGGCGTTTCGCGATCAACCCGGGAACATGACTTTTGTGCCCAACAAAAATGGTACGACCCTGGAAGCGCTTCTGCTATACGAACAGCTCAGTGGCAGAGAGATGAAGCCTTATATCATTGGTGCTGCTGCCCTGATGCTCAGCGGGCAGATAAAGAAGGCAACGCCGTATCAAGGCGGAACCATCCATCTCGGCACAGGTGAGCAACGCCTGGCAATCGGTATCTATACCGCTCGTAACGTCGGAGCGTTAATCCGCTTGTACAGCTATTATCCAGAGCAAGTCTATCTCGACGCAGCTATCGCAATGGGGGCCTTCTTGGAAACCTTGCTTAAGGCCGACGGGACAGCCTTCGGTTATTATCCGGATGGACGGATGATCCTCTGCCCAACGTGGGTCAGCCCATCGGGAGATTTCCTGCGCGCCTTTTTAGCCCTTCAACCATTTGTGCCGGACATGAAAGAGCTAAGCAGACGCATCGCTCAACTACTGATCGCCCAGCAACTACCAAGCGGCGGCATCCCGACTTCACACGGTTTGAGCCGCAAAGGCAGTACCCATTTCCCACAGCTCAAGCCTGATTTCCGCGATGTTCTCCCTGTAGCGGGATGGTGCGACAAAGCCTTTCGGGGTTTAGCGCAGTATCTTCCCGATGATTCACATCACCCGATCTTCACTACCGAATCGTCTGAAACCCGTGTATCATGTACATGGAAAGGTGTAGATTGCTTGTATATCGAAACACGCGATGAGATCTCGCTGCACAAAAAACGAAATGGACAGCAGCTTTATCAATGGCTGAAGCAGCAAACTTATCCAACCGTCTACAAACTATAAATTTATGAAACTGAGCGCAGTTCGTTTGCTGAGGAACTCCTAATTCCCGACACCGATGTTCAACGAGACAAATGATGACACAAAATGGGCAATCGCACGTATCCAGCGGTAATCAATTTGTCGATCTGCTTACCCGTCTCAATCTGCTGAGATTTGCGTACCTCGTTCGTGAGGTTAACCTCGGTATCAAAGCGGCGTATACTCAAAAAGTCAACCCGTTCAGGCCGCCGTCGAGCGATGGAATGCCTTTACCGAATTTGTGGTTGATGGTCAAGGTTGCGGGGCATGGGCATATCAACAGTTTCCTGCGTGGTGGAAAGCTAGGGGTCGAAGTTCTCCAGAATACCCTTAAAACCCAGAATCTGTCGCTGGAAGATTTTCACGTTGTGCTCGATTTTGGCTGTGGCGTAGGACGTATAACACGCCACCTCAAACCCTTTACCAATCTGGAGATTCATGGATGCGATTATAATCCCGCGCTGATCGCCTGGTGTCAAAAGAATCTGCCTTTTGCAACTTTCGAGGTCAATAAGCTCGCGCCGCCGCTGCCCTACCCGGATGCGAAATTCGATTTGCTCTTTGCTTTTTCTGTATTTACTCACCTGGACGAGAAACTCTATCAGGAGTGGATTCATGAACTCGCGCGCGTGCTGAAGCCTGGCGGCTATTTGATCTTTACCATTATGGGCGAAGCAATGGGGAATTTGCACAAGTTCACTGAAGACGAATGGCAGCAATTTAACGCAGGGAAACTCGTCGTTCGCTACAGTGAAGTAGTAGGAATGAACCTGACTGGGGCATTTTGCGGCGTCGATTTCGTGAAAACGAACATGACCAAAGAATTAGAATTCGTCAACCACATTCCCGAAGGTGCTCTCGCCAATCCGCCTCAGGATGTCGTGCTGATGAGGAAGCCAAGCAAAAACTCATAGGACTTTATAATATTCAAATTCAACCACCAGCATTTGGGCTGCAAGGGCAGTACCCATTTCCCACAACTCGAGCCTGATTTCCGAGATGTTCTCCCTGTAGCAGGTTGGTGTGACAAAGCCTTTCGGGGTTTAGCGCAGTATCTTCCCGATGATTCACATCACCCGATCTTCGGTACCGAATCGTCTAAAACCCGTGTATCCTGTATGTGGAAAGGTGCAGATTGCCTATACACTGAGAAATGCGATGAAATCTCGCTCTATAAAAAGCGGGATGGGCGACTGCTTTATCATTAGCATAAACAGCAGATTTATCCCGAAGTTTATCGTTTATAAGATTTGCAGGCGGCTTTGCCTGGGCAACTTGAATACAGATGGAAAGCTCCAACAAGTAATCTTTGAAATTAAGCTGATTTGTCCAAGGCGCTCAGCTCGTTTGCCGATAGACTACGAGGTAAATGCAATGCCGCAATTTGTAGCCAAGTTAAGATCAAACATACTATTCACACTTCTCGTGTGCAATATTATTCTAATATGCTTTGCCACGTTGTTCATCTTCATTTTAGTGAAATCCGGTTCAGGTGGGATAAAGTTAAGTGATATTCATCCGGCACTACCACCCTATAGAATTATCGACCAAGTCGTTGCAAGAGGTATTGCTTTAGCCTCGACCATAATTAGTGCTATTGTGTTCTACTTTGCCCAAAAGCCCGATACACAATTCATAACGAGACCTCGAACAATTCTAGCCGCAGTTATCATTGTCGGGACTTTGACTCGTTTGTTTCTGGCAAGTTCTACTTTCGGAAACTACGATATGGAGTCATTTTATATTGTAAATCACATAGTTTCGTTAGGTGGTAACGTTTATCTTGAAACGGCTCGCTATAATTACTCGCCTGTCTGGTTCTCACTCCTAAATTTGATTAATGTGATAGTTCCATCTCTACCGCTTTTTTTGAAAATACGTTGGTTCTTAACGGGTGTCGACCTAGCAACGGTTGTAGTTTTGACCCTTATTCTACGAGAGCAACGTAAAATTTCCCTAGTGCCAATAATATTATTTTATCTAAATCCGGTCTCTTTCTTGATAACCGGATATCATAGCCAGTTTGAAAATATCCCGGTTCTCCTACTTTTGGTTGGTATTTTGTTTTACTTGCGGGAGCAAAATCGTTCCCAAAAACATGGTATTACTCTCTGGGTCTTTGCCACACTTGGTGTCATCATTAAACATGATATTATTTTTCAGCTAATTATGTCCGTTACTCGGACCAGCTATAGAAGGAGAGTAAGGTTTCTTTTAGTATGCATTTCGGGTATTTTGTTCTTGTTGACATTTCTGCCCTTTATAAAAGATGCGTTGCAGCCCATCATTTTACATGTGTTCCTCTATGATTCGGGTGAAAGCCTGTATGGACTGACACTGTTGATCCAATATCAGCCTTTGTTTCGAAATTTATTTATTATCTGCGTCTTGATTTATCCGATGTTTGTTAAGACGGATGATATTATCGTACATGCCCTTATGTGTTATCTGTTTTTTCTTACATTTACAACGGGCATTGCAGAGCATTATTTTGTTATGCCCCTTGCCGTGGGTGCTTTGCTGCTACCGTCCAGTGGATTTTTAATTTATACAGCCCTAGCATCTGCCTTTTTGTTAGGTTCCCCTAACAACATGATAATTCCCGGATTCGCTTCCCTCAAAATCAGCTTGGTTTGGTTCGGTGCAGCATATTGGTTCATCCAAATGCACTTCAAGATCGAACTAATCTCGCGAAAGCGCTTGTACTCGATTGCAGAATTTATAAAAGGTCGCTCCTATTTACTCCAAAAAGCGAATGTATCAACCAACGATGCCGATTTTGCCGAAGATTAAACGCTTTGCGTGAGATTTTTATGACACAGATTCGGACTCTGGGAAAGAGCGAAACACGTCTCATGCTAGCGAGGAAATGGCAATTACTCTTCACAGGGCTTCTGTTCATTACCACACTGTTGCTACATAATGCAGCTGCGGTTGATGCACAACAGCTAGGATGTACTGTAAGTGCTAGCGAAGTCGAGCTGAACTCAGGATTCAATCTTCTAACGGTTCTCTGTTACCTGCCGAAATTGGGGCCGCTTCAGATTCAAATGCTGGATCGCGGAAACGAACTTGATATGAATGCGCTCTCGGTCGGCGCATCTGTGCCTACACTCGATCCGCACAATGAGGTCTGGATATTCAATTACCAGACCGATAAAGAACCATCACTCGTCATTGATTTTCATCAGCAGAATAAGGCAGTGGTGGCCGATCTTTATGATCGCCGAGGCTCGAATTCTGACTTAACCTACCAGTTCTCGCAGGACGGAATCGCGTTCACGCGAACGCAAACGCCAACGGTTGAAGTAATAGCTCCGGATGGTTGGTGGTATAACGGCAAACTATACAATTTCAACCTGGATATGACGGCTGACGGCAGGGTAGAATCGTTGTTCGACACAGCGCGATGGTTTGATTATTTCGATATTAAGAAAGATGGCTCTGTCGATTTTGAGATTCACGTGCGCGATAGTAATAACGACGGAATACCTGACGATGATTGGCGTACAGCAAATATTCTTCCTCGACCCGGCACAACTATTCTTCCGGTAACAAACACTAATCTTGTCGTAAATACTAATAATAGTGAGACTGCGCTAAAGCCAGCGCTTCCCTGGGCATATCTAAACACAGTAACTTACGCTTATCTTACCAGTTCTCGTGCGGCAACGGGACAACCTCCTATTCAAGTTGATTGGGAAAATGGACTCGTTGATTATATTGGAGAATTTGTCAGTTCGCGTGCAAATGAAAATCAGTGGTTTGTTTACTCTTTTAACCGTCTAGAAACTGGAGAGTTAAACCAACCGAATTTCGAATCACAGTTCGCTTGGTATGATTTAGCAGACGATCATGATGGTCAAGCCGAACTTGCAATTCATTTTACTTATGATCCCCCTCTTGACAAATATTTCCTCTCTGGACGTTACCCTAAGTCGCTCTCGGCAGTCCGCTATTCGTGGGATCAGGATAATGATGGCTATTGGGACTATAAGTTGGCGCTGGTCTCCAATACGAAGCCTACCGATACCGTAAGCTTGCCAGAACTTAATTTAAAATTATTAATGCCTTCATATAACAATCTCCCGGGCTGGGTCATAGGTCAATCATGGGACATCGCGACGTTCGTGGCGTCAGAGGGCAGGAAGATTACCGGTGAAGGTATTTATGAATGGGATTTTCCCGATTATACAGTGTCTAACTATTTCCCTGAATATCGGGACGCACCTCTGCCGCTACTCCCAGACGGAAGCTACGATCTGTCTGCCCTAAAGTATAATCCTAAGGCATCTCCTCCAGGGACTATTATTGATTCGGGGGAACGTGGGGAATACGCTTTTAAGTTTAATCGACTGCCGCAGACCTACATCAGCGGTATAGATGGTGAGTTACATCTAAGTCATGCAGAAGACAGTTATTGGAATGTCGATGATGGTGCCAGCGTCGTGCGTGGTAGCGATTTGGATGGCGACGGTTATCAGGATATTTGGCAGTATTTTCGAAGTGATACACTTGCTCAGGAACTTGTCCACTCATCTTATGCTTTGATTTACAATGATACGGAAAATGTAATCATTGACTTGACCTCAATCCCAACTCATCTTTTTGAGTCTTCCCCTCCAGCGACACATGGTCAGTGGTTAACCCTGGGCAATGTGCTTAAACAGTACAACAACCTCCACCTGACGCCTGGTCAATTCAGCCAACGCCTTGCGTTGTCTCCAGGGTTAACGCTGAATTTCCGAAACGCAACGGCACGCGATTACCGCTTCGTCGGCGACGAATTACGATTTGTGCTTGAGCTTTCCAGCACGTACGAGAACAGCTCGCTGTCGAATGTAGGGACACTTGCCCCTGGAGCATATGTCGTTGAAATTGGCAAAAGCGGTGTAAATTTCATCCCACTTCAGCCTGCGAATGTAGTCATAGCGAGCAACACGATAGAAACACCGGCATCAGTTCCAGAGCTGCACCCAATCAAAATTGGGATCGACCTCAAGAATCTGGGAAATGAAGATGCTCATGGCATTCATGTTGCTTGGTCATCGAATCATAACGGACAGACGACCCTCATAAGTGAAACTGACATCGATGTATTAGCTGGAGAACAAATCCGCACTGAAACGACTTGGACGCCAATCGGAAGCGGAAATTGGCAGCTTCAGGTTAATGTTGCCCCTTCTAAAGAGGGGGCAGATTCTTTACAACCAGCGACCTTAGAAACTACGCTTGCTGTAGATATTTCACCGGTCAATATGGGCGAACTCTTATCGCTTGATGGTGAAATGCCTTTAGGTGGAATACCTGTGTTGGTGATTGGCTTGTGCTTGGTTGTATCGGCAGCTATCGTTTACCTATTCATGTTTAGAAAGGACGACACAGTTTGAGCAAATCTAGTCGTGTCACCCTGGTCGTCCTGATGCTCTATGTCTTTCTCGTCTATTTCTATCTCGCTACTCGTTTTAATGGCTCATTTATAGAAGCCGACACCCTCGGGCAGAGCCGAGTGATTTACGGCGCACAAGTGAGTAATAGCTTAATTAGCGCGACTAAGCCTTATTCAAACGGCTACGTTTATACTGCTATTTCGGTATTTGTGCTGAACATCACGGGGATATCGCTCCACAGTTTGCAGCTCTTAGTTTTTCCACTTCTATCTATTTTGCTGGTGCCCACGCTTTATGTGACTTATCGACTGTTCATCGGCAATACAAAAATTGCCTTATTTGGAACATTTTTAATGTTCTTACAACCCGATTTCCTCTTTGTTACTTGGCGCGGCTCACACGAACGTTTCACATGGCTATTTACACTTTTATTACTATTTTGTATTTTAAAAACCTTCGTTTTCACAAACCGCTTGACCCTTGTTGTGCGTTTCATGCTGATTTTTTACCTTGTATCATCCGCTCTAATATCCATCAATGACCTTTTCGCATCATCGTTTATGACTGGCCTAATCGTCAGTTTCATAGGTGGTTATGTGGTGCTCTGGGTGCATAATCGTCTCAAATTTCAAACTGACCCTCGTATCAAAAATCACATCTTGCGGATGCTTTATATCGCAGTATCCTTTAGTGTATTCACCTATGTTTTTATCTTTTACCTCTATCCTCCAGCAAAACAGTCGCTCCTCGCTTTGGGTAACTTAGTCAGTCGGGTGTCGGTACTCGTACTAAGTAAGGATCAAACCTCTGCATTTGATCCTTTTGCTACCTTCGTTTCATTCCCAGTCCCTGTTTTTCTGGCGCTAAGTGCGTTTAGCTGGATAGTGTTGGGTATCTCAGCAATAGGATGGCTTAAACAAGGCCGCACTTATTTACATCGATCTGTTGCTACAAATGAGGAACTACCACGCTTTTTTCTGTGGTTAAGTTATGCTTCTTATGCTGCTCTGCTTGTTGCTGCAGTACTTTCTGATCGATCAGGCGGACTTTCAGGAAACCTGCAAACGCGAATTTTCACGCCGCTCAATTTGCTCGTTATGCCTTTGGCAGCGTTGACCATTTGGGAGGCTTTTAGTCGTCTCAACACTGAGATCAGCCGTCGAATCTTCATGGTTGTTGGTGTCGTGGCCATTATCTGGTTTAGCGGTGCCTCAGTCATCAAAGCCTCGGTCGACCCATTGCTCAGTAATAAATGGACATTCGCCACTGATCCGGAACTCAAAGCAAGTAATTGGGTCGTCTCCCATGTACCATTCGGGAGTAACGTATGGACAGGATTCGATGAGCGCTTGGTCGTAGGATTTTACTTTGATCATCTGGATATAAATGAGCAAAAACTCCTCTTTTATGACTGGCCGAATTTTGGTCAAGGTGCGAATTATGCGATTTTCTCGACAGTCGAAGCGCTCCGCTGGATAAAGATAGGTCGTCCTCTCCCAGATTTAGAGTCAGAAAATCGCATTTATGATAACGGAACAGCAGTTGTTTATCGCCGCCGTCCCCGGACTACTTTTTAATAAAGGACACTCAGTAGGCGACTCATGCTGAATATGCATTGAGATCAACCATCGGACATATCAACTTGAGAAGAGAGTATGCACTACTCGGCGGAATTTGGCTGCTATTAGCAATTTCGCTAGCCTTAAACCTGAGTGACCTTTTTGCCCCTTTTCTTGCTTTGCGTTTAGTCTTGGGGCTGGTCGCGATTGTCTATATCCCAGGATATTTTCTTCAGTCAGTATTCTTCCCGCGAACACAGCATCTTACCGGGTTGGAACGTTTTGTCATTTCGGTTGGACTGAGTTTGGCGATAATTCCGATCATCGTTTTGTCGTTAGATTATGCTGCTCTTGGGTTCCATACTGAGGTTGCGGCGGTTGCACTTGGAGTTGTTAGCCTCATCTTAGCAGTTGTTTCCTACGTAAGGCGTCGAAGCATTCCACAAGACGAGCGATATGTGCTCATAAACAATCTCCCGACCATTCACCTGCGTTCTGTGAATCGATTACTTGTCGTTGTTATCGCCCTGGCAGGAATAGCGCTGGTCACAGGTGTGATTATCTTCGTACTGCCGAAACCGTCCTCAGAATTGACTGAGTTTTTCCTCCTCGATTCCACAGGCGGCACCACGAATTATCCAAAACAGATTCGTGTCAATGAGAGGGCCACTTTAGAGCTTGAAATTGTGAATCAAGAAGGAACTTCCGAATCGTACCGGGTTGAAGTCGTGAAAGGAGACCAGGTGCTGGCAACGTCTCCTATGATTGAGTTACAGCACGGTCAAAACGCTGAAGAGTCAATTTCCTTTGTGTTGAATGAAGTCGCCAACCAGCAGGAAATCATGTTTAACTTATACAAGGGTGAAGATTCAGAGCCATACCGAATCCTTCATCTATGGATCGATGTAGCGCCCAGCGGATAAAAGGAAGCGCTTGACACTTACATTGGCAGCACAGGCGGCACTGCATTCCATCCTGATGATTATTGCTTGTCAAAGTAGCTGTTGTGTTAAGCCCTCGTCTAGGAGTGAAACGGGACAGTTTGAAACATATGACCATCTCTGGAATCGATGTTTTTATTCTCGCTGGTAGGCTTGGAACGCGGTTGTATGCTGCGCTTCTAGACTGCCCTAGGCCGATTGCGCCTGTTCTCGGCAAGCCCTTTATCGACTATTTGCTGTGCCAGCTTCAGTAAGCCGGATTTCAATCCATCGTGCTGGGGACAGGTCTTCTTGGCGATCAGATGCGTGCGGTCATCGGTGACCGCTTCGCGGATTTGCTGCTCGTGTATTCGCAGGAAGATGAGCTGCTGGGCACCGGCGG
>DAOUCB010000145.1:0-48834 GCA_034432495.1 Anaerolineae bacterium | reverse complement strand
TCGGCTGAGGAGAGGACATCTTTGTAAAATGCCAAAAATCTTCCCGTGAACGGTTTTGTTTTTCTCCCCCTCCTTGAATTCGGGGAGGGGGTCGGGGGGTGGGGTCGAGCGAGAAATTTCCCCGAATGCACATCATCGTGTAAAACGTGTCCTCGCCCCGCTTGCGTGGGCGAGGGGTTGGGGGTGAGGGGGTAATTCTCAATTGGCTTCTCAGTGTGTAGAAGCGCCTGCGTTCTCCGTCATCAATCCGGCAGCACATGAGGTGGCAGGCAAGGTTTTTCTCCCTTTCTCCCGAACTTGTTCGGACACCTGCCTTGCGTGGGATGGCAAACTTGTTTGCACAGGGTCAGGGATAGAGGGGCAATATTCAAAGGCGACTATACCCTCAGAGTAGGTAACGTAGGGGCACGCCATGAGGGTGTTGAAAAAGGATCATGCTTGTGGATCGATGGTTTGTAGGGGCGAGGCGTGCCTCGCCCTGCAAGAAGACCAGCAAGGTTGTTTTTCTCCCTTTCTCCCCGCTTGCGTGGGAGAAAGGGTCGGGGATAGAGGGGCTTTTTAGACAACCTCATGGCGTGCCCTTACCATCAAGGGATAATCCCCTATTCAAATACCGAGAGACAGGACAATCATGATGAAAATTGCCATCGTCGGCGCAACAGGCATTCTCGGTCGCGCCTTAATCCCGCAGTTGGCCGCGAAACACGAAGTTCTTGCCCTCGCGCGCAAGCCGGAGTCGCTCCGTTCGCAATTTGGCGCTCAGATAGAAGCGCTCGAATGCGATCTGCTCGCGCCGAACATTGCCGACCGGCTCCCGACGCTGCTAACAGGCTGCGACGTGGTCATTCATGCCGCGACCGCCATTCCACCCCTCGCCGACGCAGGCAAGCCCGGCGTGTGGGATGTCAATACCCGTCTGCGTATCGAAGGCACAACCCTGTTGCTGGCAGCAGCGCTTCAGGTCGGCGCGCAGACGTATATCCAGCAAAGCATCACAATGGCCTATCCTGATTGTGGCGACCGCTGGATCAGCGAAGATGTCCCCTTTCGCAGCAGCGACGACAACGGCAAACCCATGAATGAGACTGTGATTGCGATGGAACGTCAGGTACGCGCTGTGCCGACCGATCAACTGCGCTGGTCGATTCTGCGCGGCAGCATATTCGTCGGCAAAGGCACATTTCAGGACGATCTGATTGCGCGACTACGCGCCGGAACGGAGAAAGTTGCCTGTGAAGGCAAAGCTTATGTCTCGCTGATCCATTTCGAGGACATGGCTTCAGCGGTGGCTGCTGCTGTCGAGCGCGCGCCCGCTGGCTCGACCTTCAACATTGCCGATAAGCCACTTCGTCAGCGTGATTATCTGGATCGCTTAGCCGACGCCGTTGGCGCACCAAGACCGCCGCGTGATGCCAGTGTCCCCTGCCCAATCTCACAGCGCTGCGCCAATCAGGCGGCGCAAAACGCCCTCAACTGGACGCCCACACACGGCGTCATCCCACACCACAGCAAATAGCCGGGGTCTTGTGTAGGGGCGAGGCACGCCTCGCCCAATTTTCATTCCACAGAACCTCTGTGATGGTAATGAGTAGACAATCACGCGAAATGTGGTGAGCGTTTGGTAGGGGCGAACCCGGGCAAACTTGTTTGCACGTTCGCCCGGTACTTGCAGGGGCGCAGCGCGCTGCGCCCCGCGTGTCGTTCTCGTAGGGGCATAGCGCTGCCATGCCATCTTTTATAGAAATCACGTGTCACTGACTGCCAAACCACGACCATGCCAAAAATAGGTACATTTGTTCTACTTTTTACCGATTCCGGGTGTATCATAAAAGGTGTTCAAAACACCATCCGCGCTGGAATCCAATTTCAGCCCATCCAGCGCCCCCAAAGCGTAAGCGAACGCCTCCCTCACTTAGGCAACCGGATCATACCGGAAGGGAACAACGGGGTATTTTCTCGTCCCATCCGGTAGGGAAAATCGGGCGTTTACCCTGTCCCAACCGGACGCGAAGACCGAGGTTTAGCAACAAGCTCAGTTTTTCGAGACAAAGCGGTATCCGATGCCGTATTCGCTCTGAATGTAGGTCGGGTTTTGCGCGTCCGGCTCAATTTTTCGCCGTAAATGCGACACATAAATGCGCGGGTAATGATGCTCACGCGTATATTCGAACCCCCATACGCTTTCCAGCAACTGCTGAAACGTCAGGACTTCGCCGGGGTGCTGCACAAACAGCGCCAGCAGCTTGAATTCGGTCGGGGTGAGGCGAACGTCATCGCCTGAAACCGACACCGCTCGCAGCGGCACATCCACTTTCAAGTAAGGATCAGTGTAGTTTTGCGGCAGCAGCCTGTCACTTTCAACCAGCTTGGTGCGGCGCAGGAGCGCCCGCAGCCGCGCCTGAAACTCGACCAGCGGCAACGGCTTACGCATAAACTCGTCTGCACCCAGGTTGAGCGCGTGGGCAATATCTTCTTCGGTGACCTGATTTGCCGTCATCATCAAAATCGGCACATCAGAAATTTCCCGAATCCGCTGGCAAACCGTCCGTCCATCCATCAGCGGCAGCCCAATATCGAGCACCACCAATTCAGGGCGCAGGCCATCGAACAGGCGCAGCCCTTCCAGCCCATCGCGTGCAATGATCACCTCATAGTCACGCAGTTCAAGCTGGAGCAGGCGGGTGAGCGCCTGGTCGTCATCAATGATCAAAACCCGTAACATAGACTCATATTCCGTTGATAATTCCTGTTTACTATTTTAGCATGTGCCGCCCAAACCAGCGTTGGGAGGTTCTACCGAGTGTGTTATGCTTTGCGCCTGAACGAATCTTGTATTGTTAGCATGGGTCATGCAATGGGAGTGTTGGTTAGCTCCTCACTGAAACATCACCCATTCCATACGTCACTCTTATGGTTCATGATTTATCCTTAGCGCCACGCAGCAGACAGCATTAGAGAGAAATTGTGCCCTATCAATCGAGTGGTGGTCGTCGCAACAATGTGCAGCTTGGTGTCGGGCAGTCGATTTGGGCGGGAAGTCCGCCCCCGGCGATTCCAGAGCGCGCCCTCGATGGCATCCCCGGCTGTCTGACCTGGATAGCGCTGCTGCTCTCGGTGATTGGTGCAGTAGCCTTTCCCCGCGCTCTGCTGGTCTTCGCTCTGGTGGTGGCGCTCTATTCGGCCTTTCGCTTTCTCCTGACTGGGGTCGCTGCGGTGCTTGGCCTGCGCACGATGCGCCGCTGGCAAAAGATTGACTGGTATCAACAGTATGTGCAAACTGCGCCGCCCGACGCGCTCGCGTGGGACGACGTTCACCATATCGTAATTATCCCCAATTACAAAGAACCGCAGCACGTGCTGGTCAATTCGCTGGAAAACCTTGCTCGCCAGTACGAAGCCAGGCAGCGCATGACCATTGTGCTGGCGATGGAAGCCGCCGAAGATGGCTGCATCGAAAAAGCCGAGTGTCTGGTTCGTGAATTCAGCGGACGCTTCGAGCACATCTATTATACGGTGCATCCGCGCGGCCTCCCCAGCGAAATGCAGTGTAAATCTGCGAACGAAGCCTGGGCTGCCCGCTGGATTAAACGCAGGCTGGTTGATGAACTCGCCTATAACATCGACCACATCGTCGTAACAACGATGGATGCCGATACACTCTGGCATCCCAGTCATTTTTACGCCCTCACGTATCTATTCGCCATCAATCCTGATCGCAATCTGCGCTTCTGGCAGGGGCAAATTCGCTATCACAGCAATGTCTGGGAGATCAGCCCGCCAATGCGCCTGCTCAACGCCTATTCGACGGCGATTGAACTGGGGTATCTGGGAGGCAGATGGTGGATGATGATGCCCATGTCGTCGTATTCGCTCAGTCTGCACCTGCTGGAGATGAGCGGCTACTGGGATTCCGACGTGATCGCCGACGAATGGCACATGTTTGTCAAAGCGTTTTTCGCGCGCAATGGTCAAGTCAAGGTCGAGCGTGTTTTTCTGCCGTTTCTCGCACAGGCGACCACCGGGGTTACCACAATGGATTTGGTACGGAACAAATATCTGCAAACGCTGCGCCACGCTTGGGGGGTCAAGGAAGTCGGCTACACGATTGCCAAAATGCTGGAACACCCGGAAATCGAATTTCGCCCCGCCTTCAGCCTGCTTGTCCGTGAAGCGCATGATAATATTCAGGCGGGCGCAGGCTGGGTAATCATGGTGATCGGATCGCAGCTTCCCTTTTTGATGCATCCGCAGCTTCTCGGCGAAATTGCCCAGCCAAGCAATCCGTTGTTTCTGCTGTTACAAGGGACAGCGCTGGTGGTGGTGCTGCTGGGCATCGTTTACTGGTATATTGACGTGATTACGCGCCCACCACGCACTCGCCCCGCAACCTTCAAGGAACGTGTGCTGGTGGTGCTGAGCTTTCCGTTACTTTCGGTGCTGTCGGTGATTTTCCTCGCCCTGCCGACAATTCAGGCGCAGACCCGACTCATGCTGGGCGCACCGCTGCAATTCCGCGTCACGAAAAAGCTGTAAATTATCACACCTCTCCCTCATTGCCTCATATAGTCATAGTAAAAGTTGTGGATTCGAGTAACCAAAAACTGATTCCTGCGTATAGCAAGCTGAGTAATATTTCTTCACGCAGCAGCGTCTGGTCTGGATGGATAATCAGATAACAAAAATCACCCCATAAAACTGCTGAAAACAAATCTTATTTGCGTTTCGACAATTTGATGCATGGGTACCGCCTACTGGAGGCAAGAGATTGACTCAAGCACCGGGTTTTGCTACACGCTGGAAGGGTTTGATTTTCATCGGCATCTCGCTGTTGGTAATCAGCCTGGACAACACGATTCTCAATATCGCGCTGCCGACGCTGTCGCGCGACCTGAACGCAAGCATCAGCGATCTTCAGTGGCTTGTCGATGCCTACACGCTGGTCTTTGCGGCGCTTCTGCTGACGATGGGCGCGGTCAGTGACCGTTATGGGCGCAAACGCGCGCTTCAAATCGGGCTGGTGCTGTTTGGCCTCGGCTCACTGGCAGCAGCGCTTTCGACGGGCAGCCTGCAACTGATTTTGATTCGCGGCTTCCTGGGAATCGCAGGCGCGCTGATCATGCCGTCCACCTTGTCAATCATCAACGTGACTTTCCCGGTGAAGGAACGTCCGCAGGCGATTGCCATCTGGGCAGCGATCTTCGGTCTTGGCTTTGGCTTTGGCCCTGTCGTTGCGGGTGCGCTGCTGAAATTCTTCTCGTGGCATATCCTGTTTTTGATTAATATCCCGATTGTGATCATCGCCCTGATCGGCGGCTATCGCTATCTCGGCGAATCGCGCGACGCAACCGCCGCGAAGATCGACATTCCGGGCATGATCTTCTCTGCATCCGGCTTTTTCGCGCTGATTTACGGGATTATTGAGGCGGGCGTCAAGGGCTGGGGCGACCCAACCGTGCTGGCGATTTTCGCGCTCGCGGCAGTGCTGCTGGTGATCTTTGCCATCATCGAAAGCCGCACCGAGCAGCCGATGATGCCGCTTTACCTGTTTAAGAACCTGTCGTTCAGCGGCGCGAGTGTGGCGCTGGCGCTGGTCGTGTTCAGTATGGCGGGGTCATTATTCTTCGTCAGCCAGTATATGCAGACGATCCTCGGCTACGACACGTTTATGGCGGGGTTAGGCACGCTGCCGATGGCGGTCGGCATGTTCGTGGTTTCACCCTTTTCGGCGAATATCAGCAAGCGGATTGGCATCAAGTTCACGGTTGGCCTGGGAATTGGAGTCGCGGCGCTTGGCCTGTTCTATATGGGCATGACCTACAAAGCGGACACGCCCTATATTCTGATTGCCATTGGTCAACTGATCCTCTCTCTGGGTATTTCGCTGGCAATGGCTCCCGCGACCAATTCGATCATGAGCGCGATTCCAGCGGATAAGGCAGGCGTTGGTTCGGCAATGAACGACACGACGCGCGAACTCGGCGCGGCGCTCGGTATCGCTGTGCTGGGAACGTTCATGAATAACAGCTACGTCAGCGGCGTGCAGAGTATTCAGCAGGCGATTCCGCTGCTCCCACAAGAAGCAATGGACGCGATTGCCAGCAGTATTCAGGCGGCGCACGCCGTCGCCGCTGATTCACGTGTACCGAAAGCCTTCGCGGACATCATTCTGAACACGGCAAACAGCGCGTTTGTCGATGGGATGGGACACGCCATGCTGATTGGCGCAGGGATTATGGCGATCTCGGTCGTATTCGTGCTGGTGGTATTGCCGTCACGGATTAAGGATATTGCGCCGGAAGCAGACGCAGAAGAAGCACTTCTGGAAATAGGCGCTGCGCCGGCTATCGGCGACTAATATCCCATGCTTGATATTTGAATGCTCCGACTCGAACCAGTCGGAGCATTTTTATTGGCTACAGCAGCGACTTGCGTAGAAGAAAATCGCTGTGTCCTGGCGGATAATCCTCAAGTTCGGCGATGACACGGTAGCCCAACTTTTCGTAGAAGGGGCGCGCCTGAAAGCTGTGGGTAGTCACCTGCGCATTCCGGCAGCCAAATGCACGTGCCTCGGCTTCAGCCTGGTGCATCAGTTGAGTCGCGTAGCCATGATTGCGTAAATCCTCATCGACCCATAGGAAGCCAATTTCAAGCCACCCGCCCCATAAATCGGCAGTAATTCCGCCGCGAATGCTGCCCCGCTCGTCACGCAGGAAAATGCGCACGGGTTTCCAGTTGTCGTCGCCAGTGACACGCATGTTGAATTCGTTGATGTGGTCTTCAATGATCTGCACATCATTTGCGCTGGCGTCCGGCTCAATTGTGATGTGAATCGTCGATTTCAGCCCTTCACCCATTCTATACCCCCTGATTCCAATGAAACACTGCACCAGAACTTTGTCTACATCGCAGCTCAAAGCGTTACAGACTACTCGGAACTCTCTGCAAACACGCTAAAATGATGTGGACATAAGGCGAAGTATTGGAGATTCTCATGGCAAAAGTCGGTTATATCGGTCTCGGCATTATGGGCGCGTCGATTGTGCGCAACCTGATGAAAGGTGGTCACGAACTCGTCGTCCACAACCGCAGCCGCGCAATTGTCGATCAACTGGTGAGCGAAGGCGCAACGGCTGCCCATTCACCGAAAGAGGTTGCCGAACAGGTCGAATTCGTCTTCACCAATTTGCCCGATTCGCCAGATGTGGAAAAGGTTGCATTGGGCAAGGACGGCATTATCGGAGGCGCGCACGAAGGGCTGGTGTTCATCGACAACAGCACAATTAAACCAGAAACCTCGCGAATGATTGCAGAGAAACTGGCTGCGGTCGGCGTCGCAGCGTTGGATGCTCCAGTCAGCGGCGGCGACGTCGGTGCAAAAAATGGCACGCTGACGATCATGGTCGGTGGGCCGCAGAACGCCTTTGACCGCGCTGTACCGCTGTTTCAGGCGATGGGCAAAGCCTATGTACTGGTTGGCGACAGCGGCGCGGGGCAAATCGCCAAAGTCTGCAACCAGATCATCGTCGGCGCGCAGATGGTCGCTTTGGCAGAAGCTCTGATCACGGCGCAGAAGGCGGGCGTCGATCCTGCACGCGTCGTTGATGCGATCAAAGGTGGCGCGGCGCAGATGTGGACGCTCGATGTGAAGCCGCCGCGTCTGTTCGCAGGGAACCGCGCACCGGGATTCAAAGCGTACATGCAGCACAAGGATCACGGGATCATCCTCGACACGGCGAAAACTTACGGCATCCCCGTCCCGATGTCCGCACTCGTGATGCAGTTGTATACGGCGATGCTGGAACAGGGCAACCGCGAACTCGACAACAGCGCCATCATCTCGGTCTACGAGTCGCTTACCGGGATCACGCTGGACGAGCCGCTGAAACAGGATTAGCTCTCACACTGGATGATCGTTCCCGCTATAATGGTCATACCGTTAACTGAACGTCTGACATCATGAAAGAACGACTGCAAAAAATGCTCGCGCAAGCCAATCTCGGCTCACGACGAGCGTCTGAAGAACTCATTAGCAAAGGGCGCGTCCGTGTCAACGGCGCGATTGCTCAGCTTGGCGACAAAGCCGATCCCGCAACTGACGTGATCGAGGTCGATGGTACGCGCCTGAAATTCGACGCTCAACCGCATATTTACATTATGCTTAACAAGCCGAAGCAGGTGCTTTCGACCGACAAACCGCATCGTGGTGACAAGCGCGAAACTGTCGCCGACCTGATTGGCAGGCCTGAGCATCTGTTTTCGATTGGGCGTCTTGATGCCGACAGCGAGGGCATGGTCGTTATGACCAACGACGGCGATCTCTCCCAGAAGCTCAGTCATCCACGCTATCGCCACAGCAAAACCTATCGCGTCGAGGTGTTGGGTCTGCCCGTCGCGGAAACGCTGGAACGCTGGCAGGAAGGCATCTTCCTCGACGACGGCAAGACCGCGCCCTGCATTGTCGAAATTACCAAAGGCAGCGTGCGCGGCACCACGCTGCGCATTATCATGACGGAGGGCAAGAAACGTCAGATTCGCCGGATTGCCGCCGCGCTCGGTCATCCTGTCCAGCGACTGACCCGCACGCACATTGGAATGCTGGCACTTGGCGATCTCGAACCAGGCAAATGGCGCGAACTGACCAGCAAAGAAGTCGTTGCGCTGAGCACGCCCGCGCCGGAAATCAAGATGCTGCGCGGTCGACAGCGCCGCTCCACTCCTGAAAGATCAGCCGCGCCTATTGCAGAAGAAGCTCAGGAAAAGCCTCGCGCTCGACGTATCAAGCCGTCAGTTGCTCCAGACGAAACTCAGGCGAAACGCCGCACGCCGCGCAAAGGGGTTCAGGTTTTTTCGTATGAAGAAGGAGCGAAACAACGTTCAACGCGTTCGCAAGCGTCAGACGAAGAATCAACCCAGCGGCGCACGTCGCGCGTGAAACCGCCCACAGCGCGTGATGACGAGAAGCCAGCCAAGCGCCGCACCACACGGGTAAAGCCCGCCGCGTCGTCTGATGATCAGGCACAGGACAAGCGCCGCAAGCCGCGCACACGTAAGAACGACAGCCATGATGATCGCTGGGGTAAACCGAGTCCTGGCGCTAGCCCATCTCGTGACCGCAAGCCCCGTCGCAAAAAGGACAGCCCGCGATGAGCAGCATGACCGCTTCAGTTCAGGAATTCGTCGCGATGCAGCCCAAATTCGCCTGGCGGCGGCGCTTGATGCGCGGGCTGATTAATGCAGTTTTCAATGTGATTTTTCGCTGGGAAGTGACCGGGCTGGAAAATATTCCTGCCGGGGGATCGTCGCTGCTGATGATGAATCACATCACGCTGCTCGACCCGATTTTGTGCATGGGTGCAGTCAAAAGCCGCTTCGTCATTCCAATGACCAAAGTGGAAAATCTTGAAAACCCGCTGACCGCGCCGTTTGTGCGTTGGTGGGGATCGTACTCGATCAATCGGGGTGAAATTGACCGCAAGGCGCTGATGAACTCGATTGAGCTGCTCAAAAGTGGGCAGTTGATCCTGATTGCACCCGAAGGGCACCGCCACCCCGAAGGTTTGTCGCAGCCGAAGGACGGCTTCGCCTACATCGCCACTAAGGCTGATGCGGTGATCATCCCGGCGACGATCAATGGCGCGGTGGGCTGGCAGAGCGCGTTTCGACTGGCTCGACCGAAGATTCGGGTGAATTTTGGCAAGCCATTCAAGTTCAAAACTGGGGCAAATGGGCGGGTCGCACGGGAAGATTTGACCGCCATGATGGACGAAGCCATGTATCAACTGGCGATTGCGGTCACGGATGAAACGCGGCGTGGGGTCTACAGCGACCTGAGCAAAGCCACAACTGAACACCTCGAATTCGTGTAAATCTTCGCTTCCGGTTGGGCTTCCCTCATCGCGTCCGTTGTTCCCTTATGGGTCTATCCGGTCGCGTGGCGTCGGGTAACGTACGCGACCGGATAAAAAACGCCTGCAACACAGATTCGTTGGAACAAGGTGTGAAACACGTACAAATGGGGTATGAATGATCAGAGCGTGTTTGTAAAAGCGAACATTACGCTTGTCCAGCACCCCTCTATCCCCGACCCTTTCTCCCACGCAAGCGGGGAGAAAGGGAGACAAACAAATGCGCGGTCTCTTAGATTGCTTCATAAACATCAAACTTGAGGCCAATTAAGCGTAATAAAAACATTCACCTACACGCTCTCATACCTCAGTAATTCTACGAACGGATTCCAGTTCCTTATAACGTTCGAGCGAGATACAGATCTTGCTTCGCTAAAGAATGAAGCCGTATGAGGCCATCCAATGCTTGAATAGTTCAGTCCAAAGATCGGATAGAAGCTGCTGCTGATGCATCCCAAAGCCATGCGCGCCATTGGCGAAAATATGCAGCTCCACCGATTTACCCGCCTTATGCCAATCTTCATAAAGTCTCGCTGAGGAAATGGGCGCGACCGCCTCATCGTCATCCGCTATGGCAAGAAAAAGTGGCGGCAGGTCGTCCGGCACAGGGGACACTTTGCGATAGCCGGGATAAATCCCCGCAGCAAAATTCGGGCGGCTTTGCGAATCACTTTCTAACACGGCGTTGATGGCGACACCCCCACCGGCGGAAAAGCCCATGATGCCGATTCGATCTGGATTAATGCCCAATTCTGGCGCACGTTGACGAACGAAACGTATCGCTTGTCGTCCATCTTCCTCTGCCCAAAGTCGGGCTTGTTCCAGCGCTGGAAATCCAATGGGAGGATCTACCTCTTCCTTGCCCGGATGTGGTAAATCTCCTCCCAATTTTTCAAGAAATGCGAGCATATCAGCGTCGATCTCTGGCGTATGCTGTAGACGATATTTCAGCACAAATGCCGTAACACCCAGTGTTGTAAGCCAACGCGCTACATCATAGCCCTCGTGATACATCATCAAAAAATGAAAAGCGCCTCCCGGCGCTACGATAAGCGCCGTACCATTCGCTGTCCCTACATCTGGCTTGAACAGCGTGAGCGTCGGGATGACCACGTTCCTGACCATTTCATTCGGAATCGACGAGCCGGGCGGTTGGAGCGCTTGCTCATGCCAGGTCGATCTCTCCGAGCCGGGTGGAACTCCGCTGTCCGACCATATCGTAAATACATCGGCGGGTTGTGCATCCGGCTGCATACGCTTTAACCTTTCCGTTCCCTGAATGAAGTTCACACTGGATCATTCCCGACATTAACGAGGAAGATACAGCAATAGGCTTCTATTCTTCGTCGCTCTCGCCCGCTTCGTCTTCACGCTCCTGCTCACGCGCAGTGGCGGCACTGTCTTCTGCCGACTTTGCGCCCTGAGCACCGCAGTCGCAGCCGCCGCCTTCATGCTTATCACACGGCTCGCTGGACTTCTTCGCCAGCGCTTCAAGTTCTTCGAGCGGGACGATTTCTTCGCGCTTGACAACCTGCAAGCCATCGCCGACGGCAACCAAGACGGCATCCTGTAAAGGCATCACATCGAGGACGCGACCTTCACCAAAGGGCGTGCCGATGCGCTTGTTCTTCTTGGGTAACTGCTGGCGCGCCTGAACATACTGCTCGTATTCATAGACCAGACAGCAGCGCAAGCGCCCGCACATGCCGGTGATTTCGGACGGATTGAGCGAAATTCCCTGCGCCTTTGCCATCTTGATGGAGATGGGGCTGAAGTCAGTCAGGAAGGTTGAGCAGCAGCGCAGTTCGCCGCACGCGCCAAAGCCACCGAGCAATTTGGCAACGTCACGCGGGCCAACCTGGCGCATTTCGACGGTTGCCGGGAAAACCTTGCTGAGGTCGCTCCACAGTTTGCTAACATTGACCTTGTCATCCGCCGTGTAGAGGAAAGTCAGCAGCGAGCCATCGTAGTTGTAGAGCGCGGCAACCCATTTCACATCGCGGAAGCCGCCCTGCTCATTGGCCTTCTGGCGCAGAATACGCAGGGCTTCATCCTGCTGCAATTCCCAGTGGTGGCGCAGAATCAGGTCGCGCGATGTCGCCATGCGCAGAATCGGTTTGTAATCACGACTCTCTTCCTCAACAGCATTAAAGTTGACGACTTCGCCCATCTGCCGACCGCGTGTGGTTTCGACGACCACGTAGTCTCCGACTTGCAAGGCAGGATAGTCGGCAAAATCAAAATGATAGAGCTTGCCGACCCGCTGAAAACGCACACCAGCGACGGTGTGTTGTTTTTCGATTGGTTGATCAGTCATTGAACAGCCTTCAAAATCCGATAAATTAAACAAACGTCCGTTACAATAATAGGCGATCCGAGCGATGACGCAAAGTGTTGACAAAATATTGCCAAAGTGATAGTTTCGTTACATTGGTTTGTGGTTCAGAATTCGTCACTCCAGCGCGAGAGATTTCTCGCGTTTGCCATTTGAAAGCATAGGTTCACCCGCATGAGTACGCTCATCATGAAATTCGGCGGGACGTCCGTCGGTATGACGATGGGCCTCACCCAACTCCTGAGCATCGTCCTGTATGAGCGCGAACGTTGGGAGCGCCTGATGCTGGTCGTTTCGGCGCTCGACGGCGTGACCGATCAGCTCATCGAAGCGGCGCACCTTGCCCTGCTCAACAACCGGCGCGGCTACCGCCGGATTGTCGCGACGCTGCGCACGCGCCATCTGGCACTGATTGAATATCTTCCGCTTGGAATCACCGAACGCAACGCTTTGCAGGCCGATATTGATCGCCTGCTGTTCGACATGCTTGACGTTTGTCAGAATATGCCCGATAACCTCGGTGACTCTGCCCGACCTGAAGCAATTGATCGCGTCATCAGCACGGGTGAACGGCTAGCGGCGCGAATCGTCGCGGCGCTGCTGCGCCAGAACAATCTGCGCGGCGTGGCGATTGACGCAACGGACGTCATCATCACCGATAATGTCTTTGGCAACGCGACTCCCAATCTGCCCATGACGCGCGACCGGATCGCCGCAAACCTGCTGCCCCTGCTCAATCGAGGCATCATTCCGGTGATCACGGGCTTCATTGGGGCGACACCCAACGGCAAAACCACGACGCTTGGACGCGGCGGCAGCGACTACACGGCGTCAATCGTCGGCGTGTGCAGCGACGCGCAGGAAGTCTGGGTATGGACAGACGTCGATGGCATGATGACCGCCGATCCGCGCGAGGTCGACGATGCTCGCGTGATACCGACGCTGTCGTATGACGAAGTTGCAGAAATGGCGTATTTCGGCGCGCGTATTCTGCATTCGCGCATGATTATCCCGCTGCGCGAACGGCGGATTCCGCTGCGGGTGCGCAACGTCTTCAAACCACAGCAGTCAGGCACGCTGGTTCACATTGGCACAACGCCGATGGGCTTCAAATCCGTGACCATGATTCAGGGATTGGGGCTGACCGCACAGCACAGCGGCGCGCTGACGACGATTACCGCGTTAGTGGATGAGAAACTGTCGAGCATCACAGGCAGCCACACCGACGTGATGATCAGCGCGCAGTCGGCTTCGGACAGCTTCGTTTGCTTTGTCATTCCCACGAATGCTGGGCCAGACGCGCTGCACAGTTTGCAAAGCACGCTGGCAGCACCGCTCGCAAAAGTCGGCGAAGCGACGCCCTGGACGATGCGCCCGGTCAGCATCGTGACCGTCGTCGGCTCACACCTGGGCGAAGATCACAACCTGACGGCACAGCTTCTTTCTGCACTGGAAAGTGTTCGTATTCTGGCGCTGGCGCAAGGCCCTTCGCACAATAACATCTCGCTGGTCGTCGAACCCGAAGATACCGACGCGGCGATTGACGGCATCCACGAGCTGATCCTGAGCAGCGGTTGAGAGCCAAACCTCACCCCCACCCTCTCTCCACTTCGTAGCTGAGGGGAGAAAAGCAAGGGCGCACACGTAGGTGCGCCCCTACAAAACCACCAGATTTCGCTTGATTACTAGTAGCGGCTGAGGTAGCGTTCCAGTTCCCAGGGCGTGACCTGGCGATGATAATCGTCGAGTTCCTGCTGCTTGATGGCGATGTAACGGTCGCTGATGTAAGGGCCAAGCGCCGTCATCATGACATCGTCCTGCATCAAGGCGTCGAGCGCCTCGCTCAGCGAAATCGGCAGGGTTTCCAACTGGCGCAGACGTGAGCGTTCCTGCCGCACCAGCGAGCCTTCAAAGGCTTCTTCCAGCGGCAGGCGCTGGCTGATGCCATCCAGCCCCGCCGCGAGCATGACCGAGGCCGCGAGATAGGGATTCGCGCTGGGGTCTGGGCAGCGCAGTTCAATCCGCGTATGGCCCTCTTTTCCCGGCGCAACGTGCGGCACACGAATGACCGCCGCCCCGGCTCGATTGACGTGTGCCCAGGTCACGTATTTAGGAGCTTCAAAGCTCACGGCTAAACGCTTATACGAATTGACCAGCGGCGCGAGCACTGCCGTCATGGCACGAGCGTGATACAACTGCCCCGCCAGGAAAAAACGCGCAGTCTCGGAGAGACCATATTCATGTGTGCTGTCGGCAAAAACATTTTCGTCGCCGTCGAGCTTGTGCAAACTCTGATGGGTGTGCATCCCTGAACCGGGGAGGTTGATCGACGGGCGCGGCATGAAGGTGCAGCGCAAGCCATTCTGCTGGGCAACTGTCCGCAGCGCGACGCGGGCTGTCAGGACGTGATCGGCGGACATGAGCGACGGGTGATAGTCGAAATCAATTTCGTGCTGACCGCTGCCGATCTCGTTGTGCGCTGAATCGACGCGAATGCCGAGCGCTAGCAGGGTCAGGATCATCTTACGGCGAATCCCCTGCGAGAAATCGTCCGAGATGTCGAAGTAGCTGGCTTCATCATCTGTCTTGAGCGGCAGCAGACCGCGCTCCAGATCGCTGCGGAACAGGAAAAACTCCAGTTCCACGCCTGTTTTGAAGCAAAAACCCATATCTTCGGCAATCTTGAGCGTTTTGATCAATACATTTCGGGGATCGCCGATAAAAGGGTCGCCATCGACGGTGCGCACGGAGCAGATCAGGCGCGCCGTCCGCTCATCCAGCGGTTCCCAGGGCAAAATCACGAAGGTATCCAAAGCGGGCATCAAGACCATGTCGCTTTCAGCGACACGCGCGAACCCTTCAATCGACGAGCCGTCGAAGTGCATCCCATTTTCGATGACACTTTCGAGCTTGCCCGCCGGAATCGTCACGTTTTTGACGATGCCGCTAATGTCGGTGAACCAGAGCACCACGAACTTCACCTGTTGTTCATCAATCGCGGCGAGCACCGCATCTTTCGTCATCATTGTGTTTCACCCTTACGAAAAAACCAACCATACTTTGTTCAGTCTAAAATTTGTAGCTATAGAGCGCCTAGGGCAATCTGACCAAAAACGAGCCGCGATCCCTTAGTCTATTAATCCAAAGTGACCGAGCAGCGCATCGACCGCCAGCAGATAACCACGCCAGCCAAAGCCGCAGATCTGCCCCAGGCAGACTGGAGCCAACAGCGATGTATGGCGAAATTCCTCGCGCGCGTGAATATTCGAGAGATGAATTTCGACAACGGGCAGATGAATGGCGCTGATGGCGTCGCGAATGGCAATCGAGGTATGCGTATACGCGCCGGGATTCATGACGACCCCATCCGCCCAGTTACGCGCGACATGCAGCATGTCGATGAGCGCGCCTTCATGGTTGGACTGTTCGGCGCGAAGTTCAACATCGAAGCCTTTGGCGTAATCGATCACGCGCTGGTTGATCGTTTCGAGGGTCATGCTGCCGTAGATTTCGGGTTCACGAGTGCCGAGGAGATTCAGATTCGGGCCGTGCAGGAGGAGGATTTTTTTGGTCATGATGCCTGTTTTCCAAGTAAGAAAGCTTTATTATTGTACCCGCCAAGTCGCTAAGAACGCCAAGAACTGCCTGTCTCTACCCCGCCGCTGTCCTCCAAGCGAAAAAAAGGGGCGCACGTGCAAACTTCGTTTGCCTGGGTGCGCCCCTACAGATTCGCGTATCATGATCATGCGGCGGGAAAATACAATTCTGAAACAGCCCGTTAAAACGCAGCCACCGCCGGAATAACCTCTTTGCCGATACGTTCGATGAGCGCCAGATCGTACTCACGCAGGTTGAAGAGCGCGTGGCTGACGCCCATCTGCGCGAGTGTGTGGAAAAACTCGACGGCCTTGCCTGTATCCGACCAGTCTGGAGTGCCGAGCGTTGTCTTTTCGATCTCGTCGTAATTCCGTCCGACATCGGCGCAGTGCTGCTTCAGAACGTCGAGCTTATGCTGCACCGATTCGAGGTTGGTTGGCCCGGCGAACAGGTTACAGGCATCGCCATATTCGGCGACGAGGCGCAGCGTCTTCTTCTCACCGCCGCCACCGATCAGAATTGGCGGATGTGGCTTGCTCAAGGGCTGTGGACGGCTAATCGGCTCGGCGAGTTGATAATACTTGCCATTGTAGGGCGATTCGTCACCGCTCCACATATGGTTGGCAATCTGCAAAATCTCGGTCAGGCGACCAAAGCGTTCGGACATGGGTGGGAACGGTACACCAAGGCCGTGCGCCTCGCGTTCGTACCAGCCCGCGCCAATTCCAAAATAAGCCCGTCCACCGGATAGAACATCCAGTGTATTGACGGTCTTGATGAGAATACCAGGATGGCGGTAGAAGCCGCCCGTAACCATCAGGCCATGCTTGACCTTTTGGGTGTTCGCCGCCATAAAGGCCTGAGCCGTATAGCCTTCGAGCATGGGGTCGTGGGGATCAGAGTAGGCTTCCATCTGGAAGAAGTGATCCATCACCCACAGGCTGTAAAAACCCACGTCATCCGCTGTCCGCGCGATTTCCGCCAAGCGCGGCCCAATATTTTCCGGGCTGCCGGGCCAATTGAACGATAAGACCTGTAAACCGAGTCGCATTGAGAACTCTCCTCTTAAATCGAATCGCTGCGTTACCTACCGTCCAACCATACACCTTAGAGTAGACTCTAAGTCAAGCGATGGGTTACGCGCCTCCTATGAGCGAGAGGAGAAACACGGGCGAGGCGCGAGCTTATTTCAAAATTGGCGTCATGTACAAAACGTACCTCACCACTGCTCACCAAAAGCAGGTGAGCTTCCCCTCTCCACGTCGCTTCGCTTCGGTAGCGAGGGGAGAAAAGCAAGGGCGAACACGTGGGTTCGCCCCTATAGTTGTCTGTAGCATGGGCAAATGGGTTATGCCTACAATTCTGAAATAGTCTCGTGCCTCGCCCCTACGAAAGCATCGCGCGTTATTGGTGTCTTAGCATAAGGGCTACGACGGAACCATTGAAGCCACAAGCGCTAGCGGAGGCTTTGCAGCACCTCGATGACCTGTTCCGGCGGCACATCGGTGACGATTTTGGGCTTGCCGAAGGCTTCGAGCAGGACAAAACGAGAATGCCCGCCGCGCCATTTCTTGTCGGTCGCCATCGCGGCATAGAGCGCTTCAGGATCGAGCGCATCCAGCCGCGTCGGTAAGCCATAGCGCTGGACGATGGCTTCAATCTGATCGGCAGAAGATTGATCGAGCAGACCAAGCGAGGCCGAGAGCCGCCCCGCCGCGACCATGCCGACGCCAACGGCTTCACCATGCAGCCATTGATAACCGCTGACCTGCTCAACCGCGTGGGCGAAGGTGTGACCAAAATTCAGGTAAGCGCGGATGTTCTGCTCATAGGGATCTTGTTGGACAACGCTCACCTTGACCTGCATCGCCCGCGCGATCATGGCGGCCTGATCGCCCTGCGGGTCAATTAAGTCGAGCAGGCCAGGGTCGGCGATCAGCGCGTGCTTGATGGCTTCAGCAGCACCGCAGCGCCACTCGCGCTCCGGCAGCGTTGACAGCACATCGGGGTCGATCAGGACGGCATCGGGCTGCTTGAACGCACCGACGAGGTTCTTGCCCTCTGGCAGATCGACGCCGACCTTGCCACCAACACTGGAATCGACCATTGCCAGCAGCGTGGTTGGGATTTGGACAAGGCGAACACCACGCATATAAGTCGCGGCAGCGAAGCCCGCCGTATCGCCAACGACGCCACCACCAAGCGCAATCACGGTGGAACTACGATCCAGCCCGGCTTCGACAAATTTGCCGTAAAGCTGGGCGACGGTGTCGAGCGTCTTGTACTGCTCACCGTCGGAGATTGTGACCAGCACGGCGTCGGGCAGGCGCTTGAACAAGGCCGCGCCATAGAGCGGCGCGAGGGTGGTATTGGTGACAATGGCACAGCGCCCCGCCAGTTCAAACTGCGCCAGCGCGCCGCGCTCGATGGTGATGTCGTAGGAACTGGTCGGTGAGGTTACCGTGATGCGCTGCGCCATCGGCTGACAATCTCCTCTGCCACGATTTCAGGCGTTTTGTCGGATGTATCGATATGGACAGGAATCACCGCGTAAGCTGCGCGGCGTTTTTCGAGCAGGGTTTCCCAGTTGCCCGCCAGCGGACGATCATCCGCGAGCGCAAGCCGCGTGCGAATCACGTCGGGGCGCGCCTCCAGACAGACGACAAAACCGCTGGCCTGCATGGTTGCGCGATTGTCCGGATCGATCAACATGCCGCCGCCGGTGGCGATGACGAGACCACGCTGCGCCGCCAGATCGCCGCAAACTTCCCGTTCCAGCGCACGGAAACCGGCTTCGCCATCACGCGCGAAAATCTGCGGAATCGTCAAGCCCGCCCGCTCGACGATGACGTCGTCCGAATCGACAAAGCGGCGCTTGAGCAGTTCAGCGAGGCGCTGCCCGACTGTCGATTTTCCCGTACTCATAAAGCCTGTCAAAACAATATTTTTCTCTTTTTGGGGATCAGGGATAGCCAAAGCGCCACTCCACATTATCCATCGGCAAATCTTCAAGGCGCGCCTGACGCAGCGTGTCGAAACGCGGGCGCATCTCCTCAATACTATCGCCGCCGAGCTTTTCGAGCAGCGCGTCGGCGATGACCATTGCCATCATGGCTTCGAGGATCGGTACAGCGCGCGGCACAGCGCAAAAATCGCTGCGCTCGTAGGTCGTCTGCTCCGGCTCGCCCGTCGCCAGATTGACAGAACCGAGCGACTTCATGACGGTCGAGATGGGCTTCATGGCGACACGCGCGAGGATCGGTTCGCCAGTGGTGATGCCGCCCTCCAGCCCGCCTGCTCGATTGGTGGTGCGGATGAGGCGGTCACCGATGCCGAGGGCAATCTGATCGTGAACCTCGGAGCCGCGCCTCGTGGCGTTCTCGAAGGCCGGGCCGATCTCTGCACCTTTCATGGCATGGACGCTGACCATCGCCGCGACAATGCGCCCATCGAGGCGGCGATCATAATGGACGTGCGATCCCAAGCCCGGTGGGACATGCAGGGCAACGACTTCGATGATGCCGCCAAGTGTATCCTTGTCGACTTTAGCCTGATGGATTTCCTCGTGCATTCGCTCGGCGACGACCGAATCGGGGCAGCGGACATCGCTCTTTTCCGCGTCCACGATGCGATCTGCCAACGCGTAGTTCCCGTCAAGCGCGGCGGCAACGCTGCCGATCTGGACGACATAGCCGCCGATAACGATGCCGAATTCTGCCAGCAGCTTCTTGAGTACCGCGCCGACGGCAACACGCATGGTCGTCTCGCGGGCGCTGGCGCGTTCGAGGGGCAGGCGCAGTTCGCGGTAGCCGTACTTGATCGCGCCAGTCAGGTCGGCGTGACCGGGGCGCGGGGTGGTCATGGGCTTAATGTCCTTCTCGCGCCAGTTCTTGTAATCGCGATTCTCGACGGTCATGGCAATCGGCGCGCCGGTTGTCATGCCGCCGACGACACCGGAGGTGATCTGCACGGTATCGGTTTCGATGTTCATGCGCCCACCCGAACCATAGCCTTCCTGACGGCGGCGCAGTTCGAGGTTGATGTCATCAGCAGTAAGTGGCAGCCCGGCAGGCATCCCTTCGAGGATCGCCGTCAGCGTGGGGCCGTGACTTTCACCCGCTGTAAGGAATCGAATCATATTTGTCACCTTCGTTTTGCTGGATTGCATCCATTGTAACCGCTCGTGTCGATGCGCCCTAGTCTAAATTCAATTCCATGCGCAGATCGCGCGACTTAAAGCCGAGGCGCTCGTAAAAAGCGATGGCGCGCTGATTGAACGTCCAGACACCGAGAACAACCCGCTTGAGTCCGCGTGCTTGCGCAAGCTCAGCGGCAGCCTGCATCAAGGCTGTGCCGCAGCCTTTGCTGCGCGCTTCGGGATTGACGGAAATCTGATCGACCAGCAGGAAGCGCATGGCATAGGTATAGAGATTGTCAGGGCGTTCGACAAGCTGCGTGAGCACATAGCCAGCCGCTGCGCCGTCCACTTCCGCGATAAAAACAGTGATTGACGGATCGAGCAGGCGCTCGCGGAAGTCAGCAATCCATTCAGCGCTCAGCGCATAAGGCTTGAAGAAATCTGGATACGCGGCAGCGTGAAGATCATGGACGGGCTTGACCAGCCGCGCCAGCAGTTCCGCATCGTCTACAGTCGCCTGCCGAATCTGCATCCTGCTCACTCTCGCTTAGCGAGTTCGGCCTGCGCCGCTGCCAGCATGACGTCAACGGGCGGCTCGACGCCTGTCCACAACTTAAAAGCGGCTGCGCCCTGCCGCGCCAGCATTCCCAAGCCGCCGATGGCACGCCCGCCTGCTGCTTCGACCTGCTGCATAAGTCGGGTGCGCGCAGGACGATAGACCATATCGTAAACGGTGATGCCCTCCTTCAGCGGAGCATCGTCGGGGAGCGGCGAGTCGTCCACTTTAGGCGACATGCCCGCCGAAGTGCAGTTGACGATCAACTCGGCTTGAGCGACGGCTTCGACTTCGCCAACGACAGCCTGCACGCGCAGGCTGTCGATCAATTCCTGCGCTTTGGCGGGTGTGCGGTTGATGATGGTGATGTGCGCGCCCGCTTCCGCCAGCCCATAGACGGCTGCTCGCGCCGCGCCGCCCGCCCCCAAAACAACCACTTTCATGCCTGGACTCGGTTTGATGTCGTGTGCCGCGAGATCGTCCAGCAGGCCAGCGACGTCGGTGTTGGTGGCTTTGCCATTGGGGAACAGGATCGTGTTGACCGCACCAACTGAGCGTGCGATTTCGTCGGGGCGGACAAAGGGCATGACCGCCTGCTTGTGCGGCACGGTCACGTTGAGGCCGACGAAACCCGCATCGCGGAACTCGCCCAGACTCTGCTTGATAATATCCGGCGGAATGGCGTACTTGTCGTATTCCCAATCCATGCCCAGCGCCTTGAAAGCAGCGTTGTGCATGGCAGGACTGAGGCTGTGCTCAATCGGCCAGCCGATGACGCCGACTCGTTTAGTCATACTTCTTGCCCCTCTCCCCCAACCCCTCTCCCACACAAGCGGGGAGAGGGGAGAAAACCACGCACCAGCGAAGCTTCAGTGTTTGTGTCATGAAACGGCTCGCAAATCGCGGACGATCACATCCGCGCCGAGGCTTGCCATCGTTTCGGCGTAACCGGGGAATGAGTCCGAGGCGCAGCGGGCATCAAGCACGGTCGTTTCACCGCTGGCAACCAGCCCCGCAACGACAAGGCTCATCGAGAGGCGGTGATCATCATGTCCATCGACGGTTGCACCGGTGAGCGACTGGACACCTTTGATGACGAAGCCGTCGTCCGTCTCGCTGATGCTCGCACCGAGTTTGGTCAATTCGGCGGTCATGACGGCGAGACGATCCGTCTCCTTGACACGCAATTCCTGCGCGTCGCGGACGGTGGTCGTGCCTTCGGCAAAGAGCGCCGCGACCATGAAAATCGGGAACTCGTCAATCATGCGGACGACGACTTCGCCTCCCACGCCGACACCTTTAAGCGTGCTGTGACGGGCACGAACCGTGCCAACCGGATCGCCTGCTTCGGTTCCGGTTTCGGTGATGACCAGATCCGCGCCCATTTCGAGCAGCACATCGAAGATGCCAATGCGGGTAGGATTGAGGTTGATGTTGGTCAGGGTGATGTCGCTGCCGGGGATAATCAGCGCCGCGACAACCGGAAACGCGGCGGACGAAGCATCGCCGGGGACGGTGAAATCCATCGACTTGAGCAGATTGCCCGGTGTGAGCGTGACCGTATTGCCTTCCGTGATCAGATCGACGCCCATCGCGCTCAGCATACGCTCAGTATGGTCGCGGGCTGGCCCTGGCTGGGTGATGACGGTCTCGCCCTGAGCGAAGAGCGCCGCCAGCAAAATTGCGCTTTTGACCTGCGCGCTGGCAACGGGCATATCGTAGTGAATGCCGTGCAGCGCCGCAGGCTTGACGGTCAGCGGCGTGTAGCCGTTGACGCCTTCAATCTCCGCGCCCATCAGCCGCAGCGGATTGATGATGCGGTTCATCGGGCGGCGACGAAGCTGTTCGCTGCCGTCGAGGATACTCGGAAACGGCTGCCCGACCATGATTCCAGTTAGCAGGCGAATACCCGTCCCGGCATTGACCAGATCGAGCGCGGCTTTGGCTTCATGGAGTGCGCCGCCGTGAATGGTCAATTCCCCTTCACCTGTGCGCTCGACCTGCACGCCGAGCGCCTGAATCGCGCCCAGCGAGGCATTGGTATCGCCCGCAGGGAGCCACTTGTGAACGTGGGTGACGCCATTTGCCAGCGCACCGAACATGACCGCCCGGTGCGAAATCGACTTATCGCCGGGGACGGTCGCGGTCCCTGCGAGTCCCTTACTTGGATTGACTACAAAACAATCGGTTGCCATTGTTCCGCCTTTATCCCTTTTGCATTTTCCAATGCAATTAATTTGACGACTCGTTTTCCAGCCGCTCAAGAAATGAGATGCCCGCTTCTGTTATTTCGTATCTTGCGCGCTTCGACTTCTCGTCTGAAAATTCGCATATAAACCTACGCTTCTCTAAATCCACGAGACATTCCATAATTCCGGGGATTCGAGGCACATTCATGTTAGAAAACCTTACTCCGATGCTATACCACCCATATTCGCCATTCCCTTTACGGATGATCTTTAGTATTTCTCGCTCAACAATCGTTTTATCATCCATTGGCAAAGCCTTTACACTGTGGCGAGTGGTTTGCTCATTACTCATTACTCGTTACTCATCACTTTATTTATTTCCGTTGCGCCGCGCTTCATCCTGCTTGCCCCAGGCGATACGAGCGTCGCGGGTGGGGCGCAGCAGTTCGACCAGTTTGCCGTTTTCCTGCGCGATCAGGCTGGCTTCAAGAATTGCCAACTGCATTCGAAAATAGGCCAGCAGGGTCGCGACAGCCTGGGTATTGGTGCTGAGAAAATCGCCCGCCATGCTCAAATCCTGCGCCGCCAACCGCGAGGTGTCGCGGAACCCCCCCGCCGCCAGCCGCCAGACCGCGTCGTCCTGTTCGGCCTGCTGCGCGACCGTCGCCACCAGCGCCGCGCTGATCAGATAGGGCAGATGGCTGATGGCTGCGACGACGTGATCGTGGCGCTGCGCGTCCATTTCAATCGGCACTGCCCCAATTGCTGCGACCAATCCCAGCGCCCGATCACGGGTTGCCGGGGTCGTGCGCCGCGACGCGCAGAGCACAAAGGGGCGATTTTGAAACAGACTGCCGTCGCTTTGCTCGACGCCGCTGGATTCTTTGCCCGTCATGGGATGACCGCCGATTGCCTGAATGCCAATCGGCAGTCCTCCCATCGCGTCGCAAATATCCCGCTTGGTGCTGCCGATGTCGATCAGCAGCGTGTTCGAGCGCAGATACGCGCCGATGCGGTCATTGATCATGGCGATAATGGTGCGCACGGGTGCGCCGAGAATGACCACGTCCGCTTCGCCGACACCCACCTTCAAATCGTCGGTTGCCGCATCGACCATTCCGTTCGCCAGCGCAAATTCGCGGGCTGTGGGGTTCGGATCGACCCCGGTGATTTTATCTGCAAATGGGCGCAGCGCCCGCGCCAGCGACCCGCCCATCAAGCCTAAGCCGACCACCGCCAGATGGCGGCTATGAAAGCCGGCGCTCAAGCTGACCTGCCCACAGCCTGGGCAACGGAGCGCACCGCTTCCATCATCTTCCTGAAGCCGTCATAGCTCATGCTCTGGCGTCCGTCCGACAGGGCTTTGGCAGGGTCTGGATGCACTTCGACGATCAGGCCGTCTGCGCCAGCCGCGACCGCCGCCATCGCAATCGCCGGGACGAATTCGGAGTAACCAACGGCGTGGCTGGGATCGGCAATCACAGGCAGATGGGTACGTGCCTTGAGCACCGGAATGGCGTTAATGTCGAAGGTGTTGCGGGTGTATTTTTCGAAGGTGCGGATGCCGCGCTCGCAAATCATGACCTTGCTATCGCCCTGCGCCAAAATATACTCGGCAGACATGAGCAGGTCTTCCATCGTCGCCGCCATGCCGCGCTTGAGCAGGACGGTCATCTGGCTGGCACCGACGGCGTTGAGCAGCGGGAAGTTCTGCATATTGCGCGCGCCGACCTGAAGCACGTCAGCGTATTCGCTGACCATCTCGACCAGCCCTGGCTCCATGACTTCGGTGACGATCGGCAGACCTGTACGCTCACGCGCTTCTGCCAGCCATTTGAGACCTTCTTCACCATGTCCCTGGAAGCTGTAAGGCGAGGTACGCGGCTTGTATGCGCCGCCGCGCAGCGCCGTTGCCCCAGCCTCTTTGACCGCGCAGGCGATCTCAATGGTCTGTTCGCGGCTTTCGACCGAGCACGGCCCAGCAATGACGAGCACTTTTTTCTCCCCGGCGTGCGATCCGTTGAGCGCGACCATCGTATCATTAGGGTGGTATTCGCGGCTGGTCAGCTTGTAGGGAACGGAGACGCGCATGGCGCGATCCACACCCTGCATGGAACTGTAGTTGTCCTCGCGCAGCGGCGTGGGGCTTTCGCCGACCAAGCCGATAATCGTGCGCTCGTTGCCTTCGGAAAGATGTGGCTCGTAGCCGTCCTGTTTCACCCGTTCTACCACTGCCGCAATCTCCTGCGCCGAAGCGTCTTTTTTCATGACGACGATCATTATTTTCCTATTCCTGTTCCGCTTATCTGATAGTTTTTGGCGATTCGTTAGTAGTTGTTCGTAAAAACTGCGGTCATCCAATTCCGCACGAACCCATACCTAAAAACTAATGACTTCTTTACTGTTCTTTGCCGTTATTCGTCGGCGCACTCGCCAAATCGGGCCGGAGGGCGACGGCTGCGCCCAGATAAATGTGCTTGAGTTCGGCGTTGCGCTTGGGCGTATTCCAGTGGATGAGCACGCGAATACACTGTTTGACCGCGCCGGGGACGTTCATCTCCTGACAGCCGATGAGCGCGACCTGCGTCCAGCCCATATCGCGCGCGGCCTTCGCCGGGTAAGCCGCCGTCAGGTCGGGCGTGGTGGTAAAGATCACGCTGGCAACGTCGTCTTCCTCGATTTCATTCGTTTCGATCAACATCTTCAGTAACTCCGCCGTTGCCGCCCAAATCGCCTCGGCACTGTCTTCCTCAACCGAGGTTGCCCCGCGAACTCCTCGAAACTGCATTGATCCCTCCCTTTCGCTCCGATGCAAACAAAAAGGGCGCGGAGCATTTTGCTCTGCGCCCTTCGATTTCCGAAGTTAGTTCTCGCTACACAGCACGCAATGCTCGACCCCTGGATATGTCGCTAAAGTAATAAAAGTAGAAGTAGCGATAGGATTGAGCAAGCATTTTTTGCTGCGTTTCCGTTTCTTACGAATAGCGCAGAGCATAGCACGATTGCCAAATCGCTGTCAACAGGTTCGCACGACGGCCTGAAAAAAACATCGAACCAGCGAGTTCATTCCCTGTTCAGCGACATAAAATTCAGCGGATTCGCCCGTAATCTTTCAGGTATTCACTGTCGCCTGTCCCGAAGGCCGATTACCTGCCTGATCCGTCTGCCTGACCCGCTGCAAATAGGCCAGCGAACGTCGATCCAGATCGTGTGGATAGGCATAGCCAAGGCGGTCGCCGACTTCGAGCGCGACCCGACGAAAGAGCACCATTGTGCGATACATGGCATCCCAGTTGGCGTCGATGCCGCCACCCGTGTAGGTAGCTTCCAACTCCGTCCACACATCGGCGCGCAGCCACTGCTTGAGCCGTCGCCCATAAGGGCCGGGCTTGACCGACCAGCCATGATCGATTTCGGCGTGCCATTCGAGCATTTGGAGCAGACTTTCCTGCTTCATCATGCCATCCATGATGTGCTTGGCTGCGATCAAGTCGTCGCGCCAGAGCAGCTTTGCGACGTAGATCGCTTCGAGGAAGAAGGTTTCGATGCGCTCGACGTAAGCGGTTTCGCTTGGCGGTTTCGGAATATACGCCTGATAGGTTGGCGGCTGCAAGTCGTCGGTCAGGTGATCTTTATCCAACAGGATTTGATAGCCAGCATCGAGTTCGTCAAGAAGCCGGGGCGCGCTGACGATGCGCTTGAGGAGTCCGACGGGCCAGAGTGTGAAATCGATCTTGAGGCCGTCTTCATACTGGATGACATTGCCGGAGCGCTCAAAGTCCCCATCCTGAATTAGGGGATCGCGATAGAGTGTGAGGACGTGCCCAAAATCCTCCAGCCAAGCGCGATCCGTCGCGAATGGCTGGATGTCGGTGAGAATGAGGATTACATCGTAATCCGAGAAAATATCAGGCGCGGCGTTCGGGACGGCACGGGTACTGGTCAGCAGCATGGCACGAACGGCGTCGCGCTGCTGACCCCATGCGACCAAACGGGCGCGGATTTCGCTGTCTGATGCACGCATCGGCCTGACCGCTGCCTAATCGAGGGCGCGGCGCAGACTGCCCGCCAATTCCCGTACCGCCGCGACCCCTTCCTTGCCTGTCCGAACTAACGCGCTGCCGACGATAAAGCCATCGACCAGATTGTTCATGCGCCGTGCGTGCTCCGGTTTGCTGATGCCGAAGCCAATCACGAGCGGCACGTCGGTGATTTGCGCCTTCACACGAGTGATGAACTCGGTCAAATGTGGCGGCAGTTCCGCCCGCACGCCGGTAATCCCGGTCAGCGTAACGACATAGATAAAGCCTGTCGCTTTACGACCTACCAGTTCGAGACGCTCCGCATTGCTGGTTGGGGCGATCATGTAGACGTGCGCCAGCCCTGCGCGCGCGCACAGGTCGTCAATTTCCACACCTTCTTCGGGCGGCAAATCCGGCACGATCAGGCCATCGACGCCAGCAGCTTTGGCATCGCGAATGAAATTCTCGACCCCATAGGCGAGCAGCGGATTGATGTAGCCCATTGTCAGCATGGGCTGGTTGACGCCGCGCGCCCGCAGTTCGCGCACCGCATCCAGACATTTGCGCACCGTCATGCCATTTTCGAGCGCGATCTGCAAGGCGGCCTGATTGATGGGGCCGTCAGCTAACGGATCGCTGAAGGGGATGCCGATTTCAAAGCCGTCGACGCCTTCGGCAGCCATCGCCGCAATCGCGTCAAGCGATTCGGCGTAGGTCGGATAACCAATCGGGAAATAGGGCAGAAAAGCCGCACGCTTTTCGGCTTTGGCCTGCGCGAACATGGCGGCGATACTGTCCAGTCCAGTTTTCGTTTGAGTCATGATTGAGCCTCATTTCTGACAATTGCCAAAAGCGTATTTTGTAGAGGCGAAGCGCTGCTTCGCCCATCATTTTTCTAATTTCTGTGCCAGGAGCCAGTTCAAAATCGTTGTATCGCGAAAAGCGCGATCCGCAGTCTCGCCGTGATTGGCGTCGGGATAACGAGTGTAGCCAATCGTCGGGTTGAGCGCGGCAAGCGTCGCAAAATGCTGATCAACGCCGCTCACCGCAACCACTTCGTCGGCTGCCCCGTGAACCATCCAGACAGGTTTGCAGCGTAAAACGGCAAGATCGGCTGCGGAAACTTCGTCGGTGGGATGAGGGCCGCTGCCTCCAACCGGCATGAGCGCGGCCAAGCGTTCCGGTCGGTGGGTTGCCCACAACCATACACCCCGGCTTCCCATGCTGAATCCGGTCAGATACACCCGCGCCCGATCCAGCGGGTATTTTTCCAGCAGATCATCGAGCAGCGCGTCCAGTTCGGTCAGGACGCCTTTCCAACGCACATCGGCAGGACACTGGGGCGCGACGATGTAAGCGGGCAGCTTGACCTCACCCGTCTCCATGTAGCGCGGGAGCGCCCACTTTTTCACCAGTTCGAGATTTTCGCCACGCTCCCCTACCCCGTGCAGAAATATCACCAGCGGGTAGGGCGCGAAAGCCTCAGCTTGTGGCGGATAAAGCAGGTATTTCAGCGGCGTCACGGCACGCCCTCCAGCGGACGGCTGAGCGCCGCATAAGCCGCGTCGATAATGTCCTGCGACACCTGTACCCGAAATGACCAATGTTCGGGATTGGCGTCGTACTGGTCGGCGATACGCTTCTGCGTCTCGGCATCGGCAGCCTGAGGCAGATAGCGATCCGCCGTCTCCCAGTCGAGGCCATCGACTTCCATTTCCTCAATTCGAAATCCTGCACGATTCAGCAGAATAACCCACTCCGAGTCGGTGCCCATCACATTCCCCAGCGGGCTGTTGCGCAGCAGAAATTCGACGGCCTGACGGCTGAATGCTTTCGACCCCGCCGAAAAATCGAGCGACCAGCCGAGCAGCCACGAACAAACCTGATTCGACATGCCCTCGGTGAGCTGCTGCGCCATCGGGTGGGTGGCGAAGGCCGCCGCCGTCCGCGCAATCACCAGACAATCAGTCGTCCTCGTCCGCTCGACCACCAGCCGAAGTTCATCGGGCCGCGTCTCGATCCAGCGGACGAGGCGGTCACCATCGACATAATGAATCACGTCCGCGCCTGTTTTCAGCCCTGCTTCGATGACCATGTGCCGCCCCGATACCCAGTGTCGATTGACCAGCACCAGCCCCGGCAGCGCCCGCAGCGCATCCACAATCGCGGGATCTGATTCGTCGGGCATGGCGACGACAATCTGCTGATATATCGATTGCAGCGCTGGATAAAAGCGGATAAAGCGCTCATGCTCCCCACGCAGCATCCAGGCCATTGCCAAGCAAACATTCTTCATGATGGCTGCATCTCGCTCAAAAATTTAAGGGCAATGGGTTTCTTGCCAAAACCAAACTCAAGCTGTTCTATGCCATGCGCATCAAACCAGCCCATCGCCTGCCCCTCGTAGAGTGTCAGGCTTTCCAGCGGACGATCCAGTTCACCAGTATAGACATGAACGATGACATCCAGTTCGCCGGGGATACTGCGCACCGGACAGCGATAGTCGTACCAGTGTTTCATGTCGAGTTCGACGTCCAGTTCTTCGCGAACTTCGCGCCGGATGGCCTCGTCAAAGTTCGTATCTTCCGGCTCGACCGCGCCGCCGAACAATGTCCAACAGCCGGGATAGGCGATCCCCGGCGTGTGATCGCGCTGCTGAAGCAGAATTTCACCTCGTCCATTGACCGGAATAACCGACACCATGTGTTTCTGCGCAATCATTTGCTGTCCAATGCCTTGATGACGGTATCGAGGTCTTTGTCGCCGCGCCCGCTCAGGTTGATGAGCAGGATCGAGTCTTTAGGCATGGTCGGGGCGCGCTTGATCGCCTCCGCGACCGCGTGCGAGCTTTCGAGCGCCGGGATGATCCCTTCCAACTGGCTGAGCGTTTGCAGCGCGTTGAGCGCTTCATCGTCGGTGGCATAGGTGTAGAATGCCCGCTCACCCGCCCGAAGGTAGGCGTGTTCCGGCCCGACCGAAGCATAATCCAGCCCGGCTGAAATGCTGTGGGTGTTCAAAATCTGACCATCCTCGTTCTGGAGCACAAACGAGCGCGTGCCTTGCAGCACACCGGGGCGTCCTAAACGCGGATCGGCGAAGCGGGCAGCATGTTCGCCGCCTTCGATGCCGTGACCACCGGCCTCGACGCCAATCAGATCGACGCCTTCATCGTCGCGGAAGGCGTGGAACAAGCCAATCGCGTTGCTGCCGCCGCCGACACAGGCGACGCAGACATCGGGCAAGCGCCCAGCCAGTTCGAGGATTTGCTCGCGTGCTTCCGTGCCAATCACGCTCTGGAAATCGCGCACCATCATTGGGTATGGATGCGGCCCCAGCGCTGAACCGAGCAAATAGAACGTCGTCTCGACATTGGTCACCCAGTCACGGATAGCCTCATTAATGGCATCCTTGAGCGTCTTGCTGCCGCTCTCGACCGGGATCACTTCCGCGCCGAGCAGACGCATCCGAAAGACGTTCGGCTGCTGGCGAGCAATATCGACCGTCCCCATGTAAACGTGACATTCCAGCCCCAGCAGCGCCGAAGCCGTCGCGCTGGCGACGCCGTGCTGTCCCGCGCCGGTTTCCGCGACGATCCGTTTCTTACCCATGCGCTGCGCCAGAAGTGCCTGACCAAGCGCGTTGTTGATTTTGTGTGCGCCCGTGTGCGCCAAATCCTCGCGCTTGAGGTAAATCTGCGCGCCGCCGAGGTGTTCGCTCAAACGTCCGGCGTAGGTGACGGGAGTCGGTCGCCCGACGTAGGTTTTTTGCAGATGCTCTAACTGCTTCTGAAATTCCGGATCTGCCATCGCTTCCCGGTAGGCGACCGTCAGTTCATCGAGCGCCGGGATGAGCGTCTCCGGCACGAAACGCCCACCGAATTCGCCGAAGTAGCCGCGCTCATCGGGGACGTTGGTGCTGTGGGTTTTAATGTATTCCTGTGTCATATTTTTCTCACAACCTAACTGGATGTCTGCTCGTTGTGCCAGAGAAGAAACAAATCCGCCGACTGAAGAATAATTTCCACTGCGTCCTCAGTCGTCATAAAACTGGCAGCCAACAGTTCAACTTCGGGATGAAATGCGCCGCTGATGCGAAAGCCCTTCGCGTCGGTCGCAACGACTTTCGCTGCCTCGATTTCAGGATCGAGACTGACGGCGAACGACCATTCGCTGTAGCGCGCGCTGAAAAACCAGCCAAAACCATCGACACGGCCCCACCCTTGCACGGGAGCTTGCCCGCCGATGAACTCCGCGTAGATGCCCTCGTCAAGTGCCTGATTTCGTATTTCCGCCAAAGATCAATGCCTTTTTGACTTCGCTCTGCCGTCACTCACCTGTTGAGTGTACCGCAGCAATAAAGGCTTGCACCTTTAAGGCATCTTTACGGCCCGGCGTATCACCTTCGACGCCGCTGGCGACATCGACCGCCCAGGGCTTGATGACTTCGATACGCGCGGCAACATTTTCCGGAGTCAGACCGCCCGCCAGCATCATGCGCGGCGTCTTTTCAGCCACCGCCTGCGCGACTTCGGCGCTGGCCTGTTCGCCCGTGCCACCGTACAACTGCGGGTGATAGGCGTCAAGCAGCAGCGACGGAATCCGCTCATCATTCAGGGCAAATTGCCCGAAATAAGCCGTGTCGTCGAGCGCCTCCTGCGCGCTGCGCGGGCGAATCGACTTGAAGGCAATCCCGCGCAGTTCACGCAGCATCTCGACCGATTCATCGCCGCTGAGCTGCGCGAAATTCAAGCCGACCTTCTCCATCGTGATGGAAATGTTACCGACACCTTCGTTGACGAACAGCCCCACCAGCAGCGGACAGGCCGCACCTAGTTCAGCGCGCAGGCCGCTACACAAATCGCGAGCGTCATCAGGCACGATATAGCGCGGGCTTTTCGCAAAGAAGTTCAGGCCCAGCAAATCCGCGCCCGCCCGCGCCGCGACCAGTGCGTCGTCCAGCGTCGTGATGCCGCAAATCTTGACTTTAGTCACGCTGAGCCTCTCGCGCTTGACTGCTAAAAAGTCTGACCTGTTCGGCGATATTAGCCGCTTTGACCAAGCCTTCGCCGACCAGCACAGCGTGAGCGCCCAGTTCAGCCATTTTGCGGACGTCTGCCACGCCGCGAATCGCGCTTTCGGCGACGAGCGTAACGTTTTCAGGCAAACGCTGAGCGACACGCCCGGTTGTCCCCAAATCTTCGCGGAAGGTCTTTAAATCGCGGTTATTGACGCCAATGAGTGTCGCGCCAATCTTCAGCGCTCGCTCAAGTTCCGCCTCGTTATGCACCTCGACCAGCGCCGCCATGCCGAGTTCAGTGACCAGGGCGTGCAAGTCAGCAAGCTGGGTGTCTTCGAGCGCGGCGACAATCAAGAGCGTCGCATCAGCTCCAGCGGCGCGCGCCTCGTACACCTGATACGGATCGATGATGAAATCCTTGCGCAGCACCGGAACGGAAACGGCTGCGCGAACAGCTTTGAGGTCGAATAGGCTGCCCATGAAGAACTTCTCATCGGTCAGTACCGAAATCGCTGCTGCGCCATTGAGCGCATAAGTCGTCGCCAGACCGACCGGATCGAAGTTCTCGATCAGGACGCCTTTGCTGGGCGAGGCGTGCTTGACCTCGGCGATTAAGGCAACCGTATCGCGGCGCAGGGCAGCGGCAAAGAGTCGCGGCGGTTCTGCTTCGCGAGCGAGACGGGCGATTTCAGCCAGATTGAAGCCGATTTCAAGTTCCTTCTGCGCCAGAATCTGGTCGAGAATCGTGTCTGTTTTTACAAATCCAGCCATATGATTGCGTCCCTTGTAGGGGCACGATATATCGTGCCCCTACATTGCATCTTCGCTAAGCGACCGTTTCCTGCGTGAGCTTTTGGCTGTAGGCGACCAGCGCATCGAGCTTGCCGAGCGCCTTGCCGCTGTCGATGATCTCCGCTGCCATCTCGATTCCCTGAGACAGGCTGTCGGTCAGGCCGCCCGCGACAAAGGCCGCCGCTGCGTTCAGCAGGACGACATCCCGCTTGGCGTCCCTAACTTCGCTCGACAGAATGCCGCGCAGAATCGCCGCGTTGGTTGGCGCATCGTCGCCAAGCAGTTCAGAAATGTGCGCGCCCCGGAACCCGTATTCTTCCGGGTCGAACTCGTAAGTCGTGATCTCGCCGTCTTTCAACTGGCTGACCGTATTTGGCCCGGTCGTCGTCAGTTCATCCAGATTGCCGTAACCGCTCACCACCAGTGCCGAGAGCGAGCCGAGATCATTGAGGACATGCGCCAGCATGGGCGTCAAATCGGCTGTGAATACGCCCATCAACTGACGACGCGCCCCTGCTGGGTTGGTCAGCGGCCCCAGAATATTGAAAATCGTGCGCACAGCAATTTCGCGGCGCGGGCCACCCACATTTTTCATCGCGGGGTGCAGCTTAGCGGCAAACAGGAAGCCGATGCCCACCTCGTCAACGCACCTGCCGACCTGCTCCGGCGTCAAATCGAGGTTGACGCCCAACTGCGCCAGCACGTCTGCGCTGCCACATTTGCTGCTGGCGGCGCGATTACCATGCTTGGCAATCTTTAGCCCCGCGCCCGCCGCCACGAAAGCGACGGTCGTGCTGATGTTGAAGGTGCCAGATTTGTCGCCGCCCGTGCCGCAAGTATCGAGCAGCACGTCGTTCGATGTTTCAGTCGGGACGCGGTGGGCATTGGCGCGCATCGCCCGCGCGCTGCCGACGATTTCGCCCTGTGTTTCGCCCTTCATGCGCAGCGCCATCAAGTACGCGCCGATTTGTGCCTGCGTCGCGCCGCCTGTCATGATCTGATTCATCACTTCTTCGGCTTCTTCCTGCTGGAGATGCCCGAAGCGGCTCAAGACGTCAATTGCTTTTTGGATGTCCATTGTTTCAATTCCTAAGGTCTAATTTCGGTTTATTGAACGGGCGCACAGCCATGCGCCCCACGTGCTGCCAAGCGGGTACACCGCCGTGCGCCCCACACATCATCTATTGTGCGACGACAGGTACTTTCACATCCAGGAAATTGCGCAGCAAACGCGGCCCCTCGGTCGTCAGGATGCTTTCGGGATGGAACTGCACGCCAAAGACCGGATATTCGCGGTGGCGCAGCCCCATGATCATGCCGTCTTCGGTGCGCGCCGTGACGGTAAGCACATCTGGCAGTGAAGCCTCTTCAACGATCAGGCTGTGATAGCGCGTCGCCTCAAACGGATTGGGCAGCCCGGCGAAAATCCCCTCGTCGTTGTGATAGATCATGCTGGTCTTGCCGTGCATCAGTTGTCCGGCGCGATGCACGACGCCGCCATAGGCCTGCCCGATGCACTGATGCCCCAGACAAACGCCCAGGATCGGCGTGGTCGCTCCCAAGTGCTGAATCACATCCAGCGACACACCGCCGTCATCGGGCGTCCCCGGCCCCGGCGAAACGACGATGTGTGTCGGTTGCAGCGACTGAATGTCCGCCAACGTCACCTGATCGTTGCGAACGACCTGCAAATCCGCCCCCATTTCACCGAGGAACTGCACCAGATTGTAGGTAAAACTGTCGTAGTTATCGATCACGAGGATCATAATTTTGTCTCCAGTTCACGCGCGGCACGGCGCTCCAAGTTTTCGAGATGCATGACATCATCGACAGCGACCAGTTCCCAGCCGTTTTCTTTATTGCGAATGGTCGTCACCGACGTATTATCGAGATCCACGTCTAACGGGTTGTAGCCGGGGATCAAATCGCTGAGCAGAATTTTGATCGCCGTCGTGTGTGAGAGAATGCCGACGGTTTCGTTGGTTTCTGCTTTGAGAATATCGTTCAACGCCGCCGTCACACGCACGCGCACATCCGCCCGCGATTCGCCCCCCGGAACACGATAACCATCGGCATCCTGTAGCATCTCGGCATAAGCGTCGGGATACCACGAGCGAATTTCCGTCTGCGTCAGCCCCTGCCACTGACCAATACTGCGCTCGCGCAGGCGCTGATCCGAGATGGGCTGGAAAGGAAGCTGCTCAGCGAGGCAGTCGGCAGTTTCGAGCGCGCGCTTGAGGTCGCTGGTATAAAGCGCGCCCATGCCAATGTTGCGGACGTATTTCGCGAGCGCCCGCGCCTGCCGCAGCCCCAGTTCATTGAGCGGCGTGCTGACCCAGCCCTGCCAGCGACCCAGCTTGTTCCAGTCAGTTTCGGCAGGACGGATGAAAACGATGCGTTTGACGGTCATTATATGTTGCACTCCTGAGTAGATAGCGGTCAGCTTTCAGCAATCAGCAGTCAGCTTTTGCTCGCGAGATTACCGCGCTTTGTCTTTTGCTGAAAGCTGATAGCTGAGTGCTGATCGCTTCTCTCACATCAACCCCTGCTCAGCCTTCTGAATGGTCACGATCATCGCCCGCGCCTTGTTGAGCGACTCCTGATATTCGAGCGCTGGAACGCTGTCGGCGACCAAGCCCGCGCCCGCCTGTATCGAAACCGTGTTGCCCTGCATCAACGCCGCACGAATGGTGATGCAGGTATCCATCGAACCGTCGAAGCTGAAATAGCCGACCGCGCCGCCATAAACGCCGCGCCGCGTGCCTTCCAGTTCCTCGATGATTTCCATCGCACGGACTTTGGGCGCACCGCTCAACGTACCTGCCGGGAAGGTCGCGCGCAGCAAATCGAAGGCATTCATGCCTGCGCGCAGCTTGCCCTGGACGTTGCTGACGATGTGCATGATGTGGGAATAGCGCTCGACGTACATCATGTCGGTGACTTTGACCGTCCCGTAATCGCAAACCCGACCGAGATCGTTGCGACCCAGGTCAACCAGCATGACGTGTTCGGCGCGCTCTTTGGGGTCAGCCAGCATTTCGGTTTCGAGGCGCTTGTCTTCGGCTTCGTCGGCCCCGCGTGGGCGTGACCCGGCAATCGGGCGAACGGTCGCCACGCCCGCATCGAGCCGCACCATCATCTCCGGCGACGCACCGACGAGCGTAAAATCGTCGCTGAAGCGCAGCAGGAACATATATGGTGAGGGGTTAGTCGCGCGCATGGCGCGGTAGATCGAGAGCGGCGACGCACCCGTTTTGCGGCTGAGGCGCTGCGACAGCACAATCTGGAAGGCATCACCCGCCGCGATATATTCCTTCGCCTTGAGGACGTTTTCCTCGAACTGTTCCGGCGTGACGTTTGAGCGCAGTTCGTAGTCAAACGATTCACCGCTGGCGGGGGGAATCACCAGCGGTTGCAGCAGCGCGTCGGTAATGGTTTCGATGCGGCGCAGAGCATCGTCGTAGGCCGCTTCTTCGCCGTCGGTATTATGAGCATTGGCGAGAATAATCAACTGATGCTTGGCGTGGTCGAAAATCACCAGCGTGTCGATGAGCATGAAGGCAGCTTCCGGCACGTCGAGGTCGTTGCTGGCAGTCGTCGGCAGGCGCTCGAAGTAGCGCACAATGTCATAGCTGAGCATCCCCACCGCCCCGCCGACGAAACGCGGCAGCCCTTCGATACGCACCGGGTTGACGCGCCCGAATTCCTTTTCGACGGCGTGCAGGGGATCTTCGCCGTCATTGAGTGGTCGCGTGGTCGTCACATCGTGGAGTGTGCGCGTGACTTCGCCAGCTTTGACGCTGATCACGCCCTTGGGGTTGACGCCGAGGAAAGAATAGCGCCCGACGCGCTCGCCGCCTTCGACGCTTTCCAGAAGAAACGACACCTGCCCCGTTTGCGCCAGCTTCATGTAAACCGAAACGGGCGTTTCGAGGTCGGCGAGCATCGTCCGGTAGACGGGAACAAGATCGCCCTGCTGAAACAGTTTGTGGACTTGCTCACGGGTCGGCAGCACCGCCGGTCGCGTGAGTGTGGGAGAAAGAACCATGCTTCACTCCTTGAACTCAGGCAAATAAAAACCGCTTCCCGTATCAAGGACGAGAAGCGGTTCCCGTGGTGCCACCTTGCTTGCCACATTCCCGAAGGAGTGCAGCCGCTCTGTTGGGGTACGGGCAATCCTCTTGCGACGATTACTGATACCCTGCGCCAGGATAACGGGTGCGCGGTTCCCGGTGTTGGCTACTGGCTATCCTTCGGATAGCTTTCGCCTTCACGACTCCCCAGTCCATTCGACTTCTGCGCTTGTGCCGCCTTCTCAGCCCCGGCGACTCTCTGGAACACCGCTTTGAAGTGTACTCGTCTGGATCAACGCCATTGTTGCTATAGATTGGTTTTAGAGTAACGGGATTTCAGATAGCTGTCAAGCAGTTGATCAGAAGTCATGCAAGCGTCGGGCGAGCGTGCTTTCATGCGATCCGCACCGCGTTATACTGCTTACACGATCCATTCCAGACAAATAACTTTACGAGGAAGATGATGACAACGCCGGGCCAGAGTTCTCCCCCGGTCACAGGATACCGTTTTGAACTCATCTTCAGTATCCTATTCACGCTTTACTGCTGGATTTACTACGGAATTCCGCTTGGTCCCGTGTTTGGGCTGCCACTTGGACTGCTGAACTTCGTCTTTTTATTCGGACTGTATTCCAAAGAGCAACCGCTGATTTTTCTGATCGTTGCCCTCGTGTCGGGTCTTGTTGTCGGCTGGATTATTCGAACCCTGTGGCAAAATGGGTCGATTGGAAAGACAGGTCTTATCATCCTGCTGTCTGCAAATACGCTGTTCTTCTACTATCTGCTCACCCTGCCGGCTGATTGAACGCGCCAAATTGACAACTGACGTAGTCATTGCAGCGCCTGCCAGGTCGCCCCGTAGGCGTGAATCATGGTGAAGCGGTACGGCGATCCGCACCGCACACGCCGATTACACTCGTCAAGATATTTTCCAGCGCCTCGCTGAGCGCATCGGCGTGCAGATCGATTTCGTCGCTCATTATTTTCCTTCAAACGTGGCTTTTTCTGAGCAGCAGCCTAACGCATTTTTACCCAATCGTCACGCCGTGCTATACTTCTTACATAATACATTCGTTCTATAACGAGGCGTGCGAATGACCAACCGTGAAATCGCCGATATTTTCGACAATATCGCCGACATGCTGCAAATCAAAGGCGAAATCATCCATCGCGTGATGGCCTACAAGAACGCCGCCGGAGCAATCCGCGATCTCTCTCGCGACATCAACGTGGTCGCTGCTGCGGGCGAACTCGACACGATTCCATTCGTCGGCAAGATCATCAGCGAGAAGATTCAGGAAATGCTCGACACGGGCAAGCTGAATTTCTACGAGGAACTGAAAGCCGAAGTTCCCGAAGGCGTCGTCAATATTCTGCACATCAACGGCGTTGGTCCCAAAAAAGCCAAGCAGTTCTGGGATGCGGGTATCACCTCCGTCGATGCGCTGGAAGCGGCGCTCAAGGACGGCAGTCTCAACGACATGGCGGGCATGGGGGCGAAAACGCAGGCCAAAGTCCTCGAAGGCATCGAGTCGCTCAAGCGGCGCGCCGCCGACACCCGTGTCTCGATTGGCGTTGCTTTGCCCTTCGCAGAAAGCATTCTGGAGCGCCTGCTGGCGATCCCCGGCGCACAGAAAGGCGTCGTCGCGGGCAGCATCCGGCGCGGTCGTCCGACGATTGGCGACGTGGATTTGCTGGTCGCCAGTACTGATCCTGTGCCGATTATGGACGCCTTCGTCAAAATGGACGAGGTTTCGCGCATTCTTGGCAACGGCGAGAAGAAAAGCTCGGTCGAACTGCACAGCGGCTTACAGGTCGACTTGCGTGTGATCCCGCCGGAACGCTGGGGAACGGCGATTCAATATTTCAGCGGATCGCAGGCGCATGGCATTCACGTTCGCGAAATCGCGCTGGCGCACGGTCTGAGCCTGAACGAACATGCACTCACGCCCGTCGATAAGGACGTGAAGCCCACCGGAGCGCCGGAAATCCTGTGCGCGACCGAGGAAGAAGTCTACGCGAAACTCGACTTGCCCTGGATTCCACCGGAAATCCGCGAGGACTGGGGCGAAATTGAGGCGGCGCAGGCTGGCAAGCTCCCCAAGCTGATCACCATCGAGGACATGCGCGCCGACTTACACATGCACACGGTCTGGAGTGACGGCAAATTCACAGTGCGCGAGATGGCAGAAGCCGCGCTCGCACGCGGACGCGAATACATCTGCATCACCGATCACTCGAAGGGCGCGACCATCGCCAACGGCCTGACCGTTGAACGGCTCATGGAACAGCATGAGGAAGTCCTCAAAGTCGATGCTGACATGCGCCCCTTCCGCGTCTTTCACGGGACGGAAATGGAAATTCGCGCCGATGGCGAGCTGGATTTCCCCGACGACGTGCTGGAAAAGCTGGATTTCGTAATCGCTTCACTGCATCAGGGCTTGCGCCAGCCGCGCGAACAGGTGACAGCACGCATCCTGAACGCCATCAATAACCCACACGTCGATCTTATCGGGCATCCACGCGGACAGTTGATCCTTGAACGCGACCCCGCCGATCTCGATATGGAAGCGGTGTTCGCCGCCGCGAAGAAAAGTGGGATTGCACTGGAAATTAATGCCAATCCGCACCGCCTCGACCTAGAAGCGCCACTGGCGCGGCGCGCTGTCGAAATGGGTATCCTGCTGTGTATCGACACCGACGCCCACGCCATCGATCAGATGGATTTGCTGCGCTACGGGATTATGACGGCACGGCGCGGCTGGGTCGAAGCAGCCTCCGTCATCAATACCTGGCCGCTCGATCAATTTCTCGACTGGGTGGGAAAACGAGGACACCATGCCTGACAAGCAGGACGATACCCAGAATTTGAGTGGCACGCAGCCGGTCAACCTGCCGGAATGGCAGCCTGCCCCGCCGACACCGCCTACCCCACCGCCGCCGATGCCGACGCCTCCGCGCACGCCAACACCCGTTAGCGGACACGTGCAGCAAGCGTCGCAGCGCTATGAGCGGCGCAAGCGTAAGCGCGACGACCGGGATCGCAGCGCGCTGTATCTGCCTGCTTGGTCAGTCGGTTTAATGCTGCTGCTGGTCTTTGGCATCACCGGCGCGATTGTCATGCTGGTGATCACGCTGGGGGGACAGAGTGCGCCGGGCGGTCAGCCGCGTATCGTCATCATCACGGCGCAGCCCAGCGATACGCCCAACGCGCAGGAAGCCGCGACAGCCACCAGCCCCGGCATTGAAGCGCCGCCGAATTTTCAGGGGCCGCAGCCAACTTTTGGATTGGAAGGCCCGACCCTGCCTCCCCCACCAACTGGCTCACCTACGCCGATTCAGATTACGATCAATGACATTGTGATCGTCAATGTGGACAGCCTGAACATTCGCGCCGATGCGGGCTTGAACCAGAAGCTGGTCGATACTGCCGTCAAAGGTGACCGCCTGAAAGTGCTCGACGGCCCCAAGCAAGCCGATAACCTGACCTGGTGGAAGATACAGGACACCGTTGATCTCACCAAAATGGGTTGGGTCGCCGCCGATTATCTCGACGTTGCCATCCAATAGGACGCTTTCATGACTCCTGATCTCGCACAGCGCGCAGCCGAACTGCGCAGTCAGCTCAATTATCACATCTATCGCTACAACGTCCTCGCCGACCCGATCATTACTGACCCGGAGTACGACGCGCTTTACAATGAACTGAAAGCACTCGAAACCGAGCATCCCGAACTGATTACGCCGGACTCACCCACGCAGCGCGCCGGGAGTGATCTTTCGGAGGATTTCCCAAAGACACGTCACATCGCGCCAATCCTCAGCCTCGCCAATACCTACAACGACGACGACATTCGCGCCTGGGATGAACGTAATCTTAAGCTGCTGCCCAGTGGGACACAGTTGAACTACACGCTCGAACCCAAGCTCGATGGCCTGACGGTCGTGCTGACCTACGAGAACGGCGTTTTGACACTGGCGGCGACACGAGGCAACGGCGAAATCGGTGACGTAGTGACGCCGAATATCCGCACGATACGCAGTATCCCACTGCGGATTCCCGCCAATCCCGAAAAGGGAGAAGCGCCGGAGCGGTTGATCGTGCGCGGTGAAGTGATGTTCCTCAAGCCCGATTTCGAGGCACTCAACGCCCGTCAAATTGAGCAGGGTTTACCCGTATTTATTAATGCGCGCAACGCGGCATCGGGTGCGCTCAAGCAGAAGGATTCGCGCATCACGCGGTCGCGGACGCTGACGGCTTTCTTCTACCAGATTGTCGAATCGGTTGGGATAACGCGGGATACGCTGGATAAGCAGTGGGATATGCTGGAATACTTGCGGGATATGGGCTTCCTGATTGCCCCCGATGCGCAGCTCTATCCCACTCTGGACAACATTATCCAGCAGATTCCCGCGTGGGAATCCCGCAGAAACCAACTGAATTACGAAATTGACGGCGTGGTCATCAAGGTCAACGACCTGAATATCGCTCGTGAACTGGGCATTGTGGGAAAAGACCCACGCGGCGCGGTTGCTTACAAGTTTCCCGCACAGGAAGCGACGACGAAAATGCTGGATGTGGTCGTCAACGTCGGGCGAACGGGGCGTGTCGTTCCGAACGCGGTGCTAGAGCCGGTCTTTATCGGCGGCGTGACGGTCAGCAGCGCGACGCTGCATAACTTTGACTATGTGAAATCGCTGGATATTCGCATCGGCGACACCGTGATCGTCAAACGGGCGGGTGACGTGATTCCCAACATCATCGGCCCGGTCCTGGGGGCACGCAATGGCGACGAAAAGCCCGTCGAACCGCCGGAACGCTGCCCTTTCTGCGATACACCGCTGATTCACCCCGAAGGCATGGTTGATTGGATGTGCCCGAACGTCCACTGCCCGGAGCGCGTGTACCGTCAGGTGGAGTTTTTCGTCTCGCGCGGCGCGCTGGATATTGATGGCATGGGCGGGCAAACGGTCAAGACGCTGATCGAGAAAGGACTGATTGGCGACGAAGGCGACATTTTCTCGCTCACGCCGGAGCCGCTGCTGGAACTGGAAGGTTTTGGCGATAAGAAGGTGCAGAAGCTGTTCGACTCGATTGAGGCGGCGAAACATCGTCCACTGGATCGAGTGATCGCGGCGCTGGGGATCGAGGGGGTTGGCTCAACGATTGCGGTCGATCTGGCGAACCATTTCGGCTCGATGGATGCGCTTGCTCACGCGAGCGTCGAGGAACTGGACGACATTGCCGGGATTGGCGAGGCGCTGGCTCAGAGCATCTCCGCGTGGTTTGCCGACGATTATCACAAGAGTGTGCTGGCGAAATTGCAGCAGGCCGGGGTCAACATGCAGGCCGAAGCGAAGGAGAAAGCAGGCGATCAGCTTGAGGGGAAAACCTTCGTGCTGACGGGAACGCTTCCCTCGCTTTCACGGGAGCAGGCCAGCGAACTGATTGAGGCGCACGGGGGCAAGGTCAGCGACAGTGTGAGCAAGAAAACCAGCTATCTGCTGATGGGCGAGTCGCCGGGGAGCAAGGCGGAAAAAGCCGCAAAACTGGGCGTTCCAATCATCAGCGAGGATGAGTTGCACAAGCTGATCGATGGGCAAAATTGAGATGGCAATTAGAATTGGGCGAAAACTGTCGCTTTGAGAGACAAACAGAGACGATCACGCGGGCGCTTAGGGTCGGTTTTACAGGCGGTTAAGGGCGGTAACTGTGGCGATGAGTAGATTACAATCATGACTGGCACAATCGTCATAAAGCAGGAGCGCGAAAAACCGATTCGCAACCAGCACCCCTGGATATTTTCGGGGGCGATTGCCGAAGTGCGCGGGAATCCCACACCAGGCGAAATCGTGACGGTGCTATCCCACAAAGGGGTATTTATCGCACGCGGCTACTGGAATCCCAAATCACAGATTCAGGTGCGGATTCTGACGTGGCAGGATGAAGCGATTGACGAGGCGTGGTGGCGGCGGATGCTCAAGCGGGCGGTGGAAGCGCGTAGTAGGTTTGCTCCTGATCCTGACAATGGGCGATGGAACACTGCTTATCGCGTGATTAACGCTGAAAGCGATTTTCTTCCCGGTTTAATCGTGGATCAGTATGATCAATGGCTCGTGTTGCAAGCGTTGACTCTTCATATCAATCAACAGAAGGCGACCATTGCCCGCTTGCTGATGGACATCTATGACGAGATGCAATTTCCCGTCAAAGGAATTTACGAACGCAGCGATGTTGATGTACGCAAAAAAGAAGGATTGTCTCTACAAACCGGAATTTTATTGGGTGAAGAACCACCGGAACTCATCTGGATTCAAATCCTGCCATTGAGCAACATAGGTGTTGACATACGTCACGGTCAGAAAACTGGAACCTATCTTGATCAGGTAGCCAACCATCAAATGCTGTGGAATCTGTTTTCTTTTGATAAACCCTTTCAAGTGCTGAATTTGTTTAGCTATACAGGCGCATTTGGACTACACGCAGCTGCGGCAGGAGCGGAAAAAGTTATCGATGTTGATGCTTCCCGCGACGCTCTTGAACTTGCCGAGAAAACCGTCCAAAAAATCAGAGGAAACAGCACCATCCCCAAATGGCATGACGTTATCGAGTACGTTCAGGCGGACGTGTTCGAGTATCTGCGGGATATTGCTGAGGAAGGCCAGCAGTTCGACGTGGTGATCTGCGACCCGCCCAAGTTCGCCAGCAGCGCCCAACAGGTCGAGCGGGCGGCACGGGGCTACAAAGACCTGAACTTGAACAGCTTCAAGCTGATCAAGCCGGGCGGCTACCTGATGACGTTCTCGTGTTCCGGCGCAATCAGCCGTGACCTGTTCCAGAAGATCGTGTTTGGCGCGCTGGCGGACAGCGGTCGGCAGGCACAGATTATCCGACATCTGAGCGCGGGTGAAGATCATCCGGTGGCGCTGACGTTCCCTGAAGGCGAGTATCTCAAGGGGCTGCTGCTGAGGGTGTATTAAGTTACAACAGGATAATTTTCGTTCCCTCTGACACGTTCAGTCAGTGGAAAATGCCAACAACGCGTCGGCATGATTGCCTTTGATTGATGATGTGAGGCAATGGTGTAGTAAACGCTGCCTTAGGTCCACAGGCAGCAGTGCCGATTCAGCGCCACGTTGCTTGTTAAAAGTCCAGCCTGCAAAATAACGAGCTGCCCCTTCAAGATGCGATTCTGTCAACTGCGCGGTCAATAAGATGGACACCAACTGATCGGTCGGGAAATTAAGCAGTAACTCCTCCGGGTACATTTCATAAATTGGATAGCCACTCCAAGGCCCTTCACCCGACCCAAACCAACGAAATAATTCCAAAGCGCGCTGTTCAGGGTCAGGATATGCAGTTTCAAGGGTGGTTTGTACGATGTCTATCTTCAAAGACTTATCCGACATTCCATCCCAGAAGGGAAGCAAGCAGGCGGGTGTCGCCTGTTTCCAGCGCTCCTCTGCCGCTTGATATTTCTCAGCGCGTTCCTGTTCAGCATAGTAGCGTCTGAGAGGCTCCTCTACCCCGCGTTCGGCCAACCAATTACAGAGCAGCGGGATATTTCGAAGGTGCGCGTCACCGTGTAGGAGATCCCAACGAATCGTACGCGCCGAAAGAAGTTCGATACTGGTTATAAGGGTATTGGTCGCATAAAATTCAAGCACGTAATCCCCGACCGACCAAACATGAAAGGGACTCGCTTCATCTATAATTTCTAAAGCGTTATGAAGACTTGAAAACGCTTCAGGATCAGTAATGTTCAATAGGGTTTCCGGATGATAGCGTCCATCTTTCCCAATAAACTTATGCACAATCTGCACATGTGTCACCTTTTCGAAAAGTTGATCCACCATCGTCTTCGTGAGAGATGGCTTTGGCGATGAAAAAAAATCAGCGCCTATTCTGTCCATCATCCCAACAGCTTTACCATTATTATCTTTTAGCGTCACGAATGAACTCTGCGTGATTTGCCGATTTCCGAAATATGAACCCAACCGCCTCAAAAGCTGTTTCAACATCACAAGTTCTGCTCCTGACGCAAGTCACAAATGGAAATCTTTCAAAACCCTCTATGCTTTCTGACGCACCTGTTCGTCTGCCAAGCGCTTGATTTTGGCGAAAGTTTCGTACCAGCTAATTTCGCTGAGGCCGAGCTTTTCGCGGATGGTGTTGGGGTCAACGTCGGCGCGGAAATCACGAACGGCGCTCGTCCAGCGCAGCATCTCAAACGAGATCTTGGCGTCGATGCCCGCACCATTGCCCAAATCCTCAAGAATGTATTCGAGGTTGCGCGCTGTACAGGTAATGATCAGGTTCTGGACTTTATACTGCGGGATGTACTCGTCTAGTACGGGAAGCCATGCCGGATCAAGCTCGATGATGCGCTCCTTGTAGACGTTTTTAGCGCTCTGGTGCTTGACGATCACCGTCGGCGGATGGTCACGGCGCACATCTTCGAGCGTCAGGCGCATGGTTTCGGCCTTCTTGATCCCGGTATCGAGCAGCAGCCGAAACAGCATCTCAGGGCGGGCGTCGGGCTTCTCGCCGCGTCGGAGACTGGCGGCGTGGCTAATCACGCTGGAAATGTCGTCGGTCGAGAGGATTTCCGCCAGCGGCGCAGGCCCGGAACGCTGAAGCACCGCCAGCGCAGGATCGTGCGGGATAGCCTCAATTTCACGCAGCCACTTGAAAAAGACTTTGAGCGTGGTCACGCGGCGGGCGTAGGTTTTGCGGCTGCATGAGACGCCGCGTCCATGTTCCATCCAGTCGAGGAAGCCATTGAGGTCGGTCGTGTTGAACGAACCGATTGCCATCTCGTCGCCGCCGTGTTCCATCAGAAGCTGCAAATCAGAGGTGAAGGATTTGACGGTGTGCTCCGTTTTGCCTTCGCGCAGCAGATGGCGCTGAAAGAGCGTCACCGTATGTTTAAGCAGCGTATGCGGATTAAGATCGGCTTCCGAAGCGGGGAGCGTGGGAAACAACGGCATCTGGCGGATGTCGGACATAATCAAAATCCTGATCAGGGAGTCATACGCTCAAACTTAGCACAAATGGTCGATCAGCGTCAAGTAGATCGTCTGAATCAAGTACGAATTGAGCTTGTTTTCGGTTAGCGGCGGAATGTCCAGTCAGGGTTAGCATAGACCTCGGCGGTCAGTCGCTCGGCGTGCGCAAGTTCCGCTGGCGTGAAACTGGACGGGATCAGCGACAGGTCAAGCGTTCTCTCAAATCCCTCTACGACAGCAGCGGCGACCGTTTCCACATCGACAGCAACACCGAGCGCCTCCTCAAGCGTCAAGGCGCGGGCGTGAACGTCGGCTTTAGCGGCAGAGCGGGTAGATTCATCAGGATAAACAAGTGCGTCGCAGATGCGGGATATATCGCCCGTGAGCGGCAGTGTCCCATGCTGGAGGATGCCCTGTTTGCGGCGTACCTGGGCGCTGCCGACCAGTTTGCGACCTTGCACAGTGATTTCGTAATGCGAAGGCGTCTCGAAGCAAATGGGGTTGATGGTTGGTGCGGCGCTGGTTTCGGCGCGAACAGCCTGCGCCTGCGCGCCCAACTGATCCAGCGCTAGCAAGAGCGCGGCGCTGATCTGGCGGTAGCTATCGACGAGATTGGCCTGCGCCAACGGGTGATCGATGGGCAAGGTGAGACTGTACGTCAGTTCGTCGGTGTGAAGAATGGCGCGTCCGCCGGTGGGACGGCGCACGATGTCCCAACCGCGCTGCGCGAGGCGATCCATATCGGCTTCGCGAGCGCGCTGCCCATAACCCAGTGACAAACAGGGCGGATTCCAGGTGTAGAGGCGCAGCGTCGGCGGGTTATCACCTGCTGAGACTGCCGCCAGAAGCGCCTCGTCGAGCGCCATGTTGCGCGCGCCGAGCGTCGGCTGATCGTAGATCAAGCGCCATTGACGCACGTTTTGCACTTTCCTATACTGAGCCGCATCGTATTCACGAGATGGTTCTGTTTATGTTTGATTTTCAATCGGACAAGGTTGATCCACGTTTTGCGCCTCCCGGTGAACATCCTGAGGGCGAAAGCGCAGCCGAGATTCCTGTCGAGAACGAGGGGGCAATTATAGCAAGCCCTGCCCCGGTCAGCACAGCGCTGATGCCGCCGGAAGCGCCCGCCGTTCAGGTCATCCCGATGCCGCCGCCGATGCGCCCTTCTGTCCCGGCGCAAGTGACGCCGCGTGAACGAGTTCCACAGCGAGCGCCGAGCATCGTCGGCAAGCGACGCGATTGGCTGTGGGTCGGTCTGGCATTTGGGCTTCTGCTTGTCGTGATTGTACTGGGGCTGGGGCTGACTCTGGTGGTCAATGCAGCCCGTCAGAACGAGATTGTAAGCAGCGATCCGACGGCTGTCAGCGTGCTGCCGACGCCGGTCGATGCGCGCGTCCATTACGAGGCGAATGCAATCGCGCCCGGCAGCAACCTCACGCTGGCGGCGGGCGAAAACGTCAAGCTGGACGACGGCAGCAGTATCGTCCTACAGCCCTGGAACGGGACGGCGCGCCTGAATATCCTGCTGATGGGAATCGACCGCCGCCCCGGCGAAACGGGGTTGGCTTATCGCAGCGATACAATGATGCTGGCAAGCTTTGACCCGGTCACGAATGAGCTGGGTATTCTGAGCATCCCACGCGACCTGTACGTGCCGATTCCCGGCTACAGCGCTCCCCAGCGGATCAACTCGGCGCTGCCGCTGGGCGAACAACAGCGGGCAGGCTTCGGGCCGACGCTGGCGATGCAAACGGTTCAGGTCAATCTCGGTATGGGTGTTAATGCTTACGCGGTGATCGACTTCACGGCGCTCATGAAACTGGTAGACGACATCGGCGGGATCGACGTGGACGTGCCAGAGCCGATCAGCGATTATCAGTTCCCCAGCATGAACTACGGCTACGATCCGCTGGTGCTGCAAGCGGGATTGCAGCATATAGACGGCTATACCGCGCAGAAATATGCTCGCACGCGGCACGGCAGCAGCGACTTCGACCGGGCGCGCCGCCAGCAGCAGGTGCTGTTCGCTATTCGGGATCGCATCCTGAGCCTGAATTCGCTGCCGCAGTTGATCATTCAAGCGCCGAGCCTGTACGCCTCGGTCAGCCAGAACGTCTACACACAGCTTTCGCTTGACCAGATGATTCAGCTTGTGCTGTGGCTGAAAGACCTGCCAGCGGATCATATTCACACGGGCGTGATGGACGAACACTATGTCCAGAACTACACGACCGAGGATGGCGCTGAGGTGCTGGTTCCGTATCCCGGAGCGCTGCCGCGACTGCTAACAGCGGTATTTGGCAGCGACTACAATCAACCGTAAAAAAGTACTGAGTACCGAGTGCTGAGTGCTGAGAAAGCACTAAAGCGTTCTTTAGTGCCATGGAAGTCTCAGATGCGGGGTTTGTGTGACTACAGAAAAAATACCGAGTGGAAAATGCCGTTTGATTCAGCACTTAACACTCGGTATTTGGTACTTGCTTGAAAAATCCTGCCATGCCGTGTGTGCGATGTTTTGAACCTGCTTTCGCAGGCGGGAACTCTTCGGACGATGGGGTCTTGGCTACGCGAGCCTATCACCTTGCTGTCAGATGTGAGTCCCCTTCATAGGGGTGTTGGCTCAAAACCCGGCGCGACATCACGCGCACAGCAGGTTGAATCAGTTATACCAGTGCCATTTCGGCGTGTAAAGGGTGAGCTTACCCGTAAAGTGTGATTTTTAACAAGCTGGCAGAAGCCTTAAAATTGCGCGATTAACGACAAAGGTTTTGATCAAAAAAGCGGCGCGATGAGCGCCGCTTTTACCGGATTCTAAAGCGAAAACGCTGGCGCTAGTCCATGCTGACTTCGGCAGGAACTTCCAGACCCAATCCCTGGGCAACGCCGCGCCCATAGGCAGGATCGGCTTTGAAGAAGTGGGCAATCTGGCGTTCCTGAATGTAGGTCGGAACGCCAGTCATCGACCCGACGATGTTTTCGATCAGGCGCGCCTGGGCATCGGGAGTCATCAGGCGGAACAGATTGCCTGGCTGAGTATAATCGTCGTTGCCTTCACGATGGTTGTAGCGCGCACCCTCGCCATCGACCGGGAAGGGAGGCTCACTGTAGGCGGGGTTCTGGGCTGGCCCACCGAAGCTGTTCGGTTCGTAGTTGGGCAGCGCCCCGTGATTGCCATCGCCACGCATGTAGCCATCGCGCT
>DAOUCB010000144.1:0-10307 GCA_034432495.1 Anaerolineae bacterium | reverse complement strand
AAAACACCAGCCAGACCGCCACTGGAAAAAGAACAAGCACCGCATTGACGCCGAGCGCGAACTGAGCAGGCAAATGAAGCTGAACCAGGCCGAAAACGACGAACGCCGTCAGGCAGACGATTCCTAGGGCAATATTTTCGATGGCAAGGCTGCGCCAGACCCGTCGATAGGGATAAATCTCTTCTTCTTCGTCGGGCGGCCTCAGCAATCGTCGGTCATAAACGGTCATAAAAGCCTTACGTTTTCAATCTCAGGTCGCTATACTGTCCTGGCAAATCGTATCGCACAGCAGCCGAAAGGTAAATAATGCGTACACTCGTCGCCAGAGTGGGAGTGTTGGCATTTCTGGTTATGGCGATGGCTTGCTCATCGCGTGCCCAATCGCAGCAGCAGTTCGTCGCACGCCACCCGATTGTTTATGGCCTGACACTTCAGCCAAGTACGTTCGATCCCCAGATTGGCGCATCCTCTGAACTCGGCATTGTGCTGCGGTCAGTGTACGACACATTGGTCTATCGTGATCCGAAATCGCTGGAATTTGTCCCCGGGCTGGCGACAAGCTGGACGATTTCACCGGATGGGCTGACCTATACATTTGCGCTCAGGCAGGGGGTGAAATTTCACGACGGTACACCGTTCAATGCTCAGGCAGTTGCAGCAAACCTGGATCGCATCACGAACCCCATGACGGCTTCGCAGAAATCAGTTTTTCTTCTGGGAACCTACACGGGCTATGAAATCGTCGATGATTATACCATTCGGCTGAAACTTTCGGCACCGTACAGTCCGCTGCTGGACTCGCTCAGTCAGGTTTATCTGGGCATTGCCAGCCCAACGGCGCTGAGCCAGTATTCCGACGAGCGCTACCAGTTCCATCAGGTAGGCACCGGGCCATTCATGTTTGTCGAATATGTTCCTGGCGATCATCTGACGCTTCAGCGCAACCTTGACTATGCCTGGGGGCCAGCTTTCTATCAGCCATCCACGCCCGATTCAGTCGATCAGGTCGAGTTTCGCTTTTACGATCAAGACCCTTCCGCGCGCGCCTTGGCGCTGGAAAATAACGATGTTCAGGTGGTGGGAGAACTGCTTCCTGTCGATGCGCGTGCCCTGACCGCCAATAGTGATATTCAGCTTCAGCCCACCACAATCCCCGGTCAGCCGCTTCAGTTCCTCATGAATACCAGGCGTTTCCCGACGGATAACCTCGGAGTACGCCAGGCGCTGCTTTACGGCACTAACCGCGAAGCCATCATCGACGCGGTTTTCCAGCGTTTCTCACCAGTTGCCTGGGGGCCGCTCTCGTCCGCAACCGAATTCTACAGCAGCGATGTCGTCAATGCCTATGCGTATGATCCGCAGCAGGCACGCGCTTTGCTGCAAACGGCTGGATACCAGGATACGAACAACGATGGTTATGTTGATATTGGCGGTACGAATCTTGAAGTGACCCTCATTGCGCCGAACTGGGGCCTTATCCCTGATGTGGCACAGCTCATTCAGGATCAGTGGCGTGACATTGGCATCAAAGCCATCATCGATCCCGTACCCAGCGCGACGATTCTGCGCCAGCATGTCAACGATGGGCAGTATAATCTTGTCGCCTGGTACGAATTTGGCCTCGACCCCTCATTTCTCAATCGATACTTTCTCAGCACAGGCGACAATAACTGGACGGGTTACACCGATGCCGCGCTTGATGGTCAGCTTAATTCAGCCGTCGAGCAGACCGATGCGAATGCGCGTCGCAGTCTCTATGCCCAGGTGCAGCGTACCATTATGGAACAGGCGCTGATTTTGCCGATTCGCGATTACGTCAATCTCAATGGCAGTCGCGCATCCGTCGAAGGGCTATCCTATGATGCCTATGGCTGGTTTCCGGTTTTGAACAACCTGATGGAGAAAAGCGGCTGACGTGCGCCTCATCGGCCAAACCCTGGCGACATTCTGGCTCGCAGCAACGCTGGCCTTTTTTGCACTTCATATTCTGCCAGGGGACGCGATTCAAGCGGAGCTGATCGGCAGCGGGGCGAGTGCCGAAACGATTGCCGAACGGCGGGCGGCGCTCGGCCTCGACGATCCAGTGATTATTCAGTACGGGCATTTTTTGAGCGGGCTGCTGCGCGGCGATCTCGGTGTTTCGCTGCTTGATGGTCGCCCGGTGAGCGAAATCATCGCTCAGCAGCTTGCGCCAACCGTCATGTTGGCGCTTGCCGCTCTGATCGCCTCTACGGTGGCCGGCGTTGCGCTGGGGGTCGTTGCCGCACTCGATACGAATGCTGCGGGGATCGCCAGACTGATCCTGGAACTGTCGCTCAGTCTACCGCTTTACTGGACGGGTACGCTGGCAATCTACATTTTCGCCGTCCGGTTGAACTGGCTGCCCACTTCCGGGGCAAATAACCTGCTTCTGCCGACGCTGGTACTCGCATTTCATACATCGGGCGCGATAGGGCAGGTGGTACGCGCACAAGTTGCCGACACGCTCTCGCTCGATTTTGTCCGCACTGCCCGTGCTAAAGGACTCCGCGAAAGCAGTGTCATTCTCCTTCACGTGCTGCGTGCTGCGCTGCTTCCTGCGGTAACAGTCATCGCTTTGCAGGCGGGCTTCTTGCTCGGTGGCGTGGTTATCACCGAGAGTCTGTTCGTTCGCCCTGGTATTGGACGTCTGCTGCTCAACGCGACGCTGCGGCAGGACTACCCAGTCGTGCAGGGCATCGTCATCCTCAGCGCTTTCGTCTACACACTGCTCAACGCGGCTGCCGACTTCACCTATCATCTGCTTGATCCGCGAGTCTAACCTTGCGCGCAATCAGAATCCTTATCGTGCTCCTCATCCTGATCGTGATCGTCGCGCCGCTGCTTGCGCCTACCGATCCCATGCGGACGGATTCCGTACATCAGCTTCAGCCACCCAGCGCTGAGCATCTGCTTGGCACGGATTTACTCGGACGCGACGTCTTCAGCCGCGCACTTTATGGCGGTCAGCACACTATCCTCGTCGCGCTGCTGGCGACCACCGTAGCTTTCATCTCTGGAGTCGTGCTCGGTTTGCTCTGCGCCGTCAATCGCCTGGATCGTTGGAGTGCGATTTTTATTAATGCCGCACTTGCCTTCCCCGGTTTACTCCTGGCACTTCTGATCATGACGCTGCTGGGGCAGGGCGCGCTGCCGCTGGCGCTGGCGACAGGAATCACGCAAATTGCCCCCTGCGCGCGCGTTACGCGTGCAGCCATTGTCGGGGTGCGGTCGTCGGGTTACGTCGAAGCGGCGCGCGGACTTGGCGTGACCCGCTTGCGGCTGATCACCGTTCACATCCTGCCGAATATCCTCACCACCATTCTGGCGTATGTCGGAGTGATCTTCGCCTATGCCATCCTTAACAGCGCTGCTTTAAGCTTTCTGGGTTTAGGCGGTGAGCCAGGTATTCCTGATTGGGGGACGATGCTTTACGAAGGGCGACAGGCGTTTCGCAGCGCCCCCTGGATCGCCGCCGCACCAGGGTTAGCAATCACGCTGACGGTGATGGTCGTCAACCGTGCTGCTGACCAGCTTGCTCGGCTCTAGCGATGTTTATTCTGCGGAGATGAGCGTGCCAGGAGTCGCCTGACCTAGCATGGTTGCTTCGAGCAGGCCGGGATGTTTGCCGCTCATGATCCGAATCGTCAATCCGGGGACGGTTTCGACCAGTGCCACCATATCGCGGACTTTTGTCTCCATCCCTCCGGTAACATCAGTTCCGGCAGACCCGCCGAGCGCGGCTTCTACAGATTCCAGGGTGCTGGCGCTAATTCTGGCAATCACCTTCCCAGACGGATCGTAAACGCCATCGACTTCGCCGAGCAGCAGTACCTGACGAACGGGCAGGTAGCGTGCCAGATAAAAAAATACTGTTTCAGTCGAGACAATCGTCCCGCCGCGCACGTCGTCAAGCGAAACATCCCCGTAAACCAACGGTACAAGGCCATGTTCGAGCGCCTGTCGAATCGGTTCCAGCGCCATGGTCTGAATTGCACCGTCATGGCTGATCGCCGATGCGGAGGGCTGCATTCGCCAGACGGGAACCTCCGCTGCATCGAGGGTTTTTGCCATCAGATGATTGAGTTCTGCGGCAACAGTGGCAACATGCGCGAAGCCGCGCCATTCTTCGGGGGTGCGAACGCCTTGCATTGTCCCGTAGCGCTTCGCGGCGACGTGACCGAATGAGCCGCTCCCATGCCCCAGCAGCAGGCGCAAATCAGGATTTTGCGCCAGAGCAGAGTGGATTTCAGACGCCACGCGGCCTGCTGCTTCGGCTCGAAAGCTGTTTTCGATCCGCTTGTCCGTGATCAGCGAACCGCCCAGTTTGATGAACGACAGCATCAACGCACCTCGGTTCTAAAGACGTGGACAGCACCCGCTGCTCGCAACGCTGCTTCGACTTGTGTACAAGTCTCTGCCGTGACCAGTGCGATCATATTGCCGCCTCGACCGCCGCCAGAGAGTTTTGCGCCGATCGCGCCTGCGTGATTTGCAGCCTCGACCAGCGTATCGAGTTCGAGCGACGAGACAGTCAGTTGTTGTAACAACGCATGATTATCGCTCATTAGCTTCCCAACTGCTGCGCTGTTTCCTGCTTCAATCGCGTGGCGCGCCTCTCTGACGAGCGCCCCAATTTCATCAAGAACTGGCTGAATCTTGTCGGGATCATCGTCGTAAAGTTCGCGTACGCTAGCAACCGCCGCCCGCGTTGATGCGCTCTTGCCGGTATCGCCGATCAGCAGTGTAAACGGTGCGCCAATCGTCAATCGTTCAATCGCCTGACCACGTACAAAGTATACCGGACGCTCATAGACAATCACCGTATTGTCGATGCCGCTGGGCGTCCCGTGATGAATCTTTTCGACTTCGTAAATCAGGTTGTTCAGTGTCTCGTCATTGAGGGTTCGCTCTGCGTGGGCGCACAGAGCATGTGCCAGCGCCGTTGAAACGGCAGCCCCGCTGCCCAGTCCACTGGCAATCGGAATTTCCGAACGAATCCTGATAGTGATGGCGGGCGGCGGAACTTTCAGTTCCCTTAAAACGAGGCGTGCCGTCAGTGCCAGCGCGTTATCGACCGACTCCGTATCAATGTCAACGGGAATCTCCAGATCAGCGGAAGCAATTCGCAATCCGCCGCGATTCGGCTCGACGCTCGCAAATACCCGTAGATCGGAGACCGGAACCGCAATGGCAGGCTGACCGTAAACGACGGCATGTTCGCCAAACAGGATCGCTTTCGCGGGTGCGCTGGCTTCGATCATGCGCTTATAAGTTGAGGAGGTGCGGCGCATATAGAATTGTGACGAACGTTAAGCCCCACAGTAAAATGCTGACCTGCAAAGGCCGGTCGCGCAGGAGTACTTCTTCAGGGGCGCTGCCCTCGCCCTCGACATGAATCAGATACAGATAACGCCAGAGTGCATAAAGGACAAAGGGCACTGTCAGAAGGGCTAAATTCGTCCCGGACAGGAGTTTTGACGGTTCTTCAATGGTATAGAGCAAATAGGCGATCAGCGTGCTGGTCATAACCATTCGCAGCATATCGTCCAGTAAGGGAAGATTATAACTGGCGAGGGTAGAGCGAATTGTCCCCGCGCTTTCACCAAGCTCAAGCAGTTCCTGCCGCCGTTTGCCGATAATCAGGAACAGCGCTAACAATCCCGTGCAGGCGTAGAGCCAGGGAGAAAATGCCTGGACATGAACGACAACGACGCCCGCACCCACCCGCAAGACAAAGCCTGCTGCCACTGACAGCAGGTCAAGAATGACCATGTGCTTCAGTTTCCAGCTATAGAGCAGATGTAGCACGAGATACGCAAACAAAATGGCGCTCAGGCCGGGGCTGAACAGCGCTGATAGTCCCAGACTCAATATAATCAGGATGACCGCAGCAATTCGCGCGAGCGGAATCGGGAGTTGTCCTGAGGGAATCGCCCGGAAGCGTTTCTTGGGATGCTGCCGATCACTCTCAATATCGACCAGGTCATTGATGATGTAAATCGAACTGGAGATCATGCAGAGAAGGACAAATGCCAGTGCCACCCGCATCAGGGAGTCGAAAACAAAGAGCTGTCCATCAAAAACGATGCCTGCAACGACGATCACGTTTTTAGGCCACTGGCGCGGACGCATCGCGCGTATCAAGCCGATCAGAGGTTCCAACGAATTGTCCTTAGCAGCGATACTAAACGCAAGGCGATTATACCACGCGCCCCGTATATGACTTCCGTAAGTAATTAAAAAGTTTGAGCGTCTTGTCCTTCCCATGAGGTAAAATAAAAAAGAGGTCTTGTTTAGAGTACAAATTTTTGTTCTTGCCTCGCTTCCAGCGCTGTATTCTGAATGAGCTACCATAGAATCTTAGGTAGTTCATCGACATCGCCCATGAGAGCAAGAAAAAGACGAACTTAAAAGGATTGCTCGTTTATGTCGAGATTGACCGCTACCGCCCGCGCCACCCCGAATATCGCCTTTATCAAATACTGGGGGAACCGCGATGATGACCTGCGCTTGCCCGCCAATCCGTCGATTAGCATGAACCTCGATGGACTTTTCACTGAAACAACGGTCAACTGGTCAGATGATCTGTCGGGCGATGAATTGATTTTGAATGGTGAGCCTGACACAGGCTCTGCCCTCGAACGAGTTTCGTCCCATCTGAGCCTGCTCCGTCAGCGTTTCCCGGTGATTACCCAGTATGCTGCTGTCGAATCAAGCAACAATTTCCCCATCGGGGCAGGGATCGCGTCTTCCGCTGCTGCCTTCGCTGCGCTGACGGTTGCGGCAGTTGCGGCGACCGGCATCGAATTGACCGAGCATGAACTCTCGACGCTGGCACGACTCGGCTCAGGATCAGCGGCGCGTTCCGTCCCAGCAGGCTTCGTCGAGTGGCATAGCGGGAGCACACACAAAGAATCGTATGCGGAAAGCTTCGCGCCGCCCGATTACTGGGACATCGTCGATGTGATCGCGGTGGTCAGTCGCGAGCATAAAGCTGTTGGCTCGTCGGCAGGGCATCATTCCGCCGCGACCAGTGACTTGCAGGAAGCCCGTGTTGCCGGGGCAGGGGAGCGCTTCAGGGTTTGCAAACAGGCAATCCTGGATCGTGACTTCGACACCTTTGCTGAGGTCGTCGAACGGGACAGCAATCTCATGCACGCCGTCATGATGACCAGCCGACCACCGCTCTTTTACTGGTTGCCCGCCTCGCTCATGATTATGGAGCAGGTGCGTGTCTGGCGAAACGAAGGGTTGCAGGTCTGCTACACCCTCGATGCAGGGCCAAATGTGCATTGTATTTGTATAAGAAAAGATGCTGCGAAAGTAAGCGCCAGGCTCGAAACGTTGTCTGATGTTCTAGGCATTTTGACCGCAGCTCCAGGCAGCGGAACGCAGATTGTAGCGACTTAATATCTGATAAGCGTAAAGGCAGTACGCTTGATTACGGATGATATATCCCGTTATAATGCTCTATAGTTCCCCGTCGGCTTTTGTCCACTGAATCAAGGTACAGTTGATGTTCAACTTCTTACTTGGTAATGATGCGTTGTCCGCTCTGGTGGCTTTCGTGCTGGTGCTTATTCCGGCAGTGCTCATTCATGAGATGGGACACTTTATCGCGGCGAAGCTGGTTGGGATCACCATACTGGAGTTTGGTATTGGGATGCCGCCCCGCATGGTCAAGCTCTTTACGCTCCATGGAACCGATTACACCCTCAACTGGCTGCCGCTCGGCGGCTTTGTGCGCCCGCTTGGCGAAGATATGGTGCGCCAGCTCGGCACGGATGCGGTGGAAGAAGATCGTGAAGAGGCGATGCAGCGCGGCCTGAAAAATACACTCTCTGTCAACGAAGCTAAACCCCTTGCACGGATTTTCTTCATGGCGGCAGGTGCAATTGCCAATTTCCTGACGGCCTTTGTCCTGTTTGTGATTATCGCTATGATGGGCATTCCACAAGTGATTGGTGGCGTGGTCAGCTTCAATTACGTTGCCCCCGATTCGGTTATTGCGCAAGCCGGTATTCAGGCGGGCGATGTCATTCAGTCTATCAACGGTCAGAATTTCACCGATGCCGCCGATTTGCTGACTCGTCTGGCGGCTGCCAATGGACAGGAAGTAACGCTTGCTGTCGTCCGAAAAGATCAGCAAACACCGGTCGATATGAAGTTCACGCCAAATCTGAATACAGAACAGCTTGCTACTGAAACGCATCCCCTCGTTCTCGACGTATCAGCAGGTTCGCCTGCCGCTGCTAGCGGGCTGCAAATAGGGGATTTAATTACCACGTTCAATGGCGAATCTGTCGCGGATTATCAGCACTTGCAGCAGATGACCGGAGACAATCTCGACAAACTGGTTACGTTGGGCGTCTGGCGCGACGGTCAGATGATGGAGTTGACCGTGACGCCTCGTTCCAATCCGCCTTCAGGTGAAGGCGCGATGGGCATCGGCATCAGCACGGCAGCGATTGATAATGGGTTAGGTGTGGCGTTTCAGGAAGGCAATCGCAGCGAACTGGTTTCGCAAACGCTCACGGCTGCGATTCAGTACAGCTTTTCGCGGATCAGTGAAGTATTGAATACGATTGCCAGTATCCCCGGTCAAATCCTGCACGGCACTGCCGACAGCAATTCGCTGCGTTTGACCAGTCCATTGGGCATTAGTCAGGCGGGTGGTGTGTTCCTGCAGGAGAGTATTCAGCGCAATCAACCTGGTATTATCCTTGAATTCATGGCGCTGATCAGCTTGGCGCTTGGCCTCACCAACCTCCTGCCCATCCCGGCGTTGGATGGGGGGCGCATCCTCTTCGTGCTCATCGAAATTGTGCGCGGTCGACCGATTGCGCCAGAGCGTGAGGGGATGGTTCATCTTGTTGGTTTGGCGCTTCTGCTGTCGTTGATGGTGGTAGTTCTCCTCAACGACATCAGCAATCCGTTAACCAATCTTATTCCCCGCTAATCAATCTCTTCATTAGGAAGTGACATGGACTACAATCTCGACGAACAGAAACACCCGGATCTCAATGCGACACTTGCAACGCTGCGCGATAACGATGGCGTTGTCAATTCAGCGGTTTACTACGGTCTCTCCGGCCTCGAACCCACCGACATTGAGCGTTTGACACCCGTTTGGGAGCATCTGACGGCCTCATACCGCCGCAAAGTGGTGCGTGAACTGCTCGAAGCCAGTGAAGCCAATTTCGAACTCAACTATGAGGTGCTCGGTCAATACGCGCTGAACGATAGCGATGCCGGGGTTCGCGAAGCAGCCGTTGAGCTGCTCTGGGAAGACGAATCACTGGTTTTGATGAATCGCCTGATCGACGTCGCCCTCTATGACGAGGCAATCAACGTTCGCGCCGCAGCCGCCAGTGCGCTAGGGCGCTTCATTCTGCTCGGTGAACTCGGCGACCTGCCGGAAGCGGAAACCTCTAAGGCGCAGGACGCTGCGGTCACAATTCTCGAAAATCAGAGTGAGGATTATGACGTGCGTCGTCGCGCGCTGGAAGCGATTGCCAATTGCAGTCATGAAGTCGTCGATGAAGCCATCCGCGAAGCCTACGACAACTCGGATCACCGGATGCAAATCAGCGCGATTTTCGCGATGGGGCGTACCTACGACTCCCAGTGGAATGAATATGTGCTTCAGCAGCTAGACAGCGAAGACCCGGAGATGACCTACGAAGCGGCGCGCGCCGCTGGTGAATTGGAAATCGAGGAAGCTGTTCCGGGCTTGACGCGCCTTGCGCTGGATCACGACCGTGAAATCAAGGAAGTCGCAATCTGGTCGCTCGGCGAAATTGGCACGCGCGAATCGACCCGCATTCTCGAACGCCTTGCCACCGAGGCCAAGCGTCTGAAGGATGATGAGCTTCTCGAAGCGATTGAAGATGCGATTGGCACGGCATCACTAGGAGGCAACTCGCTCTATATGATGCGCTTCGATGAAGCAGAGGCAGAGGACGAATAAACAGACAGACTCATCGCTGCGATGGGTCTTCAAAGGATAAAAAGGAGGGAGATCATAGGTGCGATCTCCCTCCTTTTTTATTCGATTTAGCTGTTCATCAAGGGCATGAGCTTCATCGCCAGCCCGGTGTCGCCTTGAATTTTGATTTTCCCGGTCATAAACGCTTGCATCGGGTTCAGTTTCCCCGTCATCATGCTGATGAAGTCATCAGCGCTGGCCTTCAGCGTCATCTTGGCGTCGTCGGCTTTGCCTTCGCCCGCTTCCATTTTGCCATCAGCGATCCGCAGCCAATACGACCCACCATTGTCACCACCCA
>DAOUCB010000143.1:0-57135 GCA_034432495.1 Anaerolineae bacterium | reverse complement strand
ACTGTTATGAGCGCTTGGGTTTCGTCGCATTTTATGAGCGGCGTGAGTTTGAGCACGCACTAAGTTTTCTCAACAAAGCAGTTGCCACCTACCCTCTTAGCGAAGATCGTCTTTGGCTGGTGCACGTTCATACCCTCCGCAGCCGGGTATTCCGCGAAATGCATGATTATTCTGCCGCTCTTGACGCCTCAAATGTCGCGATCAATGTCGCGCAGGGCGCAGAAGCCAAAGCAGGACTCACGGACGCTCTTCTTAACGCAGCCGAAACACTGTCCTTGATTAATGGTCGCGAACGCGATGTCATTGCATATCTCCAGCAATATATCCAGATAAATAAACGTCCCTTAGGTATCGATGTTACCTGGTCACGGATTCATGAAATGCTAGGGGATGCTTATTTAGAATCCAGCCAACTTCAGAACGCTGTTGCTGCTTATCAAGCAGCCCTTCAGTTCAATCCTTACACGCCCTGGGAGCTTTCGCTGCACTATCGCATCGCTCGCACCTTATATCAGCTCGGCGACTACGAAAAGTCCGTCCAGGCGATCCTTAAAATGCTACAAGCTGCGGAAGTTGAGGGTCAGGCAGTGGGAGACTATCGCGTGTACAACATTCTAGGCAACTCCTATTTTGCCCTTCACAGCTATCCCGAAGCAGTTCATGCTTATGAAAATGCGTTGCAAATGGCACCAACGAATGCCGACAGCCTCGACAAAATTCGCCAGTATTATCAGTTCGCCCAGGATTTGAGCCGATCTGTATAATGAATCCTAAGTGTCCGTAATCACAGAGAGTTGCATGACAAATCAGGTTATTGTAATTGGCGGCGGTCTGGCAGGTTCTGAAGCCGCCTGGCAGCTTGCGGAGCGCGATTTCCAAGTCGAGCTTTATGAAATGCGCCCCCTTAAAACCACTGGTGCGCATGTTAGTGACCGCCTCAGCGAGCTGGTGTGCAGCAACTCATTCGGCTCAAAACTTCCCGACCGAGCCTCTGGCTTGCTCAAAACTGAACTGGATCTGCTGCACTCGCTGCTGCTTGCCAGCGCCGAACGTGCCGCAGTACCCGCTGGTGGTGCATTAGCCGTAGATCGAGATGCTTTTTCGCGGGCAGTCACCGAAGCAATCAACGGCCATCCCAATATTCGCCTGATCCGCGAAGAAATGACTCTGATTCCTGCTACGCCGACGATTATCGCCTCTGGCCCATTGACCTCTCCAGCACTGACAACCAGTATCGCCCGTCTGACCGGGCAGGATCATCTCTATTTTTATGATGCCCTCGCTCCGATTGTCTCTGCCGATAGTATCGACATGAATATCGCCTTCCGCGCCAGTCGTTACGGTCGTGGTGAAGAAGAAGAGGGCGATTATATCAACTGTCCTATGAACAAGGCTGAGTACGAACGCTTTGTCGAAGCCGTCCTCGCTGCGGAAAAGATCGAACTACGTGATTTTGAGCGCGAAGACGAGCATTTTTTCGAGGGTTGTCTACCCATTGAACAGATTGCATCACGCGGGCATGACTCACTCGCTTTTGGCCCCATGCGTCCGGTCGGCCTGACCGATCCTCGTACAGGTCGTCGTCCCTACGCGGTTGTTCAGCTCCGTCAGGACAATCTTGCTGGCACACTTTACAATCTGGTTGGCTTTCAAACGAATATTCGCTGGGCGGAACAGAAGCAAATCCTTCGCCTAATCCCCGGCCTCGAACAGGCTGAATTCATGCGCTACGGACAAATGCATCGCAATACCTTCATCAGTGCACCTACACTGCTCCACTCTACCCTCGCGTTTAAAGAGCGTACTGACCTATTTTTCGCGGGGCAAATCACCGGCGTTGAAGGCTACATGGGGAATGTTGCCACAGGATTAGTCGCCGCGCTCAACATGGCACGGACTCTGCAAGGCAAACCAACCTGGGTCATCCCCCCAACCACGATGCTTGGAGCACTTTGTCATTACATTACACACGCGGAACCGAGACATTTTCAGCCGATGAAAGCGAATTTTGGCATTTTGCCAGAACTCGCCAATCCCGTGAAAGAAAAACGTGCGCGCTACGCTGCTTACGTTGAACGTGCCGTATCCGATATGAAAGCCGAGATTATTGGTTTGGACGATGTTTACCTTGCTTCCGAATCGGTATCGTAAGCAATCTTGGTGCTTTCAGATCACGCTCAACACCTGAACGTGGTACACTTGCTTAATCATCAACTGAGAGAATTTAATCTGTGTCTATGCCCACTCCCGCCAAACGTTTAAAGACTCTTCCTCCCTATGCCTTCGCGGTGCTGACACAGCGCGTCCGCGAGCTAAATGCTCAAGGTTTGGACGTTATTGGTCTGGACATTGGCAGTCCGGATATGCCGCCACCTGCTTCAGTCATCGAAGCCCTTGACGAGTCAGCAAGTCACCCTGGACATCATAGCTACGGCGGGTACAAGGGTACTGCCGAATTTCGCGCGGCCATTGCAGATTATTATCGCTATCGCTTTGGTGTAATGGTCGACCCAGAAATCCAGGTCATGCCGCTGATTGGCAGCAAGGAAGGCATCGTTAACTTAAGCCTTGCCTATCTGGATCGGGGTGATCTGTCACTTGTGCCAGAGATTGGTTACCCATCGTATACACTGGGAGCGCATCTCGCTGGAGCCGACGTTTGCGAAGTTCCAACCAACGAATCAGGGGGTTATCTTCCTGATTTCGCTGCCATTCCCGCCGATGCCCTAGCACGAGCCAAATTACTGTGGGTCAATTACCCGAACAATCCCACCGGCGCAACAGCAGAACTCGATTTCTATCAGCGTGCTGTCGACTTCTGCAACCAGCATAATTTACTGCTGGCTTCTGACAATCCTTATGTCGAAGTCACCTATGACGGTTATGTTGCTGGAAGCGCGCTCCAGGCCGACAACGCAATGGACTGCACGATTGAATTCATGTCTTTCTCGAAATCATACAACATGGCAGGCTGGCGGCTTGGCGCGGCAGTCGGCTCGCCCGAAGCCATCAAAACGCTGTTGCAAATTAAGAGCAACATGGACAGCGGACACTTCCGCCCTATCTACGACGCAGGCATCATCGCGATTGAACAAGTCGGACGCGAATGGATTGACCAGCGGAATGCAATTTATCAGCATCGCCGTGACATGATCCTCGCCGCGCTACCTGAAATCGGTTTGAGCGCAATCAAACGCAAAGGCTCGCTGTATGTTTGGGCACATGTTCAGGCAGGCGACGGCGCTTACTATGCAGAACAGGCTCTTTCGCACGCCCATGTCTCGGTTGCGCCGGGTGAAATCTACGGTGCGGCGGGTAAAAACTACGTCCGGTTAAGCGTGGGCATTCCCGATGATCGTTTAGAAGAAGCCCTCGCCCGTTTGAAAAAGTGGTACGCCAATTTATGACGGAAAATAATACTCTTGTCCAGCAGCGCGAGCGTGCTTTTCTGGTTGGCTTGGGACTGCGCGGCAGCCATCCCCTTCTGAGCATCGACGACTCTCTCGAAGAACTTTCCCTCCTTGCCGATACGGCAGGTATGGATATTGTTGGGCAGACCCAGCAAAATGTTGCTCATATCGATCCGGCGACTTTCATTGGCTCCGGCAAAATCGATGAAATTAAGGAGATGCTGCTGGCAAACGATGCCCAGGTACTCATCTTTGACGATGAACTCTCGCCTCGTCACCAGCGCGGCCTTGAAAATCGCTTCGGCGAAGAAATCAAGGTTCTGGATCGCTCTGCGCTAATTCTCGACATTTTTGCCCAACACGCTCGCACGCGTGAAGGCTCGCTTCAGGTTGAACTCGCGCAATACGAGTATCGCTTGCCCCGTCTGACCCGCGCCTGGTCACATCTGGCGCGTTTAGGCGGCGGCATAGGCACACGCGGTCCCGGTGAAACACAACTCGAAGTTGACCGTCGTGACATACGGCGGCGCATCAGCCATCTCAAAGAGGAAATTGAAAGTGTTCGCGCACATCGCAGTCGCCACCGTGATCAGCGTGACCGCAGCGGTATTCCGTTGATCGCTTTGGTAGGCTACACCAACGCTGGAAAATCGACGCTGTTAAAAGCCCTTACGGGCGCAGACATATATATCGCTGACCAGCTTTTCGCCACCCTCGATCCAACAACTCGGCGCGTCGATCTTCCATCAGGACGGCAGGCGCTCGTGAGCGATACCGTTGGATTTATTCAAAAGCTGCCAACGACTCTCATTGCCGCATTCCGTGCTACTCTGGAAGAAATCAATGATGCGGATTTGATCCTTGAAGTTGCTGATGTGAATCACCCGAACGTCGTTCAGCATATCGAAACCGTCGAAGATACCCTGGCAGAAATTGATGTCCCCTCGGTACCGCGCATCTTGGTCTGGAACAAGATCGATCAATGGGGCATCAACCCCCTGCCAGAAACTGTCGATCCGCAGCTTTATACAGCGCAAATCACCGTCTCTGCGACCAAAAAACTGGGATTGGATCACTTGTTGGAAGCCATTGAAACGGCTCTCAGTCAGAGCCTTTATGAAGTGACTCTGCGTCTCCCCTTCGAGCGCGGCGACCTCGCGTCGCTGCTGCACGAAATGGGTTCAGTGCAGGAGCAAACCCACACCGAAAATGGCATCATTCTCAAAGTGCGACTTTCTCATGACCTGTATGAGCGCTTCAAAGAATATCGAGTATAGCCATGTTCAAACGCATTGACCGTTCCCCTGCTCTGGCTCGTTTTCTGGAAAATTTATCAGCGTCTCTGGCGCGACGACGGGGGCTGCCTATCGTGATTGGCGTGATTCTCGTTGCCATCAGTTTTGTCATCCAGTTAATCAATGTCTACAGCCCATCGCAAACACTTAATCTGCTCTGGACAATTACTCATCACTTGGGGCTGCTTTTCGCCTTGATCGGCTTGCTGATGGTTGAACCTCTCGGTCAATAATGGAATATCGCATCCTCGACACAATTCGCGACTTCGAGGATGCCTTCGCTCTCGAAGTCGCCGTCTGGGGACTCGACCCGCGTGATGCTGTCCCGGTCAACATGCTGCGCGCGCTTCAGCACGCAGGCGGCGCAGAGATCGGCGCTTTCGACAGTGATCGAATCGTCGGAATCACTCTAGGTTTCCCAGCAAAAAATAAAGAGTATTCGACTCTCTGGTCGCACATGACCGGCGTCCATCGTGACTACCAAGGCAGGAATATCGGCTTTGAACTGAAGCGAAAGCAGCGCGAATGGGCGCTTAACAACGGTTTCGATGAAATTCACTGGACGTTTGACCCACTTCAGCGTGGCAACGCTAATTTCAACATACATCGTCTCGGCGCAACCGCTGCAAATTATCTCGTGGATTTCTATGGAACGATGGTTGACGAAATCAACCGCGCCGATATTCCCACTGATCGTGTCGAGAGTGTTTGGCGACTGCGTGATCCGCGTGTGGTGAGGATTATGAATGGTATAACCCCAGATGAAGTATCAGCGGATCGCCCATTTCTGCTTATGGATCATGGGCTGCCGGAAGTAATTCCGTTTGATGCAGCCGAATCCGAATACCTTGTGCAAATACCAAACAATCTTTCAAGCCTACCCAATTCAAGCGCCCTGATTAATTGGCGCATCGCCTTGCGCAAAACCCTGATGAACACTTTTGCGCAAGGATATACTGCCACTGATTTCACCGATGCCCACGCCTATCTGCTGCGCCGCTTGTAGACTCTGAACAAGGTTTGCCTCCCGATAATCAGCCAACAAGTATTTTGCTCTTGGCGAAATATGAAATACAATTTCGCGTGCTTTAATCGCTCTTAATCTTTAAAGATGATTCGGAGGTTCTCTCGATGTATAGGCGTCTAAAAGTTATATCACTCCTTTTGCTGCTCATCATTCTTCCCTCTCTCAACGTATTCGCTCAGGACGCAACTCCCGAAGCGACTCCAGAAGCAACCGCTATCGACGCATCAACACTGCCCGACCTGAATGGTCGCGAAATCACGATTGCGGTTGAAAACGCCTATCCGCCCTACAACTACATTGACACGGACAACAACGCGGTTGGCTGGGATTACGACACATTCGCCGACATTTGCAAAGCCATTAACTGCAAGCCTGTATTCAAGCAGATGGCCTGGGATGGCATGTTGATCGCCGTCGGCAATGGCGAAGTCGATGTCGCCGCCGATGGCATCACCTACACCGCCGAACGCGCGCAATCGGTCGATTTCTCCAGCCTGTATCAGTCCTACGACGAAACCCTGCTCGTCCGCTCCGATGAAACGCGCTTCACCGATGTCGCCGGTCTCAAAGCGCTGCCTGACTACCTCGTCGCGACCCAAATCGGTACGACCAACGAGATCACCGCACATAACCTCTTTGGCGAGGATAAAACCAAGTCCTTCGGCGAATTCGGTGCGGCAATTCAGGCACTGCTCAACAAGGACGTGGACGCGGTAGTTGTGGATCGCCCAGCGGCTGAAGGCTACATCACCACCCAGGGTGGCATGAAGACGTTGGCGGAATCCCTGAATGGGGTTGAAGGTCTCGCCTTCGCCTTCCCTAAGGGCAGCGACCTCGTTGCACCTATCAATGCGGCGATGGCCTATTTGCAATCTACAGGGCGGTGGGATCAGCTTTACACGCGCTGGTTCAACGAGCCAAAATTGACCGACCTTGGTGGAAAAGAAATCACCATCGCCGTAGAAAACGCCTATCCGCCCTACAACTACATTGACACGGATAACAACGCCGTTGGCTGGGACTATGATACTTTCGTCGAGATGTGCAAACGTCTCAACTGCAAGCCTGTATTCAAGCAGATGGCCTGGGATGGCATGTTGATCGCCGTCGGCAATGGCGAAGTTGATGTCGCGGCTGATGGCATCACCTACACCGCCGAGCGCGCGCAATCGGTCGGTTTCTCCAGCCTGTATCAGTCCTACGACGAAACCCTGCTCGTCCGCTCTGATGAAACGCGCTTCACCGATGTCGCCGGTCTCAAAGCGCTGCCCGACTATCTCGTCGCGACTCAAATCGGCACAACTAACGAGATCACCGCACATAATCTTTTCGGCGAGGACAAAACCAAGTCCTTCGGCGAATTCGGTGCGGCAATTCAGGCGCTGCTCAATAAAGATGTTGACGCGGTAGTTGTGGATCGCCCAGCGGCTGAAGGCTACATCACCACCCAGGGTGGCATGAAGACGCTGGCAGAATCCCTGAATGGGGTTGAAGGTCTCGCCTTCGCCTTCCCCAAGGGCAGCGACCTCGTTGCACCTATCAACGACGCAATGGCTGCGATGCAAGCAGATGGCACCTGGGACGACATTTATCACAAGTGGTTTGATGCACCCCAGTCGTAAAGAGTAATAGCACTTCAAAGGGTGGGCAGTTGCCCACCCTTTCTCATTAAACGGACAGGACATCATGGCCCAATCGACCACAGCCGCATCGGATTTCCAGCCGCCGCGCCAGTTCGTTGACGTGCGTGGTTTTACTCGTAACCTGCTCCAGCGCCGCAGTTGGTTTATCGCATTTATACTCATCGACATCCTGGTGGTTTATGCCATTACGACTGATCCGGTTCTGATTGATGCGTGGAATTATATCTGGCCTGGTATTACAGTCACGGTAGAACTAACCATCATTTCGTTCGTCCTAGCGACGATTATTGGCCTGATCACCGCTATCGGACGTATCTCTAGAAATATTGTCATCTACAACATAGCAACCTTTTATGTCGAACTGTTTCGTGGCCTGCCTCTTCTCGTCATCATCCTCATTTTTTCGTTCGTGATCACCCCCGCCTTTATCGACTTCGTCTCAAAAATTCCCGCGTTGGATGACGTTATTCAGCGGCTGGCTGGAATTGATCCTAATGTGATTGCTACAACCGTGCTGCGAACTCGTGACATCCCCGACACCACCCGTATCCTGTTCGCCTTTGCAATTACCTACGGCGCGTTCATGTCCGAAGTCTTCCGGGCTGGCATCGAGAGCATCGGCAGAGGCCAAACCGAAGCCGCACGCTCGCTCGGTATGACCTATGTTCAAGCGATGCGCTTTGTCATTCTGCCGCAGGCTATCAAAAACGTCCTCCCGGCGATGGCGAATAATTTCGTCCTACTCCTCAAGGACACCTCTTTGGCGTCAACGGTCGCAGTGCCTGAAATTTCATATCTGACGCGTCAATATTCAAGCAACCGTTTTCGCTACCCTGAAGGGTTACTCTGTCTTTCTATGATTTATGCAAACCTAACTATCGTTATGTCGATGGGAGTCTATTGGTTGGAAGCGCGCCTGCAATCTGACAAACGAGAGGATTAAGCGATGAAAGAGCTTGGCGCACCAATCATTGACATTCGCAATGCCTCAAAACATTTTGGGCGTGTATTCGCCCTCAACAATGTCAGTATGGAAGTTCATTCCGGTGAAGTAGTGCTCATTATCGGCCCTAGCGGATCCGGGAAAAGTACCCTGCTCCGCTGCATTAACCGCCTGGAGACTATTGACCAGGGCGAAATCTGGGTCGATGGCATCCAAATCAACAGCAAAGCCACCAACATCAATCAGGTGCGTGAAGAAGTCGGCATGGTGTTCCAGCAGTTCAATCTGTTTCCAAACCTAACAGTTCTCGGCAACGTCATGCTTGCTCAGCAGATCGTCCGCAAACGTGACAAAGACGAAGCCGAAGATACCGCCCGCAAGCTGCTTATGAAGGTAGGCATACCCGAAAAAGCCAACGTTTTCCCTGCCAAGCTCTCCGGTGGTCAGCAGCAGCGTGTCGCAATTGCCCGCGCATTGGCTATGAATCCCAAAATCATGCTCTTTGACGAGCCTACTTCCGCGCTTGACCCCGAAATGATCAAGGAAGTTTTAGATGTAATGCTCGATCTCGCCAAAGAAGGCATGACGATGGTCGTCGTTACCCACGAAATGGGCTTCGCCCGTGCTGCCGCCGACCGAGTCATCTTCATGGACAAGGGCGAAAAGCTCGTCGAAACGACTCCAGATGGGTTATTCAACAATCCTGAACACGACCGGCTTAAATTGTTCCTGAGTAAAATTCTCTAGCAATTACTCACTGTCGCCAAACTGCGCCCAGTAGATTTCAGGCTTGAACATCGTATGCACAAACATGCGCATATCAGGTGTAATGGTTAAACCTGCTAACGGCGCGTCAAGGTCGCTAAACAGAACAATTTCCACCTGATCGTTTGTGCAGCCGCCATTTGCCTTACAGACTTCTGGATCAACGCGTCCGACCAATCCACGATTGCCCAGCGCATAGGCAAAATAGAGGAAACCATCACTACCGAGCTGCAAGTCAGTTGTGTTTTGCAACCCACTGACCAACACGTGATTAACAGAATCATCAGTATTGGTTGCGCCGTCCAACATCGACTGATAGTCATACCATTCAACGGAGCGGCGCGTACTTCCGTAATTCGCGATGTAAAGGGTCTGATCGTCGTGTACGACTCCCATTGGCGCGCTCAGGTTTTCCAGCAACACCTGATTGTCACCGTCCCGGCTGAGCAAATTGATTGTGTTGCTGAGTAAACTGGTCAGAAGAAAGTGCTGCTCATCAACGTAGGAAATACCCCAGGGGCCGTTCAAGTTGCGTGCAACTGTCTCGATGCGACTGCGCGTCACTTTTGTCAGCGTATTCGATTGATAATCGGGAACCCACATCGTCAACGCATTGTTCGCATCATTTTCGACATACAGCGTTTGCGCATTCTTAATGCCGTAAATGTACGCTTTGGTCGTTCCGGTCGTATCGTCGATTTCGTACACAGTGCCGTCGCCAGAGCAAGCCGTATAAATTTTATTATTAAACCAGCTAAGTCCGTTAGGCTTCTGAACATTGCCAGTCAAAACCGATAAATCTGCCTGCGTCAGCGATTTCACCTGCCCGGCTTCAGAAGTTGCTTCAAACGTTGGCATTAGCGGAGCAACGAGCGTTGGGGTCTTAGTAGGTGCTGGCGTAGGAGTGGCCTGTTGCGCAGCAACCGACACCACCGACTGGGTAATCAAGGTGGCAGCCAGAACAATAGATACAATTTTACTCATACACTTCCTGTTTCACCTGAACAATAGGAATAGAAACGAAGAATGTTGTTCCAACGCCTAGAGTACTTTCTAGCCAAACCGTGCCTCGATGATTCTCGACCACAGCTTTCACTAGACTCAAGCCGAGACCAGAACCAGAGACGTGTTCAGTCCCTTTCTGATTTGCCCGATAAAAACGGTCGAAAACACGCGTCTGAACATCTTTTTCAATCCCTACCCCGCTGTCCTCGATCTCAAACAACAGCGCGTGCTCCTGCGCATGTGCTCGTACACTCACACGCCCACCCGGTAAAGTGAACTTAATCGCATTTTCGACCAGGTTAATGATGGCACGTTCGAACTGCTCAACATCACAGGCAAATTCTGGCAATGCTTCAGCTACTTGAGTTTGCAGCGTGATTTTACCATCTGCGGCCCGTTCACGCAGTTCGTAAACCACATTCTGCACAATCCGCGACGGATGGCACATCTCTAGCGAGAGTGTACCGGATTTTACCCGCTCAAGGTCAAGGATGCCTCGAATGATACGCTCCATACGTTGAAGCTGCTTATCGATAACTTTGACAGATTCCCAGACTTCGTCGTCAGAATTGTCCATGAGATCGTCTTGCAGCAATTCAAGGTTCGCCATCGCGGCTTGCAGAGGATTCTTGAGATCGTGGCTGGTCATGCGTACCATTTCACTTTTGATTCGATCAAGCTCCTTAAGCTGCGTAACATCGTTCAAGACTGCGACCCAACCCCGTGTACGTGCCTGCCCCAGCCGTGTAAGCGAGCAGAAGTAGATTTTACCACCGTAGGCGATTTCGTAGCTGAACGCTTGATGATGGCGCAAGTGATGAAGCACCGTCATCAAATCTTTAGGCAGCACTTGCGAAGGCACAAGTTCTTGAATTGGATGGGCAATTCCATCCTGTATCGAAAATAGATCTTTCGCGGCTGGATTGGCAAAAATCAGATTGAAACGCCGATCAACTGCCAGTACGGGATTTTCCGTGCTGTCTAGTACCGCCTCTAGCTGACTTCGCGCGATTTCGACCTGTTGGGTAAGTTCCGCCTGCTCTTTGAACAATTGATTATGGACAATTGCCACAGCAGCCTGTGCACCCAGCAGTTCGAGCATATATACATCTTCGCTCCAGAACAGCCGTCCATGCCGCTGTGCCGCAACAACCATCAATGCGCCAATCGCTTCACCGCCATGGATGAGCGGCGTACAAATCACCGAACCAAACGTCTCGCGCGAATACGGTAGATCATCTACTCCTTTCCACTCACGCGCGTAATTATCAAGATGAACCGAATGCCGAGTTTGTGTTGCAGTTCCCGCCAGCCCGTTATTGGAGACTGACTGAATCTGAACTGGATTATTGGGTAATTCGTGGGCATAGGCCAATTGAAGCTGATTGCTGCGGTTCAGAAAAATACCATCGCCATCCGCGCCGAGCAGCGTCGCCGCCAGCGTCGAAATTTGATTGAGCAACGTATCAATACCTGTCTGGCTGGTAATCGCAACGTTCACTTTCCGAAGCGCTTCTACTTCGGAGTTACGTTCCGCTAAGGGGCTGATAATCTCCTGCCCTAGAATCGCAAAACTGATCATCAGGGCAGAAACTGCACTGATATTGATCGACAGGGAAAAAGTTTGCAGTTCAGGATTCAGAAACCCAAGACTCTGGCCGATCACGAACAGCGTAATCCCTAAAGAAACCATGCGCGAACGCGCTTTACGCCGATAGCGCCAGAGCAAATACAGCGTTCCCCAATCGAAAATCACGTAAAACACGACAAGAAGCGGCTGCGACTGATAGCTGAATTGTCCTGCCTGGGCAGTCACAAATGACGACGGAGCATTCGCAATGATTGGCAGAAGGCGAAACAGAAGCAAAACCAGTAAACCAGCAAGGCCAATCGCACGAAAACGTCGTGTATGTGCTTTGACGATGACTGCGGCGAGGACATAAACCGCCACACTGGAACCAGTGAAGCCGAGTTCCATCAGGCCAATCAGCGGCTTGATCAAGTCGGATTGAGAATCAATCAGTGTGAGTCCCTGCGCCAGCATCGAGCCGCCGTTCCAGAGAATCACCAGAAACAAAAATGCCGCAAAAAACTGGTTCAGTTCTTTGCGTACATCATTCCACAGGATAATGACCAGAAATGCCAATGCCAGCGGCAGCATCACCGCATTAATCAACAGCGTTATAGCGTTTAACCCGGTCATCCGCCGGAAAGCCTCTAAAGTACCTTTTGTGGAGCGATGGGTTGTTTCTCGAAGCGGTAGCCGACGCGATGCTCTGTCAGGATATAAGCAGGATTTGCTGCATCCCGTTCTATTTTGCGTCGCAATTGGCTGATATAAACACGGGGATAGTACACGTCATCAATATATTCGCGTCCCCACACCTGCTCAAGTAAATCGCGCTGGGAGACAACTCGTCCCGCGTTTTCCATGAGCACAGCAAGGAGTTTGAATTCTGTTGGGGTCAAATGCTCCGGCTTGCCGTTCACATAAACCTGGCGGCGATGAAGATCGATACTCAGGTGACCATCATCATAGCGCTGATCGGTTTCGATGGTCGTCATTTGCGCACGGCGGAGTAGTGCCGACACACGCGCAACAAACTCATTCAGCCGTACCGGTTTTGCAAGATATTCGTCTGCTCCCGCATTCAGTCCATCGACAATATCGTCTTCAGTGACTGCTTGCGCCGAAAGCATCATAATTGGCGTATCGGCAACTTCACGAATTCGTCGGCAAACCGTCAGGCCATCCATGCCATCAGGCATGATAATATCTAAGATGACGATGTCGGGTCGCTCTGAATGAAAAGCGCGCACCGCATCCAGACCATTCTGACACGCGATGACTTCATAGCCTTCACGTTTCAGTTTGCGGCCTAATGCGTCACGGATAGCCTGCTCGTCGTCAACAATCATCGCTTTCATAAATTCAGTGTAACATTGGCTGAGTTTTGCGACAAGAGGGCGATCTGTCCTAATTTCTTAAGGGTCAAGCTATAATGTTCCATAGCTTGCTTGCAATAGAAAGGTGCCGAATGGCGACCAGAAGAAATGTTTTCTTGGCGCTGACAATCTTGATCATGCTTGTCGTGAGTGCCTGTAACCTTGCAGGTGCTCCTTCAGAGGAGCAGATTGCTCAGACGGCGACCGCAGCGGTCACCGACCAGCCAACATGGACACCCGTTTCCAGCAACGGTGTTCCAACGACCGTCCCAGTCAATCAGCCGACAAGTTTGCCAACATTTCAGTTCCCAACAGCCATTGTCGTCGTCCCCACACGAATATTTGTCCCGACGAGCGCGCCACCGGTCACCTTCCCAACGAACACACCACTCCCCGTGAGCATCGTCATTTTATCGCCTGTACCGGGGAATATCGTCGCTGGTAACGTCCAACTATTGGGGTCTGCCATCCATCCACAGTTCCTGCAATATCAGGTTGAGTTCGGACCAGACCCCAATCCAAACAATCTTTGGTTCCCAGCGACTTCTGCGGTCCCTACTCCGATCTTGAACGGATTGCTCGGTATCTGGAATACAACCAGCGTTCAGGATGGCCGTTATCAACTACGTCTGCGCGTTTATCTGCGTGATGGCACACTGTTGACAACAGTTATCAACAACATCACCGTGCAAAATCGCGTCAATACACCCATTCCGTCGCCGACGCAAAATATCCCGCGCCCGATCGCTGCCTTTACGCAGGATAAAGCTTCTGGTGACGTACCGCTCACGGTACAGTTCGTCAATCAATCGAGTGGCACAATTAGCGTAGTCTCATGGAACTTCGGCGATGGTAATTCCAGCGCCGATGTAAATCCGAAGCATACATTTGGCACACCAGGACTCTATAACGTCACCCTGACCGTCGCTGGCCCTGGTGGCACGTCGAACGTGGCTCGCCAGATAAATGTCACCAGCCCGACAGCCCCGGTTGCCGGATTCACGCAGGATCGTACATCTGGAGTTGCGCCGCTGACAGTCAAATTCACGGATCAGTCAAGCGGCACGGTGAATTCCTATAATTGGAATTTCAGTGATGGTTCAAGCAGCGCTGAACGCAATCCGTCGCACACCTTCTCGATCCCAGGGACATATAATGTATTCCTCACAGTTAGTGGCCCCGGCGGATCTTCGAGTGTCACTCGCCAGATTGTTGTCTCCAGTACGAACCCACCAACGGCGACAAGCACAAATACGCTCACATTCACGCCAACATTCACAGTGACGAACACGGCGACCAATACCACGACCGTACTGCCGCCGACCGAAACGTTTACGCCAACGGCAACCTCCACCAATACGGATACACCGACGCCAACGGATACGCCGACTTCAACCGACACGGCGACCAATACCACGACCATACTGCCGCCGACCGAGACGTTTACGCCAACGGCAACCTTCACCAATACAATGACGGCAACGGCAACTGACACGGCGACAAACACCACGACGCCCATCCCGCCAACGGATACGCCAACGCCAACAGATACTGCGACACCCATTCAGCCAACGGATACGCCGATTGCGACCTTCACCGCTACAGCGACGGACACACCGACAGCAACAAACACGATGGAACCGCTGCAAGCTGCGATAAACGCTCAGATAAATGGAACGAGTGTTGCCTTCAGCGTACAGGCGAACGTCCAGATTTCGAGCTACCTGTGGGACTTCGGTGACGGTACGCAGCAGTCCACTGAGCCAACACCGACCCATATGTATCAAGGTGGAGCTTACACAGTCACCCTTCAGGGGACAGATATCAACGGACGCAGCTTCATCGTCAATCGGTCGATTAGTATTGTCCAGCCGAACTTCACCTTCGCCGCCAATGGCCTCGGCGTCGACTTCACCGACACGTCCACGGGTCAGGTCACCTCGCAGACCTGGGACTTTGGCGATGGCACCGGCGCGACCGGTTCCCCCGTTCACCATGATTACGCCAATCCCGGCACCTACAATGTCACCGTCACGGTCACCGATGGTGCCGGTCAGCCATTCGCCTCCCAACCGCAGGCTGTCACGGTCAGCCAGCCGATCCAGCCGAACTTCACCTTCACCGCTAACGGTCTCGGCGTCGACTTCACCGACACGTCCACGGGTCAGGTGACATCGCAGACCTGGGATTTCGGCGATGGGAACACGGGTACAGGCTCACCTGTCCACCACGACTACGCCAATCCGGGCACTTACAACGTTACAATCACAGTCACCGACGGCGCAGGTCAGCCTTTCGTGTCGCAACCGCAGGCCGTGACCGTCAGCCAGCCGATCCAGCCGAATTTCACCTTCGCGGCTAACGGTCTCGGTGTCGACTTCACCGACACCTCGACGGGTCAGGTTACCTCGCAGACCTGGGATTTCGGCGATGGTACTGGCGGAACGGGTTCGCCTCTCCACCACGATTACGCCAATCCCGGTACCTACAATGTCACCGTCACGGTCACCGATGGTGCAGGTCAGCCATTTGCCTCCCAACCGCAGGCTGTCACGGTTAGTCAGCCGATCCAGCCCAACTTCACCTTCGCCGCTAACGGTCTCGGCGTCGACTTCACCGACATCTCGACGGGTCAGGTTACCTCGCAGACCTGGGATTTCGGTGATGGCACTGGCGGAACGGGTTCACCTGTCCACCATGATTACGCCAACCCGGGCACCTACAACGTCACAATCACGGTCACCGATGGTGCAGGTCAGCCATTCGCCTCCCAACCGCAGGCCGTCACGGTTAGCCAGCCAATCCAGCCCAATTTCACCTTCGCCGCCAACGGCCTCGGCGTCGACTTCACTGATACTTCGACGGGTCAGGTAACATCGCAGACCTGGGATTTCGGCGATGGGAACACGGGTACAGGCTCGCCTGTCCATCATGACTACGCCAACCCGGGCACCTACACCGTCACAATCACAGTCACCGATGGCACGGGTCAGCCATTTGCCTCCCAACCGCAGGCTGTCACGGTTAGTCAGCCGATCCAGCCCAATTTCACCTTCGCGGCTAACGGCCTCGGTGTCGACTTCACCGACACAACGACAGGTAACCAGAGCGCACCGCAGGCCTGGGACTTCGGCGATGGGAACACGGGTACAGGCTCGCCTGTCCATCATGACTACGGCACCGATGGCACCTACACCGTGACGCTGACAATCACCGATACAAACGGACGAACATTCCCAACGCAGCAGGCCGTAACAGTCGCCGCTTCACAGCCAAAACAGACCCTTGTCGATACGACACCCATCCGACCTGACTTCAACGCCCTGCACGATGTCCTGCGCGGCATATATGCCAACGGGGTCAACAATTCCAGCAATCAAGCCGGTGTGTTCGCACAAGCGGGTGACAGCATCTTTACCCTACCTGGACTGTTTGATCCGTTCGCGACCCAGGGCCAGTACAATCTCGCTGGCAACAGCGATTTACAACCGATCATCGACTTCTTCAACGCAAGTGATCTGGGTGGCGTAACCAGCTTCAGTCGCAATAGCTTCGCAGTAAACCCGAATTGGACAGCCCAAGATTTGCTCGATCCGAGTAAAGCCGATCCATCGTGTAACGGCGAAGCGCCGCTGGCCTGCGAACTGCATCAGCTTCACCCAAGCGTCATATTCGTCAGTATTGGCGCAACCGATGCACGAAACGGCAACGATCCAAACACCTTTAGCGCCACGCTCAACCAAATCGTCAGCACCATCACATCAAACGGGACAATTCCCGTCCTCCTCACCATTCCTGATGATGGCAGCACACAGGCAACCGAAACTATCAACGAAGCAATTATCACCGTTGCGCAGCAGAACAACATCCCGCTCCTCAATGCGGCGCGGGCGCTTAACGAACTGCGCAACTTCAACCTGTCTGCTGCGCCGAATGGGCCAGGAGCACTCGATAATGGTGCTGTTAGCGATTATGGCATCAACGCGCTCAACCTCGATCTCTTGCGTGTACTAAGTGATGTGCGTAACATCATCTTCCCGGATGCCTAAGTAATTTCAGCCGACGGGGTGGCGAAAGATACCACCCCATCGGTACCGTTATGGACTTCAAAGGGTCAGCAATGCGACGGACGTTTGTACAAATTGTATGCTTGTGTTTGCTGCTGATTAGCGGATGTACCACTGCTACCAATTCAACTTCATTGATCGTTTCGCTGGCGGTCGATGGACAGGAACGTAGCTATCCGCAGCCAATTGCGATTACCGTCAGTGAATTTTTGCGCCAGGCTTCCGTCGAGCTTGGCCCGTTAGACGAAGTGACCCCACCTCTCTTTACCCAAATAAGTGACGGAATGCGCGTCACGGTTACACGGGTGCAGGAATCGCAGGAATGCGAAAATCAGGAGATGCCCTTCCACGAAAACCGCATCCCCAACGAAGGGTTGAACCCCGGCGAGGAGCGTGTTGCTCAGGCGGGTCAAAGTGGCACTCAGGAGATCTGCTACCGAGTGACTACCCGCGATGGCAAGCGACAGGATCGCGTACCGATCCGCACAACCGTTATCACAGCGCCCCAGGACGCCGTGATTTATGTCGGCCCTACGGGTCAGCTTGATCCCGTGCAAATTGAAGGTTCACTCTCATACATCAGTAATGGCAATGCCTGGATCATGCGCGGCGTGAGCAGTAATAAACGCTTACTCACAACCTCTGGCGATCTTGACAATCGGGTGTTCACACTCACTGTCGATGGTCGTCAACTGCTTTTCAGCCGAAAATCGTCTGACCCAACTACGTTTTTCAATCAACTATGGCTCGTCAATGACACCACGAATGTCAACGCGGAACCGACGATGCTTCGCCCACAGAACGTGTTATACGCCGATTGGGTTCCAAACCAGCCAGACACTATCAGCTATTCAAGTGGCGAGATCACCGATAACAGTCCAGGCTGGCAAGCTTACAACGATCTGTGGTTGATGCGAATCGATCCTTCGACGGGCGATTCACTCAACGCCCGCCAACTAGTCGATAAATCGAGTGGTTGGCTTTACAGTTGGTGGGGGACAGGTTTTCAATGGTCGCCGGATGGACAAAAACTTGCCTGGGTGCGTGCCGATTCAATGGGCCTGGTAGACATTAACACCGGAGAATTTCAACCACTTCTATCCTATCCTGTCTTCAGTACACGCCAGCCCTGGTCGTGGCGCGCAACCGTATCCTGGTCACCGGACAGCAGCCTTATTCTTACAACCGTACATGGTCTGCCTATCGGCAGCGAACCTGCCGAAACCAGCCCCGCCTTTCACGATACGGTCGCCAGCGTCACAGGTGCATTCTCTGCTAATATCGTCCAAAATGCGGGCATCTGGTCAAAGCCGAAATACTCACCACTCACAAACGACGCCAACGGCACGAAAGGCTATATCGCGTATCTGCGTGCTCGTGATGTCGCCAACAGCATCAGCGAATCCGCCGAGTACGATCTGGTCGTCGCTGATCGGGACGGCAGCAACGACCATGTCGTCTATCCGCCTGCGGGTCAGCCGGGGCTAACCGCCAGCGCTCCCTATTTCGCCTGGAATCCTTCCGGTACGCAGCTAGCCTTTATTTATGGCGGCAATCTCTGGGTCGTTGATGTAGAATCCGATGTCGCCCATCAATTGACACTGGACAAAGGCGCTTCCAGCCCAATCTGGACAAAATGAGTCGGCAATTTTTCATTTTCATTATCACCCTGGCGCTGCTGGCGGGTAGCCTTGTCGCCGCCGGGGCGACTCTGCGCGACCGTGACGAAACCCTGCGCGGCTACGTTGATTCGACACAGGATCCCGACCTCCCTTATCGAATCCCACGCCTCGGCGTCAATGCCGAGCTGACTCAATATTCACCTGAACAACTCACACATCAGCTTGATCTGATGCGATCTGCACACATCACCTGGGTGCGTCAGTTCTTCCGTTGGGATGAAATCGAACCTCAGCAAGGCAAGTACCAGTGGGAGCAATCCGATGCAATCATCCAGCCGTTCGCGGGTGATCCAGATTTAAGACTGGTCGCGGTGCTGATCGATTCGCCAGCATGGGCGCGCGATCCTGAATCGCCAATCACGACTCCTCCAATAGATCCAGCCCATTTTGCCACTTTTTCTCATGAATTTGCCGCACGTTACGGCAGCACCATCGACGAGTATCAAATCTGGGACGAACCTAATTTATCGGCAGCGTGGGGCAACAACAATCCCCAGCCCGCTGAGTATCTCGCCCTGTTGAGCGCAACTTACAGCGCCATTCACAGCGCTGATTATACTGCGACGGTTATGGCGGCAGCACTTGCGCCTACTGTTGAGCAGGGGCCAACCAACATCAGCGACATTCGCTACTTAAGCGATCTTTACGCGCTTGGTGCAGCGCCCTATATGGATGCTGTCGCCGCTAAACCTTACGGTTTCAACACTTCGCCCAACGACCGTACTGTCCGCGACGACACACTTAATTTCTCGCGAATTGTGGCTCTGCGCGAAATCATGGTCAAGAATGGTGATAGTGCGAAAGCGCTCTGGGCAAGCGCCTGGGGTTGGAACACTCTCCCTTCAAACTGGTCAGGCGATCCTTCGATTTGGGGAAGCATCAGCAGCGATGAGTTGCGCATCGAATATACAGTTGATGCACTGAATCGCGCCGATAGAGAATGGCCCTGGCTCGGCGGCATGATCCTTCAGCAGTGGCAGCCGGATGCACCACTAACTGATCCCCAATGGGGTTTTTCAGTCGTTAATTCTGAAGGCAATGTCACTCGCTTTTGGGCAGCACTCGAACAACTACAGCAGCCAGCCGCCGCAACCAACGGCCTTTACTTCCCGGCTAATCCCTATGCACACTATTCCGGCGTCTGGACATTCGGCGATCTCGGTGCAGATATTGGCTGGGTGCAAGACAGTCAGCTTGATTTCACTTATGCAGGCAGCGATCTTGCCCTGCGCGTCCGACAGGACGATTACGTTGCCTTTCTTTATTCTACTGTCGATGGGCAGCCTGCGAATGCCCTCCCGCGTGATGCTTCTGGCAACGCCATCCTGAATTTAACCAGCGATACGCGCCTTCCCGAAACGAATCTCGTGACGGTTGAGCGTGGAATGGGCGAGGGTCAGCATACGCTGCATATTGCTGCCGACCGAGGCTGGGATCGTTGGGCGCTCGCCGGATTCGCGGTGAGTTCTGGCAATCTTGCTGCCCCATACAACCGCCAAATCTCTGTTGCGATCCTGACCGCCTTTGTTTCGGCGCTTGCCGCTGTCGTCACCGTCTGGCGTTTTGATTGGTCACCCTTACGTCGCCGATCAAGGCGATTATGGGAGCAGCTCGGTGATGCAGGCCAGATCGCCTTCAGCGTGGTTACGTCGCTGGCACTCATGATCGGTATGCTGCTTACCTGGAGCGATGCAGTTCCGAATCTGTTTCGTCGCGAACCTGTTCAGTTTGGTCTGGCACTTCTCACCGCTGGGTTGGTCTATGTTCACCCACACGTCATCATCACATTGATCGCTCTAGTCGTTCTATTTCTGATTGTCTACCATCGGCTAGACCTCGGCTTGATGCTAACAGTCTTTTACGCACCTTTCTTCCTGTTCCCTGTTGCACTCTACAAATTCAGCTTTCCCATGTCTGAACTCGTGATTCTGGTTACATCAGTGGCTTGGGTATTACGTTCGCTTGCGACGTGGGGACGTAACCGCCAGAGCGTCCGACATTTGTCTGGACAGACCCTGATCAACCAATTCACACCACTGGATTACGGCGTCGCCGCGCTGCTGCTGATCGGTACGCTTTCATTAACCTGGGCAGCACAACATGACGCAGCTTTCACCGAATGGCGGACGCTCCTTCTTGAGCCTATCCTCTTTTACGTGGTTTTACGTACAAGTATCCATGATCGTCTTTTGCTTCTGCGTCTGGTCGATGCCCTCCTGATTGCAGGAATCGTTGTCGCGGTGATTGGCCTGTTTCAATTCATTAACGGGCAAGCCATTATCACGGCTGAAAATGGTGCGCGGAGACTTGCCAGCGTTTACGGTTCGCCTAATAATGTTGGCCTGTTTCTCGGTCGCTGCATTCCATTCTTACTGGCGTTCACACTCGTGCGCGTTGATCTACGCCGCCGAATTTTCGCGGGCGTCGGATTGATCATTCTGGTGCTTGCGGCGGCGCTCAGCCAGAGCGCTGGAGCGCTTTTTCTCGGCATTCCTGCTGCCACTGCCGCCGTCTTGCTGCTCATTTATGGCAAGCGGCGCGGCCTGATCGCTCTACTTGGGCTAGCGGCAGTTGGTTTAGGGGGATTCGCGCTTGCTTTGCGTTCAGAGCGTTTCGCTCATGTTCTCGATTTCAGCGAGGGCACAAATTTTTTCCGAATTCGCGTCTGGGCGAGTGCGCTGGAAATGATTCACGACCACCCCATTACCGGGCTTGGTCTCGATCAGTTTCTCTACGTTTATCGTGGGCGCTACATTATGCCTGATGCGTGGCAGGAGCCAAATCTCTCGCATCCTCACAACTTTCTGCTCGATTTCTGGGTACAGCTTGGTATTTTTGGCGTCGTCATTTTCCTGGGAATTCAGGTATTCTTCTGGAAACACGCCGGTCAGCTTTACCGCAGCTTTAAGAGCCGTGATTCGCTCATGTTTGCGCTCATTGTCGGTATTATGGGCAGCATGATTAACTTATTGGCACATGGACTGGTTGATAACAGCGTGTTCGTCAATGACTTGTCTTACGTCTTCGTACTATTACTCGGTCTAATATCGAACATCAGAGCTATTGACGACAACCCCGAAACGATGGTGTAATTTTTAACAACGAGTCAACGGGGAACGCTCATGAAGGCGAAAATAAATAAAGTGACCATCCGCCTGACACAAGAAACCATTCTCTCAGTGATTGCTGACGGAATTGTGAACGCAACCGACCCCAATCTCTCCCTATCCCCAGAACTGGCTGCCAGAGCCGGTATTGAAGTCGTCCATGAATGTATCGCCATAGGCTGGTGTGATGTTGGTTCAGCAAAAATGACAAATGCGGGTAATCTCAATGCTGAAAAAATCATCCACGCGGTTGGCCCGCGTTGGGGAGAAGGCAGCGAGCGCGGCAAACTCGCCAATGTCACCTGGGAATGCCTTCACCTCGCAGAAGCCAACAATCTCAAATCAATTGCCCTGCCTGCGATTTCTGCTGGCGCACTGGGCTATCCGCTCGAAAACTGCGCAACAACCATGCTCAATCAAATCATAGATTTCACGTTTGAAGACCTGAAACATCTGCGTACTGTCATCCTCTGTTTGCCCGATGAAACAGCATTCGACGCCTTCAAACACGAATTCGGTCAGCAACTCGAAGATCTGCGCCAGTCGGGGGCCGCGACGGTCTAGCCCGATTAGCTTCGTAGTGTGTAAACTAGCGGGCAACCTTCAGCGTATTCAGGCAGGGATTATGAGTATCGACTGGTCGCGCGTCGCCCCAGTTTTGATTTCTATCGCCATTATTATATTGATCGCGATTGTCCGTCAGTATTCAAAAACATTCGCCGCCATTGCAGCGACCATGCCCCTCAATATCCCGCTTGGCATGTGGATCGTCTATTCTGGCTCGGATGATCATCAGGCAGCAATGGCGGAGTTCAGCCAGGCAGCCGTGATGAACATCGTACCAACAGTGTTATTTCTGGTAGTCGCATGGCAGTTGTCGAAAGCCGGCTATTCTGCCCCGGCCACAATTATCCTTAGCTATATTGCCTGGGCGATTTGTCTCGGTATGATTTACCTGGTTCGAGCCTTACTCACACATCAATAGCCTTTGATTTCTTAGCGCAAAATTCATGCCAATAACGTACCTGATTTGAGTGATTTCTGGTAAACTGTCTCTGGTTTTGTCCGGTACTCACAGATTGGGGTGGATAGTGCGAATTCTCATTACCGGTGCTGCCGGATTTATTGGCTCGCATCTTTGCGACCGCTTTTTGAATGAGGGCCATACAGTACTTGGTATGGACAACCTGATCACAGGCAATGTGCGCAATATCGCCCATCTTGCGGGCAATCCAAACTTTTTATTCGTGAAGCACGACATCACCAATTATATCTACGTCAGCGGAAATGTGGATGCCGTGCTGCACTTTGCCTCGCCAGCCAGCCCGATTGATTATCTCAAATATCCAATTCCAACACTCAAAGTTGGTGCGTTAGGAACGCATAATGCCCTCGGTCTCGCACTGGTGAAAAAAGCTCGCTTTCTGCTCGCATCCACTTCAGAAGTCTATGGCGACCCCCTTCAGCATCCCCAACGTGAGGATTATGCGGGCAACGTGGATCCAATTGGCCCACGTGGTGTTTACGATGAGGCCAAACGCTATGCCGAAGCCTTGACGATGGCCTATCATCGCGCGCATGGTCTCGACACCAGGATTGTCCGAATTTTTAACACTTATGGGCCACGAATGCGCCTGGACGATGGTCGGGTTGTCCCCAATTTCATTGGACAGGCCCTGCGGAGTGAGGCCCTGACGGTGTACGGCGATGGTTCACAAACGCGCAGTTTCCAGTTTGTTGAAGACCTCGTGGAAGGTGTTTTCCGCCTTCTCATGAGTAATTTCAACGAACCCGTCAATATCGGCACTTCCGAAGAAATGTCTATTCTCGATTTTGCCAAACGTGTCAACGAGTTGACTGGAAACTCGGCTGGGATCATTTTCAAACAGGCAGATCGTATTCAAGGGGATCCGCAAACACGTCGTCCCGATACCACACGCGCCCTTGAAGTTCTGAAGTGGCAGCCGTCGATTCCGCTGAGTGTAGGTCTACCCAAGACAATTGATTACTTTCGCGAGGTGCTGTGAGTCGAGCGCTTGATGCGCGGACGCCATTCTGGTTTGTATTGGCAGCAGCGGTTGGGTTACTAACAGCGACTCAACCGCCTGTCGTCACGTTTGCGGCGCTGGCAGTGGGCGCGTTTACACTCATCGGACTCATCTCCCCCATAAGCGCGCTTGCCGTGTTGCTAATCCTTGCACCGATGCGAACGCTGCTTGAGACGGAAGCACCACGCGTGCTCCCATTCGATATCGGTCAATTGACACTGATAGCTCTGGTCGGTTTCTGGCTGATTTACTCAATTGCGAAGCGACAAAGCCTGCCGCGACCAGGCTGGTCACCTGTTTATATCCCGATTATTCTCTTTTTAACTGCAACCGGACTCACTGCGTTCAGCGCACTTTCAATGGGAGCATGGCTCACTGAATGGCTGAAGTGGCTCTCGGCGCTGCTCTTAATTGCAATCTGCCTTGATCTAGGCAGGTGGGAATGGTTTGTTTTCGCACTGGTTCTCGCAGGTGCTGCTAATGCACTGATTGGCATCTATGAGTTCTTTGGCGGCAGTGGCGCACTGGTGCTGTTGGTAGCTGGTCGATTTTTCCGCGCATTCGGCACATTTGGTCAGCCAAATCCGTTTGGTGGCTTCATGGGATTGATTGCCCCGATTGCGCTGATGTCAGCAGTTGGGCACGGTGTTCGCTTATGGCACATCTATCGCGCCAGGCGACCGATTTCGCCTTCCGGCTTCGCCCTGTTCGCCTTTTACCTGCTGGCAACTGCACTACTGATTACTAGCCTGATTTTCTCCTGGAGTCGAGGCTCCTGGCTTGGCTTTGCCGCTTCAATGATTGCCATCTTGCTCGCGCTGCCGCGCAAATGGTGGCACGGCATTGCACCGGTGGTACTGGCTGTACTCGTCGTGCTCATCCTCTGGCTGACAGGTCGTCTCCCTGCTTCCGTGGTCAGTCGAGTCGAGAGCGTCACGAATGAGATAACCGCATTCAGCGATGTGCGCGGCATTGACATCACGCCGGAGAATTATGCCAATGTCGAGCGTCTGGCTCACTGGCAGGCCGCGATCAACATGGCGCGGGCCAATCCCTGGCTTGGAGTAGGATTCGGCAACTTTGAAATCGCCTATTCGCAGTATGATCTCTTAAACTGGTCACTGGCACAGGGTCATGCTCATAATTACTACTTGAATGTTTTCGCAGAGGCTGGCATCATTGGCTTATTGGCTTACGTCGCCATGTGGTTGAGCGTAATGATTGTTACCTGGCGGGCGCGGCGTCATCCTGATCCACTCGCGCGTTTGATTGTCGTCGGCTTGTTCGGCACATGGACTTATCTGGGTGTCCACAGTCTGACGGATAATTTATACGTCAACAATCTTTTCCTGCATCTGGGGGTTATGCTTGGCATACTCGCAGTGCTGCACAGAATCGAAGTTCATTGCGTGAGGATGGAATGAGTCAGACGAACATCATTAAACGGGTCGCCGTGCGTAATCCACTGGACGGCCCCATTTACGCTATCGCCAATCGCCTTGGCGGCGCGAAGTCCAAAGAAGTTGAACGCTTCCTCAAGTTCGCCATTGTCGGCACTGTTGGCGCGGTTATCGACGCAGGCTCGTTATTTGTGCTCCAGGCGACGATCCTTCCGCCTACGCTCCAAGACCCGGACTGGAATGTTGCCATCGCGCAGACCATTGCCTTCATTTTGGCAATCCTCAGCAACTACCTGTGGAATCGTCACTGGACATATCCCGATTCGCGTTCGCGCTCATGGCGCAGACAAATGATGCAATTCGCGTTCATCAGCTTTGTCGGCTGGGTTGCACGAACAATCTGGATCACTTCGGCTCACTCGGCTGTCGGCGAAGGTCTGATGCCGATCCTTCTTCCCGTTATCCAGCTATTCCGTCATGGCTATATTCCTTCGGCGACCGCCGAGGCAAAGCTCGGCACAATGGGAGCCTGGTTCATTGGCGTGGTCGTCGTCATGATCTGGAATTTCTTTGCTAATCGCTACTGGACTTACAACGACGTGGAATAACGCGGTGTTCAATCGTGGACATCAGGCGCAGGGAAAATTCCACTTACGCAGGCGTGTTTGCGTGTGGAAACGCTGTTCTTGATGCAGCAACCCACGATAGCGATTGACTATACGCCTGCCTATGAGCAAGGAGGTGGCATCGGTCGTTACGTTCGTGAACTCGTTGCGGCACTTGCTCGACAGTCTCAGGACGTAAATTATCGTCTTTTCGTCGCGGGAGCGAATCAACTTCCGCCTAGCCCAGCCGCAAACTTCACCTGGAAACCGACCCGCCTCAGCCCGAAAACACTGGCGCGGCTGTGGCAGCGCGCGCAAATTCCGCTCCCGGTTGGTATTTTTACGGGTGCTGTTGACCTGTATCATGCGACAGATTTTGTGCTGCCACCCACACGCGCCCGTTCTCTCCTGACTGTCCACGACCTCTCTTTTGTGCGCGTCCCTGAGGCAGCCAGTCCCCGGCTGAAAGCCTATCTGGATATTGTCGTGCCTCGCTCAGTTGATCGTGCGGATCACATCCTGGCAGATTCACAGGCAACCAAAGACGACCTGATCACGCTTTACCGCACTCCCGCCGAGAAAATCACGGTGTTATTGAGTGGTGTCGATGCTCGATTTCATCACGTTGATGATCTTTCGGTGCGCGCAAAATACAAACTGGACGCACGGCCTTACATTTTCTCAGTTGGAACCGTGCAGCCACGCAAAAACTACGCCCGACTGATTCAGGCGCTTGCTGTCCTGCGATCACACGGCAGCGACCTCGATCTTGTCATTGCCGGTGGGCGAGGCTGGCTCGAAGACCCGATCTACGAAACGATCCGCGATGTCCACATGGAAGATTACGTCCATTTCATCGGTTTCGCCGACGACATTGATCTCCCCGCTTTATACAGCGCTGCGCTGATTACGGCAGTTCCTTCGCTTTACGAGGGCTTCGGCATTCCCGTCCTCGAATCGATGGCCTGCGGTACACCCGTCATCACCTCGAACGTATCGTCGCTTCCGGAAGTCGCAGGTGATGCTGCACTCATGGTCACGCCAACCGATCTCGATGCGATTGTGGCTGCGCTTCAGCAGCTCGTTGATGATCAAGCCCTACGCGACGACCTGATTGCCAAAGGGTTACATCGTGCACAAACATTCACCTGGGATCGCTCCGCACATCAGCTTCGCCAGATTTACGCCAAATTGCTTGCGTCTTAAGCCCTAAAACATAACTCTTTGCTATAATTTTCATGTCCATGAAGACTATTGAGAGGCAACTGGATGTCCCGACGCATCACGATTGACCCGAACAAACCATTTTTTATCTATGACACCAGCGGCGAGTGGCACGCAACCGTTCTCAACTGGTGTATATTCGACGGGCGTGGCGATTACATCGGCTTCGTGCGGAACGAAGGCTATGATGTTTACACCACATCGGGCGAATGGATTGGTAACATCATTGGTGATGGGCGGATTGTTCGCAGCAACAATGTGGATCGTCCCCCGCTCCTTAAAAAGCTACCGCCGAAACCCCCAAAGCCGAAGCTGCCCGGTCGTGCACCACTGCCACCGATGAATGCAGAACTAGGTTTCAGCAAAATTGATGTGCTCGAATGGGACCCGGAAGTGTTTAAGCGTATCTCTGACCTGACGCCGGATGCAGGCGAGGAAGATGCGTGATCATAAGCGGATCTCCGCTTCGCGCTTTACTTTGAGCGCTCTGATGGGGCCTCAGGAAGCGAATGTCCTCGGCAACGTGCATGGCGGCGTGATCATGAAAATGGTCGATGAAGCCGGGGCGCTGGTCGCCATGCGCCACGCCGGGAATCCGGTCGTGACAGTTGCTGTCGATTCGATGACCTTTATGGAACCGATTCTGGTTGGTTATCTGGTCATGTGCCGTGCTGAACTGACCTACGTCGGGCGCACGTCGATGGAAGTGCGAGTCGAGGTCGTCGCCGAAAATCCGTTACGCGGAGAGTCGAAGACAACCAACATCGGCTATGTCGTTTATGTCGCCATTGACGGTAGCGGTCAGCCAACCGAAGTCCCCGAACTCGACTACGAAACTTCCGAAGAGCTTCAGCGTGCCGAACATGCTCGCCAACGTCAGGCTTATCGCAAACAGCAGCGTGATTTGGAGCAAGCGTGAGCGAGTCGTCCGTTCTTCTACGCATCCTAAGTGACGCGGGCGCACAGCGCATCCTAACGGCGCAAGCGCCTGAACTCGGCCTATCCGACGCACCACCCTATCCATTTATGGCGGTGGTGGGTCAGTTCGAAATGCGCATCTCGCTGCTGCTGTCCGTGATTAATCCGACTATCGGTGGCGTGCTGCTGATCGGCCCACGCGGCACGGGTAAAACCACTGCTGTGCGCAGTTTGAGTGACATTCTGCCTGACGTAGAGGTGAGCGATTGCGAAGATGGCGCACTTCCGGTCGATATGGAAAGCCCGAACGCCGCAACGCTCTATCCCGACTGCTATGAAAAAGTTCAGGCCGGGCAGCCGATCTCACACTACGAAGCCGTCAAAATCGTTGAACTGCCGCTGAACGCGCGGTTAGAAGATGTGGTCGGTGGAATCAACGAGCGCATCGCCGTCCAGCAGAGCCGTGTGCGAATTGAGCGTGGTATCCTGGCGCGTGCTGATAATAATCTACTCTACATCGATGAAGTAAATCTGCTCAACGACGAGATTGTCGATGCGATTCTCGACGCGGCGGCTCAGGGACATTACCCTGTGCGACGTGGCGCGATGGCCGGGACATATCGTGCGCGCTTCGTCCTCATTGGTTCGATGAACCCCGAAGAAGGCCGCCTGCGCCCGCAAATTATGGATCGATTTGGGCTGCGCGTGAATGTACGTGGTTTGACGGACAACTCGGAACGGCTGGAAGTCTACAATCGAGTGCGCCAGTATCGACAGCACCCCAGTACCTTTGTTAAACAGTGGGAAATCCTGACTGCTGCGACACGCGAAGAAGTTATGCTGGCGCGTGAATTGCTCAAGGAAACCACCCTCACTGAAGAAGCAGTCGAAATTGGTCTCGCGCTTGTGCATGACCTAGACATCGACTCGCACCGGGCTGAGTACACTATGTTCGAGGCGGCCCGCGCCTATGCCGCCGCCGATGGGCGCGATAAAGCCTCCGTTTCGGACATTCGCGCTGTCGCGCCGATGGCGCTTCGTCAGCGCCGTTCTGAATTTATGGCGAATTTTTTCGAGACGCAACAGGCCGAAGATGATCACATCCGTGAGCAGATTGATCATTTATTGGGAAACTGAAAAAGGTCACTTTCATTTGCGCAAAATAATCTACATCGCTGTAGCACTCATGCTGCTGTTTTATCTGTTTCCCTGGGTCATAAATCCCGGAGTCAGCCTCAGCCTCGGCGGCTACGATCTCGCGGAATGGGCAAGCCTGCATCCTGCCGTTCGTGACACAGCTCCCACCCTTCTCACCTCTCTGCTGCTGCGCCTGCCGCTCACCTGCCTTGCGCTCCTGATCGCTTTCACCGTGCGAAGTGGGCTGCTTCCAGTGATGATCGTGCTCATCGCTGCGCTAGGCTTGCTACCGCCTCCAGAATTTATCAAAGCCACCAACGACCCAAATTATCGCCAGCAGGCCGCATTGGCCTTTTTCACATTGATTGGTAGCGCAATTGCTCTGAGCGGTAGATTGGCCCGTCTACATCCCTGGATCGCCGCTGCCATCGGTTTACTGGGGGCAATATCAAGCATCTTGGGATTGCTGCAAAGCTACAATCTGATGCGTGACTTAAACCTGCCAACACAAATCGGTGCAGGAGGCGCGCTTCTTGCGCTGATGTTCGTGATTGTTGCAGGTGCCGAGGCGCTAAACCAAACAGGGTAGCTTAAAGGCTACCCTGAATGATGAATCGACTGAGGACTTAACTGAATGATCGACCTAATGCACCATATGTTCGTTGATGTAGGATACCGCATCACCGACAGTGGTGATCTTCTGCGCATCTTCGTCGCTGATTTCGCCCTTGAACTCTTCCTCGAATTTCATGATCAATTCGACTAAGTCCAGCGAGTCAGCCTCAAGATCGTCGCGGAAACGAGCGGCAGGAACCACGCGCTCTTTGTCTACACCCAGGAGTTCAATTACGATATTTTGAACTCGTTCTTCAGTTGATAAGGCCATTACTCTACCTCCACGTGGCAAGGGAATTGGGATAGCGCTCATTATACCGATAATATGCTCTCCTGCCAGTGTTGACAGTCGTTTCAATGATCGGTTACGATTGGCGCTCACCACATAGAAGGAACACCGGGTCATGCCTAAAGTCACGGCGAATCCATCAATTGAAGATCGCAAAGCAGAACACATTCGCATCAACCTCGAAGAAAACGTCCAGTTCCCCCATTTGACGACGGGTCTGGAGCATTACCGCTTCACGCATCAAGCGTTGCCCGAACTGGATTTGCACGAAGTGGACAGCTCCGTGACGCTGTTCGGCAAGACGCTGAGCGCGCCCATTGTCATTTCGTCGATGACTGGCGGTACAGAAATAGCCCTACGCCTGAATGAACGGCTTGCTGAGGCCGCGCAAACCCATAAGATTGCGATGGGCTTAGGATCACAGCGGGCGGGACTGCGTAACCCTGAAACCGCCTACACGTACCAAATTCGCAATATTGCCCCAGACATTCTGCTGTTCGGCAATCTCGGCGCGGTACAGCTCAATTATGGCTACGGCGTCGATGAATGCCAGCGCGCAGTCGACATGGTCGAGGCTGATGCTCTGATTTTGCATTTCAATGTGCTCCAGGAAGCGGTTCAGCCTGAAGGTGATACCAATTTCGCCGGGTTGCTCAAGCGAGTGGAGGATGTTTGCGCGAAACTGCCTGTTCCCGTGATCGCAAAAGAAGTCGGTTGGGGTTTCTCAGAGAAAAATGTCCACGATCTCGCCAACGCCGGAATCGCCGCCATTGATGTTGCAGGTTCAGGCGGCACTTCGTGGAGCGAAGTCGAGTATCATCGTGCTCCGACAGCCTTTCATGCCCGCGTTGCAGCCGCCTTCGCAGATTGGGGTATCCCGACAGCAGATGCCATAGAATATGCGGTCAAAGGTGCGCCCGGCCTGCCAATTATTGCCAGCGGCGGCCTTAAGGATGGCATCGACATTGCCAAGTGCATCGCGCTTGGCGCAATCGCCGGCGGACTTGCCGGAACATTTTTGAAAGCGGCAGATGAGTCGGTCGAAGCCGTTGACCAATTGATTCGCGAACTGACCGCGCAGGTGCGCATTTCCATGTTGTGCAGCGGCGCGCGTACCATTGCTGATCTCCAGGCTACGCCTTTGCTTAAAGGGAATTCTCTTTGACACAGCAGCTTGCACAGCGTTACCTGCCCGCCCTTGACGCACTGATGCGTCAACTCGTCAATTCCGTACCCCTCCCAGACGCCGAAGATTTCGCTACCATGCTCCGCTATCCGCTCGGCTGGGTAAATGAACACAATCAGCCGTACAATCACTCAACGGGTAAGCGCATCCGCCCTCTGCTCCTGTTACTCTCGTCTGAAGCAGCCGGTGGCGATTGGAATACGGCGCTGCCCGCTGCGGCTGCGGTCGAACTCCTGCACAATTTCTCGTTGATCCACGATGACATTCAGGACGACAGCCCCACACGACATAGCCGTGCCACCGTCTGGAAGATTTGGGGGCGCGCTAATGCCATCAACGCGGGCGACGCCCTGTTTGCGCTGGCTTATACTGCGCTTCAGCAGCTTGCTAAGTTGAACATCGCTCCCACCGTCACATTGGCGGTCTGGGAAATATTCAATCGCACCAATCTTGAATTGACTCGCGGACAATACCTCGATATGCGTTTCGAGCATCAGGAAAACGTGTCGATTGACGAGTACATCTCGATGATCGCAGGCAAGTCCGCTGCGCTGGTGTCTGCCTGTGCACAGATGGGCGCGCTCATTGGTTCAGAAGATGAAACGACCGCCGCGCATTTTGCTGATTTTGGGCGCAATCTTGGTATCGCTTTTCAAATTCGCGATGACATTCTCGGTATCTGGGGTGATCCGGACATCACTGGCAAATCAGCGGCGACTGATATTCTTTCGCGGAAGAAATCGCTGCCAGTCTTATACGGTCTGTCGCAAAGCAAACAACTACTCAGCGTCTATCGCACCGAACCCTTCGATCTGGTACAGGTCGATGAAGCCGTGCACATTCTCGATTCGCTCGATGCTCAAGCCTATACTCTGGAGCGCGAGCGGGCTTACTACAACAAAGCGATGCAATCGCTGGAACTCGCCGAACCCAAAGGCGCTGCCGCACAGGGTCTGGCTACCCTGTCAGAGTCGTTATTCCAGCGTCAGGCGTAAACGCTGACACCTCAAACGGAAACAGACACCTCACGGTGTCCGTTTCCGTTACACAAATTCCCGGAAAATCACATTGCTCAGCAAGCGTCCGGCTTCGGTCAGCCTGATACGCTCATCGTTGACGCTCAGGAGACCATAACCTTCGTATTTGCGAATGACATCGTGATGCAAATCGAGCAAGTCCTCTCCGAAGCGTTCGACAAAGCCAACGCGCGGAATGCCTTCCTGTGTCAGCCGCATTCCCATGATCAGGGTTTCGCTGATCTGCCCTGCTCTATCAACGACTACTGCTTCCGCCGTGACCGGAGTACGCGGATACACGTATGCCTCTTCCTGCGTTTCGTTCAGAAGCTTAATATAGCGCTGCGGCGACAAAACGGTTGAATAGCGCACCCCGCCAGCATAGCCATGCGCTCCTGGCCCGACGCCCACGTAATCGTCGTTATGCCAGTATTGCAGGTTGTGACGGCATTCTCGACCTGGACGCGCCCAATTGCTAATTTCGTACTGCTCAAAACCATGCTCGCGCAGCAGTTCCGATGCGCGCTCATACATATCAGCCGCAAGGTCTTCGTCAGGTTCAGGCAAGCGACCACGCTCAACCCAGGCTTTGAGCGGCGTCCCCTCTTCCAGCCCCAGCGCATACAGCGAGACATGATCCGGCTGTAAAGTGAGCATCTGCTGTAGACTAGTCTCCCAGCTCTCGAGCGTCTGATGCGGAAAACCGTAGATAAGATCAAGGTTTAGATTGTCGAAACCACCAGCGCGCGCCGCCGAGACCGCACGCACCACAGCATCGTTATCGTGCCGCCGCTTAAACAGTTGAAGCTCGTTTTCGTTGGCAGACTGCATCCCGATGCTAATGCGATTTAGACCGACGCGCCGCAAGGCGCTTAAATAGGTGACATTCAGATCATTAGGATTCGCCTCAAGCGTGATTTCGGCATCCGAATTGACCTCGAAACTTTCACGCAGTGCCGCCAGAATTTCGGCAAAATGCTGCGGGGTGAGCAGGCTCGGCGTCCCGCCGCCGAAGAATATCGTCCCGACAATCTGGTCAGGTTTACTACGCGCGACGATTTGAATCTCGTGGATTAAGGCGCGTACAAACGGCTCAATCAACGCCTCTTGATTCACGTAGGTGTTGAAAGCACAGTAAGTACATTTCGTCGTGCAGAATGGAATGTGCAGGTAAATCGACAGCAAATTACGTGGCATGTTACGGCAGACTTAAATTAAGGCGAAACGTGATTGCGGTATTCTGGCAGGTTCAATATAATAAATCAAGGTCATCAATTCATTTATCATCTCTCCCTCTGCACGTTTCATAGATGCACAAGGCGGAACAACAATGCCTGAAACAACTCAATTTTCCAGCCCAGGCGGCGAAAACAACCAGGATACCGCCTTAAAAGCCAACTTTGTCTTGCAGAACCGCTACAAGATCATGGGGGTATTAGGCGGTGGCGGCATGGGAACGGTTTATCAAGCGCGCGACCTCAATTTCACGGACGTGCGCCGACTCGTCGCAATCAAAGAGATGCACACACTCGCAACCGATGGAGCGCTGCGTGCTTCGATGTTGAAAACGTTTCGGCGCGAAGCGAACATCCTCGCAGCGCTCAGTCATCCGGCAATTGTCAAAATTTACGACTATTTTGACCTGAATGATCGCGCTTATCTTGTCATGGAATACGTCAACGGTAGCGACCTTGAACTCCTTATCGGCAAAACGAAGGAACTGCCAAACGATAAAATTATTGAGTGGGCGATTGATCTCTGCGACGTCCTCGATTATCTCCATAGTCAAAAACCTGATCCGATTGTCTTCCGCGACATGAAACCGTCCAATGTTATGGTGGACAGCCTCGGCAAAGTCCGTCTAATCGACTTTGGTATCGCCAAGACCTTCGTCAGCGGCGTCAAACATACGATGATTGGCACTGAAGGCTATTCTGCGCCAGAGCAGTACAAGGGTGATGTTACCCCCCAGAGTGATATTTACAGCCTGGGGGCAACGCTCCACCACATTCTCACCCGCAAAGACCCACGCCTCGAACCACCCTTCAGCTTCCATGAACGTCCCATACCGGATTACAACCAGACCGTCAATCCGGGGTTGGTGATGATTATCGAAAAGGCGCTCAGCTTCAAAGTCGAAGACCGCTATGCCACGTGCAGCGATATGAAAGGCGCGCTTGAGTCGCTGCGTTATCGTTCACTCAATATCGCTGCTGCGCCTGCGCCTCAGCAGCAGGGAGCGCCCATCGCCGGAGTACCCTCTGCTGCTCCACGCCCTCAACAGGTGAATGGCTCAACCGAATATTTTGACGAGCAAGGGTCAACCGCTGGGGAAATTCAGCCGCGCTGGATATTCAAGACAGAAGATGAGATTCGTTGCAATCCCACGGCTATCAAAGATATTGCCTTCGTCGGTTCGTATGACAGCAACGTGTGGGCGCTCAATCTTGAAACTGGCGCGCTGCTCTGGAAGTATGCGACCAAAGCGGGCATCGCTTCATCACCGGTCATTGACGAAACCAACCGCATGGTCATGTTTGGTTCGGAAGATGACAATTTCTACGCACTTGACTACCGCAGTGGACGCATGAATTGGACGCACGCGACCAAAGATCGAGTGCGCGGCACCGCGCGCGTCGAACACGGTCACGTATTTTTCGGCAGCGACGATGGAAAAGTCTATGCACTTGGCGCTGCAAACGGACGTGTTCTCTGGTCTTATGACACCACTGCCCCCGTGCGCGGTCGTCCGTTTGTCACCAACGAACTTGTCATCGTCGGTTCTGAATCAGGTGAGGTCGTCGCGCTTAGTTTATCCGGCGCGCGCAAGTGGAGTTACCGCACCCGACGCGGTGTCATTTCTTCGCCATACGTCGATCCCAAAGAAGGGATATGTTACGTCGGCTCCACCGATGGCTATATGTATGCTATCGATGTGACCAACGGTTTTAACTCGTGGCGTTTCCGCACCAACGGAGCCATTATCTCCTCCCCTGTCGAGCACAAGGGTCTGCTTTACTTCGCGTCGGCAGATGGCTATGTTTATGCGATCAATGCTCAATCTTCACGCGAGAAGTGGAAGTTTCAAACCGATAAGCCCATGGTTTCATCGCCCGTCGTTCACAAAGATTCAGTCTATATTGGCGGAACGGATCAGTATTTCTACTGCCTGAGCGCTGATACCGGGAAAGAACGCTGGAAATTCAAAACCAATGGCGCGATCACCTCGATGGCCTGCATAACCAACGACCTGATTCTGGTGGGTTCGATGGATCACGTCCTATACGCCCTCCCGCTGGTGAGCTGAGGCGATTTCGTCCATTAAGGGAGTCAATCGACTATGAATTTATTTCGCCGACTGTTCAGTCAGGAAAAAGAAGGCGATCTCACTGCCACCACGGAAGTGGCCAAAGTTGATAAACAGGCAGATATTGTCACAGCGCCAGCCACCAATGGGAATTTATTTGGCGACGGCGCAACGCGTCCATTGCCCGAAGATGCACTCATCGCTTTTATGGGGAACGGACATCTGACGTTCGGTCAGGCGACGGATATTGGTCTTGTTCGTAATAACAACCAGGATTCAGTTTTCTCGCTTTTTTCGACCAATCGCAGTGTAGATGAACGCCCAGACTTTGGTTTGTTTCTGGTCGCGGATGGAATGGGTGGACACCACGACGGAGAAAAGGCTTCGGCGCTCACTGCACACACGGTCGCTTTACAGGTGATGACGACGATTTTTACTCCGTTGCTGACGGGAGACAGCGCGAATCAAACGCCGATTTCCGAGGCTCTGACCACTGCTATCGAAAAAGCCAATCTTGAAGTCATCAAACATGTCCCGGATGGTGGCACAACCCTCACATCGGCCATTATTATTGGTGATTTAGCTTACATCGCGCATGTCGGTGATAGCCGTATCTACCTGCTCACCAAAGACAATATTGAACAGCTTACGCGCGACCACTCGCTTGTCCAACGACTGATCGAACTTGATCAAATAACCCCGGAAGAAGCGGCAGATCATCCTAATAAGAATATGCTATACCGCGCACTCGGACAAAACGAAGCTGTCGAAGTTGATACATTAACCCGGCGTTTACCTCCCAAATCGCGTCTGCTGTTTTGCAGTGATGGGCTTTGGAATCAAGTTGAGGAAAAAGATATTGTGGAAGTGGTCAAGCAAACCGCCAACCCTCAGGAAGCTTGCAATAAGTTGATCGCGCTGGCAAATAAGCGTGGCGGAGCCGATAATGTAACTGTTATTTTGCTGCAAATGCCTGGCTAATCCAAATGAATATCGACTTTGATCCCTATGTAATTCTTGGTGTCGCAAATGACGCTTCCTTTGAAGAAATAAAGGATGCGCATCGTCGTGCGGTTCGCCGCCTCCATTCGGATACCAATCCGAACAAAGGAGCAGTTGCCCAACTCCAGGACATCAATGTCGCCTATGGACTTCTTAGCGAGCCAGACAAACGCGAGCGTTATAATCAGCAAATCAAGAAGCTTCCTCCGCGCAAATTCGATTTCCTGCTCAGGGTTACGCCAAGCAAACGCTCCTTAGCCCCTATGCCAGAGCCACAAGTCGTTTACATGCTGGCGGAAATACTACCCGATCCACGTGCGCGTGAGCAGCAGGATGTCGTTACCCGTCAATCCCGTCTCAATCTCACGCTTGTGCTGGATCGCAGCAATTCCATGAATGGAGTGCGCCTAGAACGCGTCAAGGTTGCTGCCCATCAGATCATCGACCAACTGAATGCAGATGATGTTTTTTCGGTCGTCTCGTTCAATGACTATGCTGATGTCGTCATTCCCGCCACTTCTGTTCAGGACAAAACGGGACTTAAAGCTCACGTCAGCACGATGAACGCTAGTGGCGGAACCGAAATCTTTAAGGGTTTACAAGCCGGGATTGAGGAGAATCGTAAGTATCTCGCGCCGAAATTGGTCAACCACATCATTCTGCTTACAGATGGCAATACTTACGGCGATCATGAACGCTGCGTCAGCCTCGCCAAAAAAGCTGCCAGTGAAGGGATGATTGTGAGCGCAATGGGACTCGGCAGTGATTGGAATGACAAATTTCTTGACGAGATAGCGACCGTTTCGGGCGGTGCCTGTACCTATATCAAATCGCCAAGTTCAGTCGTACAGTTCCTGAACGACCATGTGCGCAGCCTGGTGAACGTTTTTGTCGAACGCCTCCAACTTTCCGTCGCGCCTGACGCAGACGTTCGGCTTGAAACTGCGTTCAAACTTGCGCCCAATTCCCAACCACTCTCGGTTGATGAACCTGAACTCGCCCTGGGCAATTTACCCGTAAATCGAATTACCTCCGTGCTTTTGCAGTTCGAAGTCCCGGCGAATCTTCAGGAAGGCTTTCGTTCTGTCGCGCGCCTTATTGCACGCGGAGATATTCTCGCAAACGATGATCCCCATTTTCAGGCGCTCAGCGATTTTTCTATCGGTATCTCACGTAACGCGGAGCAAGAAGAGACTCCCCCCGCACTTTTGGATGCGCTTGGGAAACTCACTCTCTATCGCTTGCAGGAGCGCGCCCAGGAAGCCGTTGAAAGTGGCGACATTCAGGAAGCAACAAGACGCCTTGAAAACCTGGCGACACGGCTGTTCGAACGAGGTCAGGATGAATTAGGTCAGCAGGCGTTAGCAGAGGCGCAGCAGGTCGCCTACACCAGCAGTCTTTCCGATAAAGGGCGTAAAGCCCTGAAATTTCAAACGCGCTTCCTGCTCACTCCGCCTGCGGAAACCGAGTCGGGAACTTAATGCACTAAGATGAAGTTGAGCAACATTGAAATGATTGACAGCACTAAACCCACAAAAGCAACGGAGGCGCAAGCGATCCTTAGCGCACAGCCCTTATGAAGATTTGCCCCTTTTGCGCGCATAAAAATCGCGAAGGTTACCTGTACTGCGAGGAATGTGGTCAGCCACTCAAAAGCGATGAACCGTCCGCCACGCTGCCAACGAAGCAATTGGAAGTTTCACCGGACGATTACTCTGCCCACGCGACCTGGGGCACGGCGCGCTTCGAAAAAGATTCCGCGATTATCATGCATATTCGAGATACCACAGAACCCCTCACTTTTAATCCAGAGGGGCAGACAATTCTCGGTCGTGCAGACAATACTAGCACGCAAAAGCCCGATCTTGACCTGACGCCCTATGGCGCGCTCGAAAAAGGCGTTTCGCGCATTCACGCCGCTATTTTCCGCAGTGAAGATACGCTCACGCTGGTCGACAAAGGCAGCGCCAATGGTACACATTTGAACGGGCAGCGTTTAGTTCCCAATCAGCCCCGCGTTCTGCGCGATGGTGACGAGATTCGACTTGGCAAACTCATTGCACACATTTACTTCAAACCCAGACACTAACAGCGGTCAACGGGAGGCTGGATGATTACGCTGCTTGTTCATATTAACAACTCGGAGCCAGTAAAGCTTGACGTGGAAGATATGCCAAGCCCTGCTGACAACGCGATTATCGGTAAAAATCCACGCGAACGCTCTGAAAAGGAAGTCAACTGGATTGAGGACGGCGTGACAACGCTGATTATCCCCTGGTGGCGTATTACCTTCGTCGAAGTCCTGCCATCCGCTGGTGATGAGGTTGAGTTCCCGCTGCCGTTCCGTAACGAATGAGAGCTAAGAATTTCTGATGACAACGAAACCGCCAAGACATAACCCACGCGATGGCAAGCGCATTCTCGTGGTTGATGATGAACCACGCATGATCAATTTCATCCGCATGAACCTTGAGCTTGAAGGCCATGAAGTGGTTGAAGCGCACAATGGCCTCGAAGCGCTGGAGGCCGTCCGCACCAAATTACCGGACATCGTTCTGCTGGACGTGATGATGCCGGAGCTTGATGGCTTCGAGACGCTGCGGATGTTGCGCGAATTCAGCACCATTCCTGTGATTATGCTCACCGCCAAAGGCGAGGAGAACGATAAGGTCTACGGGCTGGAACTGGGCGCGGATGACTATATCCCCAAGCCGTTTGGCCCACGCGAACTTTCCAGCCGGATTAAGGCGGTGCTGCGGCGCGCGGATATGCCCTCGACTTCCCCTTCCCAGTCAATTCTCAAGATTGACGACCGTTTGAGCGTCGATTTCAACCGGAGAGAGGTGATTGTCAACGGGGAGCACATCAAGCTCAGGCCGACCGAGTATCGCCTGCTCTACCACCTGATAGAGAATGCGGGCTGGACAGTGCCGCATGACCAACTGCTGGCGAAGGTATGGGGCTACGAGTACCGCGACGAAGCGCACTACGTTCGGCTGTACGTGAACTATCTACGGGAGAAAATCGAAGAAGACCCGTCGAACCCCAAGTACATCCTGACGGAGCGCGGGGTGGGCTATCGGTTTGTGGACTTCAAGCAGCAGGCAGAACCAAAAAGCTAGCTGTCCAATTAAATTGCCGTGACGGTGCCAATTCATGCCGCAACACGGGAAAGCGTTTGTCCAATACGTGTACAATGCACGAGAAGTCTACTGTCGGAACGACAGCTATCGGGCAAGAACGTCGCACCATGCGAGAAGTACACTATAAAACCCATTGGTCTTATCGCGGCGCTGCCGTAAAACGAAGTGCGCCCCTCTCTGAATTTTTGCTTGACGTTCTGTATTTGATGGAAACCAATGGAGTGCTCCCTCCGCTTCAGGTATTGAACGAAGTCTTTACTCAGGGCGGCAACAATGGCGGCATGGGTCCTGGAACGTCTTGGCGTCCATTTCAAATCAAAGAAGCCGAGTACAATGAACTTGTCGAAGCCCTATTGAATTTGGATGTTGCAGAAGCTAAGAAATCTCATCCCTACATTTATTTTCAACGAGTGATTGTGGATGATGAATTAAATCAGCGCCAAACATATCTTGAATGGTTGCAAGCCGTATCACGGAAATATCCCCAATCCACCTAAAAAGGGAAGCGCTTTTAGCTGAAAGCTGACTGCTCCTCTTATATTGCTCATACACGAATTTGATATTCCTCTGATGGTCATCCCGTATACTCTTAGACATAACTCCAATCGTAAGAGTGAGGGATTGCTATGAGTAAAATAGTCGGTATTGACCTGGGAACCACTAACTCGTGTATCGCGGTACTCGAAAATGGTGAGCCAGTTGTGATCGCCAACGCGGAAGGCAGCCGTACCACGCCTTCGGTGGTTGGTTTTACCAAGAACAATGAACGGATTGTCGGTCAGTCCGCCAAACGTCAGGCCGTCGTCAACCCGGAAAACACGGTTTTCTCGGTCAAGCGTTTGATGGGTAAGTCGCTGAGCGAAGTCGGCGACGAAACCAAGCGTCTGCCTTACAAGGTGGAAGCAGGTTCGACCGGAGACGCGCGCGTCCACATTCCGGTGAACAACAAGAACTACACGCCGCAGGAAATCAGCGCGATGATCCTGGGCAAACTGAAGAAAGACGCTGAGGCTTACCTTGGCGAAGATGTCACCCAGGCGGTGATCACCGTCCCGGCTTACTTCAACGACTCGCAGCGTCAGGCGACGAAAGACGCAGGCAAGATTGCTGGTCTGGACGTGCTGCGCATCATCAACGAGCCGACGGCGGCAGCGCTGGCCTACGGACTCGACAAGAAGAACAGCGAAACCATTCTGGTCTTTGACCTCGGCGGTGGTACGTTCGACGTGTCCGTCCTCGAAGTCGGCGACGGCGTGGTCGAAGTCAAGGCGACCAGCGGCGACACGCACCTCGGCGGCGACGACTGGGATCAGATCATCGTCGATTGGCTGGCAGGCGAATTCAAGCGCGATCAGGGCATCGACCTGCGCGGCGACCGTCAGGCGCTTCAGCGTTTGACCGAAGCGGCAGAAAAGGCCAAAGTCGAGCTGTCGAACACGGTGCAGACTGAAATCAACCTGCCCTTCATCACGGCGGACGCCAGCGGCCCGAAGCATCTGACACTGACGCTGACCCGCGCCAAATTTGAGCAGTTGAGCGCTGATTTGATGGCGCGGCTGCGCGGCCCGGTCAATCAGGCGCTGAGTGATGCTGACCTGAACAAGGGCGACATCAACGAAGTCGTGCTGGTCGGCGGCGCAACTCGTATGCCGATGGTGCAGGAGATGGTGCGCACGCTGCTGGACAAGAACCCGAACAAGAGCGTGAACCCGGACGAAGTCGTCGCAGTTGGCGCGGCTATTCAGGGTGGCGTGCTGGGCGGCGAAGTCAAGGACGTGCTGCTGCTCGACGTGACCCCGCTAAGCCTCGGTGTCGAGACGATGGGTGGCGTGATGACCAAGCTGATCGAGCGCAACACGACGATCCCGGTGCAGAAGAGCGAAATCTTCTCGACTGCTGCCGATGGTCAGCCCGCCGTTGACATTCACGTTCTGCAAGGCGAGCGCCCGATGGCAGCCGATAATATGTCGCTGGGCAACTTCCAGCTTCAGGGCATCGCCCCGGCTCCGCGTGGCACGCCGCAGATTGAAGTCACCTTCGACATTGACGCCAATGGTATCATCAACGTGACGGCGACCGACAAGGCGACGGGCAAGGCGCAGAAGATCACGGTCACCGCGTCAACGAACCTGAAGCAGAGCGAGATCGACCGGCTGGTGCGCGAAGCGGATCAGCATCGCGCGGAAGATGAGAAGGCGCGTGAACTGGCGCAGGCTCGGAACGAAGCCGACACGCTGGTGTATCAGGCTGAGAAAGCGCTGAACGACCTGAGCGGCAAGCTGTCTGACAGTGACCGCAGCGCGATTGAGCAGCAGATCAAGACTGTGCGTGACGCCAGCGCCACAAGTGATGTCAATCGCATTCACGAAGCGACACAAAACCTTCAGAACGCGACCTACGCCCTGTCGCAGCAAATGTACAGCGACCAGAGCGCGGCGAACGGCGGGAGCAACCCGAACGCGGGTAACTCGCACGGCGAAGACGTGGTTGAGGGCGACTTCAGCGAAGCCTAAATCTCACTGAATATAAAAGCGCCGAGGATTTTCCTCGGCGCTTTTGATTCTCATAGATGTTGACTGCGAAATTACGGTTTTTCTTCGACGGGTTCGATATGCTCGGCGCGCAGTTCCGCGTAGGTTTGCGTAAACGTCGCCAGCATTTCCGCTTTGACGGCTTCCTCCATGAAACTGGTGCGCACGGCGTTCAAGGCGACGTTTTCCAGTTCATCAAGCGTTAGACCACACTGCTCGACCGCTGCCAGATATTCGTCGCTGATGGTGGTGTCATAGAGATTGGGCATGTCTGCGCCGAGCACGAGTGAAATGCCTTCGTCGTAGAGATGGCGCAGGGGATAGTCTGCCAGCGAAGCGACCCAGCCCTGCTTCATAGCACGAGTGAGATTGAGCGCCAGCGTAATTCCATTATCGGCAAGTGCGGTCAAGACATCTGGGGCATCGGCTGCGCCCCAACCATCGAGCAGGCGATTGGGGTGCAGTCCTTCGATTGCCTTGAGGATGCCTTCCGCGCCCTGCGACTCGCCCGCACGTACCATGCGCGCGATTTCCTTCTTTTCGACGGCGTGAAAAGCGCGTTCGAACTGGCCGACAGGCTGGGCATTTTCGTCGCCGCTCAAGCCGAGGCCGATCACACCGCCGCGACGTGACGACGCTGTTGACACCCAGCGCGCGAGTTCGTCGGAACGGCGTGGTTCTTCGCGCCCGATGACAAATATCCAGGCCATATCAATGCCCCAGGCGCGTTTCGCCCGGTCTCGACCATCATTAATTGCCGTCAGAAAATCATCGTAATTCAAGCTAATGTCAGGATACAGCCCCGGATTGACGCTGACTTCCGCATACTGAACGTTCTGCTTGGAGAGCGCTGTCCCCAGATCGTAGACGACACGCGTGATATTGTCGGGATGTTTCAGCCAGCTACAGGCCATGCGGGCGATCTCATTAATGCGCTTATAGTCGGGCGCATTGATCAGATTAACCCAGTCCTGAAAGTGCTTCATCTTCTCGTAGATTTCATTCTGATCCGCAATCACCGCGAGGGTTTGCGGCTGAATTGCGCCTTCAAGCTGGACGTTAAGTTCGACTTTTGGCAGTGCCTGAACATAACTTTCCGTTGACATAAACTAGTCCTTCTCTTCAGCAGAATGGGAATTCAGCGCGACCGCGTTTTGCGGTGACGGTTGAATCAAAGCCTGGATAAACGCAGTAAAGAGCGGATGCGGCGCGTTCGGGCGGCTGAGAAATTCAGGATGGAACTGCGTCCCTAACATAAAGGGGTGATCAGCGACTTCGGCGATTTCGACCAACTGCCTATTGGGGCTGAGTCCGCTGAAGAGCATCCCGTTTTGTTCAAAGGCAGCACGATAGGTGTTGTTAAATTCAAAACGATGACGGTGACGCTCGGAGATTTCTGGCACGTTCCCGTAAGCGCGCCGTGCAACCGAACCTTCTGCAAGATCACAGGGATAGAGGCCGAGACGCATTGTCCCGCCCATATCGGTGATGCTGCGCTGCTCAACCATCATGTCGATGACCAGATTTTCGCTCTCGGTCTCAAATTCGCCGCTGTTGGCATCTTCCAAGCCAAGAACATCGCGCGCGAATTCTATACACATGGTTTGCATACCCAGACACAGGCCAAGATACGGGACTTTGTTCTGACGAGCATAGCGCCCCGCCAAGACCATGCCTTCGACACCGCGATAGCCGAAACCGCCGGGAACGACGATGCCGTCCAGCGACTCGACGATTTCCCAACCCTTGTCTTTTTCAAGATCGCCGGAGTCGATCCAGACGATTTCCAATTTGTGATTCAGCGCGCTGGCGGCATGGAAGAGTGCTTCTTTGACGCTCATGTAGGCATCGTGCAGTTCGATATACTTGCCGACCACACCCACGCGCACCGGGTCTTGAGCGGCGCGCATCCGCTGTGTCATCTTACGCCAGCCATCCAGGTCAGGTCGAGGCGTTTCCAGCTTCAACTGCTCGACAATGTAGTCGCCCAGACCCGCATCTTCAAGGGTCAGCGGCACATCATAGAGAAGATCAGTCGTCTTTAGGGCGATAACCGCACGCTCCTCAACGTCGCAGAACTGGGCAATTTTGGCGGTGACATCACTGTCCACGTCGTAATCTGTGCGCGCAATGATGACCTGAGGCTGAATGCCAATGCCGCGTAGTTCACGGACGCTGTGCTGTGTCGGCTTGGTTTTGAGTTCCTGCGTCGCCCCGATGTAGGGCAAAAAAGTCACATGGATATAGAGGGCATCGTTTCGATCTATATTCATGCGCATCTGGCGAATGGCTTCAAGAAACGGCTGTCCTTCAATGTCACCAACCGTGCCGCCGACTTCGACGATCACGACATCGGTTTCGCTTTCCGTGCCAACCAGCATAATACGCCGCCTGATCTCATTGGTGATATGCGGGACGACCTGAATCGTTCCGCCGAGATAATCGCCGCGCCGTTCTTTATCGATGACGTGGCTGTAGACCTGCCCCGCTGTGACATTGCAGGTACGGTTCAGGTTTTCGTCGATAAAGCGTTCGTAGTGTCCCAGGTCGAGATCGGTTTCCGCACCGTCGGCGGTCACAAAGACTTCGCCGTGCTGATAGGGACTCATCGTCCCCGGATCAACGTTCAGATAGGGGTCGAGCTTTTGAATCGCGACCTTCAAACCGCGCGCTTTAAGAATGCGCCCGATAGCAGCAGCCGTCACACCTTTGCCTACCGAACTGACGACACCGCCTGTACAGAAGATGTATTTCGGGTTCATGCCTACCCCTCTATCCAACAAAAATTCGGCGGGGATAGGTATCTCCCCGCCGTCGAAACACGAACCAACTTCCAACTGAAGAAAAGAACTGCGCGATGCTAGACCAGGCGTCCCAAATCGTCGGCAGTCCGGCGCATATCCAGCAAAATCAGACCCAAACGAGCGCCTTCGCGAACCAGTGTCGTGAGGACAGCTTCTTCCCCAACTGACATCAGAATCACCAGACCTTCGCCGCCGCGAATGTAAACCTGGTCGAGACTGCCGCGCCCCAGTTCGGTGGCAATACGTTCACCTAACGACAGCATCGCCGCAGACATTGCCGACACACGATCTTCCTCGACATTTGCAGGGAGCGACGAAGCCATCGCCAGCCCGTCTACGCTGACCACAGCCGACGCTTCAATTTCTGGAGTCGTAGCTTGCAGGTCACGCAGGCGATCCACCATCAATTCCGTGCGCGATTTCGCCATACCAAAATACTCCTGTAGTTTGGGCGCGACACAACTTTATTATACAGAAGGCCGCTTAAACAGCAAGACAGTGAGGGCAAAGCAATCGAGTCTGTTATTATCCCTAACATCGGCTATACTGATGCCTGAGTGTCAGACTGTTGAGCATCCTTACCCCATGTCCAATTATCCACCAGAAACTCGCCAGATGAACAATAATTCTCGCCCTCGTCACGTCGAAATTGTCCAGCAGGTCGCAGAGCGCATCTCTCTCAGCGTCGGTCAGGTCATCCTCGGCAAACGTAACGAGATCCGCCTGACGGTTTTAGGACTGCTGAGCCAGGGTCATATCCTGATTGAAGACATCCCCGGCGTTGGCAAAACGGTGATGGCGAAAGCACTCGCCCGTTCAATTGGCTGTACCTTCAGCCGCCTCCAATTTACGCCCGATATGCTGCCTTCCGACGTGACAGGCGTCTCACTGTTTAACCAGAAAACTCGCGAATTCGAGTTTCGCGCCGGCCCGATCATGGCGCAGATCGTCCTCGCCGACGAAATTAACCGCGCCACGCCAAAAACACAGGCGGCGCTGCTGGAAGCAATGGAAGAACGGCAGATCACGGTCGATGGAACCACGTACCCATTGCAAGAACCCTTTCTGATTCTCGCAACACAAAATCCTATTGAATATGAAGGCACGTTTCCGCTGCCAGAAGCACAGCTCGACCGTTTCATGCTGCGCATCCAGCTTGGCTATCCGACGCCCGCCGAAGAAATTACGGTGCTGTCGTCGCAGCAGTACGAGCACCCGCTCCAGAATATTTATCAGGTGGTCAGCGTGCAGGAATTGCTCGCCGCCCAGCAGGCCATTCGCGAAGTCTACGTCGCTGACGAAATCAAGCGCTACATCATCGATCTGGTCACTGCGACACGGCAGCATCCCGACGTCTACCTGGGGAGCAGCCCACGCGGGTCACTGGCCCTGTTTCGCACGGCGCAGGCGCGCGCAGCGATGGCAGGGCGCGACTATGTGATCCCGGATGATGTGAAAGCTCTCGCCGAAGTCACGCTGGCACACCGAGTCATTGTTGGCCCGGCGGCGCGTATCAAGGATATTTCCTCGCGCACCATCGTTCAGGACATTCTCGCGGCTACGCCCGTCCCCGGTGCAACTGTTCGGTGATATGCAAAACCGACGCAATTCAATCTATGCCCTACTCATTCTCATTCTGCTGACCGGACTCGTCACCGGGCGCGCCTTTTTCTTCAATCTCGCTTACCTGCTGGGTGGTTTGCTGTTGATTTCGCTGCTGTGGTCACTAACGGCAGTGCGCTGGATCGGCATCAGCCGTAAGACACGGGCACGGCGGGCGCAGGTGGGGAGGAATCTCGACGAAGTCTTCACAGTGCAAAACCTCGCGTTCCTGCCAAAATTATGGCTGGAAATCCGCGACGAATCCGATCTACCAGGGCATCATGCCAGTCACGTTGTCCCGGCGCTAGGCGCGAAGAGCAGCTATCGCTGGTATGTCGAAACACCGTGCCTGGTGCGCGGCGAATTTAGGCTCGGCCCGATGACTCTGCTGAGCGGCGATCCGTTCGGCCTGTTCCTGTCGCCGCGCAAACTGGCAGCGACCTCGCGCGTGATCGTCTACCCCGCGACGGTACCGATCAATAAGATTGAACTACCCGTTGGCGTCCTGTCTGGTGGGGATGCGGAACGGCGGCGCTCGCAGAACATCACGACCAACGCCGCAGGCGTACGCGAGTACGTGAACGGCGATAGTTTCAACCGGATTCACTGGGCGAGTTCCGCCCGTAAAGATCGCCTGATGGTCAAGGAATTTGAGATTGACCCGATGGCAGATGTGTGGATGTTTGTCGATTTCTCGCGTGCCTCGCTCGTCGAAGCGCCAAGCCTGCACCGACTTAACGGTGACGGCGCGGTGATTCCTTCAAGCACGGAGATTCCGGCTTCGACTGAAGAATATGCAGTCGTGATTGCGGCATCGCTGGCACAATATTTCGTCGAACTGGAGCGCGCGCTCGGCTTCGTGGCTTACATCCCGCACCGCGAAGTCTACCAACCAGAGCGGGGCAATCGTCAAATCCTGCGCATCCTCGAAACGCTGGCAATCGCCCGCAGCAAGTCGGCCTACAGCCTGGGGCAGATGCTGACCCTGGAAACGCCCTATCTGACACGTGGAACAACACTCATGATTGTCACGGCGTCGCTCGACCCGACGTGGATCGCCGAAGCGCAGATTCTGTCACGGCGCGGCATTCGACCGATGTGCATTTTGATCGATCCCTCTTCGTTTGGTGGCATGACGAAACCTGACGAAACACGCGGGATGCTGCGGCTGGGCAAAATTCCTTCGATTGTCATTCATCAGGGTGACGATCTCACAGCGGCGCTGGCGCAGCGCCCACTATAACATGGTTCGCAGCCAGCGATAGCTGCCAACGAACTCGTAGCCTGCGCTTTTCGCGGTCTCGTCTTCAGCACGCAGCACAACCCCAGCGACATTCCATCCGCAGCGGGTGCACACAGCCTGGGCGCAGCGCAGGGCTGCTGCTGAGAGAATACCTTCAACCCAAACGCCTTGATACGTCAGCGTGCTGACTGCCAGGAGGTAAGCATCTGGAGGGATAGGCCCCATTTCAGCTACAGATTGATCAGAGATAAACAACTGTTGCATCAAATCGTCGAGAGAAAATCCGCAGCGCTGGAAAGCATTTGCAGAGGCAGCATTTTCGATATGCACTAATGCACGCGCTTCGGTGAGTCCTGCACCCTTGCCGCGCTGAAGGGCTTCATGTATCAGCGACTGGGCGACTCCCCTACCTCGATGATCGGGATGAACGCCGAGCAAATCGACTTCCCAACGCAGCGTACCGTTCTGCGAAATCGTCGAAAAAGCATCGACAAAGCCGATCAGCGCGCCATCCACAGCCGTTTCGACCAGTGTCACGTGGTTGCTTTCGAGACTGACTCTGGCGATCCGTTCGGGATCAGGGTTATCATCAAGTCCTGTCGCGCGAATGAGCTGCGCCAAAGCTGGAGCATCTGATTGCGTAATCTGCCGCATAGTTTCCCTTGCTGATGACCAAACATCATAACTTCTATTTATACCTTGCTGTCTTTACATCGGGAATGACCTCACTCGCAGTAGAGATGGGCGCGTCACGGTTGCTCGGCAGCGTGTTTGGCACAAGTAACCTCGTTTGGGCGAATGTCATCGGCCTGATGCTGCTGTATCTGACGATTGGCTACTTCATCGGTGGTCGCTGGGCAGATCGTTCTCCTTACCCTCAGACACTTTATCGCATCCTGCTGTGGGGCGCGTTTCTGAGCGCGCTGATTCCGCTGGCAGCGCGCCCGATCCTGCACGCTGCCGGGAGCGCCGTTGTCAATGTCGATGCTGGAGTGGTGCTTGGATCGTTCGGCTCGGTCTTAATCCTGTTTTCGATCCCGGTTACGCTGCTGGGCACGGTCTCGCCGTTCGCGATTCGCCTCGCGGTGACTGACGTCGCCAGCGCGGGCAAAACATCGGGACGCATCTATGCGATCAGCACACTCGGCAGCATCATTGGCACCTTTTTGCCAGTGCTGGTGCTCATTCCGACGATTGGCACGTTCCAGACATTTCTGGTCTTCGCCGCCGCGCTTTATCTGATTGGCTTGTTTGGACTGATGCGCGTTCAGGGCATGAAGGCGCTGCGCTTTTTGTGGATGCCGATTGTGATTGGAGTGCTGACGGTACTCGTTCTGAATGGAACGCCACTGCGCGCGCCCTTAGCAGGAGCAACCCTACTCTACGAAGCAGAAACTCCCTACAACTATGTTCAGGTACAGGAAGATGGCGCGGGAAATCGCTATCTGTTTCTGAACGAAGGCGAAGGTTTCCACAGCCAGTGGAATCAAAACGTCTACGAGTACGGGCGCACGTGGGATTACTTTCTCGCTGCCCCCTACTTTAATGCGACGCCGTTCACGCCCCAACAGGTCGATTCGCTGGCGATTGTCGGGCTAGCAGGCGGCACGATTGCCCGCCAATACACCCATGTCTACGGCAATATTCCGATTGATGGCATTGAACTAGACCCCGGAATTATCGAAGCCGGGCGAAAATTCTTCGAACTCGACACCATGCCGAACCTCGCGATTTACGTCGAGGATGGGCGTTACGAATTGAATCGGCTCAATCACAAATATACGGTGGTTGGCATTGATGCCTATCGCCCGCCTTACATTCCGTTTCATTTGACGACCGTTGAATTTTTTCAGGAAGTCCGTACCCATCTCGAAGACGATGGCGCGGTGGTCGTCAATGTCGGGCGGACACAAACCGACCGCCGCCTGATCGACGCCATGACGACCACTTTGCTGCAAGTTTTCCCGACGGTTCACGCAATGGACGTGCCGCAGTCCTTCAACACAATCCTGATTGCAACGGTTCAGCCGACAACTGATGACAACCTGAGCACTAATCTGGCGGCGCTGCCCGATGATGCATCGCCGCTGCTGCGCGATACACTGGCGCTGGCAGCACGGACACTCGTCCCCACACAGACCTCAACGATGGTCTTTACCGATGATCTCGCACCCGTTGAATCACTGGCGGACTCGCTGGTGATCAATTTCCTGCTCTCCGGTGGTGCGGATCAGCTTCGGCCTCAAGGGTAAACCATGCTAACAGTCACAGAAACACGTACCGCAAAAGCGGTGTTTCGGATCGCCAGAACCTACTTGATCGTAATTTTCCCGATTGTGCTGGTGCTGCTGGCGGCGCGTCTGGTGATGACGCCACTGTTCTTGCAGTTTGAATACAATCGCGCCGATTTTCCGGCGGATTCCTTCGGCTTCACGCGCGAGGATCGCCTGATGTATGCACCTTATGCGCTGAATTATTTACTCAACGGTGCCGGGGTGGAATATCTCGGCGATCTGAAATCGGCTGATGGTCATCTATTGTATGCGGCAGACGAACTCCGGCATATGCGCGACGTGAAAACGCTCACCCAAATCGCCTTTGGCTTCGCATTTTTTGCGGGTCTGGTCGGTATTGCCGACGCACTGTTTTTGTGGCGTCGCTCCCGCGACAATTTGCGCCGCGCGCTCTTTTATGGCGCACTGGTCACTTTAGCGCTGATCGCGACTATCGTGATCGGCGCGCTGGTTGACTGGGAAGGCTTCTTCGTCAGCTTTCACGAGCTGTTCTTCCAGAATGGTACGTGGTATTTCCCGACATCGGACACGCTCATTCGCCTGTTTCCAGAGCAATTCTGGTTCGACGCTGCGTTGACGATTGGTGGAATCACGGTGGCGACTTCGCTCGTCACGCTTGGGATCACGCGCTTTATTAAAAGCGCATAATATCCTTTGACAGTCAAAGTGGCTGGTGTTAATCTTCGACGTTAGGATTATGGCTGGCGTGCTGATGAATCGCGTACAAACGCTGCGTAAGTGGCTCACACCGGGGATGGGTATCAAGCGATGGCTGCTCCTGCTGCTCGTGAGCGCGGGGCTGGTCACCTGGAGTATCATCTCCGCCCTGCTGCTCGTCGAGAACATTCAGCTTGAAGCGTCCATCGTTTTCGGCTGGTTAGGCGTCATCATTGGAGTCATCGCAGGCGGCAGCCTGATGTGTCTGGCATTGGTGCAGTTCTCGCGGAGTATTCTCGCTCCGTATCGCACCTACTATCAGAAGTCTGTCGTCGATGTCGTTTACAGCCACAGCAGACGGCAAAAAGGATTGAAGGTCGTCGCTATTGGCGGAGGTACGGGCTTACCCGCGACCCTCAAAGGCATGAAGGCCTTCACCAGCAACCTCACCGCTGTCGTCACCGTTGCCGATGATGGGGGCAGTTCCGGGCGTTTGCGCCGCGACCTCGGCGTGCTTCCCCCTGGCGATTTACGCAATAATATCGCAGCACTCGCCGACGACGAAAACCTGATGACTCAACTGTTCCAATATCGCTTTAAAGATGGTGATTTAGGTGGGCACGCTTTCGGCAACCTGTTCATCAGCGCCCTATCGGGCGTCACGGGCAGTCTCGAATCCGCACTGATCGAAACGGAGCGCGTCCTCAATATTCAAGGGCGGGTGCTCCCGGCAACGCTCCAGGATGTCAACCTGAGCGCTCAGGTGCGCGCTCCCGGTTCGCCCCGTTCGGTCACAATTACCGGCGAGTCGAACATCACAGCGGTTGGGGGTGAAATTGATGAGCTTTCGCTCGTCCCGGCAGATGTCAAAGCCTATGAAGGCAGCGTCCAGGCCATCCTCGATGCTGACATTGTGTTGATTGGGCCGGGGAGTCTGTACACCAGTATTTTGCCAAATCTGCTCGTTTCAGGCATTGCGGATGCGCTGCGCGCCACCCACGCCTACAAGATTTACATTTGCAATATCGCAACCCAGCCGGGTGAAACCAGCAATTTCACGGTCGCTGAGCACGTCATGGCCCTAGAAAAGCACATCGGTCGTGGAATGTTTCAGGCGATTCTGGCGAATAACGCCTATCCTTCTGCCAACGAAAATACACGCTATGTCGAGCCTGCGCCCGAATATCACGAGGTATTGCAGCGCTATCGGGTTCACTATACCGATCTGGTTGACCCGGAACGACCCTGGCGGCATAGTCCGGGCAAGCTCGTCGCCGCTATCCTATCCCTGAGCGAAGCAGAACGAGCGGGCAGCCCGGTTGCCCGTCCCATAGTCGTTCATGCCTGATCCATCTTTGTGTTTGCTGTCTTGCAGCCTCGAACTGTTTCAGGTTCGGACTGCCTCTTTTATGGAGATCAATCCACTATGAACAAAATGACCATTCGTGATATTGACCTGAAGGGGAAACGTGTCCTCGTTCGTGTCGATTTCAATGTGCCGCTGGACGGCGACACCATCACCGACGACACTCGCATTCGCGGCGCGGTTCCTACAATCAAGGCAATCCTTGAGCAACATCCGCGCTCCGTGATTCTCATGTCGCATCTCGGTCGTCCAAAGGGGGGGCCTGACCCGAAGTTCTCGCTTAAGCCGGTCGCGCCTGCGCTGGCGAAACTGCTGGGCGTCGATGTCGCTTTCGCAGATGACTGTGTAGGAGAGGTCGCCGAAAAAGCAGCTGCCGCCCTTCCCGACGGCGGCGTCCTGCTGCTCGAAAACACGCGCTTTCACGCTGGTGAGGAAAAGAACGATCCCGAACTCGCCAAGCAAATGGCAACGCTGGGTGATGTTTTCGTCATGGATGCTTTTGGCTCGGCCCACCGCGCACATTCTTCGACCGTTGGTGTGACCGAGTATCTGCCTGCCGTCGCTGGCCTTTTGATGGAAAAAGAGATCGACTATCTCTCGACCGCGATTGAGAACCCACAGCGCCCGTTCGTCGCCATCCTCGGCGGCGCAAAAGTGTCCGACAAGATCGAAGTGATCGAATCCCTGCTCAGCAAGGTCGATCATCTGCTAATCGGTGGCGGCATGGCGAATACCTTCTTCAAAGCGAAGGGTTATGAACTTGGCAATTCGCTGGTAGAAGATAGCGCGCTCGACACGGCGCGCAGTCTGATGCAAAAAGGAGGCACAAAGCTGGTTCTGCCCGTCGATGCTGTCATTGGTGATAAATTTGCCGACGATGCCAACACGCAAACCATCAAGGTCGATGCGGGCGTCCCAGCAGGATGGGGTAGCTACGACATCGGGCCGGAAACGGTCAAGCTGTTTGGCGACGTACTCAAGGACGCGAAAACCATCGTCTGGAACGGGCCGATGGGTGTCTTCGAAAAGCCGATTTTTGCTGCCGGAACGAACGGTGTCGCACAGCTTTTGGCTGATCGCACCAAAGCTGGAGCGATCAGCATCGTCGGCGGCGGGGATTCGGTGGCGGCAATTGAAGAAGCGCACCTCGCTGATCAGATCACGCACATATCCACCGGTGGTGGCGCAAGTCTCGAAATGCTGGAAGGCAAGACACTGCCGGGTGTTGCAGCGCTCAAAGACAGAGCGTAGTCCTGTATTATGTGCGAAGGGGCGCAGCGGCTGCTGACGCCCCTTCGCAACTTTGATTTGAGCTTGGTCGTACTTCATTCATAAATCAACACTGCCTGGTGTCCTTTTTTGCTAGAATAGAGCTTAAAGGGACAACTTAGAGAACGAAACTCCATGCCGCTGCAAAAAGGGGACATCATCGGAGGTTACGAGATCATCGCGCCGCTCGGACAGGGTGGCATGGCGACGGTCTTTAAGGCGTTTCATCCGCGCTTGAACCGTTTTGTCGCCATCAAAATGATTCACCAGGCGTACCTGCAAGACACGACCTACGTTGCTCGGTTTGAACGCGAAGCGCAGATCGTCGCGGGACTCGAACACCCCAATATTGTCCCGGTCTACGATTACTCGGAGTATCAGGGTGAACCCTACCTGGTCATGAAGCTGATCGAGGGGAGCACCCTGAAAAATATTCTTCAGGACGGCGAGCTACCAGTCGATGATATTCTGACCATCGCCGCACCTATCGCCAGCGCGCTTGACTATGCACACGGTCAAGGCGTTCTCCATCGGGACATCAAACCGTCGAACATCATCCTCGACACTAAAGCCTGGCCTTATCTCTCCGACTTTGGCCTCGCGCGGCTCAGCATTTCCGGGGCAAGCACGCTCAGCCAGGATTTGATGATTGGCACCCCCTATTACATGTCGCCTGAACAGGCAACAGGTAAAGGCGAAATAGATCATCGAGCCGATCTCTATTCGTTCGGGGTTGTGCTTTACGAGTTATTCGTCGGTCAAGTCCCGTTCAGCGAGGGCACGCCCTACGCGATCATCAACGACCACATTGCGCGGGAACTGCCGCTGCCTTCCATGATGAACCCGAACATCCCGCCGCGTATCGAAGCGGTACTGCTCCAAGCACTCGCAAAAGATCGCGAGGATCGTTATCAAAGCGCTGGCGCAATGATCGATGCAGTGCGTGACGCTGTTACAAACGAAGCACCAAAAATGTCGGTGTTGAGCCTGGGACGAACGAGCGCGGCGGACTCAATTGCGAAGCTGAAAATCCCTGCGCCGCCCATCGCCACAGTCACAACCGAGCCAACCTCTACGCCACAGCCTCAACAGCCTTCAGCGTCTCCAGCACGTCGATCAGCCGAAACCCGCGAGGGGAAAAGAACAGCGCCAATGCCTGCGGCGACATCTGCCAAGCAACTGCCCACGAAGAAGCGCTCCTACACCATCGAACTCGTGTTACTGGGAGTCGTTCTGGCGCTGATCGTGCTGTTTGTCGCATTCGCACTTACACGAAATCAATCGACAACCATACTGCCCACCGTTGCAGTGGTTCAGCAGTCTTCGACCTTAATTGTCACATTACCTCCTGCCCCAACCGTCGCGCCTCCAACGCATATCCCAACCCAAAGCCCGGTTCAACCCACTGCTCCTGAACAGAACAATCCAGGGGATACGGGAGTTACACCGCCGCTACCACCGACACTTCCGATTCCCTCGGGCATGTCAGAGGCAGCGGCTCAGGATTTTATTTCCCACGATCCCAACAACCTCGGTGCGTACCTGGCGCTGTATCAGTATCAACTGCAAAATAATGAAGTCGCTGCCGCCAGCCGAACCTTCAACCAGGGACGCAGCCATACGAGGGGTGACCAAGAGAAATTGGCCTACGACCTCACATGCGCGGGCCTTGCAGTAGACGCAGAGCGTTATGATGCGGCCTTTGTGGTTTATGGAGCGGCACTGGAAGACTCTCAGAACCAGCAGCCCTATCCGGCGGTTCGCGCTGCGGCAGGTGCCTTTCTTTACGACGCTGCCACGATGGCAAATCGACTGAGCCTCGCGCAGATTCGCGGTCTTGCCAGTGAACTTGTCTCCAACTCGTCTCCGGTTGTCAGTGCTATGATTGGACGGGCTTACCTGTCGAACAACAATGATCGCCTCGCCGCCGCAAGTATCGCCACTGCTTTTAATTCTGATGCCAACCTTGCTGAAGCGCATTTGGTCAACGGAGATTATCTGCACGCACAAGGCGACATGAAAAAAGCGCGCAGTGAATGGCAGGCTGCGCTCGACGCGAGTGACGCACCGCAATGGGTACGTGATCGCGCAACTACGCTATTAGACTCCACTCAATGAAAGAAGGATAATCGATGCGAACTCCTATCATCGCCGGAAACTGGAAAATGTTTAAAACCGCCTCGGAATCGGTTGACTTCGTCAAGGAACTTGCGCCTAAACTTGCGTCGTTCAGTAATGTGGAACAGGTGGTTTGCCCGACGTTTGTCGCGCTCGCGGGTGTCGCTGAAGCGCTCAAGGGAAGCCCGATCAAGGTCGGCGCGCAGAATGTCCACTGGGAAGAAAGCGGCGCATATACGTCGCAAATTTCGCCCACGATGCTCCAAGGACTGGCGGAATACGTGATTATTGGTCATTCAGAATGTCGCCAATATCTCCATGAAACCGACGCCGACGTGAATCGCAAGGCCATCGCGGCGCTCGCACACGGCCTCAAGCCGATTATCGCCGTTGGTGAAAGTCTGGCACAGAACGAGGCTGGCGATACCGATAGCTTCGTCAGCGGGCAGGTGCGCGCTGCCCTCCAAGGCATCGAAGCGCGCGATATGGAAAACGTCGTCATCGCCTACGAACCGATCTGGGCGATTGGCACGGGGCGCAGCGCCAGCGGCCTGATCGCGCAGGAAATCATCGGCGGCACGATTCGCGGAACGCTCAATCATCTCTACGGCGAAGCGGTCGCGGGGACAGTGCGCATTCAATACGGCGGCAGTGTCAAACCGGGAAACATGACCGAGTATATGGGGCAGCCTGATATTGACGGCGCACTCGTGGGCGGCGCATCGCTCAAAGCCGACGATTTCGCCAAACTGATCGAGCTGGCTGCTTCGGTGAAAGGCGCGCAAGGCTGAACCCGTTGGAGTTTATCGTCCCCTGGGTGGTGGTTGGCGTACTCCTGTACGCGATGCGCCGCCTGGAACGATGGCAGCACCAACATATCTTTAAAGTTGGGTGGTTACTGACCAAGAATCTTCAGACAACCACCATTTTCTACTACACGTTTTTTCTACCTGGCGTTTTCGTCCACGAATTCGTCTACTGGATGGCAGCGGGTATTCTCAATGTCCGCGCCGAACGGGCGATTGCATGGCCGGAAGCCCAGGCCATCGCCGAACTCAATCTCAATTTTATCAAGCTGGGGCGCAATACCAGCCGCATCAAGGTCGCAATCATCAGCGTCGTGCCGCTCCTCAGCGGCCTGGCGCTGATCTGGCTGATCACAAACAATATCCTCAATCTGAATCTCGCGCTCGCGGTTTTGCGCGGCGGCAAGCTTGATGATTTCGGTTCGGCGCTGACGCTGCTGCTCTCCACACCCGACGTATGGATTTGGGTTTATCTGGTGTTCGCCATCGCCAACACCATGTTTCCCAACATGGAAGCGCTGCGCGGCTGGCGTCCGGTGCTGATCGGCGCAGGCGTGATCATCGCCCTGCTCTTTCTGTTCGGCGTCGCTCAACAAATGTTCCTTGACAACCTCGCTCAGCCCATTACGGATGGCCTTAGCCGCCTCGCGCTGATTATCACGGCC
>DAOUCB010000142.1:0-87906 GCA_034432495.1 Anaerolineae bacterium | reverse complement strand
ACAAGCTGAAATCAGAATAAGTGGCCTTGATGTAAGGCGGGCTAAAATCGCGGTGAGTCGCAATATACCCATCGGTTGTATTATAGAGTCCGTCAAAATCCTTCAGCGGCTCACCGGCGGCGTAATAGAAATACACATTCGCGCTGGCTATCTGGTCGCGAAGGTTGCTCACGTCAAACGCGACGTGAATACGCATCCCCATTTCATTATTTTGCACCACATCGTAGTCCACCCAGGTATTCTGAATTTCAGCAGTTCTGTCTTGCGTATGTCGTTGTGAGGGCGTATACAGATGCCTGTAGGGATAGCGAACGCTGTTGCTGCACCCTGTATCCGCCGCAATATCTTCATCTGAAATATAGCCCTCGACGCTAAACCCCACCTGGTGATCGGCATATCCCGACGAGCGTGTGCTTGTAACATCAATCCCGACTGTTCCCTTGTCGTCCGCCCTGACATTTCGAGACGTGATGTAACGATTTTCGCTGTTATCGCCCACCAGGGTGTAGAAATGAAGGGTCAGGGTCGTTCTCGGCGAAAAACCCATCAGCAACGCCTGGAGCGTGCCGTTCTCACGGGGCTGAGGAAAGCATACGACTGTCGGTTGGTCTGGATAGTCGATTATCCAATGATGCTCCAGTGAACCCTGCGGCGCATCGAGATACAGGGAATAGTTCCCTAACTCCATTCCATATTCCCAATCAACCGAATAAGACCAGCATCCCTTGGCACGATCAAGCACCGTCGAAAGATTTCTTGTTCTCCCGCTAGGCAGTTCGAGGACGGCGCTCGATAGACTGCTATTGGAATATCCACAGGCTTTAATGTCGTTATAGATGTCATCGGGGTAAAGCGCCCAATGGGGTGTATTGGGGGAGTCAAGCGAGTCTTCCCCACCCCCATAGCCTCCCCAGGCGACAATTTGGGCGACTCCCGGCGGCGGAACTTCCGTTCGGCTGAGTTCTATTCTGGTGACAGGCGGATTTAACGTTTCATATGTTTGAGCATCAACGGCGGGGGCAATCAGCGACAGGAGAACAAACACAAATAGAATGGCACAGTAAACTTTTAAGTTTCTCATGTAGCAGGCCATTATATCTTTTTAAGAATATTTTGGGACTCAAGCCCGTCATTTGTCAAATATCAAAGCCAAAACCGCCCTTTCCCTACTCTGAAAAGGCGGCTGATTCCTGCGTTCCCGACCTCGGTTTTAAGTGTCCCTGAACACAAGCGAGGATGAACTACACTCGCCCCGGTCGCTTGATTCGCTTGCCCGTGTCGATGCTGATCTTGCTGATCTTGAGGTTATCCGGCAGCGGCATCGGGTCGCCTGCCGCATCCTGCACAATCGTCGAACCATCGTCAAACGTCAGCGTCGTGAAAAAGCGATCCATACTGCGCGGCGCGGGGCCTTCAATGTAAAGACCGTCCAGCTCGTACTTCGAGCCGTGACACGGGCATTCGAAGCGGTGGTTGCTGGCCGACCATTTCGGCAGACAGCCCAGATGCGGGCAAACGGCGTACAGCACGATGAATCCGTCCGAGGGATTCGCCACCCAGAAGCGTCCCTCAGCCTCATTATAAGGCGCTTTTTCGACGCCGGGAACTTTATCCGGTGGGAAGCTGAAGATACCGCCAAATGTGCCTTCCTTGAAGCGCGGCAGTGCGAACCAGATGAGTCCAGCCAACGACTCGCCCGTCAGCAGCGCGATGGACGCGCCCCAGATGTAGTACAGAAATTCACGGCGGCTCGGCGCTTCGACCTGCACGCCGGGAGCGGCTTTAGGAGTTGTGGTGACAGTTTTTGTTTCACGTGGGAGTATGTTGGTTGCCATTGGAAACGTTATCCTCCTGAAAAACGAAGCGATCAGGTGAGAAACGAACTCCTGCGAACCAGAATAGGGTGTTTTGGGCGATATTCGGTGGGCGGGGTTGCACTTTCGCGCAGACTGCGAGGTTGATCGTTTACTTCTACCTTTCACCCTATCACCGTTTGTCCCTGCTGTCAAAGAAGATTCAGCCGCTCCTCATCCGCGTCTTTTGGACGTTCAACCTGCGTTTTGCGCCAACGGCCTTTCGTCCTTGCTTTTGCTGATGGCTGACTGCTGATTGCTGAAAAGCCTCTTTTAACTTTCAACTGATCTTTTGACTTGTCAGCGCGCACCTACACAAGCGATAATGGGTCAATCATTCATGCAGGTGAACGCTTAACGACACAGATGAGATCGATCTTTTCCCTTCAGCGGAAGTGGCGATGAAAGAACGCGCCCTTCCACAACCGACCACAATTGATTCGGCAGATAAGCTGAAAACGCTCGCACAGGCGCTGGCACAGGAACCCCTGCTGGCGATTGACACCGAATCGAACAGCCTTTACGCCTATCGGGAGCGGGTCTGCCTGATCCAGCTTTCCACCCGCACAGCGGACTTCATTATTGATCCATTCGATCTGCCGGATCTTCAGCCGCTTGCGCCGCTCTTCGCCAATCCAGCTATCGAAAAAGTCTTTCACGCCGCCGAATATGACCTGATGTGCATGAAGCGTGATTTCGGCTTCATCTTCAGGAATTTGTTCGACACCATGATCGCCGCGCGCGTTTGTGGACGCAAACAGATCGGCCTGGGCGCGCTCCTGAGCGATCTGGCAGGCATCCCCGTCGATAAAAGTCATCAGCGCGATGATTGGGGTCGCCGTCCAATTCCACCTGACAGCCTGCTCTATGCGCAGATGGACACCCATTACCTGCCCATGCTGCGCGACTATTTCATGCAGGAACTCAAACACCTCCATCGCATCGAAGAAGCCCGCGAAGCCTTCAGTGATGTCTGCCTCGTGCCGCCCGCCCGCAGCGAAGACTTCAATCCTGAGGGCTACTGGCGCATCGCCCAGCCGCATCACCTGACGCGGCGCACCTCCGCTCTGCTGCGCGAGCTTTACATCGCCCGCGAGCATCTCGCGCAGGAGAAAGACACGCCGCCCTTCAAGATTATGCTCGACAAAACGCTGGTCGCCGTCGCGCAGGCCGCCCCCACCAGCCTGGGCGATCTCGCCGGGATCGATGGCATGTCGCCCACGCTGATTCGGCGTTACGGGCGCATCGTGATCGATGCCGTCGCCGCCGGACTGCGCGCCAAAGCGCCCATACCGCCTCCGCTCGACCCACCCGCCGATCCGACGGTGGTCGAGCGCTACACCGCGCTGCGCGAATGGCGCAAAGCCCGCGCGATGGAACGCGGCGTCGAATCGGACGTGATTATTTCGAAAGATGCCCTCTGGACGCTCGCAGAACGCGCGCCCGACAGCCTGGACGAGATGGACGACGTGCGCGGGCTTGGCCCCTGGCGTCTGGGCGTTTACGGCGCGGAGATTCTGGAAGTCATTCGCCGGTATAGACGTTAACACAGGAGAGAACCATGCAGCACACTGCGCGAACGCCGCACCTGAATACCGACATCCATCGTAAAGTCTCGTGGCTGGAACTGTTCTATGATCTGGTCTACGTAGCCACGATTGTGCAGTTGGGCAACAAGCTGAGTGAAGACGTGTCCGATACCGGCTTCCTCGGTTTTGTCCTGCTGTTCGTCCCTATCTGGTGGGTCTGGATGGGCACGACCTTTTACGCTAACCGCTTCGCCGCCGACGACGTGGTGCATCACCTGCTCATCTTCGCGCAGATTTTCGTCGTTTCGGCACTCGCCATCCACGTCTTTGACGGTCTCGGCGAAACTTCGGCAGGCTTCGCCCTGGCTTACGCGGCGGCGCGCGGCATCCTTGTGATCATGTATCTGCGCGCCAGCCGCTACGTCCCCGAAGCGCGCGCCTTAGCCCGTCGCTATGCGTTAGGCTTCGCCATCGCCGCGCTGATCTGGCTGGTCTCAGCCTTCGTGCCGCCGCCTTACCGCTTCGGCCTGTGGATTGTCGGCCTGCTGGTTGATTTCTGGGTTCCGCTCTCGCCCGCATCCGTGCGCCTTCAGCGCCAGCTTCCGCCCAGCCCCCATCACCTGCCAGAGCGTATGGGCTTGTTCACGACCATCGTTTTCGGCGAATCCTTCATTAAAGTCATCGGCGGCTTCAGCGGTCACGAGATCGAATTTCAGCGCGTGATCGTCGCGCTCATGGGTCTGGTACTCGTTGGCAGCCTGTGGTGGGTCTACTTCGAGAATGTTGCCGAACGCGCCGTCAACTGGGCACGCGGCGCGCAGGTCTGGATTTACACCCATCTGCCGCTGCAACTGGCGCTGGTCGCGCTGGCGGTCGGCATTTACAAACTGGTGACACTGCATGGCGGACACGGTGAAGAAGTCCTGCCCACCGAATATCGCCTCTTGATTTGCATCTCGGTCGCGCTGGCGCTGGTCAGCACCAGCGTGATTGAACTGTGCATGATCAAGGGCGCGGAAGAGCGTGCCGGACGGCCTGAGTTCATCGTCCACAATATCGGTGCGTTAGCGGCGCTTGGCGTCGGCATTTTCGGCGGCGCGCTTGATGTGATGGTCGTCATGTTCATCCTGATGGTCATCTGCTTCGCGCAGGTGTTGTTCGACCTCTATCGCCGCGCCGGTCTCGAACCCGCCGCTGATGTCAGCACGATTGAGGTATAGTCGTAGGAATAACTGTAGTTTGCTTCCTCCCTTGATTTTCAAGCAGGAACGTGAACTGCTTTTCTCCCCTCCCTGAATTCGGGGAGGGGAAGGCGAACCCGCTTTTGGTTCGCCAGGGATGGGGTCAGCCGAGGAGCAAATCATCATGAAAATCTCGTTTATGGGCGCAGCCCGCACCGTGACCGGCTCGCAGCATCTCATCGAAGTCAACGGCAAACGTATTCTGCTCGATTGCGGTCTCTATCAGGGGCATCGCGCCGAAGCCAACCGCCGCAATCGTACCCTCCCCTTCGATCCCAAATCGATTGACGTGATGGTGCTCTCGCACGCCCACATCGACCATTCCGGCAACATCCCCAATCTGGTCAAACATGGCTATCGCGGCGACATCGTCAGCACACCCGCCACCCGCGACCTCTGCGCCTCGATGCTGCTCGACAGCGGACACATTCAGGAGCAGGACGTTTACTTCATTAATAAGCGCCTCAAACGCGGCGAAGAGCGTGTCGAGCCGATCTATACCCAGCAGGATGCAGCGGAAAGCATCAACTCGTTCACGACGCAGAGCTACTACCGTCCGCGCACGATTGCCCCCGGCGTCACCCTGACCTTCAGGGATGCCGGACACATGCTCGGCAGCACGTTCGTCGTCCTCGACATTGAAGATCAGGAACAGAAGCGCGATTATCGCCTCGTCTTCAGCGGCGATTTAGGACGCAAGGGTATCCCGATCATTCGTGACCCCGACACCATCGACGGCGCGGATTATCTGATCATGGAAAGCACCTATGGCGACCGATTGCACCCGCCCTATACCGACGACAGCAAGCGAATGGAACAGATCATCATCGACACCTTCCAACGCGGCGGTTCGGTCATCGTCCCGGCCTTCGCCGTCGGGCGCACCCAGCAGTTGGTCTACCAGTTGCATCAACTGCGCCTCAAAGGCGACATTCCCGAGATGCCCGTCTTTGTCGATAGCCCGCTGGCGATTGACGTGACGGCAGTCTTTCGCCTGCACCCTGAATGTTATGATGACGAAACGCGCGCCTTTGTCACCAGCACGGGTACGCGCCTCGACCCCTTCGGCTTCGAGGATTTAACCTATACCCGCAGCGTGCAGGAGAGCAAGAAGCTTAATTTCCTCAAGGAACCCGCCATCATCATCGCTGCCAGCGGCATGATGGAAGCGGGACGCATCCTCCACCACCTGCGCAATCGCATTGGCGACCCGCGCACGACGGTACTCGTCGTCGGCTTTCAGGCCGAAAACACGCTCGGTCGGCGCATTGCCGATGGCGAAAAAGAAGTCCGCATCTTTGGCGAAGCGACGCCCAACCGCGCCCATGTCGAAGTTCTCGACGGCTTTAGCGGTCACGCCGACCGAGACGAACTGATGGGCTGGGTCGGCGGGATGCAGCGCAAACCAAAGCGCACCTTTCTGGTTCACGGCGAAGGACAGGCGCAGTTCACGCTGGCAGAAGCGCTCAAGTCAGCCTATGGAATGCCGGTCGATGTCCCGGAATGGAAGCAGCAGGTGGTTCTGGAGTGAACTGCCCATAGTCTGCGGGTAGTCCGTACGCATTATTCAATTTTGACCCGGAGTCAGCGGCTCGCAAATACAAATTTCAAAATTCAAGAAAGAATTAAGTGACATTGGCCGCCTTAATGCGTTATAGAGGGTATCTCATCAATTCAGGAGGCTCTCATGAATGCTGGCGCAAATGTCTACGTACATGCTTCACGAGGCTTTATTCAGAAGATTCGCCAGAACAGTCAGCCTGCCGCCCTTTACCTGGAGGAAATTCAGCGTGACTATGGTGCATACCCGGCTTTTCTGGCGGCTTTCGCGCTTACCGTCCTCATGGATCGGCACACGCGTCAGCGCCTCAGTTCATCGACTGAAGCGCTGAAAAGATTTGCATTTTACGATGAAATGCGCGACACAACGGGCGCAATTCGGCTTTATCAGGAAGCGGCACGGCAGCTTTTCATGGACGAAGGCTCAAAGACTCGCTGACGACAACTTTTGTGGCGGGTTAGCACTGTTTAGCGCGGTAGTTTCGCTGCGACGGCTGCACCCACGCGCGTGCTCGTGCTGAGGTGTTCCGCGTAAACCGCTGCTTCACCCATGATTTGTTGATAGGCCAGGAACAGCCCCGCGTAAGTTGCCAGCACAGCACATAACAGTACCACCAGAATTTTGAATATCACTTTACTTCTTGCCTGCACCATTATTCGGCTCCATAAATCATTGATATACAATTAAAACGCCATCGTTTAATAGATGTCTCTTAACTTTAAAAACATTTAGGATATTTTTACGGATTTTATAAATGGCATGTGCTGCCCGCATTATTTGGGTCAGCTTTCCGGATGCTCACAACACGCGGACTGGCTCAAATCAACTGCTGTTGAGTAAAATAACGACGCACAACCCGGCACCTACGAGTGAGTTGAGGTGGAATGATGGCAGGGAAAAGCATTTTCGCCGATGAATGGCGCGATTGTCTGCGCGCGCACTACATGACAGTCGTGCGCAACAACGACCAACTGACCGAGCGCACCCTGCACGGCGTCATGTTCGAAGCGGGTTTCACCGAGGCCGAACTGACCGAATTGACCGTCCGCGCCACCATGCGCGCCGAAGATATGGACGCCGATTTCGTACCGGATATGGATATTCTTGACGATGCGTCCGTTGCCGTGCCAGGGATCGCCATCGCTGTGCCGCAGGAAGTCATCGAAGCCGAAATGGTCGAGGAATCACTCGCGCTCGATCAAGCAAACGCGATGGCTGAACTTGATCAGACCGAAGCCGACACAGTATTCGACATGGCGGACACGACGGTCGCGGAAAACGACGATGGTGAATTGGATGAAACACAGGATGACGAACCGCCCGACGATCCAGACACCACGCAGTTGAGCCTGTTCTAACACGGGTGAAGCACACCTCACCCTTTATTCTTTTTCTTTGCGCCTTTGCGCCTTTGCGCTGTGCTTTTGTCTTTATCTTTTAACTTTCGACTTTTAACTGCCCTTCTCCCTATGAACGATTACGACTACATGCGCCTCGCCCTCGCCGAAGCCGTTAAAGCCCTCGCCACCCACGATGTGCCGATTGGCGCAGTCGCCGTGTATCAGGGCGAAATCATCGGGCGCGGCTGCAACCGCCGCGAAGCTGATCACGACCCCACCGCCCACGCCGAAATGATCGCTATCCGCGAAGCCGCGCAGCACCTCGGTGACTGGCAGTTGAAAGGCGTCACCCTCTACTGCACGCTCGAACCATGTACCATGTGCGCCGGGGCGATGGTGCTGGCGCGTCTGCCCCGCCTGGTCTACGCCGCCATCGATCTCAAAGCAGGCGCGGGCGGCAGCATCCTCGACGTGCTGCGCCATCCCAAACTCAACCACCGCGTCGATGTGTTTGCGGGTCTGCTCGCCGAAGAAGCCAATCAGCAGTTGCAGGATTTTTTTCGCAGCCTGCGATAACGAATGAAATCGCGCCTTGCCTTTCCGCGTTGATGCGCACTTGATCGCCTGTTAGCTGTCGATCTGGCACTAGCGTTCCCGTGATGTGACAGGTATTGATCAAAATCGCTTCCCTCAATCATGCATGAATGAACCGTTTCAAGCCCAAAATAATTGACACCCGCTGCAAATTCGGGATTTGAAGGTACGGACGCCTCATGTATAATGGCTTTGACCCTTTGGAGAGGTGCCAGAGCGGTTGAATGGACTCGTCTCGAAAGCGAGCATAGTGAAAGCTATCGCGGGTTCGAATCCCGCCCTCTCCGCTCAAACAAAAACAGCGACCCATACAGGTCGCTGTTTTTCGTTGATAGCCTTACCAGCGCCGCCGCACCACCCGCCGGAAACGCGGTCGCACGACCGGAACCGGACGCACAGGGGCAACCACTACGGGCGGCGGGATAATCAACCGTCGAGGCCGCCAGCGAATTCGTGGGGGAATAATTCTCCAGGGCATTGTCTTTTCCTCCTGCACCCGTTCAATACAGAGCAGGATAGGCGGAAAGCGTTATTGCCCTATAACCACGATGTAATCGTCATGTAAATTGTTGTTTTACAAAATTTGCTGCATCTGCCGCCTAGTGGCGGCGCAGCGCTCGCGCCGAAGCTCGCCGCATGACTTTGTGCTTGACGGTGCGTACCCCGTGCCGCCGCCAGAAGATCAAGCGTGAATTCAAGAGTCGACGAAGCATAATAAGTACCCTCCAAACACTCCTTTCACTTCATCATAACTCCAAAAATTGGCTCCGTGCAAAGCAGGCTAGACCCGTTTGCCTGCGTCGGCGATCACGTCGAGCAGCAGATCGAGGTCGGCTTCGCTGGTACGGAAATTGACAACACAGGCACGTAAAACAAAGCGTCCTGCCAGTTCCGTCCCTGTGATAAAGATTTGCCCCTCCGCCTGCACCAGCGGAATCAGCTTGCGATTAACAGCCTCAACGTCCGCGCCGTTGGGCGGCTTATAAAGGAAGCAGGTGACACTAAGCAGCCCGATGGCGACCAGTTCAAAGTCGCTGCGGGCGCGAATTTTGGCCTGAAGCTGGCGTGCCAGATCAATATCCCGACTAATCAACTGCCGATAGCCGTCCAGACCGACCTGCTGCAAGGTCAGCCACAGTTTGAGCGCTTTGAAACCGCGCGTCTGCTGAATCCCGAATTCAGAAAACCAGGGCAGCACCCGGTCGTCACGCAGATACGACGGAACGAGACTGTAAGTGTTGCGCATCGCCTGAGCGTCGCGCACGAGGCAGCAGCCACATTCGACGGGAATATACAGCCACTTATGCGGATCGATGGCGAGACTATCCGCCCGCTCGATTCCTTTATACAGCCCGTCGGTTTGCTCGGCGAGAATACCGAAGCCGCCGTATGCACCGTCGATGTGAAACCACAAATTCTCGCGTTCGCACAAATCCGCCAGCGCGTCCAGCGGATCAATCGCTCCAGTATTGACCGTTCCAGCATTGGCAACAACACAGACGGGGCGCAGCCCTGCGGCGCGATCCGCTGCAATCTGCGCCTCAAGGGCGGTGATGTCCATCCGGTAATTAGCGTCCACTGGAATGATGTGCAGCGAGTCGCTGCCGAAGCCAAGCAGTTCGACTGCTTTCTGAATGCAGCTATGCCCCTGCGTCGAGGTGTAGATCACCATCGAGGCGGAACTGCTTTGAAAACCGTGCGCGCGAATATCACCCTCGGCTTTGACAGAGCGCATCACCCCCAGCGGAATCAGATTGGCGGTGCTGCCGCCGCTCGTCAGGAGCGCGCCCGCCTCTGCCGGGAACCCGAAAATCTGCTTAATCCAGTTCAGAACGCCATGTTCGACGTAGGTCGCGGCGTGATCGCCGCCTGCGACACTCGGATTGAGCGCGGCAGCCAGCAGTTCGGCGAGAATACCCATCGGCGCGGGCGGCGAATTGACCCAGGCGAAAAAGCGCGGGCTGCTGTTGCCCATCGGATAGGACAGTACCAGTTCCGCGACCAGATTCAACAGATCGGCGGGGTCTGCGCCTGTGGTCGGCAGCGGACTATGTATCAACTGCTCGCGTGTATCGGCGGGTACGGGTTGGCGTACGGGGAGTTCCGCCTGCGCAGTCAGCCGATCAACGATCAAGTCCACCGCTTGATAGCCAAGCGTGCGAAATGTTTCGGGCGAGAGATCGATCATGGCAATCCTCCTCGTCGGCACCTATTCTGCACACTATAATCCGTGTCCACAGTGTCGTAAAGATACGACGTAGTCCTGTAAGATTGCGTCTGGCAGCGGCGTCGGCACTGATGCACCGAACATAATGGAGGGGATCGTATGTCTCCCGATGAATTGATCGCGCTGCGGCGCGAGAAAGACCAGTTTTTCAAAGCTAATCCACAATCACCGTTATCCGATGATCAGCAGGACGCCTTTACGGGGCTGAGCTACTACGCGCCGAATCCCGCCCTCGACCTGACCGTCGAAGTCGAGCGAATGCCTGCCGGAAACAACGAGATCGTCATCGAAACGACCACCGGCGATACGCGCCGCTATCGCCGTTACGGACGTTTCCAGTTCACGGTCGATACGCAAACGCTCGAACTGACGGTTTATGAAGCGCCGCATGGCTATTTCCTGCCGTTTGTCGATGCGGGCGCGGGCAGCGAAACCTACAGCGCAGGCCGTTATCTCGAACCGGACGCGCTGGAAGATGGTCGCTTCCATATTGATTTCAACCTCGCCTACAATCCGTTTTGCGCCTATAACGACGGCTGGAGCTGCCCAATCACCCCGCTTGAGAATCGGCTGAAGGTGGCAATCGAGGCGGGCGAGAAGAATCCCGACCCAGTATGGGGAGCGCTCGCCTGAGATCGACTTTTTCAGCCGCTTAGGATTGCCAACTCGACATCGGCAAGGTTAAACTCCCAGGGAGACTGTGATCCTCCGCGATCCAGTTTCCCTGTTTATTTTAGAAATGAGGCGATTGCCCCAGATGAGCCGTTTGCTCGTCTATATTAAACCCTACTGGAAAGCCGCACTGATTGCGCCGCTGCTGATGATCCTCGAAGTGTCGATGGATCTGCTGCAACCGCGTATGATGCAGCGCATCGTCGATGAAGGGATTCGCGGCGGCAATCAGCCGCTGGTACTGGAAACCGGGCTGCTGATGCTGACTTTCGCCCTGCTCGGCGCAGTTGGCGGGATTGGCTGCACAATTTTCGCCGTGCGCGCCGCCATCAACACGGGAACGGACTTACGCAGCAGCGCCTATCGTAAAATTCAGTCGCTCACCTTCGGCAATCTCGATAAGCTGGGTACGGGCGAATTGGTCACGCGGCTGACCAACGACATCACGCAGGTGCAGGACTTGATTTTGATCAGCCTGCGGATTCTGGTGCGCGTGCCGCTGCTCGGTGTCGGCAGCCTGGTGATGGCTTTCGTCACCAGCCCACGCCTGGCGTTGGTGATGCTACCCTTGATTCCGCCGCTGGTGATTCTGCTGGTTTTCATCATTCAACGGGCAAACCCGCTTTACACGCAGGTGCAGAACTCGCTGGATCGCGTCAACACGGTGATTCAGGAAAATCTGGCAGGCGTGCGCGTCATCAAAGCCTTCGTGCGTGAAGAACATCAAAAGGAACGCTTCGGCGAGGCGAACAGAAGTCTCGCCCGACAGTCGATTCGGGCGATGGATCTCACATCCGTCACCAGCCCGGTCATGCTGCTGCTGTTGAATGTCGGTATCGCCGGGATTGTTTGGTTCGGTGGGAACGCGGTTCAAAGCGGCAGCTTGACGGTGGGCGAAATCATCGCGTCGATCACCTACCTGACGCAGATGCTCTCGACGCTGGTCACAGTCAGTATGCTGCTAATGCGGATTTCGCGAGCGCAAGCCTCGGCGGTTCGCATCGCCGAAGTGCTGGACAAAGTGCCTGAGGTGCAGGATCGACCCGGTGCGCTGGAACAGTTTGAGGCGAAAGGCCGGGTCGCTTTTGAAAACGTCACCTTCGGCTATGGTGAACCGGTGCTGCGCGACGTGAGTTTTGTCGCGGAACCGGGGCAAACCGTCGCGATTCTAGGCAGCACCGGATCGGGCAAAACCAGCCTCGTCAACCTGATCCCGCGCTTTTACGATGTCAACGCTGGACGGGTGACAATTGATGGCATCGACGTGCGCGAAATCTGTCAGGCAGCGTTACGAGCAAATATCGGTATCGCCTTGCAGGAAACGGTGCTGTTTTCCGGCACCATTGCCGATAATATCCGCCAGGGTGATGCAAATGCGAGTGATGAGACGGTCGCAGCGGCGGCGAAGGCTGCCCAAGCGGAAGAATTCATCAGCAAGACGCCGCAAACTTATGAGACTCTGGTGGGGCAGCGCGGTGTCAATCTTTCCGGCGGACAAAAACAGCGCCTTGCCATCGCCCGCGCCCTGATTCGTCAGCCTGCCATCCTGATTCTCGATGACAGCACCAGCGCGGTCGATGTCGAAACCGAAAGCCGCCTGCAAGCGGAACTGAGCCGTATCATGGAGAATCGCACCTCGTTCGTGGTCGCTCAGCGCATCAGCACCGTACTCAACGCCGACAAAATTCTGGTGCTGGAAGACGGACGGCTGGTCGCGGAAGGCACGCACCACGAACTGATTCAATCGAGTTCGGTCTATCGTCAAATCTATGAATCACAGCTTGGAGAACCCGGTCATGTCCCAGCAACCGCGCCCTGAAATCCGCCTCGCGCCGCCAGGTGGCACGCGAGTCCCGATGACAGCAGCGGGCGCAAAGGATACGCGCACGACGCTGAAGCGGCTGTGGGGCTATCTGCGTCAGCAGCGCCGCTATCTGGGTCTGGTCGCGCTGCTGGTGAGCATTGCCACGCTCTGCACGCTGGCACTCCCCTATCTGGTCGGCGTCGCGATTGACCGCTTTATCTCGGTCGGCGATCTGCAAGGGTTGGCGCGGTTGGCCGGGCTGATGATCGGGATCGCTCTGACCTATGCCAGCGCCACCTGGGGCTTCACCCTGCTGATGAACCGTGTCTCGCAGTACACCGTGTGCGATTTACGCCGCGATCTGTTCGCTCACCTGCAAACCCTGTCGCTGCGCTTCTTCGACCAGCGCCCGCACGGCGAGTTGATGAGTTATCTCACCAACGACGTCGAGAACATCAGCGTCGTTTTAGCCGAAAACGTAACGGTATTTCTCTCCAGCCTGCTGATAATCATCGGCATGGTGGTTATCATGCTGGCGGTCAATCTGCCTCTCGCGATTGTCAGTCTGGTCGTACTACCGCTGACTGCCTACTTCACACGCTACGTGGCGCGGCATACACGGCAGGGTTTCCGCGATCAGCAGGAAGCGCTGGCGCTGCTCAACGGACATATCGAGGAAACGATCACGGGCGGCAAGGTGCTGCGAGCCTTCGGACGCGAAGAAGCGGTGATTGACGAATTTATCGCCCGCAATGAGCGACTGCGCGGCGCGGCTATCCACGCGCAGACCTACGGCGGTCTGATGGGGCCGGGCAGCAACCTGATATACAACTTCGGCTTCGTGCTGATCGCCAGTACGGGCGGCTGGCTGGCGCTGCATAATCTGGTGACGGTCGGCATCATCGCGACGTTTCTGACCTATACCCAGCAGCTTCGCCGCCCGATCAACGACCTCGCCAATATGTTTAATGCCATTCAATCGGCGCTGGCGGGCGCAGAGCGCGTCTTTTCGATCCTCGACGAGCGTTCGGAAATCAACGAAGACGAAACCATCGCGGTACTCGACCGGACACGCGGCGCAGTCGTTTTTGACGACGTTTCGTTCAGCTACCTGCCGGATGTACCGATTCTCAAGCACATCAGCTTGACGGTCGAGCCGGGACAGATGATCGCGCTGGTAGGGCCGACTGGCGCAGGCAAGACGACCATCGTCAACGTACTGTCGCGTTTCTACGAAATCGACTCTGGACGCATTTTGCTCGACGGGCACGATCTGAAAACGATTGACAAGTACGATCTGCGGCGCTGGCTGGGCATCGTGCTGCAAGATACGTTCCTGTTTTCGGAAACGGTGATGGAAAATATCCGCTACGGGCGACTGGACGCCAGCGATGACGAGGTTATCGCTGCGGCGAAGCTGGCAAATGCCGACCATTTCATCTCTCGCCTGCCTCATGGTTATGGGGAAATGCTCTCGGAACGAGCGGAAAATCTCAGCCAGGGGCAGCGCCAACTGCTCTCGATTGCGCGGGCGATCCTGGCGGATCCGGCGATTCTCATTCTCGATGAGGCGACCAGCAGCGTCGATACGAGGACGGAAATTCAGGTGCAGGAGGCGATGCGCCGCCTGATGCAGGGGAGAACCAGCTTCGTCATCGCGCACCGCCTGAGCACGATTCGCAACGCCAACCTGATCCTGTTTATACAGGATGGAGAGATTGTAGAGCGGGGAACGCACGAGGAACTCCTCGCTCTGCGCGGGCATTATTACCAGCTTTTCATGAGCCAGTTCAAAGCTGCCGCGTCGATTTCGGCGTAACGTTGTTCCCTTCCGGCAGTGTTTCCCTGCTCGCGACCGTTGTTCCCTTCCGGGGTTTTCCGGTCGCGTGGGCAGGCGAGTGCCTCCCTTCCGCTTTCACACCCTCTGATTGATCAACATATAGCGAAACAAGGGCGGGTCTGAGACCCGCCCCTACGGGTTCTCTGTATCATGATTGGATTGGGTGGGGTAAATGGGCGAGGCGTGCCTAAGCCAGTAATCGAATGTCGTCAAAATGGGCGAGGCACGCCTCGCCCCTACACAATACCTTCGCGGCGGCACGCTCTACCATCGCCAATTCACGCGAATTTCGAACTCTGGCTTAGCCCCTACGAAGGCGGCGCACATTTTCTGAAGTGGCAAAACGATTGACCAGAAATCAGAAGCCAGAAGCCAGAAGCCCAAAGCCAGAAACTAAAAACCAAAAACTAGAAACAGATGAAGGAGAGCGAGTTGACGCAGGAATATATCGAGATTCGCGGGGCGCGTGAAAACAACCTCAAGAATGTGTCTTTGCGGATTCCCAAGCGCAAAATCACGATCTTCACGGGCGTGTCTGGTTCAGGCAAATCGTCGATTGTGTTCGACACGATTGCGACCGAGGCACAACGCCAACTCTACGAGAATTTCAGCATGTTCGTGCGCAACTTTCTGCCGCGCTATCCCCAACCCGACGCCGACGCCATCCAGAACCTGAGCATGGCGATGGTGGTTGACCAGAAACGGCTGGGCGGTGGATCGCACTCGACGCTGGGAACGATTACGGATATTGCTTCGGTGCTGCGGCTGCTGTTTTCGCGGATTGGACAGCCTTACGTCGGCTACGCGAACGCCTTTTCGTTTAATGATCCGCAGGGGATGTGCCCGGAATGCAACGGCGTCGGGCGCAAGATCGGCGTCAATATGGCGACCTTTCTGGATACCTCCAAATCGCTCAACGAAGGGGCGATTCTGTACCCGGAGTACGCCGCTGATAGCTGGGGCGCGGGGATTCTGGGGCAGTCGGGCATGTTCGATATGGACAAGAAGCTGGACGATTACAGCCCCGAAGAAATGGATCTGCTGCTGCACAGCAAGCCGGTGAAGGTCAAGATGGATTTCGGCGGCAAGCCGGTCAACCTGACGTTCGAAGGGATCGTCGATAAATTCACGAGCAAATATATCGCGCGCGATGTCAAAACCTATTCGGAGCGCACGCAGAAATCGGTCGCGCCGTACATGACGTATGGCCCCTGCCCCCTGTGCAAAGGGGCGCGGCTGAGTCAGGCGGCGCTTGGCTGCAAGATCAACGGGCGCAACATCGCGGAACTTTCGGCGATGGAAGTGAGCGACCTGATCGAGGTAGTGAAGGCGATCAAAGCGCCGGAAGCCGCGCCAATGGTCGCCATGCTGAGCGAACGGCTGCAAAACCTGATCGACATCGGACTGGAATACCTGAGCCTGAACCGCGAAACGGATACGCTTTCGGGCGGCGAATCGCAGCGCGTCAAGATCGTCAAACACCTGAGCAGCAGTCTGGTCGATGTGATGTACATCTTCGACGAGCCGAGCGTAGGGCTGCACCCACGCGACGTGCATCGCATGAACGACCTGCTGCAAAAGCTGCGTGACAAAGGCAATACGGTGCTGGTGGTCGAGCACGACCCGGCGGTGATTCAGGCTGCCGATTATGTGATCGATGTGGGGCCGAAGGCGGGCAGCGGCGGCGGACAAATCGTCTACGAAGGCAGCTACGAGGGTCTGCTAAAGGCGGATACGCTGACGGGTAAGTTCATGAAACAGTCTATGGCGATCAAAGACAGTTTCCGTGCGCCGAAAGGCAAACTGAGCGTCCGTCATGCCAAGATCAATAACTTACAGGACGTGAGCGTCGATATTCCGACGGGCGTGCTGACGGTCGTGACGGGCGTGGCAGGTTCGGGCAAAAGCTCGCTGATTAACGAGATGTTTCTGAACGAGCATCCCGAAGCGATTGTGATTGATCAGGCGGCGGTGGGCGTCTCGACGCGCTCGAACCCGGCGACGTATACGGGCATCATGGACGATGTGCGTAAGGTGTTCGCCAGCACGAATAAGGTGAGCGCATCGCTGTTCAGCTTCAACTCGAAAGGCGCGTGCGAGAACTGTCAGGGGCTGGGCGTGATTTACACCGAACTGGCGGCGCTGGGCGAAGTCAAGACGCCGTGCGAAGTGTGCGGCGGCAAACGCTTCAAGGACGAGGTGCTGGAATATAAACTGAACGGGAAGTCAATCAGCGACGTGCTGGCGATGACGGTTGGGCAGGCGCTGGACTTCTTCGAGATCAAGGAAGCGGTGCGCAAGCTGCAAGCCATGAGCGATGTCGGGCTGGATTATCTGACGCTCGGTCAGCCGCTCAGTACGCTATCCGGCGGGGAATGCCAGCGCATCAAGCTGGCGAGCGAACTGCACAAAAAAGGCAGCATCTATGTGATGGACGAGCCGACCACCGGGCTGCATATGTCGGACATCAGCCACCTGCTCGACATTATGAACCGACTGGTGGATGCCAAGAACACAGTGATTGTGATCGAACACAATCTGGACATCATCAAAAATGCGGACTGGATTATCGACATGGGGCCGGAAGGTGGCAGCAAAGGCGGTCGAGTCATGTTCGAGGGAACGCCGAAGGATCTGCTGGAGGCGAAAGAGTCGTATACGAGCGCGTATTTAAGGAATTAAAGACCCCACCCCCTGCCCCTCCCCGATTTCAGGGAGGGGAGAAAGCAAGGGCAAAAGATAAAAGCACAACGCAAAGACGCAGGGCGAGAAGAACAGAGAAAAGAAGGGCGAGGGTGTGAACCTTCGGTTCACCTCGCCTCGCCCCTACAACCCCTCTCCCTCGTTCCCTCTCCCTCGCAAGCGTGCGCCCGAACAAGTTCGGGGAGAAAGTCCGCCAGGGGTTGAAACCCCTGGCTAGCGGTTCGGTCGGGAAGCCGACTCAAGTCGGCTCTAACCCGACCGGAAAACGTCCCCTGGAACAACAGTCTATAAAAAGTACCGACACGTGAACGTCCGCGTCGAATGATGACAGATGCTCCTTTTTCTGCACAGGGCTGAGGAGCGACAGCAAGGGCATACAATGGAACATTCCCGGGTTTAAAAAGCGATTCAAAAGACCCTGCTGCGGTGACTGATGCGGCCTACGAATCCATCAAATTTGTCGATATTCACGATAGATTCCATATTGAAAGCGTTTTTCGAACCCTTTTTTGTAGAACGATGCTAATATAATCATTAGGGCTGCTCACTATTTCAGCAAATGAGTTCGTGGGCAGAAAGTTTTTCATCAATACCTCATGAGGTTCTCACTCAATTGGAGGGAGCGGTCGCCGAATGAGCGTTATTGTTAGGCATACAGTTTCGACCTTTGCGGGACCTGTTTAAATTTATGGTTTTAAGGAGAACAAAATGAATCGCAAGCGTCTTTCTCTCATCGCTGCGGGAGCATTGGCTCTTAGCAGCATCACCATCGCCTTTGGCGGGGCGGCGAATGCCCGCGCCCAGGGGACGACCCTGCAACTGTGGCATGGCTGGCAGGGTGCTTATGCCGATACCATCACCCAGGTTTTTGACGACTTCAATCAGACCAATACCGATGGCATCACGGTCGAGCTGACCAACCCCGGCGACCTGAACAACTCGCTTCAGGCAGCGATTCCGGCTGGAGCAGGCCCCGACATCATCGCGTGGGCGGACGACGTGATTGGCAACAACGCGCTGGCTGGCAACATTGTGCCGCTGAGCGACTATGGCATCGACATGGATTACCTCAAGGCCAATTATGAGCCTGCGGCGATCAACGGCGTTGTCTACGACGGCAAAATCTGGGGTCTGCCGGAAGCTCAGGAAGGCGTCAGCCTGATTTGCAATGCGGACGTGATCAAGCCGGAAGACTTCCCGACTGACCCCGAAGACTTCGCGGGTCTGCTGGCGCTGGCGACCAAATTCCACACCGATAACCCCGACAAGTACCTGATTTACAATCAGGGTCTCGACACCGCCAACGCCAACGGCGACGCTTACCACGTCTCGCCGATTTACTACGGCTTCGGCGCGTTCTACGTGGACGAAACAGGCAAGGTCGGCATCAATACGCCTGAAGGTCTGGCGGCGGCGCAGTGGCTGGTCGATGCTGCTCCGGTCTTCCCGACGCAGGCGAGTCAGGATCAAGGGCTGGCGGCGCTGACGAGCGGCGACGGTGCCTGCATGTGGACTGGCCCCTGGGAACTGGGTGACATCAAGAAAGCCAACATCAATTACTTCATTCAGCCGTTCGGTCGCCCGTTTGTGGGCATCAAGGTTGAGATGATGACCAGCAACGCGGTGGATCGTGGCAATGCCGATGCGGTCGTCACGGTGCTCAAATATTTTGACAGCGCTGAAGTGCAGACCAAGCTGAGCATTGCCAACAGCACGATTCCCGCCGCAACGGCTGCCCTTGCCAACGAGGAAGTTGCCAAGAACCCCGACGTGGTCGGCTTTGGCGCACAATTCAAGCTGGGCGTGCCGCAGCCGAACACCCCTTACATGAACGCGCTGTGGGGGCCGGTGGGTCAGGCGACGATGGCAATCTTCACGGGGGCGCAGGCTCCTGCCGACGCCCTGGCAGCGGCTGAACAGGCTGCCAACGACGGTATCGCAGCGATGAACCTGCCGACGCCCGTCCCGACAGAAGCCAGCTAAGAAATAAGGATTTGACGACGCCTTCATTCTCCCTGCGGCCTCCCTGGAAGCGCGGAGGATGAAGGCGTTTGTGTTCTTGTAAATAATCGTTCACGGTGGTGGAAACCCTGTCTGCTGCCTTTTTTGAGGAGTTATGGAGCCATGACAACCGCGCGCGGCTGGCGAAAATGGTCGGTCATTATTATCCTGCTGCTGCCAATGCTGACCGGCATTACACTCGTCAACATCATCCCGATGATTTACAACTTACAACTTTCTTTTACGAACGCCGACCGCCTTGCTCATAATGGACGCGATGCCGCCCACGCTTACGATTACATCGGCCTCGCCAACTATCAGAAGCTGATCGCCGAACTGCTGACGTCTGAAGCGGTGACCTCGTTCATCAAGCTGATTATCGCTCTGCTGCCGCTGATTATCGCCTTCGTGATTGCCAACCGGATGACCAAAAATAAGCTGGTGCCGCCGGATACGCGACCGGTTCGGATTGGCGGGCTGGTGCTGACAATCGTCGTGTGGCTGATTCTGGGCGGCGGTGAAGCTTTAAGTATTCTGACGCAAAACAGCTTCTTCGTCGTGCTGCTGCGTTCGACGTTGTACGTGGTTTTGTGTATCCCGTTTTTCCTGCTGGTGGGGCTGGCGCTGGCGCTCATTCTGAACGATCCACGCATCCGCTTTAAACCGCTGTGGCGCACGCTGCTGATCGTCCCCTGGGCTGTGCCGACCTTCATCACCGCGCTGATCTGGCAGTTCTTCTTTCGCGATGCCGGAACGATCAACCTCGTGCTGCAATCGCTGGCGATCCAAAACCCACGCAGCCCGATTCACTGGCTGAGCGACCCGGTGCTGGCGTTCTTTGCGATTGTACTGGTCAACGTGTGGATGTCGTACCCATTCTTCATGACGATTATTCTCGGCGCGCTGCAATCGATCCCGGCGGATATGTATGAAGCGGCGGAAGTCGATGGTTCGACATGGTGGATTACGCTGACGCGCATCACCGTGCCAATGCTGCGTCCGGCGGTGCTGCCTGCGGTTGTCCTGAGTTCGATCAGCACCTTTCAGATGTTCAACACCGTCTTCCTGATCACGGCAGGCGGCCCGATTTACGGCGTCGGCAAACCGGGCGCAACTGATCTGGTCATGACCTACGCTTACAAACAAACCTTCCAACAGGGCAATTTCGGCTACATCGGCGCGTTCGCGGTGATCATTTTCCTGATCCTGCTGGTCGCCACCCTCCTCAGCCTGCGCGTAACCAACGTGACCAAAGGAGCGTATTAGTCATGAGTACGAACCCAAGTACATCCCAAAGTGTCGCGACCGCGCCTGCCGCCAACATCCATTCGACCGAATACGCGACTGTCACCGCCACGCTCAACCGACGCAAGCGCAACCGACAGATAGGGCTGGTGCTGTCCTACGCGATTCTAGTGATCGCCGTCCTGTTTGCGCTTTACCCGGTCTATTTCGCCTTTCTGGTGTCGATTCGCCCGAATGGACAGCTCCTGTCGCTCAATCTGGTCGATATGTTCATTCCCGTGACCGGAGTCTCATTCGACTCATACAACACGGTGATGTTCGGCAGCCAGCCGTTCTTTAGCTGGGTGACCAACAGCCTGGTGATTGCAGGATTGACCTCGATTGCCTCGCTGCTGCTGGCAACGTCGGCGGCCTTCACGATCAGCCGCTTCAAGTTTCGGGGGCGCAACGCACTGCTGATCATGTTTCTGGCGATTCAGGCGTTCCCCGGCGTGCTGGCGCTGAACGCGATCACCAACCTGCTGACGAAACTCGGTCTGTATGGCAGCGGCTGGGGTTTGATTATCGCCTACTCCGCCGGAACGATTGTCTTCTGCACCTGGAATCTGAAGGGCTACTTCGACACGATCCCGGTTGAAATCGAAGAATCGGCGCTGATCGACGGCTGCAACACGTTCCAGAGTTTCTTCCTGATTTTGCTGCCGCTGAGCGTCCCAGCGATTGCGATTACGGCCTTCTTCGGTTTTCTGGCAGGCTGGGGCGAATTCGCGCTGGCTTCGGCGATCATTCCCGCGCCGACCGTTCGCCAAACGCTGCCCGTCGCGCTGAACGTGCTGGCGAACAGCAAGTCGGTTCCCTGGGGACAGTTTGCCGCCGCGTCGATGCTGGTCGCCATTCCGACGATGATTTTGTTCCTGTTTATGCAGCGCTTCCTGCAATCAGGTCTGACGGCAGGCGGTGTTAAGGGATAGGGAAATCGTAAAACGGCGCGAGTGCAAGGGCGCACACGTGGGTGCGCCCCTACAAACAGCCCCTCTATCCCCGACCCTGTGCAAACAAGTTTGCCATCCCACGCAAGCGGAGAGAAGGGGAGAAAAGCAAGGGCGCACACATGGGTGCGCCCCTACGGGTTCTCAGGTTGGGCAAGCGAGACGAGAGCGAAAATGATGGCGGGCGTGCCTCGCCCCTACAGGTTCGCGGGTTAGGCAAGCGGGCGACCTGGCAGGTCGTCTCTACGAAAAATATCTGCGTTTTTCAGTGGGTGAATTTACAAGGAAGCCGAGGAGAGCAGGTCGAGCGCGGCATGGATATTATTTTTGGAACCTACAGCACTGACGAACTGAAGCTGATTCATCATCGCGCTAATCGACAGGGGCTGCATCATCAGCACGCGCTGTCGCCAGCCGATCCGCTACCGGGCAATCCGGTGACACTATCCGTATGGGTTGGCACTGATGCCGCTTTCGATTACGTCGTCTGCTACTACACGACCGATCAAAGCGTGCCGGAGGGTCGTTACGGGGTGAGCCAGACGAGCGGTGTCGCCCGTTTTGCGCCGGTCGAGACGATCTGGGACACGCTCAACTGGGGCTATCTGGTGCGCTGGGAAGCCACTCTACCCGGTCAGGCGGATGGAACGATGGTTCAATACCGCATCGGCGGCTGGCGGGATGGTGAGGCTGAATACTTCGCCGACTTCCCGAACGCGCAAACGATGAGCGAGCACGCTGCCGACGCTTATTTCAAGCAGCAGCCGTTCGATGCCACGCCGCCCACGCCGACACCGGGCGGCGGCACGGTTTTCGCCTATCACGTCGATACTTACAGCGTTCCGCAATGGGCGCGTAAAGCGGTGATCTATCAGATTCTGGTGGATCGCTTTTATCCCGGAGATGGACGCAAGTGGCTGCAAACCGACGATTTGAGTCAGCCGATGGGCGGGACGTTGTGGGGCGTGCGCGACAAATTACGCTATATCGCCGACCTGGGCGTCACCTGTATCTGGCTTGGCCCGACCTGGGTCAGCTTTTCGGCGCACGGCTACGACATCATCGATTATATGAAGACGGCGGAAGGTATCGGCGGAGATGAAGCGCTGCACGCGGTGATTGACGCCGCGCACCGCCTGAATATCCGCGTGCTGCTCGACCTGCCGTGTAATCATGCTTCCAACTGCCACCCGTATTTTCAGGATGCGCTCAACAACCCACAGAGCCGCTACCGCAAGTGGTTTACGTTCAACGATTCGGCGATTGGCTACCGCTGCTTCTTCAACGTGGCGTCGATGCCGGAAATCAACCTGGCGAACCCGGAAACGCGCGACTGGATGGTCGAAATCGGGCGTTACTGGCTGCGCGCGTTCGACGCGGACGGCTATCGACTCGACTACGCCAATGGCCCCGGCCCCGATTTCTGGACGTATTTCTACGCGGGCTGCAAAAATGCCAAAGCCGATATGTACTGCTTCGGCGAAGTGGTCGATACGCCCGCCTTCCAGAGCCACTACGTCGGGCGGCTCGACGGCTGCCTCGACTTCTATATGGAAGAGCAGCTTCGCAGTACCTTCGGCTGGAAAACACAGTCGCTCAACGATTTCGAGCGCAACATTCAGCGGCATCACGCGCAGTTCCCGGCAGAGTTCACGCTGCCGACGTTTATCGACAACCACGACATGAACCGCTTTCTGCACATCGCGCAGGGCGATAAACAGGCGCTGCGGTCAGCACTCAGGCGGCAGTTCAATCTGCCGAACCCGCCGATTTTGTATTATGGGACGGAAGTGGGGCTAAGCCATGCGCACAGCACGAGAGAACGGGGACTGGAAGTGGGGCGTGTGCCGATGGTGTGGGATGAACGGCAGGATCGCGCTCTGCTGGCAGATGTAACTGAGATGATTCATGAGCGGACGACAAAGGGGTAACGAGAGCGATGCGTCCATCGATCACAAATTGGGCGCATAGAGATAATCACCAAAAATCACCCAACTCGATTGCGCACAACAATGTACAATAAACATGAAATAAATTACACCAAAGCAACGCATTTGCTGAACGCCAGCGATCTACCAGCGTGGCAGCGATGAAGCCGATTCGCTGCCAAACAAGGGTGCAAACAGCGCATTTTGCGCCTGATTCGCGCGATTGGCGGTATGATGGCAGTGGTCGCGAGCAAGCTAGCAGCAGGCGAAGTTTGCATCTAGGCGAATTGTGCATCAAACCACGCATTCACAATTAGGCAAATTGCACTAACCGATTTCTGTCGATTGCAAGTCCCTCGCTCATTCATCAATTTTGACCGAGAAAATCCCCTTTCCGCATTACCAATTTTTTTTGACGAAAATCTTTTATCCAATTCCCACAAAAACCAATAAAGAACTTCGTAAACTATTCAATTGAGGCATTTTTCTCAAATCCAGTACACTGCCCCGCATCGAAGCATAACTTCTACCTTGGGGGGTAGCATGAGGAAACGTAATCGGTTACTGCCACGACTGCTATCAATAGCGGTTGCCGCAATAATTCTCGCCGTGTTTGGGACGCACTCCGCACACGCGCAAGATGCTGTGCCAATGGCGACTCAATCTGCGGTCGATACCACCTGGGTACTGGTCACAGGGTTCCTGGTCTTCTTTATGCAGTGCGGGTTTGCGATGCTTGAAACCGGGTTAATCCGGCAGACCAGCGCTGTCAACGCGCTCCTTGAAAACTTCATCGATGCGGGTATCACTGCCATCGCCTTCTGGGCTGTCGGTTTCGGTATCGCATTCGGAACGGACGGCGGAGGCATCATCGGCACGTCGAATTTCTTCCTGAGTGACGCCGTCAACTTTGCCGGCGGCGCGGTGACTTACGCACAAACAGGAACGATTGACACGCTGACGTTCTTCTTCTTCCAGTTTGCCTTCGCGGCGACCGCCAGCACGATTACCACAGGTGCAATGGCAGAACGTACCGATTACATCGGCGACCTCATCTACAGCGCGATTATGGGTGCAATCAGCTACCCGGTGATCGTCCACTGGGTGTGGGGCGGCGGCTGGCTGGCGCAGATGGGCTTCCACGACTTCGCCGGAAGCACGGTCGTTCACACCGTCGGCGGCGTGACGGCGATTGTCGGCGCTTACATGCTTGGCCCGCGTAAAATTCGTCTCGGTTCGAAGGGCGAATGGCTGCCGCTGCAAAAAGCGCACAACCTCGGCCTGGCAACCATCGGCACGATGATCCTGTGGTTCGGCTGGTACGGCTTCAACCCTGGCTCAACCCTCGGCGTCGGCAACACGGGACTGGTCGGTCTGGTGACGCTGAACACGACACTGGGCGCAGCCGGTGGTACGCTGGCGGGTTCGTTATTCATCTACTTCCGCACGAAGAAATGGGATTTGACGGCAGCGCTGAACGGTTCGCTGGCCGGTCTGGTCGCCATCACAGCAGGCTGCGCGTTCGTCGCGCCCTGGGCAGCGGTGGTGATTGGTCTGGTGGCGGGCGTGGTCGTGATGCTGGCTGTCGATCTGGTCGATATGGTACGGATCGACGACCCGGTGGGCGCGTTCGCGGTTCACGCGGCCTGCGGTATCTGGGGCACGCTGGCAATCGGTCTGTTCGGTCAACCCGGCCTGACCTTTGCGCCTGAGGGTGTCGATGTGGCGACTCGCGCTGGTCTGCTGCTGGGCGGCGGGATTGACCTGCTGGTCGTGCAGTTCATCGGTTCGATTTCCTCGATTATCTTCACAGCGGTGTTTGCCTTCATCATGTTCGCAATCCTGAAAGCAATCGGTCGTCTGAAGGTCAACAGCATCGTGGACGACGAGACGATTTTCATCGACGACTACGAACATGCGCAGACAGTTATGCCGGACATCCGTCAGCCGGTTGAAATTCCCAGCGGCGCTGGCGACTAAGTTTTTCTCTCTTTTCATCGAAAGTGAGTGGGAGAAGCAATTCCTCCCACTCCTTTTATTGGTAGTCGATGGAGTAACCCTGGCTTGAGACTGGCTTTAATCAGTATCCTGCCGTTTTTTATGGCGGTCATTGTTCCTAGTACACGCGAACGCCTGTCTCGAATCCCACTGGCCTGGATTGTCACCAGCGTCGTCGGGATTTTGTTCGTTTATCTGACCACTTACCTGCCGACGGTTGCCGACGGCGGTGTAGTTGCCCTATCGCTGCCCTGGGTTCCAGAGCTGGGGCTGACACTCTCACTGTATCTGGATGGCTTATCGTTATTTTTCGCGCTGATTATCGTGGGCATCGGGACGGTCGTTTGCCTGTACACAGGCTATTACTTCGACGACACGCACGAACTCAATCGGTTTTACGGGCTGCTGTTCGCCTTCATGGGCGCGATGCTGGCGCTGGTGCTGGCGGGCAACCTGCTGACGCTGTTCATCGCCTGGGAACTGACGAGCATCCTGTCGTTCCTGCTGATCAGCTTTCACGGCGACACTTCTGCCGAAGCACGTGCCGGAGCATTACGCGCGCTGATGATCACCGGGGGCGGCGGCCTGGCACTGCTGCTGGGGCTGGCGCTGCTGAGCGCGGCGGCAGGCACGAGCGATTTCGCACCTGTGCTGGGAAATGCAGCCCTGAGCGAGCACCCCTGGTATACGGCTTTCACCCTGTTGATTTTCGTCGGCTGCTTCACGAAAAGTGCCCAATTCCCGTTCCATTTCTGGCTGCCCGGTGCGATGTCTGCGCCAACGCCTGCCAGCGCCTATCTGCATTCGGCGACGATGGTCAAGGCAGGGATTTACCTGCTGCTGCGGCTATACCCGATTTTGGGGGATACGCCGCTGTGGGAAAACGGACTGATGATTATCGGGCTGGCAACCATGTTCATCGGCGCACTGGTGGCGCTGCGCCAGCACGATTTGAAAGCAGCTTTAGCTTATTCGACCATTAGCTGGCTGGGCGCACTGGTCGCGCTGATCGGCCTGCCGCACGGCGCTGGACTGCAAGCGGCGTTGGTCGGCATACTGGCGCACAGCCTGTACAAAGCAACGCTGTTTATGACCGCAGGCGCGGTTGATCACGCTGCCGGGACACGCGACATGCGCAAACTCGGCGGGCTGGCGGCGGCGCTGCCCGGTTGGGCGGTCGTCTGCCTGCTGGCGATCCTGTCAATGGCGGGACTACCGCCGCTGCTGGGTTTCGTCGCCAAAGAAAATCTGCTCGATGCACTGCTGGAAACACCGCTGGCGCTGGCGGTCGTGGTCGTCAGCGCCGCGCTGACCGTCACGATGGCGCTGATTCTGTTCTGGGACGTGTTCTGGGGCAAAAGCCATGAACATCATCACCTGCACGAACTGCCGAAGGGGCTGATGGTCGGGCCGAGTGTACTGGCAGGCGGCGCGCTGCTGGCGGGTCTGGGACTGAACTGGCTAGTGCGCCCCGTGATCGAACCTGCGCTTGACCATGAAGCGCATCTGGTCCTGTTCGGGGGCATCAATACCCCGTTTCTGATGAGCCTGACAGCGATTATCGCGGGCGTGGGTCTGTTCGTCACCCGCGAACGCTGGCGCGCCTGGACGTTCCCGCAGATCACGAGCGGCGCGCAGATTTACAGGGCGGCGGTCGGCGGGGTTGAAAAAGCGGGCGACATGGTGCTGCGTTCGCAAAACGGCAAGCTGCGGCTGTATCTGTTCGTGATTCTGGGCGCGGTGGCGCTGCTGCAAATTCCGGCAGGCTTCGCGCACGTCACGGGGGTGCAACCGGTGTGGAATGGCGAAACTGACCTTCTGCGCGGGCTGCTGCTGCTGGTCGCGCTGACGACGATGGTCGGCAGTATCGTGATCAAGCGACACCTGACGGCGGCGCTGCTTTTGGGCGTAGCGGGCTACAGCGTCGGCGGGCTGTTTCTACTCGAACCCGCGCCGGATGTGGCGCTGGTGCAGTTCATGGTCGAAACGCTGGGCACGGTGCTGCTGATTGTGATGTTGGGCAAAATCGGCGCGAAGGAACGACGCGCCGCCATGAAGAACCTGTGGAATCAATCGCGCCCCGGTCTGGCACGCGACATCATTCTCTCGGTGATTGTTGGGACAGGCGTCGGCCTGTTCGCGCTGGCAGCGGTCGGCAACCGTCCGATTGCTCATCCATCGATTACCCTGTGGCATATCCAGAACACGCTGCCAATGCTCGGCTTCACCGATATTGTCGGCGGGATTGTGACTGACTTTCGCGGGATGGACACAATCATGGAGATCAGCGTCTTCAGTGTCGCGGCGCTGGGCGTGCTGACCCTGCTCGCCAAGCCAAGCCCCGGCGCAGAATGGCCGCAGCGCCTGATTCGACCGCTGCGCAAGCTGCATCATATCCCCGGTCAGCCAGTCACCGTGACCGAAGTTTCGGTCGAAGATGGCGAAGTCAACGAACTGGCAACGCCAGATTCGCAATTCTCAACGCCGCTGACGCGGACAATGGCGCAGTTAATGCTGCCCTTCGCTTTGCTGATTGCGCTGTCGCAACTGTTGTATGGCGGCGATGGCCCCGGCGACGGCTTCACCGCTGGCGTGATCAGCGGGCTGGGGGTGGCGCTGTGGTATCTGGTGTTTGGTTATCACGAATCGCAGCGGCGGCTGGGTTGGCTCAAGCCGCGCTATCTGATTGGCGCGGGTCTGACGCTGGTGATCGGCAACGCGATCCTGTCGATGCTGCTGGGCGAACCGTTTCTGCATCACATCACCTTCGATCAAATTACGCTACCTGCCAATCTGCATATTTCGACGACCCTGTTTTACGAAACGGGGATTTTCCTGACGGTGCTGGGCAGCAGCAGCACGATCATGGAAGCGATTACTTATCCAAAGGAAATTGAGCCGCTATGAAAGAAGGCGAGCCGCTATGAACGTGATTTTCGCGCTGGCGACGGGACTGATGTTTGGTTTGGGCGTATTTCAACTGCTGCGCCGCGACATGATCAAATCAGCGATGGGCTTCTACATCCTGTTCACCGCCATCAACCTGTTTTTCTTCGCCGTTGGTGCTTTCAACGGGCAGGTGCCGCCCTACACGGAGAATCTGCCCAAAGGCACGCCGAGCGATCCGCTGGTGCAGGCGTTGATCCTGACGGCGATTGTAATCGGCTTCGGATCGTATGCAGTACTGCTTGGCCTGATCGCCACATCGGCGCGACGCTACAAGACGGCTGACCTCGACGAGCTGGATCATTTGAAGGGTTAATGCGATACCGATGACACCAAATAACCCGCTCGTTTTAGCGCCAATCTTTGTCCCACTGGGAGCCGCCGCCCTGTGCGTGCTGTTTGCGCGGCAGCGGCGTGTACAGCATATGCTGGGCGTGGCAGCAGCAATCCTGTCATGGCTCGCCAGCCTGAGCATTCTGATTTTGAACTGGAGCGATGGCTTACAGTTGTATCGTCTCGGCGGCTGGCAGCCCCCGTATGGGATTGTGCTTGCGCCGGATATGCTTTCAGCGATTTTCTGCGCGATGGCCTCAACGGTGGTCGCGGCGGCAGCGATTTATATCCTCGGCTGTCACGATAAGTGCGTCAGCTACCCGGCGTTCATGCCGCTGTTCCTGTGCATGGCGGCGGGACTGAACGGCGCGTTCTACACGGGCGATATTTTCACCTTTTTCGTGTTCCAGGAACTGATGATCATGTCGTCGGTGGTGCTGGTCGGCATTTCCGATAACAAACTGGGCGTCGAAGCCGCGATTAAATACCTGCTAATCAGCGCGATGGGTTCGCTGTTTCTGCTGCTGGGCATCGGCGCGATTTACGCCTCGTTCGGCACGCTGACGCTGGCAGACATCGCGCGGCTGCTGGAAAGCGGTCAGCGGCCTTTGCTGGCGCAGACTGCTGCCGTGATGCTGATGTGCGCCTTCCTGCTCAAGAGCGCGGTCTTTCCATTTCATTTCTGGCAGCCGGACTTTCACACCGCCGCGCCGACGCCGGTTCATGCCGTGCTGTCGTCGGTGGTCGTCAAGGTGGGCGTCTACGGGCTGATTCGCCTGACGATGCTGCTGTTCATCAAGGAAGCGCCGCTGGTGCGCGATTTGCTGGTGATTCTCGGCATTATCGGCATCTTCTTTGGCAGTCTGGCAGCGCTGCGCACCTACGACGCTAAACGTATGCTGGCCTATTCGACCTTCGGGCAAATCGGCTTCATTTTGCTCGGCATCGGCTGGGGAACGCCGCTGGCGCTGATCGGCGCGATTGTCTACGCCGTCAACCATGCCTTCATCAAATCATCGCTGCTGATGATCACGGGCGCGGTGGCAAGCCGTGTGCCCAATCATTCCGCGAAGCTGATCGACATCGCGGGCGCGGGACAAAAGCTGCCCGTGACGGGCGGGCTGTACATGCTCGGCGGGCTGGCACTGGCGGGCGTGCCGCCGATGAACGGCTTCATCAGCAAACTGTCGATCATTCGCGGCGGGATTGACGCCCATAGCTGGCTGATCCTGGGGCTGGCGGTGGCTGCCGGGTTGATCACGCTGATGTACACCATGCGAACGTGGCAGCACATCTTTCAGCGTGCGCCTGAAAACAGCCTGCATCTGCATCTTTCCGGCGACAGCCTGACTGCGCCGTTCCTGCTTGTGAGTTTATGCGTTGTACTCGGCCTGTTCGCGCTGCCGGTTGTGAGCGCGGCGACTGTCGCCGTTGAGCGTTTAAGTGATCCACAGCTTTACATTCGTTCCGTGTTAGGAGGTTGATCATGTTCGCGACACTATTGTTAGCCGTACCGTTTGCCATTGTTTGGATGGTCATCACTTCGAATGTTTCACTCGGCAGCTTTCTGGTGGGTGGCTTGTTAGGGACGGCGGTTCTGCTGCTGATACGCAGCGAACGTCCGACGATTCAGTGGCGGAAACTCCCCGATCAGGTGGTCGCACTGGTGGTTTACACCGCGACGCTGGGATTAGACGTGATTAAGTGCAGTATCGACGTGGCTAAGCGCGTGCTGCAACCGAATATGCCGATCAACCCCGGCATTCTGGCGGTACCGACGCAGGATATGGACGAAAACGACATCATCGCGGCCTTCAGCGCGCATGGCATCACCATCACCCCCGGCGAACTGGTGCTGGATTTCGACGGCGCGCGGACGATGTTCGTTCACTGCCTCGACGTGGAAGCTTCGGCGCAGAGCGCTCCCGGCGCGCAGTCCAAGCGCCTGCTGCTGCTGAAGCGCATCATGGGAAGCGCAAGCGCATGAGCGACCTGGCGACGCTGGGCGTCAACGGCGCATTACTGGTATTGATTGTGCTGCTGGTTCCGTGCATTTATCGGATGTGGAGAGGCCCCGCGTCGGTGGATCGCCTACAGGCGATTGACACGGTGACCACCTTGCTTATCGGCATCATCGTTCTGCTGATGCTGATCCGTAACGACCGGATGTTTGTCGATATTGCAATTGCGCTGGCGGCCTTTGGCTTCATTGGCACGCTGGCGCTGGCTCGCTATATCTCTGAGAGGAGACTCTTCTGATGGTACTGGAAATCATTGGCCTGATTTTTGTCTGGATTGGCGTCGGCTTCAGTGTGGTCGGCATCGTCGGTCTGGTTCGCCTGCCGGACATTTACACCCGCCTGCACGCAACAGGCAAAGTTTCGACCGTAGGGATTTGCAGCCTGCTGCTCGGCGCAGCCTTCCTGATGCCGTCGGCGGCGCTCAAACTGGTGGCGCTGGCGCTGTTCGCCGTGCTGACGCTGCCCGTCAGCACCCATATCATTGCCGCCGCCGCTTATCGCGCAGGTATTCCGATGCGCCGCTCCACCCGTGATGATCTCGCGCCGCGATTTCAACTCGTCAAGCGAGAAGAACACGCCGCCTAATCGACGGGGGCGCTCATGAACTGACGCAGCAGCGGCAGCACCGGCTGTAAATCGAGCGTGCCGCTGAAAATAAGCTGCATGATCCCCTGCGTCAGGCGACGGAGGGCAACCTGTTCCGCGCGGATGCGCAGCAGGCTTTCATCGTGCTGCTGCAAGACGGCAGCCATCTTGCGCTGTTCGTAGAGGGTCGGCAGCGCCAGCGGAAGCGTTTGCAGAGCGCTTTCAAGCTGCGGCGCAGCGCTGACCAGACGCTCGCGCAGCGCCTGCTGCTGGCTTTCGAGGACGTAATACAGATAGTGGCTGTCGAGTTCGATCCCCGGCAGAATGCCCAGCGAATTTTCAGCAGCGGGCTGCGCTCCTAAGAAGATTTGATCAGGTGCGATGAGCGTCAGCATATGATCCCCGAAAACACCACGTCCGATCTGCGCCGCCTGCCCCAACTGCTTCTGCTCCCACGAGGGATTGACCCCGCCAAATAAATCGCGGGCGACCCCTATTTTGACATCAGCAATGGCAGCAACCATATCTGCGGTATGCGCCAGCGCCGCATTGACGCCGCGCCAGACTTCGGCGATGGCAGCCTGAATTTCGGCAGGCGGGAGCGGCAGCGCAATCCGCTCGAAGTCCGGCAGGAGCAGGCGGTTATGCGGGCTGCACGCGGCAATCGCGGCCTGCTTAAAAAGTGGCGAGACCAGATAGGCGGCGAAGTAATCCGGGTTGAGGTCGGGATGGAGGTCGAAGGTCAGATGGTGGGTGCTGAGCACGCCACCCTCTAAATCCGGCGAGACTAGCCCCCAGATGCCGCGCCGCACTCGAAAGCGCGAGATAACAAATTGCCCCGCATGGACAAGTTTCTGTCGTTTTTTCGAGAAATCCAGCCCACTTTTGACTGCTTTGAGGGTAATTCCACGCGGATAAGGCAGAATCATGACCTGCTTGTAGCGCAGATCATCGCGGATGGAAACCGAGTTCGCCGTGATCTGCAAGACCTCGGCAAGCGTAACAGATGCCCAGGTCATGGAGATGCGATTCCATCATTCGGCGTGCTGCCCTTCGATTCGCCCACCGCATAATTGAGCCGTTCCAGCGCCTTCATCAAGCCATCGACCGCCTCGTCGCGTTTCTGCACAGCCGTCCGGTAGCGGCTCAGCGCCACGTTGACGTTGAAGGATTTCGGCATCTCGACCCAATCCAGATAGCGATCCACATTCAGGCGATAATTCTGCTCTTCAATCTGCTGGACGGGGACGATGCGCGCGTCAGTGCTGTCGTCGTTCCAGCGCTCATACATCTGCACGACAGCCTGGATCGCTTCGTCGGGAAGCTGGTTGTAGCGCGAACGCGGCGCGAGATTGGGCGCGGCCTGCATAAATAAAACGTGCGCGAGCCGCTCGGTGGGTTTCTGGCGGTTGAACACGAACAGACACGCCCCGGAAGGCGTCCCTTGCAGCAGCCGGGGTGGCAGGCTGATGACCGCTTCCAGCCAATCGCGGCTGAGGACAAAGCGCCAGAATTCGGGATGGTCGTGCTGGGCGACGGCTGAGGGACAGAGGATTGCCGCTCTGCCATCAGGGGTGAGCGATTGTACAGCGTGGCGCAGAAATGCGGCATCAGCCAACTGACCGCTGCGGCGATTGGGCGCAAGCGGTAACTCCTGCAAGACCAGATCAAAGGTGTTGGTCGAGGCGGAGGCACCCTGCAAGGTGTCGCCCTGCACAATGACAGCGTTATCAAGGCCGTGTGCCAGCATATTCATTTTGCAAATCGCCCAGATGTCCGCCGCTTTTTCGCGCCCGAAGAGGCGCAGCGTCGCAGGGCTGCCGCCCTGCTGTTCAACGTAATGGGCAGCTTCGACCAGTGTGCCGCCCGTCCCGACGGATGGGTCGTAAATCGACAAGCCCGCGCGCGGCTTCAGGAGTTCGATCATCAGGCGGATTAAGGAAGGCTGCGTGTAAAACGAGACCCCGCGTTTGACGGTGAGCAAAGCAAGCTGTTCGATCCAGTATTCGAAAGCATAGCTGAAGCTGTCCGGGTTGGAAAAGACGCCCGTTGTCTGCTGCAATTTGTCGAACTGCAACTGGATTTCCGTCAGGGCATTTTCTGGAGGCTGCCCCCGTTTGAGCGCCGGAGTCAGCACCTCCTTCAAGGGCGTGAAGTAATCTTCGAGGTTCGCGAGAGCGTGATGCCACTCTTCTTCCTCACGGTCTTTTTTCTTGCGTCGATGCAGCAGATTCGGCGTGCTGTGAGGCAGCGTGGCGGGGATCTGCCCTGGCGCTGGCGTTCCGTAGCGCAAGGGGCTTTCGACCACATGATTGAAAAAGAGCATCGCCAGGATCAGATAACAGTAGCTCGAATAACTGAGGCTGCTTTTGAGGATCTGGACACTGCGCAGGAGCTGCGCCCTGAGTTCAGAGCGTTTCAGTTTCGCCATACCTAAGGTGCAATCATCGGGTTACCGGCAGTCTCCAGAACAAAGGTGTGCAGGTATTCAGCAGACGGAGCGCCAAACACCATCCCGATTATAGAATACCCGGAAAACACTCGCAGGGAGAGATTAAACAAAGTTTTGACTGGAAATCTTGAGCAGAAGTAACCTCAGTTACGGATGACAATTTTGAGGGAAAGTAACTTCACCCTGCGTCACCATAGCTCGCGTTAAATTATCGATTTCAAGCAGCGGCGATTGCATCCCTGCGACGCGAACGCGACATTGCCCACGTATCGTGTATAATCCCGATGCATGTTTGCAAGGGAGTGCCTATTGGGTATGCGTTTCCGATTTCTCATGATAGCAGTGTGGATGTTGGCAGCCTGCACCAATCATGCAGTTCAGCCAACCGACGCCCCAACCACCGAAACGATTGAGACGATTGACGCTCCGTCTCTGGCAGCGCCAACCAGCGCCCTGCCCGCAACCGTCGAAGTCACGGAACCCGTCGCGCTGACGCTCAATATCTGGTGGCCGGAGCCGCTTGCCCCCATCGATAACCAGGATGCCGCCGACCTGCTCTCGGAGCAGATCAGCGCGTTTCAGGCAGCAAATCGTGACGTTGTGGTCAATTTTCGCCTGAAAAAAGCGCAGGATGTCGGCGGAATTATGTCCACACTCAAAGCCGCCAGTCTGGTTGCGCCGCGCGCCCTGCCTGATCTGACGCTGCTGCGGCGCAGCGACATGCTGAGCGCAGCCCAGGCGGGACTGATTATGCCGATTGATGAGGGCACTGAAGCCGCAATTCTCGACAATTTTCAACCGATGGTCAATGCGCTTGGACGGGTGAATAATCGCCTGTACGGGCTGCCCTACAACGTCGAAGTGCAGCACATCGCTTACCAAACAGGCTCTCCAACACCAGAGCGCTGGAGTCTCAGCAGCGTGCTGGCGAACAAAATCGCGTTCGTGTTTCCGGCAGGACGTGCCAACAGCCTGAGCGATGTTTTTCTGGCGCAGTATCGCGATGCGACGGGTACGCGCGAAAATGACACCCTGACCGTCGATGCCGATGAACTGCGCGGGCTGTTCCAGTTTTATGAACAGGCCGTCAAGGAGAACCTGATTGACCCGATTGTGCTGGAATACATCATCCCGGATGACTATCGCGGCGGACTCGCAACCGGCGATATTCCGGCAGGTATCGTCACTTCGACTCTGTATCTCAAATTGATGGCGAGTGGAGCAACGCTGGATTACGCGCCGATCCCAACGGAATCCGGTCAGCCCGCAACGCTGCTCGACGGCTGGATGTGGGTGCTGACGTCGGCAGATTCCGAACAGCAGGCCATCGCTATGCGCTTTCTGAATTGGATGCTGGATGTGGATCGACAGGGACATTACAACGAGGCGATTTCGATGCTGCCGTCCCAGCGCAGCGCCCTGCGTCAGTGGGAAGATGCCAACTACGCGACTTTTATCGACTCGCTGCTGAGCAATGCCAGCCTGCCGATCTCGGACAGCGCCAGCAGCGCAACCGCGCGCGTGATTCAGAGCGCGCTCGCCTCGGTGATTTCGGGCCAGCGCACGGCAGCGCAAGCTACCCAGGACGTCATTAATCAGCTCCAGAGTTAGGGCCGGAGTTCGAACTCGCTTTGGATTGAGTTCCGCTGTTAATCCCAACCGCTGCCAGCGTGCTTTTCAGGCTTTGAAGATTGATGGGCTTGACGAGATAACCACTCGCCCCGGCTTCATCCGCCTCTTTGGTGAGGGGCGGCGCATAGGCCGAAATCATAATGATCGGTAAGGCGGACGTCGAAGGATTCTGGCGCAGTTGGCGACACATATCCAGCCCGTTCACGTCGGGCAGCATAATATCCAGAAGAATCGCGTCCGGCGATTCGTAAGCGAGCTTATCCCAGGCCATTTTGCTGCTAAATGCCTCGACTGACTCGTGCCCGATGATCCTGAGGAACGTGCCGAGCATTTCCGTTGTCAGGTGTTCATCGTCAACGATGAGGATTTTTGCCATAGGTCTTAGAGTGCCTTTTCATAGTAGCGGTAGGTCTTGTAAATCTTCGAGCCAAAATTCTTGGCAATGCTGACCATGCTCTGATTGATCGACAGAATCCAGCCAGAGTCGCTGTGCTGATAGCGACCTTTGAGCATCGCCTCAAGCACATAATAATACAGCACCGCGTCCACCCCTTTACTGCGGTAGGCTTCCTTGACGCCCATCAACGGGACGCGCGCCCAATCCATAATCGGATTGATCTTCCAGTAGTAGGCCGCTTTCAGCAGGGTAATTAGTTCAGGTGTGCCGGGTTTGGCATAGGCTTTGAGCAATACCTGGTTGAAGTCCGGGATCGCCATGATGAAACCCACCGGTTCGCCATCGACATAGCCGAAGAAGGCCAGGTCGGGGTCGAAGAACTGACCGAGTGATTTGACCAGCGCGTCCAGTTCCTTTTCGGTCATGGGGACGAAGCTCCAGTTTTTCTCCCAGGCCGCATTATAGAGTTCCTTGAAAAGCTCGAACTCTTTTTTCAGATTCTTGCGGTCGATCTGGCGGATGGTGACTTTATTCCGCTTCATAATCGACTGGGTGATTCGCCCCAAACGCTCGTCGAGGCCACTGCTGTTCACCTCAGCGCGGCTCAGGTAGAAACTGTAGGTGTCCATCACCGGATGCAGCCCAGCGCCCAGCACCAGTTTTTCATAATAAGGCATGTTGTAGGGCATCAGCAGAATTGGACGGGTGAAGCCATCGACCAGCAGGCCCGTTTCTTCGTGGGTCGTGAAGGTCTGCGGGCCGCGCATGGTTTCGTAGCCTTTGGCCTTGACCCAATCTGCCGCCGTATTCAGCAATGCGGTCGCCGCCTCGACATCGTCGTAAACCTCAAACGCCCCGAACCAGCCGATGTGCTCGTGATTGAACTCGTTGTGGCGATGATTAATGTAGGCGGCAATTGTCCCGACGAGCTGACCGTCGCGGAAAGCGCCGAAATAATCTCCTTCCATGTATTCCCAGGCCGGGTTTTTCTTTTTGTCGAGCTGGTCATGGCGCATCGACAGCAGCGGCGGCGTCCAGTAAGGGTCATTCTGGTAGAGTTTCCAGGGAAATTCGAAAAAGGATTTGAAATCCGCCTGAGAATCGATTTTACGAATTTGCACCGGCATCATGATCATCTTTATCTAGGAAATTCGCCTCCCTGATATTACCGTCTTTTGCGGAGTTCGAAAAGCTGATCACATCCTGCGCGACTCGCCTAAAATTCCCTTGACACTGCTTCGCGCCAATGCTAGTATTGCCTCTATCTATTCCACAGTAGCTCAACGGCAGAGCAATCGGCTGTTAACCGATAGGTTCCTGGTTCGAATCCAGGCTGTGGAGTTCTTCCTAAGAAGGCCCTTGAAACCATTCTCAAGGGCTTTTTTCTTGCCTGGTGATGTTTGCATCCTCTAACGATGTGCTGGTGAGAAGCGTCGATTCTTTAATGATAGACAATGTTTAATCCAGGCTGCCAATTACACTTTGTTCCCCGTTCGCGTCCCGTCTCGGCGACTGAATCTGATTGGAGAGAGAAATCGGCTGAAGGTCGAGGCAATTTCGGATTTCTACGGCAGACGAGGGTTCAAGTTCCGTCCGATGGTTCGCTCAGAGACTTTGACATTTACCCTCACCGGCGGTCAATATGTTTGGCGAAGGAGCGGTATAATGCGACTTATGAACACCGTTATCCTGACAACCAAACTTCAGATTCCGCCACAACCACGTCACGCTGTACCCCGTGCAAGGCTCAGCGATTATCTGGAACGAGCGGTTCCTGAGAACAGACTTGTCCTGATATTGGCTCCGGCAGGCTACGGAAAGACAACCCTGCTTACGCAATGGGCGCATTCAAGCCGTTTTCCGATTGCATGGCTGTCAATCAACAAGGAAGACAACGAACTTGAACGTTTTCTGCGCTACCTGTTCTCGGCATGGGAAACGGCTCAGCCAGGCATCCAAGATACAAAATTAGGGCTGATGCTGAGTGCAAAGATACCAGATACCGAAGCCGTCCTCTCAGCATTTCTCAATCTTGCCAACCAGATCCCCCAAGATGTGGTATTTGTTCTGGATGATTACCATCTGATTGACGATCTGTCCATCCATCGAGCGGTGTCGTTCCTATTGGAGCATCTCCCGCCGACCCTCCACATTGTCATCGGAAGTCGGGCTGAACCACCGCTGTCCCTCGCCCACTATCGAGCACGTAACCAACTGCGGGAACTACGCGCTGAGGATTTGCAGTTTTCGGAAACAGAGACGGCAGATTTATTCGGTCAGATGGTCGGCTTTCATCTTGGTCACGACCAATTGACCGTCCTACAAACGCAACTGGAAGGTTGGGCTGTGGGAATACAATTGGCAGGGCTGTCGCTTCGACGGCACGGGGAATTGCCGGGAGAAATGCTCATCAGTGGGAAACACCGCTACATCGCAGATTACCTGCGCGCAGAGGTGTTTGCCCAACTTGAGGAGAATGTGCAGCAGTTTCTGCTTCAGGTCAGTATCCTGGAGCGTGTGTGTGGCTCGTTATGTGATGCCGTCTGCGAACGAGCCGATAGCCAGGAGACATTGATACGTCTGGAGCGCGACAACCTGTTCCTCATGTCGCTCGATGATAGCCGACAGTGGTATCGGCTTCATCCGCTCTTTGCCGACTTTCTGCATGAAGCGCTGAAGCAGCGTTCCCCCGATCAAATTATTGACCTGCACCGCCGCGCCGCCCGGTGGTTCCTGGATCGCGATTTGCCAGAACCAGCATTTGACCATGCAATTGAAGGAAGCGATGTCGAGCTTGTCGTTCAAATTATTGATGGCTATTGCAATGCCAAGCTGACGGGCGGCGAAATCCGCCTCGTCCAGCATTGGGCGGACTCACTGCCGGAGGCGTGGTACGCCAATTATCCTGTGCTCGGACTCCTTCGCGCTGGTGTCCTCGCGTTTACCGGCGCATTCGAGTCCAGTGTGCATTACCTGGACGAACTGGAGCAGCAGTTGACTCCTGCTGAGAATGAGAGCCGACGCGGGCAACTCGCCAGAGTCCGCGCGGTTCGCTGTATGGCAGCGTGCTCACAGAACGATCTGACACATGCGGAAAGTTATGCCGAGTTCGCACTCCGGGAACTGCCGGAACGTGATCTCGGTTGGCGACCCGCGATTTACGTCGCGCTTGGCGATAGTTATCGCCGAAATGCGCTCTGGGACAACGCCGAGGAATGCTATCTTCAAGCACTTTCCATCACCGACTCGCCGGGTTTGCGTTTCATGGCTGTCCATGTCTACGGGGCGCTTGCCGATCTCAGCCTGAGGCAAGGACATCTCAAGGCTGCGGAGAGCAGTTGGAGAAAAGCGTTGGCGGTTATCCACGAGCGGGATATTTGGGGGCATTTGGACCTCCCGCTGGTCGGCTGGGTCTACATTCGGCTGGGTGAAATGCTCTACGAGCAAAACAGTCTGGCGCAAGCCTGGGAATACCTGTCACCGGGACTTGAACGTGCCGAGATCAGCGGCGACGTGCGCGCGCTGATCGCCGGTTATCTGGTGGCAGGTCGTCTGAAATTAACTGAAGGCGATCTCGAAGCGGCAGAGCGCTACTTAACGCAGACGCAGACACTGGTCGAGCACGCTCAGTTCGCCGAATGGACAAGTCGCTGTGAACGTTTTCAACTTGAAGTGTGGCTGGCACAGGATCGGCTGCGTACCGCCGTTACGTGGTCGGACGCGATGCTGCGCAACACGATGATGGAAAAACGCCCGGAAAGCGAGCTTACGCAGCTCACGACTGCACGCGTCCTGATCATAAAAGGGGATGACTCCTCCATCGAGCGCGCACTGGCACTGCTCACCCGCCTGCTCCAAACTGCCGAAGAAGAAAGCCTGCTGGGAATTCAGATCGAGGCGCTTGCGCTTCGGGCGCTTGCGTACGAGCAGCACGGCGAACAAATCGGCGCGATGATTGCGCTCGAACGCGCGCTGCGTTTGGCCGAACCGGAAGGTTATGTACGCCGATTCGTCGATCTTGGACTGCCAATGGTGCGGCTGTTACAGGCAGCCCGCTCGCGCAGCATCATGCCGGAAAACGTCGAAAAACTGCTCACAGCCTTTGGCGTGGATCGCGCACACCCTACGACCACTGCTTTGCTGGAACCGCTGACTCAACGCGAACAGGAAGTACTGGCGCTGCTCGCTGCTGGACTTACGAACCCGGAAATCGCGGAACAGTTGGTCATCTCCCCGGAGACGGTCAAGAAGCACACCAGCAGCATCTACGGCAAATTAGTTGTGACCAACCGCACCGAAGCCGCCGCCAAAGCGCGAGAACTCGGCTTACTCAGCTAAATCTCCCGAAATCCGCACGCCTTACATTCGAAATACCCCACTCGAATACCCCATTCAGGGCATGACAGGCATCGTCTCTTCCCGTAGGCTGGAAGCAATCCGAATGTGACCGGATTCGCTGGATAAGGAGAATTCCTGATGGGCAATCAGACGCAGACTCATCATTACGACACCATTGTCATTGGCGGCGGGCAGGCTGGACTCGCCACCGGCTATTATCTGAAACAGCAGCAGCGCGACTTTGTTATCCTCGACGCAAACCAGCGGGTCGGCGACTCCTGGCGGAAACGCTGGGACTCGCTGCGGTTGTTCACGCCGGCTTGCTACGACGCGCTGCCGGGAATGCCATTTCCGGCAGCGGCGCATACGTTCCCCACAAAAGACGACATGGCGGATTATCTAGAAGCCTACGCCAGACGCTTCGATCTGCCGCTGCGAACGGGAACGCGAGTAGAGCATCTCTCGAAGCAGGGAAATCAGTTTGTGCTGGAAGCAAACGACCAGCAATATACAGCCGATCACGTCGTAGTAGCGATGTCGAGTTGGCAGAAATCCCGAATTCCGCCGTTTGCCAGTGAACTTGACGCGGACATAATTCAGTTGCACGCAGGCGACTATCGCAGCCCCTCGCAGCTACGCGACGGCGGTGTCCTGATCGTTGGGGCGGGCAATTCCGGCGCGGACATCGCGCTGGACGTAGCGCACAATCACACAACGTGGCTATCCGGGCGAGATACCGGACAGATCCCCTTCCGCATCGAGAGTTTTCTAGCGCGCCTAGTATTGATTCACATTGTCCTTGGGCTGCTTTTCCACCGTATTCTCACCATCAAGACACCGATGGGACGCAAGATGCGCCAGGAAGGACTCGCGCATGGGATGCCCCTCATCCGGGTCAAGCCTAAAGACATCGCCGACGCCAACATTCAACGTCTGCCAAGAACAATCGGCGTACGTGATGGGCGACCACTGCTGGAGGATGGGCGCGTCCTCGACGTGGCAAACGTGATCTGGTGTACCGGTTTCCGTCCCAATTTCTCCTGGATTGAATTTCCGATCTTCAACGACGGTGAGCCGATTCACGAGCGCGGCGTGGTGAGCAGTGTGCCAGGATTGTATTTCGTCGGCCTCAACTTCCTCTACGCTGTGTCATCCGGGCAGGTTCAGGGTGTCGGCAGAGACGCGAAGTACGTTGCTCGGCAGATTGCCTTGACCCGTGCCTCCACGCTGGCAGCAGTGCCCGCTCGCAAGACAGGCGAAGCGCACGTGGCGTAAGCGCCGCCTCTAACAAAGGCGTTCGGGGCGCGGCACGTATGCCGCGCCCTTTTGCGGCGCTACCCGATATTCTCCTTGACCACGAAGATAATGATCCGGCTGCTCCTTGTCGAGCATCTCCTGAATATTCAGATAGCAGTGCGTGCCAAACTGCTGCGCACTCTGCCGGGTTCTCGCTTCGGTACGCCCGGCAATGGCACAAAAGTCCACGTCGGGGCGCGCCGCGAAAATGCGCGCGTGCTGTATTCCCCAGCCACCCGCGCCAATCAATGCAATCTTGATGTGATCTCCGCTCATCGTTTGATGATCAGCTTGCCTGCTTCCTCATGTATGTCAAGCGGATGCACGCGCTATTGCGCCTGCATCCAATCCGGCAGAGAAGCGGCTTCGGTGGATGCCATTTCATCAAACATCTGGCGAATTTCGGCAGGCGAACAGACTGCCGCCGTCAGCGGATCGAGCATCAGCGCGTGGAAGGCGGCTTCTCGATTTTGCTCCAGCACCGCGCTGGCAACCAGATCGTGAACTGCCATGTGCGTCTGATCGAGCGCGGCAAGCTGCGGTGGCAGCGCGCCGAAGTAAGTCGGCTGGATGCCATCCCGGTTGACCAGGCAGGCTGTTTCGATGACGCCGTTGCTCGGCAGATTGGTGACCAGCCCCGTATTCGGCACGTTGCCATAAATTACCGCTGGCGTATCCGTTTCGATGGCATGAATGATGTACGAGGCATATTCGACGCCGCGTTCCATTTCCAGCGGCGACTCGCCCGTGATCATCTTACTAATCCACTCGTCCGATTCATCGCGCCAGTGAGGCCAGTTGTTGGCGTAGAAACCCGTCTCGCCCAGATATTCCGGTCGCATGTATTTTTCGATCAGGTCGGGGCGCTTACGGAAATACGGCGTGTATTCCGAAGTATGTCCGCTGCTTTCGGTGACGAACGCGCCGAGGTACAGCATCATCTCGAAACGCACCGGGTCTTGCTCATAAATCGCCGAATCGCGCATCAGTTCGCGCAGGCGTGGGTACATATCCTCGCCCTGATAGGTCAAATCAACCAGCCATGAGAGATGATTCACCCCGGCAGCGCGATATTTGAGATCAGGGATCGGAATGCCGAGATAGCCCGCCAGAATTTCGGCGGTATAGGGAATCGAGTGACACAGCCCGACAATCGGCAGTTTCGAGGCACGTACCCCGGTCAGGCAGGTGATCGACATCGGATTGGTGAAGTTCATGACCAGCGCATCGGGCGCGAGGCGTTCAGTATCGCGCAGAATATCCAACCACGCGGGCAGGGTGCGCAGCGCCTTGAAGATGCCGCCGGGGCCAATCGTGTCGCCAATACACTGGTTGACGCCGTATTTCATCGGAATATCGAAATCGTGACGGACGTTCGCCAGCCCCGCAACCTCGATGCAGTTGACCAGGTAATCCGTCCCGGCGATGACCTTTGTGCGCTCGGTCGAGGCTTCGACATTCCAGCGCCGTCCAGTTGCGGCGATCAGCTTTTCGGCGATCTGGTGCGCCAGTTCCAGCCGCCGCGCGTCGATGTCCACCAGCACAAACGTGCCTTTATCCAGCTCCGGTGTCACCAGCACGTCGCGCATAATTTCATAGGCGAAGACCGAACTGCCCGCGCCGATGATTGAGATTTTTGGCATGAAGAAATCCTTTGCTGTGGATGTGGCTACTGGCTGACTGCTGATCGCTGACAGCTTCGTTCAATACTTCACGCCCGTGAGCGCGATGCCTTCGATAAACTGCTTCTGCGCGAAGAAGAACACGAGGATGATCGGTGCGATGCTGACCAACGCTCCCGCCATCATGATCGTCCATCTGCCACCGTACTGCTGCTGAAACAGCGCCAACCCCACCGGCAGCGTCGTCTGCGTCAAGTCGCTGGGCAGATAGATCAGCGGCGTCAGCAGGTTATTCCACGATTGCAGAAAGACGAAGATCGCCAGCGCTGCTAGCGCGGGTCGTGCCAGCGGCAGATAGATGCGTAGGAAGATTTGCATCAGCGACGCGCCATCGACGCGCGCCGCTTCGGCTAAATCCAGCGGAATCGTCTGGAAATACTGGCGCAGCAGAAAGGTTCCGAACGCTCCGCCCCAGAAGGCGGGCAGCCAGAGCGGAGCCTGCGTCCCGTAGAGGCCAAGCCAGCGAAACAGCATGAAATTGGGGATGATTGTCACCTGAAACGGGATCATCAGCGTCACCAGCAGCGCCAGAAATAATGCGCCGCGAAAACGAAACTGCACCACCGCAAAGACGAACGCCGCCATCGCGCAGGTCAGGATTTGCCCAATAGTGGACAGCACCGCCACTTTCAAACTGTTGAAGATCAGCGTCGTGAAGGGCAGCGTCTCCCACAATTTCTGGAAATGTTCGAGCGTGGGCGCGGTGGGAATCAGCGCACGGCTGAACTGGTCACCGGGCTGCTTGAAGGCCGTCGAAACCATCCACACGAACGGGCCTATCATCAGCAGCGCCCCCGCCAGCAGGATTGCGTAGGTCGCCAGGTCGAAGAGCGTCTTCTGTGTCAGGGGTTTAGACATAGGCCGTCCAGCGGCGCTGAAGCCGGAAGTAGATCAGAGTCAGGATGAAGATGATGACCGTCAGGACAAGCGCCTGCGCGCTGGCAGATCCCATGCGGAAAAAATCGAAACCCGTCCGGTAGATTGAGTAGACCAGCGTCGGCGTGGTCGAGCCGCCGCCTGCGGTGCGCGTCAGCACGTAGATGAACTCGAACGCCTGAAAAGCGTTGATGGTCGAAATAATCGTCTGAAAGAAGATACTCGGCACAATCAGCGGCAGGGTGATATGCCAGAACTTACGCCAGCCGTTCGCGCCATCGACATCTGCCGCTTCGTAATACTCGCGCGGGACGGCTTGCAGCCCCGCTAGAAAGACGATCATGCCTTCGCCAATTGCACCCCAGACGTTGACAATCACCACCGAAATCAGCGCGGTTTGCGTCCCCAGCCAGTTGACAGGCGTCAGGCCCAACGAAACCAGCGTCGTATTCAAAACCCCAGTGTCGCGCGCATAAATCCATGTCCAGACCAGCCCGACGGCAACCGCCGACGACACCACCGGCAGAAAATAGATCACACGGAACAGACCCACGCCGTGAATCTTGCGGTTTAGCAGGAGCGCCACAATCAGCGACAGAACGATCACCGCCGGAACGTAAATGCTGCTGAAGGCAAAGGTGTTGACCAGCGATTTCTGGAACAGGTTATCCGTCAGCAGCTTGGTGAAATTGTCTAACCCCGCCCATTTCGGCGGGGTCAGTAAATCCCAGTTGAGGAAGCTGATACCGACCGTCGCCGCCACCGAGCCGAACGCTCCAAAGAGCAGCCCAATCAGCGTCGGCGCGAGCAGCACCAGCACCCACCAGCGTTCGCGTCCCAACGGTTTCAGGCCAGCTTGCATGGTCACGCTTTCCGCTGCACGCTACTGCGCATTGTTCGCCAACACATCGTCGGCCTGGGGGATGATGTCGCTCATCGCGGCGTCCAGCGTGCTGTCGCCCGTCCAGACCGGCAGCAGGCCGTCGCCGACCACGCTCGACCACTCGTCATAGCCCCGGAATACTGGTTTGACGTGCGCGTATTCGAGCGCGTCGAGGAACACCTGCTCACGAATCGGCGCGGTCTTTTGCTCCAGAAACACCGGGCTTTCCGCCAGCGATTGCAGCACCGGGATGGCAAAGCCAAGTTCAGCCAGACGGCTCTGTCCAGCCGTGCTCAGCGCGTACTTGATCAGTTCCCAGGCTTGATCGGGATGCTGCGACCCATTTGCCATCACGAACCCGGCGCTGTTGACGCTGGTCGCGCGACCGGCAGGCCCGGCGGGGAAAGCTGCTACATCCCACTTGAAAGGCAGGGTGGCATACTGCGGCACAACCCAGTGACCAATCGTCGTCATTGCCGCGACCCCTGACGCAAACGGGTCGCCGCCGAACTGCTGCGCCTGATTGGGGTCAGGCACCGATTTTTCGTCCACAACCATACTGTTGATGAATGCCCAGGCGTCATGCGCCTTGCCTTCGTTGAGCAGCGTCTTGGTGTGGTCGTCGCTGATGATGCTGCCGCCGTAGCCCCAGATGGCCTCGCTCCAGAACAATTCCATGTCCCAGAGATCGGTAGCGAAGCCCCATTGATCGGTGATGCCGTCGCTGTTCGAGTCGAGCGTCAGCTTTTTGGCAGCGGCGCGCAGGTCGTCGAGCGTCCAGTCGTCGGTCGGGTAATCCATGCCAGCGGCGTCGAACATATCCTTGTTGTAGTAGAGCACAATCGTCTGGAAGTCGCGCGGGAGGCCGTAATAACCGTCCGCCTGCTGGTAGACTTGCAGCGTCACCGGGTAGAAGCCGTCGAGGAAACCGGGCGTCGCATCGATGTAGGGCTGTAAGTTCTTCAGCACCCCGCGTGACTGCCAGTCGAGGTAAAGCGGCGCGTCCATCGCGAACACGTCCGGCGGGGTACCGCCCGCGAACAGCGTTTGCAGCTTGTCCCAGTACGAGTCCCAGTCACTGACATCGACTGTGACGTGAATATCGGGATGCGCTACCTGAAATTCATCGACAATGGTTTGCCAGACAGCGAGTTCTTCCGGCGACCCCCACATCATGTATTTGATCTCGGTGGGTGCATCCTGTGCCAGCGTGGTGCTTGTGAGCACCAGCAGGAAAACCGCGAGCAAAACGACCAGAAATGCTTTTCGATTCATTGTCTGTCCCCTTCTGAAAAGAGTAAAAGGTACTGGAAAGTACTGGCAGGTCTTGAATTGAAAATTTCGCTGTCATTCTTGCTGCTGCCCATGTGCGAGAACTCCGCAGACAATGAGCGGGAATACCCACCTATCGAAGTGCTGCCGGACTGTTCACCCTGTTGTTTGCTTCTGCTTTATCAGCATTGCTGTTGCGTGGATCTGCATGTAAAAACCGTCATAAGCAATCATAAAAAATAACATATAATCAGATTCAATCATCACTCTAGCATGTCCAAACCCTCGTGTCAATAAAATGCTTATCCTTGCCCAGGTTGAGCGCGAAATTCCTCCATCTTGAGCGACTAAACGCCTCATAGACTGCCTATTGTGAAAATTTTATAAATATTCTGTTGGAGTCCTGACCAAACCATTGACACCGCATACGTAATCAACTAGCATGATTATCAACGTCATTGATAATCAAAGAGTTTGATAAATGGAGACAGCCCAGAAGCAAACTCCCTACAAAATCGCTCAGATGCTGCTCGAAACACTTCCGAGTCTTGGAAGGCTCATTGCCATACATATGCGCGAAAGTGGCGAAGAAGAAGCAACGATGATGCAAATCGGGGTGCTGATGCGAATCAAAGACCGTTCGATCACCACCAGTGAACTCGCGAAACAGCGCAAGGTCAGTCTGCAATCGGCCAGCGTGCTGGTGCAAAACCTGGTCGAGCGCGGTTGGGTGACGCGCGAACCAGACCCCAATGACCGCCGCCAGTCGCTGCTGCAAGTCACCGAGGAAGGATTGGCGCGCGCCGAAGCGGCTCAAAAGCAAATCCTTGAACTGATCGCCGACCGTCTGGCAGACTTTCTGCCGGAAGAACTCGACGCAGCCGCGATCTTTCTGCCCGCGCTCCAGCGTGTGATGATCTCGCGCTTTAACTCTGAACCTATCCCGGAAAAGTAACCTCACTCGGTAAGAAAGAGACCGAAATCCCAAATGATTCGACTCGCGAAATATCTCAAGCCGTTCCTGCCGTTGATCCTGATTTCCATTGTCCTGTTATTCATACAGGGCATGGCGGATCTCTCGCTGCCCGACTACATCGCTAAAATCGTCAACACCGGCATTCAGCAGGGCGGTGTCGAAAATGCCATCCCCCAGGCCATGCGCCAGAGCGAATGGAATCACCTCACCCTGTTTCTGAGCGCGGATGAACAAAGCGAAATCCTCGCGGACTATACGCTGGTAGACAGCAGCTCACCGGATTACAGCGCCGATCTTCAGAAATATCCCGCGCTCGCCAATGAGCCTGTTTATGTCCTCAAGAGCGGCATGACACAGGATGAAATCGATCAACTGAATCCGGTGCTCGGCAAGGCATTCCTCGCGACTTACAGCATCCAGCAGATTATGGATGACCCGTCGAAGGCCGCTAATCTCCCCCAAAGTTCCGGCTTCAACATCGCCTCGCTGCCGCCGGGAACCGACATTTTTGCCATGCTGCAAAACCTCCCCGCGCTGATTCGCACGCCGATCCTCAATTCGATGAATGAGAAGTTCGCCAGCATGGATTCAAGTATGCTGGTGCAGTCGGCAGCGCCCGCCATCAAAGCGGAATACGCAGCGCTCGGCATGGACACGGGCGCACTCCAGAACAACTACATTCTCAACGTCGGTGTGATTATGCTGGGACTGTCGCTGATTTCCGGCGTCAGCACCATCGTCGTCGGCTTCCTGTCTGCGCGCGTTGCGGCAGGCAGCGCACGCAACCTGCGCCGTGACCTGTTTGAGAAGGTCGAAAGCTTCTCTAGCTATGAATTCGACAAGTTCACGGTCTCGTCGCTGATCACGCGCACCACCAACGACGTCACTCAGTTGCAAACGCTGATCGTCATTCTGATCCGCATCGTCTTCTACGCGCCGATCCTCGGCGTCGGTGGCATCATCAAGGCGACTGGGACGGACTCGTCGATGTGGTGGATTATCGCGCTGGGGGTGATTGCCCTTATCGGCGTGATCGCCACCCTTTTCAGCATGGCGCTGCCCAAGTTCAAGATCATCCAGACGCTGGTGGATCGGCTTAACCTGGTCACCCGCGAAAATCTGTCTGGCCTGATGGTCGTGCGCGCCTTCAATACGCAGAAGTTCGAGGAACAGCGCTTCGACAAAGCCAATCTGGACGTCACCAACACCAACCTTTCGGTGACACGCATCATGGCTGCCATGCTGCCCTCGATGATGCTGATTATGAACGGCATGACCCTGCTGATTATCTGGGTCGGCGCGCATCAGGTCGCCGACGCGCAGATGCAGGTCGGCGATATGATCGCCTTTATGCAGTATGGGCTTCAGGTAGTGTTCGCTTTCCTCATGCTCTCGTTCATCTTCATTCTGGTGCCACGCGCCGCCGTTTCGGCAGATCGTATTGCCGACGTGCTCGAAACCGAACTGTTGATTCATGACCCGAAAGACCCGAAGCACTTCCGCAAGCCGTTTGACAGCACGCTTGAATTCCGGCATGTCTCGTTCCGCTACCCCGGTGCGGAAGCCGATGTGCTCCACGACCTCAACTTCACGGCACAGCCCGGTCAGACGACGGCCTTTATCGGCTCAACCGGCTCCGGCAAATCGACGCTGGTCAACCTGATCCCGCGCTTCTATGATGTGACGGAAGGCCAAATCCTGATCGACGGCACGGACATCCGCGACGTGCCGCAGCAAGAACTGCGCGAACAACTCGGCTACATTCCGCAGAAGGCCAATCTGTTCTCCGGGACGATTGAATCCAACCTGCGCTACGCCGACGCCGATGCGCCGCTCGAACTGCTTCAGGAAGCGACTGAAATCGCGCAGGCATCTAACTTTATCGCAGAGAAACCAGAAGGTCTGGCGACCGAAATTGCTCAGGGCGGCGGCAACGTCTCCGGCGGTCAGCGCCAGCGCCTTTCGATTGCCCGTGCGCTGGTCAAGCAAGCGCCGATTTACATCTTCGACGACAGCTTCTCGGCGCTCGACTTCAAGACCGATGCCGCGCTACGGCGTGCGCTCAGGGAAAAGACCAGCGACAGCACCCTGCTGATCGTCACCCAGCGCGTTTCGACGGTGAAAAACGCCGAACAGATTATTGTGCTGGACGAAGGCAAAATCGTCGGCAAAGGAACGCATAACGAACTGATGGAAACCTGTGAAGTGTATCGTGAGATTGCCTTGTCGCAGCTAGGCATTGAGGAGTTGGCATCATGATGGGTGGCGGAAGACCAGGTGCGGGGCGCGGCCCCGGCGCTGCGATTGGGCTGAATGCGGCCAAAGCCCGCGATTTTCGCGGGACAATGAAAAAACTGATCGCGTATATCGGCGTTTACAAAATCTCAATCGTGATTGTGCTGATTTTCGCGATTGCTTCAACCATCTTCACCATCGTCGGCCCTAAGATTCTGGGTCTGGCGACCACTCGGCTGTTCGAAGGCGTGATTGCTCAGATTGCCGGGACAGGCACGGGCATCGACTTCGACTACATCGGCAAGATTATCCTGCTGCTGGTCGGCCTGTACATTCTGTCGTCGCTGTTCAGCTACATTCAAGGTTGGGTGATGGCGGGGGTGTCGCAGAAGGTGACCTACCGGATGCGCGAAGACATCTCGACCAAAATCAACCGTCTGCCGCTCAAGTACTACGACACCACCAATCAGGGCGAGGTGCTGTCGCGCGTCACCAACGACGTGGACACCATCAGCCAGACGCTCAACCAGAGCCTCTCGCAGATTGTGACCTCAGTTACGAGCATGGTAGGCGTGCTGATCATGATGCTCTCGATTAGCTGGCAGATGACCATCGTCGCCTTGATCATGATCCCGCTCTCGTTTGGGATTATCGGCATGGTGATCAAACGGTCACAGGTCTATTTCAAAGAGCAGCAGGACTATCTCGGTCACGTCAACGGTCACGTCGAAGAAATGTACGGCGCGCACAACGTGATGAAAGCCTTCAACGGCGAAGCACAGAGCATTGCCAAGTTCGACAAGGACAATAACACACTCTACAGTTCGGCCTGGAAATCACAGTTCCTGTCCGGCCTGCTCTTCCCAATCATGGGCTTCGTCGGGAACCTCGGTTACGTTGGCGTCTCGATCCTCGGCGGCTATCTGGTCATCAATGGCACAATCACCGTCGGCGATGTGCAGGCGTTCATTCAGTACGTCCGTTCCTTCACTCAGCCGATCAGCCAGATTGCTCAGATTTCCAATGTACTTCAGCAAACGGCTGCCGCTTCCGAGCGTGTCTTCGAATTCCTGGAAGTCGATGAGGAAATCGTCGAATCTGCGACCCCTGTCAAGGAAAAGATCACGGCTGGCAACGTCGAGTTCGACCATGTGCAGTTCGGTTACAACCCGGACAAGGTCATCATCCACGACTTTTCGACAAAGGTCAAACCGGGACAGAAGATCGCCATCGTCGGGCCAACTGGCGCGGGCAAGACCACAATGGTCAAGCTGCTGATGCGCTTCTACGACGTTAACAAGGGCGCGATTTTGATCGATGGGCACAACATTCAGGACTTTACCCGTGAAGACTTGCGCAAGATGTTCGGCATGGTCTTGCAGGATGCCTGGCTCTACAGCGGCCCGATCATGGAGAACATCCGTTACGGTCGCCTCAACGCCACTGACGATGAGGTCATCGCCGCTGCTCAGGCTGCCCACGTTGATCACTTCGTGCGCACCCTGCCGGACGGCTACAACACCGTCATCAACGAAGAAGCCTCGAACATCTCGCAGGGGCAGAAGCAGTTGCTGACGATTGCCCGCGCCATCCTCGCCGACCCACCGATGCTGATCCTCGACGAAGCGACCAGCTCGGTCGATACCCGCACCGAAGTCCTGATCCAGCAGGCGATGGATCACCTGATGCAGAACCGCACAAGCTTCATCATCGCTCACCGCCTCTCGACCATTCGCAATGCCGACCTGATCCTCGTCATGCGCGATGGCGACATCGTCGAGCAGGGCAACCACGAGGAACTGCTGGCGCAGGGTGGCTTCTACGCCGAACTGTATAACAGCCAGTTCGAAAACACCAATGTGGTAGACGCGGCCTAGCAGAGACGCAAGTGAAATTCGGTGAGTTATTCGTAGGGGCAGACCTGTGCGTCTGCCCTTATTCTCGTAGCGATATATTCACCCTGCAAAATCCAGCGGATCGCTGACTCATGACGTCACGACCCGCTCTTTCAATCAAGCAGGATAGGGTGGGAGATATTTCCCAGCCCCTTCCGCTTAGAATTTCCTGAATCCAAAGGAATTAATCGAGAAAACCGTGATATTCTTCGATAATCTCAACAGTTCCTTTACAAATCGCCAATAAACCATGTGTTCAATCCCAGGCTGCCGTATCGGCGCTGCTGTGTGGGAAAGTCATTTACATTCGCCAGCCTGTACATTCAGAGATCAAAACGCCCAATGCCCATCGTCGTCCTAACCGTCACCACCAACACTCAAATCGGTATGCTGCTCCAGAAACTCCTGTCGAGCGTATCGATTGAAATCGTCCTGAAAGAATCGCTGCAACTGGCGGCGAATTATCTTCGGGCGGGGTCACCACCCCAGCTTATCATTCTCGACTGGTCGCTTCAGGATGGCATCATTCCTGATTTTCTGCGTCAGATGCGCGCCCTCAAGCAATTCGCCGACCTTCCCGTTCTGGTGATCGTCGAGGAACCTGATCCCGATGTGGTCAAAGAAGCGCTTCAGGCGGGCGCAAACCGCTATCTGACGCAAAGCTTTATCCAGGCAAACCTGATGCGAACCCTGCGCGAAATGATCAAGCCCGCCTAATCGCACCAGCGCCGCACGCTCTCACAGCGGCAGCCGGAGGGTCAGGCGTGTCCCGCCGCCGGGTGCGCTGTCGATTTCGACCTCGCCTCCATAGATACGCGCGCGCTGCATCATATTGCGCAGCCCTAAGCCCTCGTGTGCCGAGCTAAGATCGGGGCTGAAGCCGTGACCGTTGTCGCGGATGACCAGTTGAAACTGTTCCGCGTCTTCGGTCGCTTCAACAAACGCTTCCGTCGCTTCCGCGTGGCGAGCGATATTGCTCAGCGCTTCGTAAGCAATCTGGCAAACGGCTTCGACCACGGGTGGCGCAAACGGCGGCTGTCGATCCGGCGCGTGCAGTTCAACCGTGAGCGAATCGGGCAGATGCAGCCGTGCAATCACGTCGAGCAGATTTTCGTGCAGGGTTTGCCGCTCGTAGTTGGCGACCTTGAGATTAAGGATGTAATGGCGAATGTCTTCGATCACCGCGTCAAGGCTGCGCGTCGCCCCTCCCAGATCGTCGCTGACGTCGGGATGGGTCAATTTCAGCAGTTGAAGCTGCATCCCTATCGCATACAGCGATTGAATGATCCCATCATGTAGTTCCATACCCACGCGCTCGCGTTCTTCCAGCAGCGTCAGCCGACCACGCTGCTCGCTCAGGCTCGTCCCGGCGATTGCCAGCGCGGCGTAGCCCGCCAGCGATTCGACCAGCCACTGGTCTTCCTGCGTGAACGGCAAATCATCGAGCCGATCCGTCAGATACAACATGCCGAACAACTGCTCTCCGGCCTGCACCGGCACCCCCAGCAGCCTGTCCATAGCAGGGTGGTTCGTCGGGAAGCCGACGCTGCGCGGGTCATCGCGCATGTGCTCCAGCCGCAGAATTTCGCGCTCGTGCATGATCACACCAAGCAGGCCGCGTCCAACCGGCGGATGCGCGATCTGGTGAATTTCATCCTTGCTCAGCCCGACCACTTCAAAATATTTCATCGTGCCATGTTCCGACGGCACACCCAGCGCCGCATAACGTGAGCGAACGAGCTGCTGCGCCACGTAAGCAATTTGCTGGAGCACCTGCTGGAGCGATCCGGCTTCAGCAGCATGGATGACCGCCTCTGCAATATCCTTAAGGGTCGCGAGGACAATTGTCACCTCATTTTGAGGAGAATCATTACTCGTCATGAAGGCCCGCTTCGTCTAAAATCAATACGCTTATTCTAACGAGAAACGACAAGTTTGTAGAATGGAACCCGCCATGCCAAGTTCCGTACGAATTTTGATTGCGGATGACCATTCAGTGGTGCGCGCGGGACTGCGAGCGCTGCTGGAACATCACGATCAGTTTCAGGTAATCGCCGAAGCTTCAACAGGCGAAGAAGCCGTCGTCAAGGCGCGTGAATGGCATCCCGATGTTGCTGTATTGGACATCCGTATGCCGGGGATTTCTGGCATCGAAGCATGTCGCCAGATCGTCGCCGAGGTCGAAGGCTGCCGCGTCATCATGCTGACGACCTACGCCGAAGACGAACTGCTCTTTGCTGCGATTCGTGCCGGAGCGTCGGGCTATGTCCTCAAGCGGATTGGCGATAACGATCTCGTGCAGGCCGTCGAGCGTATCAGCCGGGGCGAAAATATCCTTGACCCGGCGCTGACGGCAACCGTTTTCAGCGAAATGCGTAAGGCAGATCAGAATCAGCGTGCCGCCGCCTTCAGCGAACTGACAGGCCAGGAATTGGCTGTCCTCTCGCTGGTGGCGCACGGCATGACGAATCGCCAGATTGCCGTGAAGTTGTATTTGGGCGAAGGCACGGTGCGCAATTACGTCAGCAGCGTTCTGGCAAAAATTGGCGTTTCGAATCGTGCCGAGGCAGCGGCCTACGCCGTCAAACACAACATCGACGAGGTGCTGCCGCCACCTGACGACTCAAGCGACGCCTGAGCGTCTGCTTCAGCCTCGCGCTGCGCCAGTCAGCGCAGGCCGGGGATATTTTCAGCCAAATTCCTGCTGCTGCTTTTCGCAGCCTGCGCGGCTCGGTCATCTGTCACCCGCAATCGGTGATGTTTATTACTAAGCGAAAACCACGCCCTCAGGTATGCTTTGGACGTAAGACGAAAGCAGAGCAGAACGAGGTTCATCATGAAAATTCTGGTTGCTTATGCCAGTGCACACGGTTCGACCAAAGAAGTCGCAGAATTTATCGGGCGTCTGCTGCACGCCTACGGCCCCGAAGTGACCGTCGCCAACGTGTCCGATATTCGCAGCGTCGAAGGCTATGATGTCTTCGTGCTCGGCTCGGCAATTCATGCGAGTCTGTGGCTTCAGGAAATGTGTACCTTTGTGGACCAGTTTGAGGATAAGCTCGCTCAAAAACCGCTCTTCTTCTGGGTATCCTGCATCCGGTCGCTGGAAAACGACGGTCGGGCACATGCGCGCAAATACTACTTCGACTACAAGACGCTCGATTCGTTCGATCTGCGTGAAGTAACGGTCTTCAACGGCAAGCTCGATACCAGCACCATCACGCGCGCGGAGCAGTGGTTCCTTGTCGCCAATTACGATGGCAAGCTTTCAACGGGCAACATCAAGCAGGATTATCGCGATTGGCAGACGATTGCCGCCTGGGCGAATCATATCGCTGATGAACTCGATCTGGTGCCAACCTTCACTGCCGCGACGAACGGTGCGCTTGCGAACGCTTAAGCAACAGCCGTTCTCAATTTCCAGTTTGATTCGCTCTAACCTTTGCTGTGCTCAATAACGCCGCTCAAGTTTGTACTTGAGCGGCGTTTTCGGTTCACCGCTGCACCGTTGCAGCCGTTTTGCGCCAGAATCGCCCCTCATATTCCTGACTCACGTTAAAATGAAGCTGCTGCTGATAGTTGCTGATAGTTGCCGACGACTGCTGATCGCGCACTCGCCAGCGAAACTTTGCGCCTTCATAGAGACGTGGACGCCTGATGACGAATTTACGAGCCGGGCTGCTTTCTGGGCTGATCGCTGCGCTGGTCAAGGTAGCGCTCAACCTCATCTTTCGCCTGCTGGGCTGGCTGCCCAATCAGCTTGACCTGAAAAATGTCCTGCTGCTGGTCGATCCCTCCGCTTCGACCGCTTTCGCCTTCGTCATCGGCTTCCTCCTGAATACGCTCAGCGGCATGATCGTCAGCGCGCTGTTCACAACCATCGTCAAGCGTCCTACGCCCTTCAAGGGCATCGTCTTCAGCCTAGTAACGCTCTGGCTCGGCATGGCGCTCATCATCTTCCCGCTTGAAGGCTGGGGTGTCCTCGGACTGAGCATCAGCCCGCTGCTGGCAATCGGGACATTTCTGCTCAATGTACTCTACGGGCTGATTATCGGCGTCTTCGCCCAGCGGCTCGTCATCCATCTTGACGTGGATTACGTCGCCAGCATCGACAGCGCCCTGACCGCCGCTTTCAATCATGCCCTTGAAGTAGAACAGCAGGGCGAAGTCTATACCTTCGACGTCGCAGCCCAGCAAATGATCATCTTCTCTGACATGCACAAAGGCGCGCGCGACCGTGCCGACGATTTCCAAAACGCGGAGCAGACCTATAATGCCGCGCTCGGCTATTATTACGAGATGGGGCATACGCTGGTCACGCTCGGCGATGCTGAAGAATTATGGGAAGAACGCACCCCGTCGGTGCTGAAATCCTACAAATATACGCTCAAGCTGGAAGCGAGATTTCATCAGGAAGATCGCTATCTGCGCTTCTGGGGCAACCACGATGATCAGTGGCGTCATCCTGAACAGGTGCAGCAGCATCTCGCACCGATTTACGGCAAGCCGCTCACCGTCCGCGAGGGGCTGCTCATCCACCTGACCGACGCGGGCGAGCCGCTGGGGACGCTTTTCATGGTGCATGGACATCAGGGTACGATTGGCAGCGACCGTCTCGCTTTCATCTCCAAGCCGGTGGTGCGCTGGCTCTGGAAGCCGCTGCAAAACCTGACCGGGATTTCGCTCAACACGCCCGCTCATCACTGGCAGTTGCGCGACCAGCATAATCGCGCCATGTACGACTGGGCAGCCCAGCACGAAAAGTTGATTTTCGTCGTCGGGCATACGCACCGTCCGGTTTTTCTGTCGCGCCTGCACGCCGCCAAAATCCGCGAGGAACTCCATGAGGGCAAAGTCGCCCTCAGCGCCCATCCCAACGATCCTGAACTGCGGCGCTGGGTCGCCCTGCGCGCAGCAGAACTCGAATGGGTGCTGGCGCAGGAGCGTCAGATTCCAGGCAGCGAGGGCAAAACCCTGCCCTCGAAACCCTGCCACTTCAATACGGGCTGCTGCTGTTTTACCGACGGCGACATCACCGGCATCGAGATCGCCAACGGCGAAATTTCGCTCGTTCGCTGGCCAGATAACGCGGGGACGCCCGCGCCGAAAATTCTGGAACATATTTCGCTCAAAACAGTCTTTGAAAATCTGTAACAAGTTCTGTGGGGATGTTAGATCGAGGGAGGCACAGCACCAACCATGATCGAAAAAGGTGACGACGGCTTTTATCATCCAACCAGTGAACAAGAGATTGGCGATCTGGTCAGGCACGCAGGCGCACACGGGCTGAAAGTGCGCGTGCGCGGTTCGGCACATTCGGTCAAAGCAGCGATTTTCACTGGCACATTTACCACCCCGCCCGCCAGCGACCGCGACATCAACATCTACATGGATAGAATGACGCTGGTCACCTTTGACGAAGCCACCAAACAGGTGACGGCGCAGGGAGGCTGCCATCTCGGCCTCGACCCGGCAGACCCGGCCCATCAATCGACCCGTGCCAACAGCCTGTTTTATCAGGTCGATCAAAAGGGCTGGGCTTTCCCGACGACAGGCGGTATCAGCGCCCAGACGGTCGGCGGCTTCATGGCGACCGGATCCGCTGGGACGAGCCTGCACCAGTCGGTCGGTCGGCAGGTCTTGACCATTCGGCTCGTCGATGGGTTGGGCAACCTTCAGGAGTATCACAAGACCGACGACCTCGACGACCCGTTCTACGCCGCCGGAGTATCGCTGGGCTTGCTCGGCATCATCACCTCAGTCACCTTTCAGTGTGTGGATCGCTTTGCCATCAGCGGCATGGAAACAACGTCCTCGTATGCCAAATGCAAGATCGATCTGTTCGGCAGCGGGACAGCCGACAAGCCGAGCGTCGAGCAGTTTCTGCGCGACCGCCCGCACGCCCGCATGATGTGGTTTCCGCAGCAGCACATCGAACGCATCATCGTCTGGGAAGCCGATCATATTGAACCAGTGCCGGGTGATTTCACGCCCAAACCCTATCACGAATTTCCGCTGGTGCTCGGCAGCGAATTCCCGGCGCAGTTTGCCGCTAGCCTCCTCTTTCAGCTTTTCGACCTGATCAATCCGCCCGAACCCTCAAGCGGTCTGGGGAAATGGCTGCGCGGCATCCTCAAGCCGCTTTATCCTTCGGTCGTCAACTACTTCTTAGCATCAGCAGTATTAGGGCCGCAGCATTTTCAGGACATCTGGTGGGCAGGCGTGCCAATGGACGACCGGGTAGACTTTGTGCTGATCCCGACCGAATTCACCGAACTCTGGTTTCCGGTCGAAAAGACAGCGGAAGTCATGCAGGAATATCTGGCGTATTATCAGGAAGGCGGCTGGGACGCGACTGGCATCTACACCGCCGAACTCTACTGCTCGCCCAGCAGCAATTTCTGGATGAGTCCCGCCTATCAGCAGGACGTGTTTCGCGCCGACCAATTCTGGTTCGGGCGCAATCGCGGCGTCCCGGATCGCGATTTCTACCCGCCGCTCTGGGAACGAATGCGCAAATTCAACTTTCGCCTGCACTGGGGCAAATATCTCGTTCCCGATGTCGCCTATCTCCGCCAGCAGTACACCCGCTGGGATGATTTTATGGCGCTGCGCGCCCAGCTTGACCCCAAGCAGATCTTCGTCACCGATTACTGGCGCAGGCATCTCGGCATTGAAATGGTCTAGCCGAATTGAGCGTTGAAATGATCGTTCAATCATAAACGAACAGGGTCAGCTCACTTAAAAAAAGAGGCTTTCATGACAAATCCACTTTATGGCATCGCCGACACCCACGCACATTTCACGGCGCAGCTCGAATGCGGCGGCAGTTTTTTCTGGGGCAGCACCTATTCCGACGCGGCGAACGAGGAAGATCGCCTGCGTGAAGCGCTGGGGCCGCGCGAGGGTGGCTTGACGATTGGCGACCTTCAGGAAGGCCGTGAGGGCTATCCGAGCTTCAAGGATTGGCCGCGCCACAGCACGCTCTACTATCAGCAGGCATATATCGAGTGGATTCGCCGCGCTTATGACAACGGGCTTCGACTGGTCTGCTGCCTCTGTGTCAACAACGAGTCGGTGACTAAACGCCTCTACGGTGATCCTGCGACCCCGCCGACGCCCCTTCAGGTCTTCGCCCGCGAATTCATGTCCCCCAGCCTGCCCTACAGCGACAACAAAGCCGTCATCGACCACCAGATCGAGGCGGTGAAAGCAATGGTGCAGGTCGTCGCCGACGAGCAGAACGGCTGGATGCAGATCGCCTACAGCCCCGAAGAAGCGCGTGAGATCATCGGCAAAGGCAAGCTGGCGCTCGTGCTTGGCATCGAAGTCGATTCGCTCGGTAACTGGCGCGTCCCCGCCGATCTCGAAGCCGAAGCCCGCCAGCAGCACAGCGATGTGCGCGCTGTCATCCGCCGCGAACTGGAACGACTCTATCAGGCCGGTGTGCGCCAGATCACACCCATTCACCTTTCGGACAACCCCTTCGGCGGCGCAGCGCTCTACAACGTGATTTTCAACACCATCAACGTCGATATTGCTGGTTACAACTTCATGGTCGAAGACGGCTTCGACGCCGGGCTGCGCTATCGTATGGACATCGACGGCGGCAGTCCCGCCCCACGTCCGCTGCTGCAAATTCTTGGCCTGCTCGAACTGGAATCCTCCGACCCGCTCTCCCCGTTCCGCCGCAAGCTCGAAGTCCTCGACAGCCATCGCAACCGCCTCGGCCTGACCCACTACGGCGAAATGCTGATCGAGGAAATGATGCGCCTCGGCATGGTCATCGACCTCGACCATATGAGCGACCACACCAAAGATCGCACCCTCAATCTGGTCGAAGCCAGCCAGTATCCAGTAATTTTTTCGCACGCGCTCGGCTTCCGCGAAATGGCGCTCAGCGGCGATGTGGCCTATGCAGGTGAACCCCGCCGCACCCATTACCACACCAGCCACATCTACAACGTCCCCAACGAAAATCAGGCACGCCGCTCTGACCTTGAACGGGTGCGCGATTTAGGCGGCATCGTTTCGGTGCTGCTCAACCAGCCCAACGTCCGTGATTTTGATGGCCCCAACGGCCTGAAAGCAACCGCCAGCGCCACCGTCGCCAACAACTGCGCAGGGTCGTCGCGCAGTTGGGCGCAGGCCTATCTCTATGCGCTGGAAGTCATGCATGGGACGAATGTCGCGCTCGGCAGCGATGTCAACGGCCTCGCAGGGCTGCCGGGGCCGCGCTTCGGCACCAACGCCGCCTATCGGCTTGAAGGAGACAGCTTCCGCGACCCGGATGGCAGGCTGCGTCTCCAGCAGGCCGAATCACAGGCCAACGGCGTGCGCTATAAGCAGCCGCTCCTCAACGCTCAGGCAGAACGCTTCAACGGCACGGCCTACGATGGCGACGGCGATCCGCTGCTTAGCCGCGACATCTGGCGCGCGCTGGGGCTGTTCAAGGCCGACGCGCAGCCCAAACCCTGGGGCTGGAATCGAGCAGAGAACATCGCCATCGGCTTACAGGCTGGCGTCAGCGGCGATGAGCGCAGTCTGATCTGCGGGCCGCTTCGTGACGAGTGTTATCACCAGCGCCGCGCGGGCTACCTCGTCACCAGCGATCAGGAGCCGACCGAGGATGACGCCTTTGAAGTCTACGAACTCTACGGAAAAATCCAGCAGGTGTACCGCCGCTGGCAAGCGATGGAAGGCAGCAACTACCCGCTGGATCGCTGTACCGTCGGGCAGCGCGATTTCGACTATAACCTCGACGGCTTTGCTCATTACGGAATGCTGCCCGATTTCCTGCAAGACCTGCACAACATCGGCTTGCAGGAGGAACATACCCATTCGCTCTATTATTCGGCGGAAGCCTACGTCCAGACGTGGGAGAAGTGCACCAAACGCAGCAGCGAACTTTTCGAGAAGTGAAGCCCATTCTTATGCCCAGATCGACGGCATTGCCCAGATGTCGAGCGTCTGCAATCGGGCGTTGCTTCCCAGCAGGCGCACGCCGTCGCTTTCGGCGCTCAGGGGATAAATCCGGCTGGTTACGCTGGTTCGTCCATTCGCAATCAGTTCGATCACCGAGCCATCGAGCAAAATTCGCAGCGTCAGCATTTCGCCTGCCGCCAGCGGGTGCGCGACTTCCTTGAGCGGCGTCACCAGCGGCACGGCTCCGTCAGGTGAAATTTTGCGCACGATCAACTGCTGGCTTGCCGCCTCGTAAACGAGCTCGGTGCGTTCTGTCTGATCGAGAGAGCAGGCCAGTATCAGACCCGCACTTCCACCCGCCTCGACATCAAACGCCGCCTCAATGTCGAGCGAGCGCCCGCGCATGTCGAGCGGGATGTTCCCGTCCAAATCAGTCGCGTCCATGTGAAAATGCACCCCACGAAGCGACTCGATTTCTGGAACAGGCGAACTGTGCAAGCGATGCTGATCGTCAAGCAACAGCACACGTGGAATCGACTGCACGCCTGACCAGCCCGCATTACGCTGATCATCGTCCGAGCGCGCTTCGCGCAGCCAGCCGATCAACAGTCGGCGCTGCTGCTCATCTACAAACGACAGCGGCGCATACATCGTGCCATCATCCAACACGCCTTCGTAAACCGGAGTGAACTGGTGATTTTCATAGCTGCCAACGAAATAGATCACCGTTGGCGTCGAAACACCGGTGATCGCCGAAATGATCAGCACCCACTCATCGCCCAGCCGAAAGAAATTGGGGCATTCCCACACGCCTGCCGGATGTCCGCTGCTGCTCACCAGTAAAGGATGCAGGTACTCCCACTCGGTCAGGTTGGTCGAGCGATACAGAAACACCGCACCGCCCACGTCTTTGATGCGTGACCCCAGCACCATATACCAGCCGTCGGCCTCTTTCCAGACGAACGGGTCGCGGAAATCATTCGTTTGCCCGGATTCAGCCGGGACTTCGCTCAGAACAGGGTTGCCCGGATATTTCTCCCACGTCAGCAAATCATCGTCGTGGCTGGTGGCGAGGCATTGGGTCTGCACCTCGTTGTGCGCGCCGCGCGTCCCCGTATAGACTGCCGTTGGCACGCCGTTATTGTTGATGCAGCAGCCGGAAAAAATGCCCGTCTCGTCGGCGCTGCCGGGCGTGGGCGCGATCCCTATCGGCAAATCTGTCCAATGCACCAGATCAGCACTCACGGCATGGCCCCAGTGCATGTTGCCCCAGAGCGGGCCAAACGGATTGTGCTGATAAAAGAGGTGATACTTGCCCTGCCACTGAATCAGCCCATTCGGGTCATTCATCCAGTTCGACGGCGGCAGGAAATGGTATTGAGGACGGTGAAAATCGCCCGCGAGGCGCTGGCGAACGGCTAAAGCATCATAAGTGGTCATGAATCCCCCTGCATAGTCATCGATTGGGACTGCGCCCTAGCCCAACGATTATATTTTAAGTGTTCGGGGCTTGCGACCTCTTAGGCCTGTTCAGGCGTAGCCCCCAGCGGAACGCACCACCTCGGAAAGCTGCCACGCATCGAGCCGCTGCCCGGTCGCGGTCACGGCGTCAATCTGCGCTAGAAACACGAACGCCGGAGCCAACAGCGCCGGGTCGATCCAGCGCGCGCGCAAATCGTCGGTGTAATGCGATGCCGACATCGGCGTGTTGATCGGCGCACCGGGGGTGATCGTGTTCACGGCGATGTTGAACGGCTGGCCTTCCAGCGCCAGCATCTTCATCAGCCCCTCCTGCGCGTGCTTGCCCGGCGTGTAGGCCGTTTCTTTGAGGAAGCCCCGGATGCCCGACCCCGACGACACATAGACGATGCTGCCGCTTTTGGCCTCAATCATCGGCTGCCAGACGGCTTTCGAGAGGATGAATGCCGCCTGAATGATAATGTCCATTTCGCGCCGCCAGTTCTCGAAAGTCACATCCAGCATCGAAACTTCGCGCAGCAGCGCGGCGTTATGCACCAGCACGCGCGGCGTCCCGTAATGCGCCAGCGCCTGATCGACCGCCGCCTGTGTCGCCGCTGCGTTCGCCAGATCGACCACAATCGGCAGCACGTCCCCGCCCGCCGCTCGCAACTCGTCGCTGATGTGCTGGAGCTTATCGGCCTGCACGTCCATCAGCGCGACTTTCAGCCCCGCCCGCACATACGCTCTGGCGATCTGCGCACCTAACCCCTCAGCGGCTCCCGTCAGAAACGCCGCTTTGCCATTGATGTCGTTGATCATGCTTTATCCCGTCACTCGCTCTCAGGCAGTGAATACAGATCGCTGAATTTGTCCGTCAGGTAGCGCAGATACGGCGCGACGTTGAGTCCTTCGCCTGTGCTACGCTGAAGCAGTTCCTCGCCGCTGAAGGCGCGCCCGTGCCGATAAATGTTCTGCTGCAACCAGCCCAGCAGCGGCGCGTAATCGCCCCCTGCAAGCGATTGATCGAGCGTGGGAACGTCTCGCCGCGCCGCCTCAAAGAACTGCGCCGACATGATGTTGCCAATCGTATAGCTGGGGAACGAGCCGAAGCCGCCGCCCGACCAGTGAACATCTTGCAGCACACCGCGCCGATCATCCGGCGGCACGACGCCGAGATACGCCTGCATCGTCTCGTTCCAGATGTCCGGCAGATCATCGACCTTCATGCTGCCGTCGAGCAGCCCCATCTCGATTTCGGTGCGAATCATGATGTGCAGGTTGTAGGTCACTTCGTCGGCTTCCACGCGAATCAGGCTCGGTTCGACGCGGTTGACGGCGCGATACATCAAATCGGCGTCCGCGCCCGCTGTCTGTTCTGGAAAGTAGTCCTGCATCCGGCTGAAATTCGCGTTCCAGAAGGCGCGGCTGCGCCCGACCACATTCTCCCACAGCCGCGACTGCGACTCGTGCGTGCCATAGCTCGTCCCGCCGACCGCGTACTGACCGAGAAAATCCGTCGTCAGCGGCGAGCGCGTCAGCGCCGGATCAACCCCTTGCTCATAGAGGCCGTGTCCGGTTTCGTGCAGCGTGCCAAAGAAGGCCATCGGGAAGAACGTTTTGTGATAGCGCGTCGTGATACGCACATCGTTGCGCGTGAACGAGATTTCGAACGGGTGCGGTGCAATGTCCAGCCTCCCCCGTGTGAGGTCGTAGCCGAAGCGCTGCGCCATTTCCAGCGCGAACGCCTTCTGCTGCTCGACCGGGTATTCCATCGCCCAAAGATCGCGTTCCAGTGGGCGCGGGTGCGCCACAATCGCTTGCAGCAGCGGGATCAGTCCTGCGCGGAGCTGCTCAAAAATCACCCTGAGCTTCGCCGCGTTGACCATTGGCTCATATTCCAGCACCAGCGCATCAAACGGATGATCGCTGTAGCCGACAGCTTCAGCCTGCTGCCTGACCAGAGCGACCATCTGCTGCAAATAGGGCTTGAAGCTGGCGAAGTCGTTATTGGCTTTGGCTTCTGCCCACACCTGTTCCGAAACCGGAGCCAGCGCCGCCATCCTGCCCATCAACTCCGCCGGGATACGCTTGCTGATTTCGTAAGCGCGGCGCGTCTGTGCTACCCCACGCAGGCGATACGAATCGACGGGTTCGCCCGCGACTTCCGCTTCAGCCGCATCGAGCAGGCGCGCCGTTGTCTCACTTGTGAAATGGCTCTGCGCGAATTTCGAGAGCGTCGCCAGTTGATTGCCACGCGTCACCGCGCCGCCCGAAGGCATCTGCGTGCGCGCATCCCACTTCAACACCGAAATCGCATTGAAAAGGTCGTTCAGTTCGGCGATGTGGGCCATCAACCCATCATATCCGCTTTGTGCCATCAATCACTGTCCTTTATTCAACTGACGCATCATCAGGTGGTAAATATTTGTAGGGGCGCACACAACCAAACAAGTTTGCCCTGCGCCCTTGTTTTTCCCCTTTCTTCCCGCTTGCGTGGGAGAAAGGGAAGCTGACCTGTTCTTGGTCAGCCGGGATAGAGGGGTTAATGTTTCACCCGACCCCGATCATCCTGCGCCCGCCGATAAACGTCATCGCCACCTGTTCGAGCGCGGCGAGATCCGCCAGTGGATCGCCATCAATCACGATCACATCCGCCCACTTGCCCGCTTCGAGCGTCCCCAGGTTGGCATCCAGCTTGCTGATTTTGGCGGGAACAATCGTCGCTGAGCGTAACGCATCGTAGGTGTCGCGCTTAAGACCAAGCTGCACCATGAACTTCAATTCCGGCGCGACGATCTCGTGACCGACTGCCGGGCTGCCCGCGTCCGTCCCAAAAGCAATCGGCACGCCTGCTTTCGCCGCGTTGATCAGCCCCTCGTAGCGGGCGGGATTGGCGACCGCCTTCTTGCGCTCCTCGATTTTCCATTCGGGGATGTTGAACTTGCGCGCCACCACTTCGTTGGCCTGCATGACCAGCGGCGCGAAGGTCGTCACAATCGGAATCCCCTTATCCACGAGAATTTGAATCGTCTCCGTGTCCATCGATCCGCCGTGTTCAACCACATCGACGCCGAACGCCGCCACCCGCCGGATGCACTCGTTGTAGGTGGCGTGCGCCGTGATCGGCAGGCCGTTGCGGTGCGCTTCATCGATCACCGCTTCGAGTTCGGCGTCGGTGAATTCGAGGGTGTCGTGGCAGGCCATGATCTTGATCAGATCCGCGCCGCCGCGCACCTGCTCGCGCACAGCGCGGCGCATTTCGTCCGCGCCGCTGGCTTCGCGGCAGCACCAGTAGGTGTGCCCGCCTGTCTGGATGATCGCCTCGCCGCAGATCAGCAGGCGTGGGCCGGGGAATATCCCCTGCTCGACGGCCTGCTTGGCGAAGAAGTTGCTCTTGTTCATACCCAAATCGCGCACCAACGTCACGCCTGCCCGCAGATTCTTGAGCATGTTGGCGGCGCTCTTGTAGGCGCTGATCTCAGGTGCGTCGTCCATCGACTGCCGCGCCAGATCATGCACACCGTCCCAGGCGAGGTGGGCGTGCGAGTTGATCATCCCCGGCATGACGGTTTTCCCGCTCACGTCGATGATTTCCGCACCCTCGGTTGAGCCGAGATCAGCCGACCGCCCAACGGCTTTGATCTTGCCGTTTTCCAGTTCGACGAAGCCGTTTTCGATGATCGTATCACCGACGCAGGTCAGCACCTTGCTGCCCTTGAGGATGCGGCGCGGCGCGGGGATGTCGAAGATCGGCTGAAGAATTTTCTGATAACGCCATGCGGCGGGTTCTGGCATGATCTACTCCTTTTGGGAACTATCTTTCGATAAAGTAACCTCACCCCGCTGCGCTTCGCTTAGCCGCCCCTCTCCATAGGGAGAGGGGCAAGCTGACCCGCTTTTGGTCAGCCGGGGTGAGGTTTAGATTTCGAGAATCCGCTTTTCTGCCGGATGCTCCGCTAAAAATTTACTCGGCACACGCGCCGCACCGTCGGTGACAATCATCGTATTGATGGTGCGGTAGCCGTCGATCCCCGGTCGATAAATCCCCGGCTCGTTCGAGAAGACCATATTGGGCTGCAAAATCGTCGCATCGCCGGGAGCCAGCCAGGGACTCTCATGCGCGTAGATGCCCATGCCGTGACCAATGCGGTGGCGGATGAAGTCGCCGTAGCCGTAATCACGCAGCGCGCCCAGCGCCGCTTCGTTGACCGAGGCACAGGTCGCGCCGGAGCGCAGGGCACCGACTCCGGCATCGTTGCAGGCAGCAGCGGCTTCGAGGCAGCGCATGGTGTCGTTCTTTGGTTCGCCGACGACGAAGGTTGCCCCGCTTTCCGCGTGATAACCCGCCACGCTCACCCCGATCCCCGCGATGAGGGTGTCGCCGGGTTGGGGCTGGCGCTTCCCCGGTGAGCCGTGTGGCAGCGCCGCCTGCGGCCCACTGTGGACGGTTCCCACGACGGTACTCCCGCCGAGAATGAACTCCTCGCCGATGTCGGCTTTGAGGCGGGCGCTGGTCGCGCTGAGGCAGGCACGGAGCAGATCGAGTTCGGCTGCGCCCTCGCGAATCATCGCTGGAGCGACGCTGAGCAGGCTTTCCAGGCAGAAATCGGCGTAGAAAGCGGCGCGTTCGACCAGTGCCAATTCATCAGGCGTTTTGACCCATCGTAAGTGCTCGATCAGCAGCGATGGGGCTATAGCACGGGGAAAATGAACGTCCCTGAACGTGCCAATATCGAGCTGATCGACAGCTATCGCGTTGGTTCGCGAACGCTGCGCGAGGTCATCGAGCATCCACTGGACAGGATGTGTTTCACCAGGGTACTCGAAGTAGACGCGCACGTCGGTGATGCCGACTTCATCAATCGCTGCTCCGGCGACATTCTCCTGTTCGAGCATGGGGATATAGAGCGTCGCTGCGCCGTCTGCGCCGACGAACAGCCCAATCGGGCGCTCCGACGGAATCGGCAGGTAGCCGGACGCATAGTAGACGTTGGCGGCATTCAGGATGAGGATGCCGCTCAGGTGCGCGTCAGCAAGACCAGCGGCTATCGCGCCGATGCGACCACGATGAAAATCGGCACTGAGGAGACGGTTCATGAGCGTATTTAAGAACCCCCGACCTTGTGCAAACAAGTTTGCCATCCCACGCAAGGCGTGTGCCCCAACTTGTTGGGAGAAAGGGAGAAAAACAGTGCGGAATGTCTCGCGCGGGCGAGGCGTGCCTCGCCCCTACAAACCATTCGTACATGAGAATGACTTTTTTTCAATACGCTCATGGATGCTCTCCTGCGAGGGTGAGGGAAATCTGCTGGATTCCGGCTTTAGGCGCGTCTGCTGAGAGTGTTACGACCGTCCCGGCAGGAGCGCGCAGCAGCCATTCGACCGGTTTGCGTGTCGTGTGCCAGTCGCGCATCCAGGGCGACCAGGTGGCGGCGCGTTCGTCGCGCCCCGCCAGATGACCGAGATTGACGCTCGGCTGTCCCATCAGACAGTCGACATTTTCGGGCAGCATGAGTTCAATACGGACTGTCCCCGCCGTATCGTGATCGAGGGCGCGGCGCGTGAGGTGCGTCGGCAGAAAGCCGTGATTTGCTACCGTTGCACTCACCTTGTACAAATCGCCACCGAGCGCCTCAACCTGAGGATTTTCGATGTGGAGCAGCGGCGCACAGGCGGCGTGACGGAGGGTGAACAGGCAGTTGTTGTGCATCATTTCGCGCATGAAGCCGCGCGCCTTCTCGCTGCTGGCGACTGAGGCGGGCGGCGGATTGCGGAAGGTGTACATATGCGTCCAGCCGCCGATTTCGATTGCGCCGAACTGCGGGTGATCGAACGGCGTCCAGTTGACGAAGCCTTTACCGCCGAGATGCTCATCGTTGTACCGGAGCAGCGCGATTTCATCGTCGGTAGAGCGGGCGCGGATTTGATATTTGGCGGGGTCAGCCACGCCTGCTGCCAGTTCGGGATTCCAGAGTTCGGTCGAGAAGGTGATGATGCCCATCTCGTCATACGACCACTGCATGAGCGAACCAACACGCGGGTTGGCGGGGTCGCTGGTGAATTCCTGAAAGACCGAAATGACCGGATAGCCCGTCAGTTCCGTGCCGACCGCGCCGATGCGCTTATAGAGGGCGAGGTCTTCAGGCGGCAGTACGCTGTCCGGCGCGACCAGCGAGGGGCGCAGAATCATACCCGCGTGGGTGTGATAGCACTCCATCCCGGCAATATTGGGGTGATCGAGCAGAAAGCGCATGACCGCTTTTGATTCCGGTTCGGAGAGCGGCGTTTCGCCTGCCCCATACTCGCGGAATTCCGGTCGCCAGCCCGCCGGGAAATTGCGATTGAGGTTGCCATCACGCGGGCGCTCGATCTCGACGGTCACGCCGTCCCAGTCGCCCTTGATGACGCCTTCGCGGTAGAGGCGATAGTACGTCCCACCGATTTCGCCCGACTGGCGCTGAATCATCAGACGCGGGTCGTCGGGCGAGATTTTCCATTCGCCAGCGGGATCAGGGATGCGCATCTGCACAATCAGGCCGTCGCCGTTGATGTCCTGCTGGCACAGGCCGCGCTCCTGTTCTTCACCGGGGAGATAGCGCCCGTTGCCACACCAGTGATGCCCGGTCGTCAGGCTGATTTCCGCGCCGTCGGGGTTGGTGCGCGGCAGAATGTAAAAGGTGGTGTGGTCGAGCAGCCACGTCACCTGCGGGTCGCTGCCGTAGTTGGTCAGCAAGTACCAGATCGTATAGAGCGCGGTGTGCGAGGTGGCAACTTCTTCGGCGTGGATGTGCGCGTCGATGTAGTAGGCGGGTTTCGTGTCGTGCGCGCCCATCGCGCTGTTGGTGATGGTCATCGCCCAGATGTCGCGCCCGCGCCACGAATGACCGAGCGATTGCAGATGCGCCAGTTCGGGATAGGCAGCGGCGAGACCTTTCAGGTGAGCGGTAAAGTCGTCGTAGCGAAAGTATTCGCTGAAATCGAGTGCGTAGGTCATATGTTTAAAGACTCCTCTTGCTCGACCCCACCCCCCGACCCCCTCCCCGAATTCAAGGAGGGGGAGAAAGACAAAACAGTGGTTGCGCCTTGCGCTGATAGTTGGGGCAAATGACACTTTTTCGCGATGTTCATGAATTGGCCTGCTTTTCGGGCAGGCGGGTTTTGGCGGTGTGCGGGCGGACGAATTTGCCCCAGCCGGGCTGACCGAGAATTTCGCCATCGGCAAAGACCGTGCGCCCGTTGACAATGGTGCGGCGCACTTTTCCCTGAAAGGTCTTGCCCTCATAAAGCCGATCACAGGCTTTGGCCTTGCTGAAGAGCATGTCCTGGCTGATGGTGGTCGTCTGGTTCGGGTCGAAGACGACAATATCGGCGTCTGTGCCGACAGCAATCGTCCCCTTATTGGGATAGATGCCGAAACGCTTCGCGCCGTTGGCGCTCGTCCACGAGACGGCCTGTTCGAGCGTGATTTTGCCCGTGAGCGCCTGATCCATGACGCCGAGCAGCAGTTCCTCGACGCCAGGAGCGCCCGGCGGTGTGCGCCAGATGTCGCTGCGGTCGCGTTCTTTTTCCTCGGCGGTGAAGGGCGAGTGATCGGTCGTGATGGCGATCAGGCTGCCGTCGCGCAAGCCTTCCCAGAGCGCCCCCTGATCGTCAGCATGGCGGAGCGGCGGGTTGATTTTGGCATAGGGGCCGACACGCTTGAGATCGTCTTCAGTAAAAAAGAGATAATGCGGGCAGGTTTCACCGCTGACGTCCGCGCCCGCCCGTTCCCACTTGCGCAGGGTATCGAGCGCGGCGCGGCAGCTTACATGGGCGATGTGAATCTTCGCGCCTGCCGTGTCGTTGAGCGAAAGCACCGTCGCGATACCGAGCGCTTCGACGTGCGGCGGGCGCGAATCGCCATGCGCGGTGATGTCGTTGCGTCCGGCGGCTTTCAACTGCGCCGTGTGCCATTCGAGCAGGGCGTTGTCCTCGGCGTGAATGGTCGTCACGAGTCCGGTTTCCGCCACCAGCTTGAGCGCCTGATACAGCCCCGGCGAATTGGGCAGGCACAGCCCTTCGAATTCGTCGTCGCGTCCTGCCGGGGCAGCGGTCATGAAGATTTTGAAGGCAATCGCCCCTTCCTCGACCATCGCCCAGATTTCGTCGCGCTTGAGCAGCCCCGGCGCGCCGTAGAGCGCGAAGTTGACGTAGCTGTCGCGCTCGGCGAGGGCTTTACGGCTGCGGAAGATTTCGCCAGTCGCGCAGCAGGGCTTCGAGATCGGCATCTCGAAGATCGTGGTCACGCCACCTGCTGCCGCTGCCCGCGTTTCAGTGGCGAAGTCGCCGCGCTGGGGGTAGGCCGGGGCACGGCAGTGAAAGTGAATATCGACCGCGCCGGGAAGGACGTACTGCGCGCTCGCGTCGATGATTTCGCCCGCCTCGGCTTCCGTTCCCGGCGCGAGCAGCGCAGCGATTTTGCCGCCCCGAAGCGCGACATCGAGCGCCTGCACGCCGTACTCGGTGACAACGCTGCCGCCGCGAATCAAACTGTCGTAACTCAAGCCACACCGCCTTCGGTCATCTGAAATGCCTGCCCAATAAAACGTCGCAAAATCCGTGCTGTCGCCGCCAGATCAGCCACGTCGGTGTATTCGTCAAAGGCGTGGGCGACTTCGTAGCTGCCGGGGCCAAAGATGATCATTTCGCCGCCGGGACGTAAGCATCCGGTCAGGTGCTTGGCATCACTGCCGGGGAGATAGCCGACGGGCGCGAGGTCGCCGCCGATTTCCTGCTGAACGCTCTTAAGAAAGGTCTGCGCGAGGTCGCCCTCAACGGTCGAGGCGTACCAGTTCGAGACCTGAAAATCGCCGACGGAAAGCTGCGCTGCGCCAGCATCGACTGAGGCGATCACGTCGATCAGTTCCTGCTTGACCGTTTCGGGATTCTCGCCGGGGATCATGCGCCGATCCAGAAATACGGCGCAGCTATCGGGGACGGCGTTGGCGGTGCTGCCGCCCTGAATCACGCCGACGTTGCAGGTCGGGAAGCCGACCTGCGGATGCACCCGCGCCTTGAGTGACTGGTGATAGGTATCGAGCGCGAGGACGGCTTTCGTCATCGCCACAATCGCGTTGACGCCGCGATCCGGGTTGGTGGCGTGAACCGAGCGCCCAACGGCGCGCACCGCCGCGCGCATGACGCCTTTGTGCGCGTTGGCTGCGCGATTGGCAGTCTGTTCGCCGACGACGATGAAATCGCACGCGGGCAGCAGCTTGCTTTCTGCCAGCCACTTCGTGCCGAGGACGCCGCCGGTTTCTTCTTCAGCAGCGGCGACGATCACGAGTGTGCCGTGCGCGTCGGGGGCTTTGGCCACCTGCGCGAAGGTGTGGAGCATGGCTGCCAGCGGCGCTTTGTCGTCGATGCTGCCCTTGCCGTAGAGTTTGCCGTCGCGGATTTCGGCGGCATAGGGATCGACTGTCCAGCGCGAGGCTTCGTTAGCGGCAATCGGCACGGTGTCGATGTGCGCGTGGAGCATGATGACTGGATCGCCGCTGCCCATTGTACCGACGACGCTGGTGGCTTCGGGCTTGGCCTGCGGCGCATACATGCAGGCCGTCGCGCCGATGGAATTGAGCAGCAAGCCGATGAAGTAGGCGATCTGCTGGGTGTTCCCCGGCGGATTGGGCGACGGGATGCGAATCAAGGCTTGCAGCAGCGCGACGGAATCGTCGAGCAGGGCATGGAGTTCGCTCATGGGGGGATTGTAAGCCTCAGACATGGCACTCCCTAAACCCGATAGCGTTCGATAATCGGGCGCATTCGTTCGAGCGCTTCCCTGAGCAGCGCCGTGTCCTGCAAGACGCTGACGCGCAGATAGCCGCTCCAGTTCGCGCCGAAGGCCGTGCCGGGGAAAATCAGCACCTTGCCTTCTTTGAGGAGCAGATAGGCCAGTTCAGTCGCATGAATCCCGGTGGAGCTGCTGTTTGTCCAGAGGAAGAAGCCGCCGCGCGGCTCGCTGTAGTCGAGGCCGAGGTCGGTGAGTCCCTGCATCATCAGGGCGCGGCGTTCGCCGTAAATCTGGCGGAAGCCTTCGATGGCGACACGGCTGGCGTCGGCTTGTTCGAGCGCCGCCAGCGCCGCCCACTGCGAGACGGTCGCGGCAGGACCGGTCGTCTGCGCCTTGACGCGGGTCATGGCGTCGATGACGTTGGCGGGCGCGCAGACGTAGCCGACGCGCAGCCCGGTCATGGCGTAGGTTTTCGAGAAGCCGTTGAGGGTGATGGTTCGCTCCGCCATGCCAGGGAACGAAGCGATGCTGACGTGCGTCCAGGGCGCGTAAACGAACTTCTCGTAAATCTCGTCGGAGATCACGATCAGGTTGCGCCGCTGGGCGATTTCGGCAATTGCCCGCAGGTTCGGCTCGCTAACAATGCCGGAGGTGGGGTTGCTCGGCGTGATGATCAGAATCGCTTTGGTCTGAGGGGTAATCGCTGCCTCGACCGCTTCAGGGCGCAGATCGAAGGCATCGGCGTGGGTGGTCGGCACGAGGACGATTTTGCCGCCCGCGCTCGACACCGCCTCGTCATACGAGGTGTAGCGCGGGTCGGGGATCAGCACCTCGTCGCCGGGGTCGATCAGCGCCTGCATGATCAGATACAGCCCTTCCTGCCCGCCCGTCGTGATGATGACGTTCTCGGCGGACGCGGGGATGCTGTTGTCAGCGTTGAGCTTCTGGGCAACCGCCTCGCGCAGTTCTGGCAGTCCGGCGACAGGTGAAAGCGTCACCACATGATCGTGCAGCGCCTTGGCTGCCGCCTCGCGGATGTGCGGCGGACACATCAAATCCGGGTCGCCGCGACCGAGCGCAATCGCGTCGGGGATGCTGTTCGACATTTCCATCAGGGCGTAACGAAGCTGCGTGCCGTCAGCGGCGACGGCGCGAATGGCGTCGGGGATGTTCGGGTTCACGGTGTGTGTTGTCATCAGACGTTTTTAGCTTTCAAGGATTCACCCAACGCCGCCCACTGCGAGATGCTCGGCGTGCAGATGCTGATGCTCTGCTTGAAGGTGCGCAGCTTTTCCGCCGCGCTTGATCCCGCCATCCAGCCGACGCGCCAGCCTGCCAGCCCCGGCAGTTCGCCGATCACGAGCAGACGCGCCAGCAGATTTTTCGACTGAATCAACTCGACGACGGGTTTGCTCGCTTCCGGCGTGAGATCGTCTGCCAGTTCCCAGATCAGCCATGCCGACGACTCGGCAGGCAAATCGCGGACGAGCGCAGCGAGTTCATCCGGTGTGCGGGCGTAGATCACGGCGGCGCTGGTTGGCGACTGGGCAGCATTTGCACCCAACAGATGCAGCACCCCGGCGACCAGCGTCGGATCGCTGGTGTAGAGCGTTTTGTCTTTTGCTAACCACTGTTTGAAAGCGACAAAGCGCGCTTCGGTCAGGCCGCAGGTGATGGTGATAGCACCGGGCGCAAGTTCGAGGCCAAGCTGCCCCAGATAGGCGGAAATCTGTTCGCGCAGCGGCAGAATACCGGGACGGTCGGTGTAATGGGTTTTGCCCGCTTTGAGCGCTTCTTCCGCCGCATCGAGGACGCCTTCGTCAGTGAAGGGTGTGGTATTTGCGCGGGTGTCATCAAGGTCAGGCAGACCGTTGACTCGCGCCGCCAACGGTCGCGCCAACTGTTCGGGAATCATCGGGCAATCGCCTCCTCACTCGGCACGATCTCTCGTTCAAACGGGAAGTCGATGTGCAGCGTTTGGGCAAGCGCCGCCAGTTGATCGAAGATTTCGGCGTCCAACTGCGCGCCATCGCGCCGATAGGCCGTCTCGCGGCGGTAGTCGATCTCGCCGGGGACGAGGATTTCGCTGAAGCCAGGGCGGAGCTTGGCTGATTTGATGTCGCGGATAAATGAATCCATGCGTGCCTTGAACTCGGCAAGCGGCATGAACCACTCGATGTCGAGCGCGATGAAGGTATGGGACACGTCCTGCTTTGCCGGATCGGCGTAGGGCGTCAATCCGAAGCCGCCGCCTGCCAGCACCCCCGTGATCACGTCGGTCATCATGGCGAGGCCGTAGCCCTTGTGTTGTCCAATGCCGAGCAGAAAGCCCTGCATCGCCGCGCTTGGATTATCGGTTTCGTAGCCGTCGGGGGTCAGCGCCCAGTCGAGCGGCATTTTCTTGCCTTCGCGCTCGAACCAGCGCATCATGCCTTTTCCGGCGGTCGTCAGCGCGATGTCGAGGACAACCGGGAAGTCACCACCCGTCGGCGCGGCAATCCCCCAGGGATTTGTGCCGGTGACGCCCGTCGCGCCGCCCCAGGGAGCCATCTCCGGCCCCGCGTTGGTCATGGCGATGCCGATGCAGTCGCTTTCGAGCGCGATCAACGCCGGAACCGCCGACGATCCGAAGTGGGTACTGTTGCGCACCAGAACCGTCCCCACACCGCTGACTTTCGCCTTCTCGACGGCGATGCGCATCCCGCGCTGTGCCGCAGGCGAGCCGAGACCGTTGTGGGCGTCGATCAGCGCGAGGGCAGGCGATTCCTTGACGATCTCATAGGGCGCGCCGGGGAGGATGTACTTTTTCGAGATGCGCTCGTAGTAGACGGGCAAGCGGCGCACCCCCTGTCCCTGACCGGGCAGACAGCGCAACTCGCTGTGCATCAGGCCGCGCGTACACATGCGCGCTTCTTCGTCGCTGACGCCCATTGCCCGAAAGGCGCGGTAGGTAAAGGCTTGAAGCGCATCGACCGGGACGCGCACCAGCGAAATCGGCATCAGCTAAATCCCCTTGATGGCTTTGTATTCCGCCAACTGCTCCGGCGTGTAGACCTGCATCAGTTCGAGTTCGATGCCGCCCGCTTCCTGATCGAGAAAGGCGACCCAGCCCTCCGGGTGCAGGTGGCTGCCCTTGACGTGACAGGCGCTGCATTCCCTGAGCGTCGCGCCCGCCGCCTGCGCATCCGCCAGCGCCTGATCGATGTCATCGACGGCGTAGCAGATGTGATGCAGACCTTCGTAGCCGCGCTCCTTGATCCACTTATCGAAGCGTCCGCCCTCGTCGAGCGACTGGCAGAGTTGATATTCGACGTCGCCGATGTTGAACAGGGCGACGCGATTGCGCGATTTGGGGTAATCCTCGACTTTAGCCTCGAAGCCTGCGCCGAGAAAATCCTTATAGGTTTTCAGCGCGGCGTTGGCATCCTTGACGGCAAACGCCATGTGCTTGATGTACTGTGCGGGCATGTGGGTTCTGTCCCTTTCATCACTCGGACAAAAGATAACTGCCAACCTCACCCCTAGCCCCTCTCCATAGGGAGAGGGGAAAGCTGACCTTCGGTTGGTCAGCCGGGGTGAGGTTAATCTTTTAGTTAAAATTGAACACGGACGTTAAATTGACGCCGGGCGTGACCACCGGTTCGATGCCAGCCGTCGCCGAGGTCATGATCAGCGTGACGCCGGGGCCATAGCCCGCACGCGGACTGTCGCCCTGACCAATCACGCCGATGCCGATCCCGCCGCGCAGATAGCCGTGATTCCAACTGCTGTCATAGTCGGAGAGGGCGACAATATCGCCCAGACGAAGCTGGTCGAGGCCGAGCGCCTTGATCGCCTCGCGATCCTGCGTCTGGATGTGGAGCGAACCGCCTTCGCTGGTCAATCCCGCGCCTGCGCCGAGCAGATGTGGCGGCACGACGGCGACAACGGGTACGCCCAGCTTGCCGTTGGGCAGCGTCTGGACTTCGAGGCCGTCGAGCAGTTCAGGCGAGCAGCTCTTGAATTTGATCGACGGGTGATCCGCCAGCGTCATGCCTGTGCCTTTGGACTTGATCACGATTTTGTCGCCGATTGCCATCTTCTCGCGCTCGGCTTTCGAGAAATGCAGGATGACGTGTTCGGAGAAGCGACCGGACTTGCCGGTGACGATCCCGCGCGCGCCTTTGGCGTCGCCGCTCATGACGATGGCGGTGTTGCCGACGCAGGCGAACAGATTCAGCCCGCGATTGCCGTTGTCGTCCTTCATCGAAATGCTGACGCCGGGGTGAATGCAGTCCGCCAGCCAGCCAAAGGCCGAGTCGCCGACCGAGACGTTGTAGACAATGCCGCCGTAGGTGGGCAGCAGAAACGGTTTGCCGTCAGCGTCGAGGCGGTAGGGTTCGGCGGGCAGGCCGGGAAACCCCGGCGAAGCGATTTGCCCCATGACGGAAACAGCGACCAGTTTGTCGAAGTTGTTTGCCAGCGACATTATTGCAGCTCCCGAATTTTCAGGTAGTTAGCGATATTAGCGTTCGGGTCGATGACCCATTCGATCATCGGTTCGGGGCAGGTCATCAGCGTCAGGATGCCAGGGCCGTGTCCCGTCATGACCGAATCGCCGTGAATGCAGAGCGCAATCGTCGCCGCGCCCTTGCGGAAGCCGCGCCCGAAGCGGTGATCCGCGTCGGGGATGACCACCAGATCGCCCAGCCGCATCTGGTCGATGCCGAGTTCCGCCATCAGCGCGAGATCGCCCGACATCAAGTCCTGATCGACGTATTCGGAGTTGAGTTCCGCGCCCGATCCCATGATGCGCGGCGGCAGTTCCATCGTCACCGGTACGCGAATGTGACCGTTGGGCAATTCCTCAATCGGGATGCCCTCGATCAACTGCGGGCTGCACTTCTTGAGCGTAATCTGCGGGTAGTCGGTGAATTCCAGCCCGCGCCCGACCGCCGTAATCTGGATCGTGTCACCGACACAGATCAGGTCGTTGGCTTCCTCAGAGAAATCGACCAGAATGCGGGCGTGTTCACCCGTGACGATGCCGCGCGCTCCTTTGGCGAGTCCGTTGGTGATGACCGCCGCGTTGCCCATGCAGGTCAGGTAATGGAGCGCGAATTCCGGCGCGGCATCCGGGTTGGCAATCGACGTTCCCGGTTCGACGTGATCGCCCGCCCAGCCAAAGGCCGGGTCGCCGACGCGCGCGTTATAGACCACGCCCGACATCCCCGGCAGCACCGCACCCATACCGTGCTGGTTGAGCGTGTAACCGGGATAGCGCAGGCTCGGCTGGCTGACGTTGCCACAGACGGCGATTTCGACAAGCTGTGCTGCGTTGGTTCGTAATGTCACCTTTCACCCCTTTCCTGGCGATCTTGGCGCTTCACATCGTTTTTGATTTTTCGCTGGTGAGTCGCTGCTCTACCGGACAATCTCAGTAACCCCAGGTTCGTTTTTGTAGGGACGCCGTGTATTCAGTCCGTTACTTATGCGCGATTACTTCTGTGGAAAATCCCTAAACAATACCCCTCGAAATTTGGAAACCCGATTGCTTGACAGGGAATTACGAGACTTCTATAATCGCTTCATTGTTGGAAATTGTCGACAGTCTACAGCCGACAAAAACGATGATACGCATTGTCGCTGGCGCTGTCAAGCAAATAAATCGCCCAATTTTTGACCCTGTTTCATAGGTGATTGCGAACGTGGCTCCGCAAAACTTACCCAGCATTGAAAACAAATCCTTACGCGAACGCGTCTTGAACGCCCTGCGTGACGCCATCGTCAACGGTGAGTTCACGCCGGGGCAGCCCTTGATCGAAACCGAACTGGCGGCGCAGCTTGGCACCAGCCGCGCTCCACTGCGCGAAGCGCTGCAAATTCTCAGCACCGAAGGCTTAGTCGAAATCGTGCCTTATCACGGCGCGACGGTGCGCGCGCTCAGCCGCCGCGATATTGAGGAACTCTACAGCCTGCGCTCGCTGCTCGAAACCTTTGCCGCCCGCCAGATCATCGAAATCGACCACACGGCAGAGGCAGTTCCGGCCCTGCACGCCGTCTTTGAAGATATGCTCGCCGCTGCCGAAACTGGCAGCATGAAGCAGGTGAACATCATTGACCGCGTCTTCCACGACACGCTGATCCAGATGAGCGACCACAAGCTGCTCGACTCGACCTGGAGTTCGGTCAGTCTGGCAGTGCGCTACGTCATGGCGCAGCGCAACCGCCGCAACAGCGACATGCGCCAGATCGCCTACAACCACCTGCCCATCATCGAAGCCATCGAACATAAGGACATTCCGCTGGTGACGCGCCTGCTCGAAGCGCACATCGCCAGCGCGCGCGATCTGCTGGTGGAACAGTGGGATTTGCCCAAAAGCGAGGGCGAACGGTGAGTCTCCAAACGCCGCGTCTGCCCCGCCTGCTGGTTACGGGCGCGAATGGGTTCGTGCTCCGTCAGGCTGTGCCGATCTGGCGGGCACTCGGCTATGCGATCACGGTGCTTGACCAGCACTTCGATGGCGACACGCTCGAACTATGGCAGGTCATGAAATACCCCGTCACGCTGATACACGCGCCTGTCGAACACGCGCTCGCCAACGATTTGCTGCCCGAATGCGACCTGCTGATTCACGGCGCAGCCATCACCGCCGATCCGGACAGCGCCGGACTGACGCCCGCCGCCCATCTGCAAGCCAACCTCAATCCGGCGCTCATGCTGCTCGACTGGGCAGCTGATCACAACGTCAGCCGCACGATAATCATCAGTTCGAGCGCGGTCTACGCAAAAACGAGCGGTATCGTCAGCGAAGACCTGCCGACAACTCCACAGGGAACCTACGCGATTGCGAAGGCAGCGCTTGAAGCACTGACCGGGACGCTCAAACAGGGTTATCAGCGCGACGTGTTGAGCATCCGGCTCGGCAATATCTACGGCATCGGCGAAACGCCGAGCGTCACCCGCCCGCGCATCAGCCTGATCGGGCGGATGCTCCACGAGGCGCTGAGTGAGGGCAAAGTCACCGTCCCGCCCGCCGATCAAGCAGACGGGCAGGCGCGCGAATGGACGTTCGCGCCGGACATCGCCTACGCCATCCACGCGCTGGCGCAAACGCCAACACTGGCGCACGCGCTTTATCAGGTTGCTGCGGGCGAATGCGCCGACCGTCGAACGATTGCGCAGGCGATTCAGGCAGCGCTGCCCAACATCACCATCGAGACGGATTCGAGCAAAGACCTGAACCTCAACCTACGACGCGGGACATTGAGCCACGAACGCCTGCAAGCAGATATCCGCTTTTCCGCGTGGACGCCCTTGCAGACCGGAATCCTGCGGGCGCTCGAAACGAATCAGCACGACGCTTTATTGCTCAGGTAAGCATGATACAGGGAAACAGGATGACTTCATCGCTGCGGGTGATACTTGCGGGACTTGGGGTACGAGGGCGCTACTGGGCTGAGGTGATCAACCGTTCACCGCGTGCCGAAATCGTCGCCTATGTCGATCCCAATCCGGCGGCGCTGACGAAGGCGGTCGCCGACTTTGGGGAGCGGGCGACCTTCGCGACGGTCAGCAGCGCGATTGAGTCGGTCAAAGCGGACGCTTTAGTGCTGGCGAACCCGCCGATGGGACGCGATGTGCAAATCCGCGCCGCCGCTCAGCATGACATGCCGATGCTCATCGAAAAACCGCTGGCGCTCAGCGTTAAAGAGGCCGCCCAATTGACCGCCTTAGCGGGCGACGTGCCGCTCATGGTCGGGCTAAACTTTCGCTATCTCGCCGTTACCAAAGCCGTGCTGGAACTGCTGCAAACAGGCACAGTCGGCAAACCGGAGTTCGCCCGCTTCACCTACGAACGCTGGCGCGACGGCAACCGCGCCAACCTGAATAAATACCCCCTGACGATGGATCAGCCGATGCTCTGGGAGCAGTCCATCCACCACTTCGATCTGCTGCGCTACGTTTACGGGCAGGAAGCCGTCCGCGTCGAATGCCAAACGTGGAATCCCTCGTGGAGCATGTACGCCAGCGACAGCAACGTGTCGGCCTTGTTCACCTTTGAAAGCGGCCTGATCGTCAACTATCACGGCCTGTGGATGAGCGGCTGGTCGCAGCCCGGTTTTGAATGGCGCAGCGATTGTACGGGCGGCGTCATCAGCCAGCGCGACCAGTTTGGCGACCTGCATTACGCCCGCCACGCCGACACCCAACTCAGCGAAATCCCCCTGCCCCCGCACGAACTGTGGATTACCGAAACCGAGGGGTTGTTCGCCGCGTTTTTAAGCGCGGTGCTGGACGGCGCGCCGCTGCAATGCAGCGCCCGCGATCATCTCCGTTCGCTTGCGCTGGTCGAAGCCTGTGCGCTTTCCAGCCGCGAGCAGCGGGCGGTTGAGATCAGCCAGATTTTAGAGGAAGGAGGCGCGCTCAAGGTACTGGGGACTCAGCACCACGTTCAATAACGCTTCCGCATTTTATGAGATAAAGACAAAGGATACGCAATGAACCACCGGATACGACGCTTTTTAGTCGCCGCTGCGCTAGGTCTGTTCATCCTGCCGCTGGCAGTGAACGCGCAGGCTCCTGACGACACCACGATTGTGATGGCGCAGGGGGTCGATATTTCGTCCTTCGACCCCTCGGCAGCCGCTTCACGCTCGGACACGAACATTCTCGGTCACATTTTTGCGACGCTCTACGAAGTCGATGACGGCGGCAAGTTCGTGCCTTATCTGGCGAAGAGCTACACCATTTCCGACGACGGCAAGGAATGGACGTTCGAACTGAACTCCGGCCTGACGTGCGACGATGGCGAAGCCCTGACCGCCGAAGACGTGGCTTACAGCTTCGACCGCGCCACCGACCCCGCCAATGCCTTCACCGGCAACACGACCGGCTTCGTCCTGCCGTCGATTGAATATGTCAGCACCAAAGTCGTCGATGACACCCACGTGACCATCGTCACCAACACTGCCCAGTCGGAACCGCTCCGCCTCGGCCTGATCTCGGAAGTCTACATTCACTGCAAGGACTCCTACGAGAAGATGAGTCTGGAAGAAGCTTCCCAGCACCCGGTCGGCAGCGGCCCCTACAAGCTGGTCGAGTGGGTGCCGGACGATCACGTCACGCTCGAAAAAGTCCCCGGCTTCACCCTGCGCACCGCGAACTTCGAGAAGCAGGTCTGGCGCGTCATCCCCGAAGCTTCGACCCGTACCGCCGAACTGCTGGCGGGCAACGTCGATATTATCGCCAACGTCTCGCCCGATCAGGTCGATGCCATCAACAACAGCGGCACGGCAACGGTCGAGTCGGTCGCTGGAACGCGCCGTATGTACGTCGGCTTCCAGTTCAGCGACACCTTCAAGGATGCCCCCGGCTACGATGCACTCCAGAAAACCGACGTGCGCGTGGCGCTGCAATACGCCATCGACGTACCGACCATCTGCAAGACGCTGCTGGGAACCGACTGCGTGCGTGCTTCGAGCATGGTCAACGACCCCAACGGCGACCCCAACCTGTCGCCCTATCCCTATGATCCCAAGAAGGCGGGCGAACTGCTCGACGCCGCTGGCTATCCGGCTGGCCCGGATGGTGTCCGCTTCGAAACCGTCCTCATGGGGCCGCGTGGTCGCTACCTGAACGACGCCAACGTCGTGCAGGCGATTGGTCAGTATCTGACCGATGTTGGCGTTAAGACCACCGTTGACATCCGCGACTGGACGTCGGATTATCTGCCGCTGGTGCGCACGAAGGATGTCGGCCCGATGTTCTTCCTCGGTTCGGGCGGCGGCATCTGGAGCGCACTCTACGACATGGCCGACCTGTCCGCGCCGGACGCTGGCACGAATTACACCAACTGGCAGAACCCGGAGTGGTTCAAGCTCTGGAATGAAGCGCAGGGCGTCGATCTGGAGACCGAAAAGAACCTGGTCAACCAGATGCTCGAAGTCTTCTACAACGACCCGCCCTGGCTGCTGCTCTACTTCCAGCCGGACTTCTACGCCAAGAGCAACCGCGTTGACTGGACAGCGCGCCGTGACGAGCAAATCGTCGTCACCGACGCGACGCTCGCCAGCAGCTAAACCAGTCTCACGCTAGCGCAAGGTAGGGGCGACCTGGCAGGTCGCCCCTACAATCACAAGTTCGAATAAGCATGTAGCGCCGCCGAGGGTTTATGCAGTTTAACTATTTAGGACGGAGAAAAAGCGAAGCATGTCTCGCTTGTAAAACCCCTCTATCCCCGACCCTTTCGCGCGAACAAGTTCGCGTTACGCAAGCGAGGAGAAAGGGAGAAAAACGACGCGATGGAGAGGATTAAACTCCGTATTCATTTGTTAAAAAGCATAAACCGCCAGCGGCGCAAAACGTCACGTTGGAATGAAGCGCGTTCTACGAAGGTCACGAATCAATGTCAGCGTATTTAGTGCGGCGGCTGCTTCAATCGTTTATCGTCCTGGCGGGAGTCACGCTGCTGTCGTTTCTCGTCCTGCACATGGCGGGCGACCCAACCAATCTCTACGTCAGCGAACGCGCTTCGCAGGCTGAGATTGAGAAGACGCGCCACATGCTCGGTTTTGATCGCCCGCTGACGGAGCAGTATTTCAGCTATATCGGCGGTCTCCTGCGCGGCGATCTCGGCAATTCACTGCGGAACAAGCAGCCCGCGCTCAATCTGGTGATGGATCGGCTGCCTGCCACGCTCGAACTGACAATCTTTGCTATGATTATCGCGATTGCGCTGGCGATCCCCATCGGCATCATCTCGGCGACGCGGCGCGGCACACCGACCGACAGCGGGATTATGATCTTCGCCATGCTCGGTCAGTCGATCCCCAGTTTCTGGCTCGGCCTGATGCTGCTGTTGTTCGTGGGTCTGCAACTGCGCCTGCTGCCAATTTCCGGTCACACGCCGCTGCTTCAGCCGCTCTTTGAAGGCCACATCGCTGAAGCGATTGCCAACATTCCTGACGCCATCCGCTACCTGATGCTGCCGGGGATCACGATTGCGGTCTTTTCGCTCTCGCGCAACGCCCGCCTTGTCCGCTCATCGATGCTTGAAGTGCTCTCGCAGGATTACGTCCAGACCGCCCGCTCGAAAGGCTTGACCAACCGCGTCGTGATCGTCCGTCACGCCTTCCGCAACGCGCTCGTGCCTGTCGTGACCATCCTCGGCCTGGAATTCGGCTTTCTGCTCAGCGGGGTCGTCGTCACCGAAACCGTTTTTTCATGGCCGGGCGTCGGCAGGCTGGTTTTCAATGCCATCAACCAGCGTGACATTCCGGTGGTGCAGGCGTCGGTGGTCGTCTTTTCGCTGATGTTCATTTTCCTGAATCTGCTGGTCGATTTGCTCTACGTTCGACTCGACCCCCGTATTCGGCTGCACTAAAGGATTGATCCGGTATACGCATGAATAAATCATCCGTCCTTCCCGCCAGCAGCCCCGCGCAAGTCGTCCAGCTTCTGCCCGCGCCGATCTCGGAATGGACACGGGCGCGCCGCAGTCTGGTCAAAGCGAAAGTGCCGATTCTGGCGCTGCTGATTCTGGCGCTGCTGGCGCTGCTGGCGGTCATCGGGCCGCAGATCGCGCCCAAAGACCCCAACCGCCAGAGTCTGATTGAGCGCTTGCAGCCTCCCTTCCAGCAGGCCGCCGACGGCACAACCCCCTTCCCGCTGGGAACAGACGGCCTCGGTCGTGACGTGCTTTCCCGCCTGATCTACGGCGCGCGCGTTTCACTGGCGGTTGGGCTGGTCGCCGTCGTCATTGGCGGCGCGATTGGCGTCTTTGCCGGAATTCTGGCAGGCTATTTCGGCGGCATCATCGACGATGTCATCATGCGCCTTGCCGATATTCAACTGGGCTTTCCCTTCATCCTGCTGGCGATCATGGTGCTGGTGGTGCTCGGTTCGGGCGTGGTCAACCTGATCATCATACTGGGTGTTGGTCAGTGGGTGACCTATGCCCGCATCGCGCGCGGCGCAACGATGGCGGAACGCGAACGCGACCATATCACCGCCTCGCGCATGATCGGCGCGACCAACCTGCATATCATGCGTGTCAGCGTCCTGCCCAACATCATCGCCCCGCTGATTGTGATCGCCTCGTTCAACGTCGCCAGCGTGATCTTGTCGGAAGCATCGCTCTCGTTCCTCGGCCTCGGTGTGCCGCCAACCGTGCCGACGTGGGGCGGAATGCTCGCCGAAAGCCGCGATCAACTGCTCGGCGGAAGCTGGTGGCTGGCGGTCTTTCCCGGCCTGTGCATCATGTTCACGGTGCTGTCGCTCAACATCCTCGGCGATTGGATGCGCGACTTTCTCGACCCGCGCCTGCGTGGGCGCTGAGCCTTTCCTTTAATCAACGACGGAATCTCATCATGAGCAAAACATTTGTTGGAATCCAAATCGGCGCGATCAGCTTTATTGACGAAGGCGTCGAACAGGTACTGGACATTCTCGAACAGCGCGCCGGAGTCAATGCGCTGTTCATTTCGGCGCTCTCGTGGAGCTACGGCAACGCCGGGCGCGCCATTCACGGCTTCCCCGATCACGGCGTCGCCGAAAAAGATAATTTGCAGGGTGGCGCATTCTATCGCACCAACCCGGCTTACTACGAAGCGACTTTTCACAAACAGTTCGCCGCGCCCGACCCGCTCTACGAAGGCTTCGATGCCCTCGCCGACGTCATCCCGGCAGCCAAAAAGCGCGGCATGAAGGTCTACCCCTACTACTGCGAAACCTCCAGCTCCGGCATCCGCCACATCTGGCAGCCGGGCTTTATCCACATGCTCGATAAGGATCACTGGGGCAAAACCGCCACCCGCCCCTCGATGCTCAATCCGCATTACCGCACCTGGTGGAAATCCGTCATCGACGACTGGTTCAGCAATCACGACCTCGACGGGATGTTGTGGGGCATCGAACGTCACAGCCCGCTGATGGACATCTTCCGCGCTGACGGCACGACGGGTTTCGACGAGTACTACAAGGCCGAAGCCCGCGCGCGCGGCATCGATCCTGAACGGGCGATTGCGGGCTACCGCGCCATTGATCTGTTCCTGCAAGGCGTCCGCAAGGGTGACCGCCCGCGTGATGGCGTGTTCGTTACGCTGCTGCGCCTGCTGCTCCACCATCCCGAAGTGCTCATGTGGGAAAAGCTGTGGCTCGATTCGCACCGCGACATGGCGCACGAGATCGCCGGGGCGGTGCGCTTCAGCGATTTGAAGCATGAAGTCGGTTACGGCATCTGGCAGATCATCAACACCTACAATCCCTATGCCAAAGCCCAGTACGACCAGAGCGATTATCAGCACTACGCCGACTTCCTCAAGCCCGTGCTCTATCACACGCCCGCCGGAGCGCGTTTCGCCAACTTCGCCGACACCTGGCAGAAAAGCGTCCTCGCCGACGCGTCGCCCGACGGCGCGTATGACGCGCTGGCGACCATTCTCGGCATCAACGACTTCATCGCCCCGCGCAGCGATGCCGCCATGTCCGGCTTCAACGCCGACTACGTCCGGCAGTGGACGGAAAATCTGGTCGCCGACACGAACGGCAAGGTGAAAATCTATCCTGGCATCGGCATCGGCGTCGGTGATGCGGGCGCGAGCAAAGCCATCAGCGCGCAGGAGTGCTACGACGGCGTCAAAGCGGGGTTCGCCGGTGGCGCGAGCGGTGTCCTGCTCTCGCGCAACTACTCCGAAGCCGAACTCGCCGGACTCGACGCCTGCGGGCAGGCGCTCAAGGATTTGGGCTTGTGGTGAGATTTGCCCCTCTATCCCCGCTGACCAAGGACAGGTCAGCTTCCCTTTCTCCCACGCAAGCGGGGAGAAAGGGCGAAAGACAGGGCGCACCAGCGTTTCTGTCCGTACAAGTGCGTATGAAACAGATCAAAGGAAGTAGTGTATGACCATTCGCACCGCCGTCATCGGCGCGAGTTTCGCCAAAGCCGCCTACCTGCCCGCCCTCAAAACCATCGAGGATGTCGAGATCGTCGCCATTGCCAGCGCCCACCTGAGCAGCGCGCAGGCCACCGCGAAGGCGTTTGACATCCCGCACGCCTACGACAACTGGGAACAGATGCTGGCGGCGCACCCCGTCGATCTGGTCTGCATTGCCACGCCGACGATTTATCACGCGCCGATGGTGCTCAAGGCGCTTGGCGCGGGCGCGCATGTCCTCTGCGAGAAACCGATGGCGATGAACCGCGACGAAGCCCGCGCCATGCTCGACGAAGCCGAAGCGCTGGGGCGCGTCCATCTGATCGGTCACGAACTTCGTTTCAACCCCAACCGCCGCAAAATCCACCAGATGATCGCGGACGGCACGCTCGGCGAGATACGCCACGTCAACGTCTGGAATATCGCTTCCAGCTACGGCGATCCAGCGTCGCGCGTCAAAGACGACTGGTGGTCGCTGGCGGAAATGGGCGGCGGGCGGCTCGGCGCGAACGGCTCGCACCAGATCGACCTGCTGCGTTTCTGGCTGGGTGAAATGGGCGCGGTCAGCGGCTACGTCACGACCGTTGTTCCCAACCGGATTGATAAAAAAACGGGCGAAGCGTGGGTTGCCACCGCCGATGATCTGGTCAGTTTCAGCGCCGAAATGGCGAGCGGCGCGCTGGCAACCGTGTTCATGAGCGGTGTGGCGCGGCATAATCTCGACAACACGGCGCAGATTTTCGGCAGCAAGGGGACACTGCTGCTCTCGAACAAGGACGAGACGCTCTGGTATGCCCGCCCCGGCGAACCGTTCGCCGACATCAGCGAAACAGATCCGAACGCCAGCCTGCCGGGAATCAACGCGGGCATCTGGAACGTATCGGTCGTGGGTATGATGGGCGAACTGACCGATGCCATCCGCGAGGGGCGCGCAGTCAATGAGGGCGCGACCTTCTTCGACGGCTGGCGCTGTCAGGTGATTATGGATGCCATCAAGCAGTCTTCCGCCGAGCGCCGCTGGATTGGGGTGTAGTTACCCCTCACCCCGGACGCTGGCGCGTCCTGCCCCTCTCCCACGCAAGCGGAGCGAGGGGCAAAAACATTGGGTATAGAAACTAATCGAGGTTGTATGGATAAGATTTCGACCGAGTTGAATTACCAGAAATATCTCTCCGAGCGGGCGAAGCGTGTTTATGGCTCGCTCGGCAAGCAAACCTCCGTGCCGATCCCCGGCCTGATCAATCTCGGCAGCGGCACGCCCGATTTCACACCGCCGGACGAAATTTTCGCCGCCATGCACGCCGCCGTCGATGCCCGCAAAATCCAGTACACGGCGTGGACAGGCATCCCCGAACTGCGCGCCGCTATCGCCCACAAGCTCGAAACGGAAAATCACGTCCACTACGACATGGACAGCGAGATCATCGTCACGTCCGGCGCGCAGGAAGCGCTCATGACGACGCTCATGATGCTGCTCGACCCCGGTGATGTGGCGCTCACGCCCTCGCCCCATTACGAGGAATACACCCGCGACGCCAACATCCTCGGCGGGATGCTCGTTCCGGTCGCTTCGACGCCCGAAAGCGGCTTCACCATCGACGTTCCCGCGCTCGAAGCCGCCATCACGCCCAACACCAAAGCACTCGTCATCGTCAGCCCGAACAACCCCACCGGAACTGTCCTCAGCCGCGCCAAGCTGCTCGAAATCGCAGAACTGGCGCAGCGCCGCGATTTGCTGGTTGTTTCGGACGAAATTTACGAATACTACCTGTTCGACGGCAATCAGCACGTCAGCATGGCGAGCCTGCCGGGAATGCGTGAACGCACCATCACCATCAACAGCTTCTCCAAGAGCTTCGGGATGACCGGGATGCGCCTCGGCTATATTGCCGCGCCCGCGCCGCTGGTCGAAGCCATGCTCCCTTTCCACCACGCCATGATGATCTGCGCTAACACGATTACGCAATATGCCGGAGCCGCCGCCCTCAACGCCCCGCGCGACTGGTTCGCCGATGTGCTCAAGGAATACGGTCGCCGTCGCCAACTGTGGATGCAGATGCTCGACGGCATCGGTATCCCCTACAGCGATCCGCAGGGGAGCTACTATATTTTCGTGGACATCCGCCCGACCGGACTCTCCAGCGCGGCTTTCGTCAAAAAAGCGCGTGAAGACGCCCGCCTGACCTTTCAGCCGGGCAGCGACGCAGGTGAGGGCTTCATTCGCGGAGCCTACACCAAAGCCTCGCCCGAATTCGACGAAGGGCTGGATCGTTTCGCTGCGTTCGTCAAATCGCTGCTGTAAAAAGTACTGAGTGCTGAGTACTGAGTGCTGAGTGTGTGTTTGTAAAAGGCAATGTTACAGCCCTCACCCTAAATCCCTCTCCCTGAGGGTTGAGGACAGGACAGTTTTAACACAGCAAAGGTCTATCGGGGCGAAAGTATAAGTCAGGAGAAAAGGAGTAGGTTTTCGTCAGGGTACGTTGGTGGCGCAAC
>DAOUCB010000141.1:0-43367 GCA_034432495.1 Anaerolineae bacterium | reverse complement strand
CCCTAACAGGTGCAGAAATTGAGCGTACAATGGCTTTGAGCCTCTTGTTTAGGATAGGTGTGGTAACCGTTATCCTAAAACAAAAGGCTCTTTTGTTAAAACTGTCCTGTCCTCAACCCTCAGGGAGAGGGACTTTCTCCCTTCTCCCTAAGCCAAGCGACGGGAGAAGGGGCAGGGGATGAGGGCTGAACAGGCCAAAAGCGGGCAATCGTTGATTTAGCTCACCCCGTTTTCTGTTTTTTCTCTGTGTCCTCCATAAGCGAAGCGACATCCTCTGTGGTTCAATATCTTTTCGCCCAAATAAAACGGGCGATCCTTTCGAATAGGATCGCCCGTTTTCTCGTGCTTGGCGGCTTGGCGGTTCAATTTCTGCTCCGCGCAGCTTAGACAGGCTGCAAACCCGCCTCGATCTGCGCGCGCTGCCCTTCGAGAAAAGGCGGCAGCGCCAGCCGTTCGCCCAGTGTCTCCGGCGACTCATCGACCGCGAAGCCGGGTTCGTCGGTCGCCAGCTCGAACAGAATCCCCTGCGAGATGCGGAAGTAGAGCGAGCGGAAGTAGAAGCGATCCACTAAGCCGGAATTGCGCACCTGATAGCTTGCCAGCCGCTCCAGCCACGCCTGCTGTTCAGCGTCGTCCTTCAGGCGGAAGGCGACGTGATGCACCCCGCCTTTGCCGAGAAAAGCGCGCCGCGCCGTCGGCTGTTCGAGCACGTGCAGTTCCTTGCCCGGTCCGCCGCCGTCGATGGCGTAGATCGTGACTATCTCCTTCGGGTTGTCGAGGCTCGGCTGCTGCGCCGCTCTCTCGAAGTTGAGCAGCGTCGTGAAAATCGGCTCCATCTGCTGCAAATGCGGAACCGACAGCATCACGCCGTAAAAGCCGCGAATCCCGTACTCGCTCGGAATATCGACACCATCCCAGACTTCGCCCTCGAAGTCCGCGCCCTGATCATCGACCAGCGTCAGCCGCTGGCCTTCAGGGTCTTCAAAGCGCAGAATCTCACGCCCATTGAACGTCTCAATCGTGTTGTGCTTGACCTGCTTCTCGTCGAAGCGCGTCACCCAGTAGTCGAGCGCCGCCCGCCCATTGACGCGGAACATCGTGTTGACGATGCTGTCCGTCCCGCGCACATCCGGCTCAGTCTGCGGCCAGTCGAAGAAGGTCATGTCCGTGCCGGGCGTGCCGAGCTTGTCAGCGTAAAACATATGGTAGGCGCTGGTATCGTCCTGATTGACGCTTTTCTTGACCAGACGCAGACCAAGCGTCTGCGTGAAGAAGTCCTTGTTCGCCTTGACTGTGCCTGTAACGGCTGTGACGTGATGAACGCCGTGTACCTGAAGTGCCATGCTGCTACCCTCTTTCCGTTTCGTTTTGTTTCTCGATAGATTTTCAGTTCAGGAATTGATCGAGTTGATTGCTGCTTGCTGCTGCTGAAGCCACTGCTGTACCGCGACCAGATCGGCATTGGTCAGCCGATGATCGGCGGGCTGCTTATCAAACTTCACATCCGCCCCATACTCGCGGAACATCTGCGCCAGTTTCTCCGATTGAGGAAGCGGAATCAGTGAATCGACGGTTCCCGATTCCATCAGGATATGCGCTGCGCTCAAATCCGGCGCTTGCTCTGGCACGAGCGGAACCATCACCCGCAGCAGCACCGCCCGCTTGAGCGCTTCCGGTCGCAGCAGCAGAACGCTGGCGGCGATGTTCGCCCCATTCGAGTAGCCGAGGGCGATCAGCGAGGCGGGATCGAAGTGGTACTCCGCCGAAGCGACGGCGATCCAGTCGGCAAGTTCGTGAGTGCGAGCGATCAGGTCTTCCATATCGAAGACGCCTTCGGCTTTGCGCCGGAAGAAGCGCGGGTAGCTGCCCTCAAGGACGTTGCCGCGCGGGCTGAGCAGCCCCGCGCCGGGCGCAAGCTGCTGCCCCAGCGAAAGCAGGGACGATTCATCGCCGCCCGTGCCGTGCAGCAGCAGCAGCGTCGGGGCGTTCGGGTCAGTGGCGGGAACGTATTCGTGGATAAACATGTTGATCGGCATGATTCGATTTCCTCTACCGGAAACAGTGGCAAATTTACCGCTGTTCCCCTCCGCTTACATGAGTAAAATCACTGCTCTTCCCTTCCGGCGCAAGCGGTCGGGGAACGGTGATCGGCTTCAACTGCGCTTCAATTTCGGCGCGCTGGCTTTCCAGAAAGGGCGGCAGGGTCAGACGTTCGCCCAAGGTGGCAGGGTCTTCGTCAATCGCGAGGCCGGGGCCAGCCGTCGCCAGTTCAAACAGCGTACCGCCGGGAATCCGCACGTAGACCGAGTCGAAGTAGTGGCGGCGAATCACGTCGGTGACTTTCAGACCCGTTGCGACCAGCTTCTGACGCCAGTCCTCAATCGACTCGCCAGCGGGAACGGTCAGCGCGACGTGATGGATGCTGCCGATGCCGCGAAAACCCGGCTGTGGGTCGGTGCGGCGGGTGACGGCGAGTTCTTTGCCGACGCCGCCCTCGCCCAGCGTCAGGACGATGCTTTCGCCTTCAAATTCGGCGTCGGATTGGAAGGACTTGACGACCTGATAGCCGAAAATGTCGGTCAGATAACGGAAGGTCGGCTCCACATCCGCGACGCCCAGATTGACGCTGTGGAGCGCCTGAATCGCGTTGTCGGGGGCAGCGGCGTTGGCGTCCCAATGCTGGTATTCCGCGAAATGCCCCGCCGCAACCAAACCGAGCCGCAGGCCATCCGGATCGGTGAAGTGCAGGGTCGGACGGTTGGTGTGGTCGGTCTGCTGAGTATAAGGGATGTTCAGAGCATCGAAGCGTTCGCGCCAGAAGTGCAGGGCGGTTTCATCGGCGACGGCGAAGAAGGTGCGAATCACGTTGCGCGTGCCGGGTCGGTCATGCCCCACTTTGGGCCAGTCGAAGAAGGTCATGCCCGTACCGACTGAGCCAGCGGCATCGCCGTAAAACAGATGGTAGGTCGAAGGCTCTTCCTGAATAACAGTACGCTTGGCAAGCCGCAGCCCCAGTACGCCAACGTAGAAATCGAGATTATGCTGAAGATCGCCGGTGACAGCGGTGATATGGTGAATTCCCTGAAGCGTCATGGCGTCCTCCTTTCCGAATGCCCAGATATTCATTCGATGTCTAATCATTTGACATCAAACAGAATAGCACGGTATAATTCACTTGTCAATCAGAAATTCGTTAGAAGTCGTAACAACCCAAAATGTTTCACCATAGAGAGTACAGAAGTGATCACTGGTAAGTAACTTAGGATATACGCGGAGTCCGTAGGGGCGCACGGCCGTGCGCCCCTACAAATACGAATCTGAGGTTATTGAGAAAACACAATGGGAACCAAATTTCAAGGGACAGAAACCGAAGTCCGCGCCCTCGACACCTATATCAAGCTGAGCCGCGCCGCCAACGTGGTGGTTGACCGCACCAACGCCCACCTCGTCCAGTATCACCTGACGGCAAGCCAGTTCGGGGTACTGGAAGCACTCTACCACCTGGGGACGCTGGCACAGGTCGAACTCTCGCGCAAACTGCTGCTGAGCACCGCTAACATCACGACGGTGCTGCAAAATCTGGAGAAACGCAGCCTGATCTGTCGGGAACGTGATACGCATGATCAGCGGGTGGTGCGGGTCTCGATCACGGAAGCGGGGACACAGCTCGTCGAGTCGATTCTGCCGTCGCATGTGGCGACGATTGTGGAAGATTTGAGCGTGTTGAGCGCCGAAGAACAGGAGACGCTCGGCGCGCTGTGCCGCAAACTGGGACTGAACGCGGGCAAGTGAAGGCGAGCAGCACGACAATCGCCGCTGACGGAAGCCGCTCGCTGCGCCTGAGAAACAGGGCAGCTTCCATGCCAGAAATGAAGAAATGAGTGGAACTTCTCACGAAAACGAACTCAACAACCGATACCCTAGAACCTAAGCTTGATTGAAACAGTTTCTAGTCTGTTGAGGAGAGTTCATCGTGAAATTCAGTTTGAGGTTCGTCAAGTCGGGGCGCTCGCTGCTGAGCGCCGCTGCCCTCGCATTCATCGTTTTGCTCGTGGTTGGTGTGCCGGTGCTGGCACAGGAAGGAACTCCCGAAATGAGTACACTCCCGAATATCGTTTTGGTGCATGGCGCGTGGGCGGATGGCTCTAGCTGGAACGCCGTAACCAAAATTCTTCAGGCCGATGGTTACAACGTGACCGCGCCGCAGTTCCCGGAAACCTCACTAGCGGATGATGTTGCCCGTCTGCGGCAGGTGCTGAATCGGCAGACAGGGCCGACGATTATCGCCGCACATTCCTACGGCGGCGAAATTATGACCTCGCTGGGCACAGATGCACCGAACGTCGTTGGCCTGGTCTATATTGCGGCATTTGGGTTGGATACGGGTGAATCGATTGGTGGACTGGCGGCAGCAGGCGGCCCGCCATCGCCCGCACTGGCTCACCTGGATGTGGATGCGCTTGGTTTCGCCTGGCTGCCTGAAGATGATTTCGTGAATCACTTCGCGGCAGACATCGACCCGGTGGAGGCAAAAGCAATGTATGCCGAGCAGCAGCCCGCGTCGGTTGCAATCTTTGGCGAAGTGATGGGCGTCCCGGCCTGGAAAGCGCTGCCAACGTGGTACATGGTCGCAACCAACGACGAGGCCATCCCGCCTGATGCCGAGCGTCTGTTCGCCCAGCGGATGGGTGCGACGACGGTGGAAGTTGAATCCGGTCACGTGGCGATGGTTTCGCACCCGGATGAGGTTGCCAAGCTGATCGAGAGCGCTGCCGAATCCGTTTCAGCGGAGTAGCATCGCCAAGCCCTCACCCCTGCTCCCTCTCCCACGCAAGCTTCACTGCACGACACATTTAATGTTCAAGAGAAAAACAAGGGCGCACAACCGTGCGCCCCTACAGCCCCTCTCCCCCGTCCCCTCTCCCACGCAAAGCGTGTGCCTGAACAAGTTCGGGGAGAGGGGAGAAACAAGGATTTACGTTGGATCATGTTTGAGGATTGAGGGCGCAGCGTGCTGCGCCCTCTGCAAAGATTTATTGGCTTAGTTCCCTGCGAGTGCGCCCGCCATCACACCGCGAATCAGGTACTTACGCGCAAAGAAGAAAAAGAGCAGCGACGGAATAATATAGACAAACGACATGGCGTTCATCATGCCGTAGTCAATGTTGGTGTAATTGAGAATCGACTTAAAGAGCGCCTGGGGCATCAGGAACTTGTTCGGGTCGGAAATCATGATCAAGGGAAGGAAAAACTGCCCCCACGAATTGTTGAAGGCCAGCACCGCCGCTGCTCCGACGCCGGGTAAGGCCATCGGCAGAACGACCTTGCGCAAAGCGGTCAGGCGGCTGGCACCGTCGAGCCAGGCTGCTTCCTCCAATTCCATCGGCACCGCGTCGAAGAAGCCCTTCAAAACCCAGAGGATGAAGGGAATCTGAGCCGTGCCGATGCCGAGCGAAACGCCTTGCAGCGTATTGATCAGCTTGAGGTCGCGCATGACCAGATAGAGCGGCAGCACCGTCGCGGTGATGGGGATAATTTGCAGGATGAGAATGCCGTACATCAATTCGCGCCGCCCGCGAAAACGCGCCCGCGAAAGCGCATAGCCCGCCAACGTACAGACCGTGATCGCCAGCAAAACCGCGCCGCCAACGGTCACGATGCTGTTGAGCATGGAGCGCAGCACATCGCCACGCTTGGGGTCGAAGGCATCGTTGAAGTGATCGAGGGTCAGGCCTTCCGGCTGAAAGAGAAAGAGGCTGGAGAAGCCCTGCGGCTTGATGCCAAAGGCGCTGACAAACAGCCAGATAAACGGCACCAGATCGAAGATCGCCAGCCCGACGATGAAGATATAGATGGCAGCGCGTTCGGCGCGCTTGACAAAGAGATAATCTTCAAAGCGAGCGCCGGTTTTTTCCTGCGTGGAAACTGCGGTCATAATGGTGATCTTTCTATTTTGGACTGCCTTCGCTGATGCGCCTAAAGGTCAACGCGCATGAGACGGACATAGATGATGGCGATGACAAAGCTGATCACGAGCAAAACAACGGCGGTCGCGCTGCCAAGCCCAAGCTCAAAGTAGCGGAAGCCCTGATTGTACATAAAGATGCCCATGATGGTCGTTTGCACCCCCGGCCCACCGCGCGTCAGCGCGTAGACGAGGTCGAAGGTATTCAGGCAGCCCAGCGTATTAAGCAGGAGCCAGAGCAGCAGCACGTAACGAATGAGCGGCAGCTTGATAAAACGCAGGGTCTGGAAGCCGTTCGCGCCGTCGATCTGCGCCGATTCCAACAGTTCAGCCGGAATGTTTTCCAGCCCGGCGAGAAACAGAATCATGGCGAAGCCGGAATTGTTCCAGAAATTGACCAGAATGACCGACAGCATGGGGTAATCGCGCACCCATTCAACGGGCTGGATGCCGACAATGCCGAGAATGCGGTTGAGCGTGCCGAACTCACCAGAGGCGAGCATATTCTGCCAGAGCAGCGCCTGAATCAGCGAGGGAACGACCAGCGGCAGAATAATCGCGGAAAGCAGCAGTCCCTGCCCAAACAGACGTTTGCGGCTGAGGAGCAGCGCAGCCGTCAGGCCGATGGCAAACTGCCCGACGCAGGTTCCAACCGTGAAAATGATTGTGCGTCCCAACGCGCCGTAAAAATCAGGATTGCTGAAAAGGCGCTGATATTCCTTCAAACCGACAAACGTATAATTGAGCGCTTTCGCACCCGTGAGCGCGAGGTCGGTGAAGCTGATACGCACCGCCCAGAGCGCCGGAAAAATATAAAAAACAGCCAGCAAAACAAAAGCCGGGACTAAGAAGCCCAGCAAAAGCCATTTATCGGTGCGATTGGAAGTCATAAATTTATCCAGGCTCTCTATTGGGCGGCGGGCAGCCTGAGAAACGAAGTGGACATGGAGCCGCACTCAGACCAAGTGCAGCCCCATGTCGCCAATGCTACTACAAACTAGAGTGTCTTGACGCCGTCTTCGCCGATTTGATCCTTCATGGCAGCGGCAAAGTCAGCCATCGCCTGCTCGGCAGTCTGCGCACCGGTGATGATGTTCTCGGTCGCGAGGCAGATGCCATCGACGATTTTCGATTCACCGGGGCCGGACTTGAGGTAGCGACCGCTGGGCAGCGTCGCGGCGGCTTCCGCCATCTTGCCGTTAATCGCGGTGTTGTAGAACTCGCAGCTATCGCCGTAATCGCTGAGCGGCATGGGGCCGCCGAAGTAGACTTCGAGCGCCTTGCAGGTATCTTCCGGCAGGAAACCCGCCTTGACATACTCGAACGCGCCGGGGATGTCCTTGGCGGTTGCAGAAATGGCGTTAGGGCCGCCTGCGGCAGCATAGGTGAACGGTTGACCAATCGCCGACGGGAAGAGCCAGCGATCCACCTTGTTGAAGATGTCGTCAATCGGGTTCGCGCCTTTGGGACCCCAGTCAAATTCCCACTGCCAGTCGCCACCCGTCGCCACAATCACGCTGCCCTGGACGAAGCCCTGATACTTGATCGGCTCCCAGGGGTTGGGCGAAAGCAGGGCTTCAACCGTCAGCCACTTGTTCTTGGCGAGGGTTTCGTAAACCTGGAGCGCCTTAAGCAGACCATCGCTGGAGACAATCCATTTACTGTCCGACGTGTCGTAAATCTCGTTGGATTCGGCAAAGCCGAGCCAGACGTGACGGAAACCTTCTTCCCAGGTGCCACCGCCCCAGGGACGCGCGGCGGGAATACCTGCCGGGGTCGCGCCGGTCTTGGCGAGAATTTCACCAGCGCGATCATAGAACTCGTCCCAGGTCGCAGGCTGGTCGGTCGAGATACCGGCTTTTTCGAGCACGTCCTTGCGATAGAACATCGTAAAGGTCGTACCGCCCGCGAGGCCGTAAATTTTGCCATCAATGGTGAGCTGATCCTTGATGACTTCGGCAAACTTGGGCCACTCGTCCCAGGCGTTGACCAGATCGGTGATGTCCGCCAGATACCCGGCAGCAACCATATCCTGATAGGCAGCGTAGTTGACGTTGGTCACGTCGGCGGCCTGCCCGGATGCAGCGTCAAGGTTGATTTTGGCAACGTAGTCGTTATCGGTAGCGGGGCCGTGACCCAGCACCACGCGATAAGGCTTGCCCGCCGCCTCCATGTTGGCGTTGAAGGCATCGGCGACGGCCTGATCGTAGGCGATACCGAGATCACGCCCCGGACTCATCGTCGTGATTTCGATGGTGTCCTGTGCATGGGCAAGGAAGATTTGCGGTAAGCCGCCTGCCAGCGCAGCGCCCCCCGCAGTCAGCGCAGTCAAACGCATAAAATCACGACGAGACATCCGTAACTTAGGATTTTGCGACATGTACTTTTCTCCTTAGATCAACAGTTTAATTCCCTGAAAACAGCGAAGCTGCAACGCCTTCAAAGCGGGATATTTTCGACTTCACCTCCTTCAAACTCGAAACACGATTCACATGCGAACAGCGCTTTAATCACAAGACAGATTAAAGCGCGTCCAGACATCTCAGGGTAAGCACCAGAGATGATGGCTGCTCTGGCACAAAATGTTTCAAAAGGGCTGACGAAACGCTAATTGCCATTAATACCAAATTCATGTAAATTTTCATGATAACTGTGATGGGAAAACGTTTACCCTAAAACTCTAACACGAGTTGTTCTTTCTTGTCAACGAACAGGAACGTTGGAAATGAGTTCAATCAAAACGGTCGCCGAACAGGCACACGTATCGATTGCCACTGTATCGCGCGTCCTGAACGGGACGAAACACGTCAGCCCGGATGTTGAAAAACGGGTGCTGGACGCGATTCAACTGCTCAACTATCACCCGAATGCCCCTGCCCGCAATTTACGACAGCAGCGAACGCTGAGCGTGGGTATTTTACTCCCACGATTGAATGACTTTTTTTTCAGCAATCTGGCTTATATCCTTGAACAAACACTCTCGGCGGAAGACTACCGCCCGATGTTTTGCAGCACCGAGAATGACGAAGCCAAAGAGGCGGCGACGGTTCACAACCTGATCGGTCACCGGGTAGATGCGGTGATCCTGGTGCCGTCTGTCCCCGTGCATAAATCGGTCGAGAGCGTCAGGCGGCTGCTGGAGCGAAATATTCCGGTGGTGCTGGTGGATCGCGGGATGCCAGAATTTGCAGTGAGCCAGGTGTTGAGCAACAACGACCAGGGCGGTTACGATGTGACAACCTATCTGCTGGGATTAGGTCATCAGCAAATCGGGATTATCGATTCAGGTGTGGATGGGACGAAGCACGCCGGAGAACCAGGTCACGAACGCCTGAAAGGCATCCAGCGCGCCATGCAGGAGCGCGGCATCCCGTTCGACCCCAATCTTTTAATCCTCGGCTCGCTGGACAATGTGGAAATGGGCTATCACGGCACGCTTAAGCTGCTGCGCCAGTCGCCACAGGTGACGGCGATTTTCGCGCTTACGGATGCGATTGCGGTGGGCGCACTGCGCGCGGCGTCTGAGCTGGGTCTGCGTGTGCCACAAGACCTGACGGTCGTCGGTTTCGACGATATTCTGCTGGCCTCGCACGTGATTCCGCGCCTGACGACGGTCGCGCAGTCGGTCGAAAAGATCGGTCAAAAGGCGACAGAACTACTGCTGCGCCAGATTCAGAATCCCGATTTGCCACCGGAAACCGTCACGCTGGACACGAAGCTTGTGATCCGCGAATCGACTGCGCCGCCGAGGGAATAAAAAGCAACCCCTCACCCACGCAAGCTTTACAGGACGACAGTTTTAACAAACAAACAATTTCGCTATGGAAAACGGGCGAGGCACGCCTCGCCCCTACAACCCCTCTCCCTCGTTCCCTCTCCCACGCAAGCGGGGAGAGGGAGGAAAAAGAGTTCCCGGTCGACAATTCATTAAAAGTGTTGTCCGGTAAACACGTAAGCGGAGAGAGGGGAGAAAAACAAGGGCGTTGTGCAAACGGAGTTTGCTTGAACGCCCCTACAAATTCAGGTGTGATAATTTATTCTTTCGAGGGGAGTGGCTCAATCGGGTTGATGTGGTGGCGACCGGAAATGGTTGCGCCTTCGTTGGGTGCGACCCAGCGAATGCCGTTGGCGATGACGTGCATCACCTGCGGATTGTGATAGGTGGGGTAGGTTTCGTGACCGGGACGGAAATAGAAGATTTTCCCGCGCCCGCGATGCCAGGTGCAGCCGCTGCGGAAAACTTCGCCGCCCTTGAACCAACTGATGAAAATCTGATCATCGGGCATGGGGATGTAGAACGGCTCGCCATACATTTCTTCGGTGGGAAGCTCGATGTAGTCGCCTAAGCCAGCGGCAATCGGGTGACCGGGGTCGCTGACCCAGATACGTTCGGTTTCAGCGGCTTCGCGCCACTTGAGGTCGCAGCTTGTCCCCATCAGGCGCTTGAACACCTTCGATTCGTGACCGGAATGAAGCACCACCAACCCCATCCCGTTGAGGACATATTTCTGTACCAGATCGACCACGTTATCCTGCACCTGGTTGTGGAGCATGTGTCCCCACCAGGTCAGCACATCGGTCTGGCTGAGAACCTCTTCGGTGATGCCGTGATCCGGCTCGTCAAAGGTGGCGGTGCGAACTTCGAAGCCCTTTTCGCGCAGGGAACGCGCAATCGTGTTGTGCATCCCATCCGGGTAAACCTTCTTGACTTCTTCGTGAATCTGTTCGTGACGGCCTTCATTCCAAACGGTAACGCGCAAAGCAGCCATGTTGTTTGTATCCCTTTCAAAATTAAGCTTTTAGCAATCAGCAGTCAGCGGTCAGCGGTCAGCGGTCAGCGGTCAGCTAGAGCAAGCAGGATTTTAGTTTTTGTTCTTAGTTCTTAGCCAAAACTAATCCCTAAAAACCTTATTTTCCTGATAGCTGAATGCTGACCGCTGACCACTATAAGCAAGTTCAGTTGATGTGAACGACCGCGCCGTTCTGCGCAGCGGATGCCTGAATCGCGTCCCAGAGGCGCGCCATACGCAGGCCAATTTCCGGCGGCGACGGATTGTCCATCTGACCGCCGCGCACAGCGAGGAACTGCTCCCACGCGCCCATTGAAGGCGCTACGCTGACAGGCGTCAATTCGGTTTCGCCTTCGCGCTGAATGTCAAGGAAGCGCCCCCATACGTCGGCGCGCACAATCGCCCCGGTGCAGAAGAGACGGATTTCAGAGGCGCAGGAGTGAATGGCTTCGCCACAGGAATTCATGGTGACGAGCGCGCCGGAGCGCAAACGCCCCATGACGCAGCCGAGAATGTCAATCGTGCGGTCGCGGTTATCGAGCCAGGCCGCGACTTCGACAAAATCCTCGCCGACCAGATCGGCAACGGTGTTGAGCATATGCGCGCCCGTGTCGAACATGAAGCCGCCGCCCGAAATGCTGGCGTCCTGCTTCCAGTGCCCGGTATAGTGGACTTTCCAGTCCTCCCAAACGAAAGCGACGACGTTGAGAATCGAGCCGAGTTCGCCAGAGCGCAGCAGCTTGGAGGCGGCGCGAATCTGCGGCGAAAGGCTGCCGTTGAAGGCGATCACGAGCAGCTTACCTGTACGGTCACGGACTTCGATCAGGTTCTTCGCTTCTTCAGCGGTGACGACCATCGGCTTTTCAAGCAGCACATCCAGCCCGGCTTCCAGACAGGCCTTCGCCTGCTCGTAATGATATTTGTGCGGCGTGACGATGAAAGCAACATCGAGCGAGGGGCCATACTCGCTCAGCAATTTGGCAAGATCGGGCTGATTGGGTGGCACGGGCAGTCCGGCGTCGGTGAAAATTTTGCCCATTTCGGCGTACATTTCGGGCGAAGGTTCGCAGACGACGACCACCTCACTCGGATGCTTATCCTGCAAGCGTAAAATCGTTCGGACGTGACCGCGCGCCATGCTGCCACAGCCGATCATGGCAACGCGAGTAAGCGAATTTGCACTCATAGATGGCTCCATTTAAGCAGAAAATATTACCGGGAAAACGTTTTCACAATATTATGGAAAGCCCGTGCGCGGATGTCAAGTTCGTGGTCTGTAGACAACATTTATCCCAAAGCACCGTAAAATTGAAGCATGGCATTATTTCCGAAAGCGCAGATGGATTGGAAAGACACGGGCAGCAATGGCTAAGCTGCTGCGCTTTGCCCTGGGGCTGAGTATTTTGCTGCTGGCGCTGACCGGCGGCGCACTGGCAGCGGGACAGCTTCAGAGAGCGCCGCGCAGTATTGTCCGCTTTCACCTGAGCGACTGCCAACCGCCCTGCTGGATTGGCATCGATCCCGGCTTGACCACGATTGCGGAAGCCAAAACGCGGCTGGTCAGCACCTTCAGCGGGCAGAACGGACTTCAGGTGAAGGACGTGGGTTTCGCCGACGGCAACACACTTGCCAACGCCGTCGAAAACACGATTGAGGGCAGCGACTTTTCCCTGTATGTGCGGCTGGATATTTCGCCGCTGGTCGATGGCAGGACAGAAATCGTGCAGTCGATTGGGCTGTTTGAAGCGCGTCCTGACCGCCGCAGCGAGTCGCCGACGGTGCGCGACATTCTGACGCTGTTTGGCGCGCCGCAGACTTTCGCGGAAGAAGAAACGCTCGGACTGGGGCGCGAGATCACGCTGCGCTACGCGGGGATGGACGTGGTTTATTTCACGCGAGTGGATCGCCCGCCGCTTGATGAAATTCCGCGCTTTTACCTCGGTGGCAGCACATCTCAGGTTCCCGCCACTGAGTTTCACCCCTGGAAATGGATCAGCACCTTCACTCATCGCTGATCGACGCGTAAGGGATGGCTGAACTGGTAGCGCCAGATGGGAATCTCCAGCCATTCCCAGGGTGTGGCGACGACTGCTTCCAATGAGCGATCCCCTGCCCAGTATTCAAGGGCATATTTCGGCGCTGCATGAGAAATCACGACGATGCGCTTGCCCTCGTAATCGCGCAGCAGGTCGCGCAGGAATGCGCCAACCCGCTGCGCGACCATGACCAAACTTTCGCCGTCAGGATAGGGTTCGCGGATGTGCTGTTCCAGCGCAACCTGATCGCGCGGGCATTGAGTCCACTGACCGTAATCACACTCGCGCAGACGTGGATCGCGGGTAATCGGCAGGCTGCGCCCCGAAAAGGCGATCTCGACTGTCGTATAGGCGCGCTGCAAGTCGGAGCAAAAGACAGCATCGAGTGCTTCATTGGCATAACCCTGTCCCAGGCTCACAGCGCGCTGCCGCCCCAACTCGGAAAGCGGGACATCGGCATGACCAGACGCACGTCCCGCTTCGTTATCAATGCTGGTCGCGTGCGGCGAATAGAACAGGGTCAGCATCGCGCGGCGCTTTAGTCTTCGAACTGCGGCAGCCAGCGCGCCTGCGCCGCGAACAACTCGTCAACCATTGCGTGAATCTGTGGTGGCGTGCAGACCGCTGCTGTCAGCGGATCCATCATGACGGCGTGATGAACGGCATCGCGGTCGCCATAAAGCGATGCTTCGACGGTGAGCGCCTGCACGTTGATATTGGTGCGGTTGAGCGCCGCCAACTGCTCCGGCAGATCACCGACAACCGTCCCCTGCACGCCGTTGCTATCGACCAGACAAGGCACTTCAACGCAGCAGCCTTCCGGCAGATTGGTAATGAAGCCGTCGTTGGGGATGTTGCCGTTGATGCGCGCCGGACGATTGGTGACCACCGCTTCAATAATCCACGAGCCATATTCGTGGGTACGCTCGGTCGGCAGGTCTTTCGCGCCGCTGATCAATGCCTGAAAGTCTTCCTCAGCCAGCTTGACGCGCTCCAGACAGTGGCGCAGATAGCCGCCCGTGCGCCCAAAGTCGAACCACGAATCATGGGGGTTCTTGAAGCGCGGCGCGAGGTCGTTGTTGACCATATCGGCGGTTTTGCGGTAATAGGGCACATACTCGCTGGCGTGACCGGACGATTCAGTGACGAAATAGCCGAAATTCTTCGCCATATCGCCGCGCACCGGTTCTTCGCCCATGATTTCGTCACTTTCGAGCACTTCGCGAATCATCGGCTGGAGGTCTTCGTTGCCGCGCTTGAATTCGAGGAAAAATGACTGGTGGTTGATGCCCGCGCACAGGAACGACACTTCCTCGTAGGGAACGTCGATCCAACGCGCCAGCATTTCGGACGTGCCCTGCACGCTGTGGCACAGTCCAACATGCGGTCGGCCTGCGCCATCGGCAACCGCCCAGCAGTTGATCGCCATCGGATTGACGTAGTTGAGCAGGAGCGCGTCGGGAGCCAGTTCGTCCATATCGTCGCACAGCTTCAACAGCACGGGAATGGTGCGCAGACCGCGAAAAACACCGCCCGGCCCCAGCGTATCGCCGACACACTGTTCGACGCCATATTTTTGCGGGATGCTGATGTCGAGCGCATAGGCATCCAGCCCGCCCTGCTGAAAGGTGGTGATGACGAATCCCGCATCCTTGACGGCCTCGCGCTGATCGAGCGTCGCTTCGACCTTCGCCTTGAGTCCGCGCCGATCAATGATGGCCTGCACCAGCTTGCGACTGCGTTCCAACCCGACCGGATCGATGTCCATGAGCGAGATGGTCGAGTCCTGAAGGGCTGGCGTGAGCAGGATGTCACTGCACAGGTTGCGTGTGAAAACCACGCTGCCCGCGCCGATAAAGGTGATTTTTGCCATTTGAAACCGTTTCCTTTCGAGTGGAAAATCAATCCTATTGAATGGGTAAACGATCCGCCCGGGTTCCGAAGATGGGCAGGGGCGTCACCTGACTGCGCAGCGCCCTGATTATCCCCATCACCCAGGCCACAATCCCGTAGAGGTAGGCGACGATCACGAGCGAGAACAGGGCAGCGCTCAGAATCGCCATGAAAGGAATCCAGGCTAACACCCAGGCGACAATCACCCAGGCAACGAAGGTGCCAATCAGGAAAACAAACAGCCCAATCGACTGGCGGAGGTGAAAGAGCGCCAGATCGCTTTTGCGCTGGGTGAAGTAGACGTACAGCCAGCCAATGATGGGAATATAGGCAAGCGCTGCCGAGACACGCGCGGGATCGTTCGTGGCTGTCATCGTGGTCATGCCGGAACCTCGATCCCTTTCAGCGCGAGTTCTTTGGAAAAGTGGCAGGCGGAAAAATGACCAGGTGTGTCTTCGACCAGCGGCGGAATCTGCTGGCTGCAAATGTCTTTGGCGTAGAGACAGCGCGTGTGGAAGACACAGCCGGACGGTGGATTGGCTGGGCTGGGAACTTCACCCGCCAGCTTAATCCGATTGACACGTATATCCGGGTCGGCGGGGGGGATAGCCGACAGGAGCGCTTCGGTGTAGGGATGGATCGGATGACGCAGGATTTCAGACGTTTCCGCCAGTTCGACGATTTTGCCGACGTACATCACAGCGATGCGGTCGGAGATGTGTTCGACGACTGAAAGATCGTGGGCGATGAAGATGATGGTCAGGCCGAGACGCTCTTTCAATTCCTGAAGCAGATTGAGCACCTGCGCCTGCACCGAAACGTCGAGCGCGGAAACGGGTTCGTCAGCGACGATCAGGCGCGGGTTCAGCGAGAGCGTGCGCGCGAGGCCAATACGCTGGCGCTGCCCGCCAGAAAATTCGTGGGGGTAACGGCGCATATAAGCCGGGTTGAGGCCGACCGATTTCATGAGGTCGGCGACGCGTTCCTCGGCTTCCCTGCCGTGCGCGACGTTATGAATCTCCAGCGGCTCGGCGATGATGTCGCGCACCGTCAGGCGCGGGTTGAGCGAACTGAACGGATCCTGAAAAATCATGCGCATCTGGCGGCGAAGCGGTTTCATCTGCTTCTGATTGAGCTTCGCCAGATCGATGGGCGCGCCGTCAGGCGGGTTATACCAAATTTCGCCATCGGTCGGGTCGTAGAGGCGTATCAGCGTGCGCCCAACGGTCGTCTTGCCGCAGCCCGACTCTCCCACCAAGCCGAGAACTTCGCCATCCTTCAACTGAAAGCTGACGCCATCGACCGCGCGCACATGACCCACCAGCCGCCGGATGACGCCCTTGTAGATGGGGAAATAAAGCTTCAGATTTTTGACATCGAGAATAATGTTGTTTTTTTCAGTCATGTTTGCATCCATTAGTTGGCGGCAATTTGCAGGGTTTGGTCTGCCATGAGAATATCCGGGTCGTTCCAGCCTTTTTGCTGTTCGAGCTGGGCAAAGGCGCGACGATAAAACAGCCTTACATGAACGGTGGCTGCTCCGTTCGGCGCGGCGAAGCTGTAAGCGCTGGTGTCGGTCGCCAGCGGCTTGATGCGGTTGTCCGAGTCAATCGTCACGGCGCGCCAGAAGGCCGAGGTTGGCATTTCGCCCGTGATGTTGTCGCGCAAGATTTTGGCGAAAGTCTTGCCCGCGACTCCGGCGTAATTCCCGGAATAATCGGGGTTGACCGAACCGTCGCTGAGCGTAAGTGCCTTGCCATTGGCGTCGAAGGCTTCAACGACCAGAATCAGCGAGCGCATGGGCGCGTCGGTGGGAACATCGTGTCCGGTTTTGTCGTTGACGATGCTGACTTCGACCTGAAGCTGAGCGCCGCTGCGCTGGGCGCTGCTGGTCATGGTCACCGCGTTTTTGAGCAGGGTTTCGTCGCTTGCCCCCGGCATGGTGTGATTGTGGAAGGTAGCGTAATTGCGGGTCAGGCCGCCCTGATTGGCAAAGACGATGAATTTGGCGTCCGAGGCGGGCATGTGACAATCCTGACAGCTCTTCCCAGTCGTGGGATCGCTGTAGGGGCTGGAGAGCCATTCGCCATAGGAATTGTAGATCACCGTACCGTCCTTGACATCGCCCATGCCGACGACACCGCCCGATACTCCAAAGTGGCAGGAGGAGCAGAACTGGCTGGAAGAAAGCAGCGGCAGATAACTATCAGGGCGCGAAACATCGATGAGTGTGCCAAAGAGCACCTGCTGGCTCTCGTCTGACGGTCGGTAGAGCTTCATCGACAGGATTCCCGGCATATCCGGGTAGGGCATATTAGTCTTGGCGTCGATGATTGTGTCGCCGACCATATGACAGTAAGAACAGGTGATCCCGTCGGCAGCATCGCCATGCAAATTCAGTGGGATGGCAGGCTGCGGGATGACGCCGTTGGCGCGCTCAATCGTCAGCGAGGTGTGGCAGCCCGACCAGGCGCAGTTCTGATTGTTGGGCGCGGTCGAAGCGAGCGGCGTATGACAGGCAGCACAGTTGCCCGCGCGGCTGGGATTATCGAGGCGGAAGCCTGGCCCGTAATCCGGCTTGCTGGGATCATTGGGCAAAATCGTGCCATCGTAATTCCACTGGGTAGGCTGGCCTGCGTTTCCGTTCACATCCGTCCCGGTATACAACGAGATAAAGCGAATATTGGTCGCTGACTGCGAATGGGCGTCAAGCTTCCATTCAGGGTATTCGCGGTGACAGAGGCCGCAGGCCGCCGCACCCTTCATGCCCTCAAAGGTGAAGCCTTCGTACTTGCTGTTGTCTTTGGTCGGAAGCTGGCGCATGACAATGCTGATCCCGCTGCCCCCGCCCCAATCCGGCGCGCTGGGATTGACCGGCGAAAAGCCAACATAATGCCCGGCTGACCAGGCAGTGACGATAAGCGGCGTGGTTCCGGTGATGCCGCTGAACGAAAACGCCCCGTTATCGACAGTGATGGTCGTGTTGGGCGTCCCTTGAATCTGGACAATTGCTCCGGCAACCGGGCCATTGCCGTCGCTGACGACGCCAGAGATGACTGAGGGCAGCGGCGTCGAATTGGGAATCTGCGTCGGCGTGTCGGTCGGCGACGGACTGGCCTGACTGGAAACGACAGTCACAAGTACAAACAGGAACAGCAGCAAGGCGTCAAACGCTAAAAATAACTGTAAAAAACGACCCTTATTCATCCCAAACCTTAACATCAATCCAATTTACTGCGTCGCATACGGATCCGCAGCATCACGAAGACCATCACCCAAAAAGTTGAAGCCCAGCACCGCGATTACGATAAAAATGATGGGCGACAAAATCCAGGCGTGCTGGCCTAAGGTTTGAATATCCTGCGTGTTGCGCATCATCAGACCCCAGCTAATCAGCGGTTCGGTGATGCCGATGCCGAGGAAGCTCAGGAATGATTCCGCCAAAATCACACCGGGAACCGTCAGCGTCAGGATGACGAGAACGTGGCTGAGCGTGTTGGGATAGAGATGGCGGAAGATAATGCGTAAATCAGATGCGCCCATTTCTTTGGCGGCGAGGATAAAGTCCGTTTCGCGCAGTGAGAGGACTTTCCCGCGCACCTCGCGCGCCAGCGTCGTCCACGAAAGCAGCGCGAAAATACAGGCCATGATGATAAAGACCGTGAACGAATCGGCGGTCTTGGGGACAATCGCCGCGAGCGCCATCCAGAGCGGCAGGCTGGGGAAAGCGGCGACAAATTCAGTGAAGCGCTGAAGCGCATTGTCGATGCTGCCGCCATAATAGCCAGAGGCGACACCGAGAATAGAACCAAAGACGACGCTGATGATCGCGCCGAAGAGGCTCATCGTGAGCGAGATACGCCCAGCTTCGCAGATTTTGCCCCACAGGTCACGACCGAGTTTGTCGGTGCCAAGCAGGTAGATCGTCCCGCCCTGATCGACACCGAAGAGATGCAGATTGGAAGGGATTAACCCCAGAATTTTATATTCCGAGCCTTGCACAAAGAAGTGGATTTCGTAAATCTTGGAGGTGTCTTCCTGCCAGAAAACCTGGAAGGTGGCGGGGTCTAAAGTATAGGCGTAATTATAGACAAAAGGCGTCAGGTGAAAATTGCCTTCATTGTCAATAAAATGAAGCTGCTGCGGCGGAATGAAAGACGATTGCAGGTCGATCTGAGTCAGGGAGGTTGGGCAGAAGAAATCCGCGAAAACCGCCAGGATGATCAGAATCACGACCAGGAGCGCGCCGACAATCGAGACCTTGCTGCGGCGGAAACGCCGCCAGACCAGTTGAAAATAGCTTTCGTCCTCGCTAGTCAGCGCTGCGACGATCTCGCTTTCGAAAGCGTTTTCCGGTGCTTCAGCGATCATGCGCGTTCGCTCCCTAACTATAACGGATACGTGGGTCGAGGACGGACAGGTAAATATCTGCCAGCAAATTGCCGATCAGGATCAACGCGCCGTAGATCAAGAGCAGCGAGCCGGAGATATAAATATCCTGATTGACGAGTGACTCGTAAAACAGCGGCCCCAGCGTGGGCAGTCCTAAAATGATGGCGACTTCCAGTTCACCCGTCATCATGTAGGGCAGCACCGTCCCCTGATAGGCGATAATCGTATGGAGCGCATTCGGAACCGCGTGACGCAGGATGACAATCCGTTCCTTCAAGCCTTTGGAACGGGCCGTTTGAACGTACTGTGCGCCCAGCACATCAAGCAGATTGGCGCGCATGACGCGCAGGTTACGGGCAACACCACCCAGTCCGGCGATCAGCAATACGGGCCAGATATGGCGGAACATATCGACAATGCGATCCCAGCTCCAGGGCGCGGTTACGTACTGAGGTGAAAAGAACGAGGTGATACTCGGCTGTTTGAACTGGAAGACGAGCACAAACAGCAAAATAATCGCCAGTGAAAAGCGTGGGATCGAGGTGAAAATAAACGACAACACGGCTGTGAAATTGTCCCAGAAACCATATTTCCGTGTTGCTACGAAAATCCCCAGCCCCACCCCAATCACGGTCGAGATGAGATGGGCTAAGATGGCAATGATGAGTGTTTTCGGCAGACGGTCGGCGATGAGCACACCGACGTCGGTGCGGTAGGCCAGCGAGTAGCCGAAGCTGCCCTCTGTGACCATGCCCTTGACCCAGTCGAAGAACTGGACAGCGATGGGTTGGTCGAGGCCGTACTGCTCACGAACGATTTGTGCCGCCCGCTCGGCATCTTCCTGAGTTGCGCCGCGCCCTAAGAGGAAGCCTTCGTAGCGGCTGGCAAAGTCGCCGGGAGGCAGCTTAATCACCACAAACGAAACGATCCCAATGCCGATCAGCATAAAGAACGCAATAACTATTCGGCGAAGAATATAATTTAGCATGACACCTCTAAATTCCCGCTCAAATTGAACCTTTCGAGGTGAGTAAAACGATCAATCTCGTCCGGCTTTACCAGAATGGGCTGACAGCGTTTGCTGCCAGCCCATTCACCTACTTAAAGACTATGACGACATATCGGTGTAGACCGGAATGGTGCCTGGGCGGTTTTCCGGCAACTGCTGATCCACAGGTGTCCAGAGCGTATCCAGCAGGATAGCATCTTCGACCCAGGTGTACATGAAGACCGGCGTCCCCGCAGGGATGTTCTTGACACGCTTGGCTGTACCGAGGCCGTAGCGCCCGACGAAAACGCCCAGGTCGTAGACGTTTTCGGTGAAGATATGGTTGTACTGCTCCATCAGCGCCTTACGACCATCGGAGTCAAAGGTCGAGCGGTACTGAGTGACGATGTCCACCAGTTGATTTTCGAAGTCCATCAACTCGCGCGGGGTATCGCCTTCACGGTTCCAGTTGAAGTTCTTGGTGTAAGGAGCGAGCGCCGTCGGATTGACGAAGGGCAGCGCGAATTCCTGACCACCGCGCGTCACCGACATATCCCAGGTGCTGGAGTTGTCAATGTCAGTGTGGGTCTGGCTGTCAACGATCTTCTCGTTGATCTTGATGCCGACCGCACCCCACTGGTTGACCAGCGCTTCAGCAACACTCTGCGTTTCCGCAGCGTCCTGCGACGCCAGCAGTTGGATTACGACGGGCTGGCCTGCCTGCGAACCGGACGTCCATTCGCGAACGCCGTCGCCGTTGGTATCCTTCAGACCGATTTCGTCCAGGAGTGCATTGGCGGAGGCTACGTCATACGGGTAGTAGACGACCGAATCCTTGTTGAAGTCGGGCGCACCCGGATAGAGACCACCTGCCCAACCACGCAGGAACGGCCCCTTCATAATCGACTGGGCAATACCATCGCGGTCGGTCGCATAGCTGAGTGCCTGGCGGAAGCGCAGGTCGCGGAACAACGTGCGCAACGCCACATCTCTATCGCCTTGCAAACCTACGCTGAGCGAATAGTTGAACTGAATGTAGTAGCCGAGCGTTTCCGGCCCCCAACTGACGTCGAAGGTTGACGTGGGTTCCTGAGCGGCAGTCATGGCCTGGACGAATGTGCTGGGGTTTTCCAGGTTCATGTGGTCGCAGTCGCCCGCGATGGTGCAGAGGTCACGACCGATACCGCTTGGGCCTTTGCGATACTGAATTTCGTCGAAGTACGGCAGTTGATTTCCGGCTTCGTCAACTTTCCAGTAGTAGGGGTTGCGGCGCATGATCATCAGTTCGTCGGTCTTGTATTCGGTGATAACCCAGGGGCCCATCGTCACCAGCGGCAGATGATCCGGCGCAAGTGCGTTGGCGAAGTCTGTGTAGGTCGGCTTCGGGTCGGCGGTGCTCCACTTCGGGTGCAACTGCTTGAGAATGTGGGCAGGCATCACGTGGAAGTTGTCTTCGTTCATCAGATAGAAGGCATCGTAGGGCTTGGAAACCGGGAAGGTGAAGCGGATGGTGTAGTCATCCACTGCTTCCAGCGTGGCAGGTTTGCCGTCCCATGACCAGGCATCCTGGTGGCGAGGCGCAGCCACGTTATCATCCAGGATGTAGCCTTCCCAGACGAACATGACGTCTTCGGAGGTGAAAGGCACACCGTCTGACCACTTCGCACCTTCGATCAGGTGCATGGTCAACTGCATACCATCGTCTGACCATTCCCAGCTCTTGGCGATTTCCGGCATCGGATCGATGTCCTGCGTCGCGCGGAAGAGCGGGCCTGTCTTGACCAGCGCACCATAGCGCGAGGTGTAGGATTCGATTCCGAACCAGCCCATCGTCGTCCCGGCCATATCGTTATAGCCAGCAGTCGGGCAAGCGGAGAAGCCGCGCCAGAGGTCGCCATAGACGCCGATACCATCCGGCATTCCCGAAGTCAGCATGACCGCAGGTTCTTTCGGCAGACGTTCCTCAACCGGCGGCAGTGTGCCATCGGCGACGAATTTGTCGAGCATCGGAGCCTGATGATACTCAGACAGAGATTTGTAGGTAACAATCTGATCAATCGGCAGACGGTTGACTTCGCCGCCACCTAAGCCGAGATTATTCGGATCAGGATATGGGATGGGGGGGACGACCGAGGCCTGCGCCATGATTGGCGTCAGCGTCAAGAGACTGAGCATCACCGTCACACACGCGAGTAAGGTGATGGAACGCCAGCGTTTCGTGAATTGCATTCGTGATTCCTCCCTAACTATTCAAATAACTACTGTTTTTGCGCATCCACAAAAGCGGCTGTCGTCCGCTAAAAGCGAAAAAGGTTGGACACAGCCTGCGGATACCCTTTGGTATACAACTTTGTTTGATTTTGCTTATACCTGCCCCTCCTGATTGAATGCGCGCGAGTCTAACCGCGCCCACACGGAATTCGATGCGCTAGGCTCCTTCGTACAGCCAACACGCCGCCTGATGCCCCGGATGCACTTCGCGCAGCGGAGGTTTTTGCTCGTGACAGATTTTCATGGCGTGTGGACAGCGCGGCGCAAATGCGCAGCCAGGAATGACGTCGGTCGGCATGGGGACAATGCCTTTGATGGGCACCAGATTTTTCTTTTCCTTCCGCCCTAGCACCGGGACGGAATTCAGGAGGCCAACCGTATAGGGATGCAGTGCGTCGTGAAAGAGCGCGCGGGTTTCAGCATATTCGACAATTTTGCCGAGATACATGACGGCAACATGATCCGCCATTTGCGAAACCACACCGAGGTTATGCGTAATCAAAATGATCGACGCGCCAAAATCGGCCTGAAGTTCGTTCATCAGGTCGAGAATCTGCGACTGAACGGTGACATCGAGGGCCGTTGTCGGCTCGTCGGCAATCAGAATCGACGGGTTACACGAGAGCGCGAGGGCGATCATGACGCGCTGACGCATCCCGCCGCTCATCTGGTGCGGATATTCGTTGAGGCGCTGCTTGGGCGCGCTGATCTGAACTTTGGTCAGCATTTCCAGCGCGCGATCCAGCGCTTCTTTGTGATTGACCTTCTGGTGGATTTCGACGGCTTCAGCGATTTGATTCCCCACCGTATAAAGGGGATTGAGCGACATCATCGGTTCCTGAAAGATGATGGCAATCTCGCCGCCGCGAATATTACGCATCTCCGCGCCGCGCGGGTCGAGCTTGGCGATGTCGGTGATTTCGCCAGTCTTCTGGCTGTAGAGATTAATCTCCCCTTCGACGATTTTGCCGGGGGGAGATTGAATCAGGCGCATGACCGACATGGCAGTCACGCTTTTGCCGCAGCCGCTTTCGCCGACCAACCCCAGCGTACTTTTGCGCGGCAGAGTTAAACTCACACCATCGACAGAGCGAACGGTGCTGCGTTCGGTAAAGAAATAAGTTTTAAGATTTTTGATGTCAAGGATAGGGGGTGTTAAATTTTCTTCTGCCTGGGTCATGCGTAGATTTCCCCTTTAGTTTCCAAATAATAGTTTTCTTGCCGTAGACGATAAAATCGTACTGCGTATCAAAAATTATCGGATTCATGCAATCAAATACGAGCTAGTATATCCCCCGCTTTGCTATTTCTGGATGGAATTGCAGGATCAATTGAGCGACAACAAGATGGGTTGAGCGACAAACTCGTGATCACGAGCCGCCGAAACGCAAACGAGGGCGATGAATACAGTGTACTATTCATTAGGACACGGCAAACCAGATATATCGTCAAGAAACTCGTTGTAAAATAAAACTCATACTTTACTCATCTTGATTTAAGCATCATTATGTGTGATTGTCAAGTTATTGAATGTAGCAAACAAACAAAAGGATGTTCATTCGAACATATTTATCACATGAACAAAGCAGAACGGCAGCGAAAAATTATTCAACTCATTGAACAATCGAACGGGCAGCAGATGCTGGGCACGCGTGAGCTTGCCACGTTGTTCAGGGTTTCCGAAATGACCGTCCGACGCGATCTCCAGGAGCTTTCGCTCGATGGGCGGGTGCGGCGGCAGCACGGCGGAGCGTCCCCTGCTCGCCCTATGCTTGATCCGCAGCGCCGGGAAATCGGGATCGTGCTGGAATCCAAAAAAGCCAAATACAGCGATCCGTTTTTCAACGCGGTGCTAGAAGGGACAGATCATAAATTGCAGGAATTGGGCTACCGAATCGCCTACATCAATACAGGCGCGCAGGTACTGACAACCGCACAGGCACGCGATCTGCTGCGCTCGACGGCGGTCAGCGGAATTATTATTGTTGGCCCGCCGCTGGCAACCGAAAGTATCGACTACTTGAAGGCAAATGTGCGCGCCCTGGTCGGGATTGTCGAATCGCTGACGAGCGAGCATGATGCGATCACGTTCGATGGCTACAATGGCATCCGCAAGATGGTCGATCATCTGGTGAACCTGGGGCATCGCCGCCTGGGATTCATCACGGGAAAGTTCGACTTCCGACAGCAAGGATTTATGGATGGCGTGAAAGCGCACGGCCTGGTTAACGACAGCGCGCTCATGGTTATAGTTCCGTTTGGGATCGACGGCTGGACGCCCGACCTGGGGCATGTGGGCGCGCAGCACTTAATGGAACTCGACGAACCACCAGACGCCATCGTCTGCGCGTCAGATCGGATTGCCATTGGCGCGCTGCAATGGCTGCACCAGCATAATTTCCGTGTGCCGGATGACGTCGCCATCACCGGGTTTGACAATATCGCCGACTCGGCCTTCACCGCCCCCTCACTGACGACGGTTCACGTTCACAAGCAGTTGATGGGCGAACTGGCGGCGGAACGGGTGGTCAAACGAATCGAGAACGAGGATGAAGTCCCGCTTCTGATCCAGACGCCCACCCATCTCGTCATCCGCCAATCATGTGGCAGCCGCTAATCGACGTGGAAATTCGCGAACTGCGGCAGATATGCCTTATTCTGCTCGAACATCAGGTTGACCATCTGCTTGATTTCCGCCAGTGAGCAGACGGCAGCCGTGAGCGGATCGTTGGCGATGGCCTGAAAGATCAGGCGCGGATTGCCGGTCAGGCAGCCTTCGACCGCCATTTCCTCGACCGACGAACTGACGTAATCGAGAATGGCGACCTGCGGCGGAAGCGCACCGACATGCACCGGACTAAAGCCCTTCTGGCTCGCCCAGACCGGGACTTCGACGCAGGCGTTTTGTGGGAGATTGGTGATCAGGCTGGTGTTGGGGACATTGCCGTAGAACTCAAAGGGTTCTCCGCCCAGCAGCGCGTTGATGATATAGGCCGCAAATTCCGTGCCGCGTTCGAGCTTGATCGGCTCCGGCGAGTCGAGCCATGCCTGCGTATTCTCGCGCCAGTGGTCGCGCTCGCCGAGTGCTCGATCCACCAGATAAGCGTGAACCCCCGGATTCCAGCCCGTCCCGTGCGTGCAGTACTGCTCGATGAGTTCGGGGCGTTTGCGGAACCACCAATTGTATTCCGAGTTGTGTCCGCTCGATTCGGTGACGTAGTAATCGAGGTTAAGGAACATCTCATTGCGGACGATTTCCTCGTTGTAGACATCCGGTCGCTCGGTAATCGCCTGCCGAATGAGCGGGTAAGCATCCTCGCCCTTCCACTCATACTTCAGATACCAGGCCATGTGATTGATCCCGGCACAGGTGTAGGTGATCTCGGACATGGGCTTGTCGATCCAGCGAGCGAGCATTTCCGCCGTCCCCTGGACGCTGTGACACAGCCCGACCATTTCGACATTGGTTTCGCGCTGAAGCGTGCGGCAGACCATCGCCATCGGGTTGGTGTAGTTGAGCAGGCGGGCGTTCGGGCAGATACGCTCCATATCCTTGACAATGTCGATGAGGACGGGGGCGCTGCGCATGTAGCGGAAAATACCGCTGGGGCCGCGTGTGTCGCCGATGTTGATGTCGATGCCAAACTGCATGGGGATTTCGGTATCGGAGCGGAAAATATCGACGGATTGCGCGTTGACGGTGATGATGACGATGTCCGCTCCCTCAAGGGCCTGCTGGCGAGAGAGGGTGGCGACGACTTTGGCGGGGTAGTGACCGCGATCGACGGTTTGCTGGACGGCACGGCGGGCGAACTCCAGACGTTCGGGGTCGATGTCCATGAGGCAAAGGGTGGCGTCGGTGGTGAGGGGAAACGTGAGGACGTCACGGGTGAGATTACGGGTAAAAACGGAACTTCCCGCGCCGATAAAGGTAATTTTGGTCATGGAAAAAATGCTCCTTTTCAGATTAAAGCGGTGATTGTACCGTGACGTAAAAAGGCTGGACTGGAATGGTCTGCGATGGGTCAGAAATGGGCGCTTCCACTGCCAATATATGCCGGATCGACAGCGAATGGACAAGCTCAAGCGCTGGATAGCGACCGAACGCGGCACATCGGCTGGCACAAGACGCCACATCCTGACACGCTGCCCGAAAATCAGGTGATAAATTCTAAGTATGACTCTAGAAGTGCGATAGGTAGGGGCGACCTGGCAGGTCGCCCCTACAAAAACAAACCTGTGGTTATTGGGCGAGGCATGGGCGTATTTCAGAATTGGCAGTTTGCACAAAATGCCCCCCTGCCCCCTCTCCACGTCGCTTCGCTTCGTTAGCGAGGAGAAACCGTCAAGGGCGCAGCGCCATGTCTGCCTACAAGTACCGGGCGCCCTGGCAGGTCGCCCCTACAAAACGCCACCGCATTTCGCTTGGTCGTCTACTCATAGATAACCGATATAGACACTGCCTGATTTTGGTGGCTTGGAAACAGGGCGCAGCACGCTGCGCCCCTACAAGAACCAGGGCAGACACACAGGTCTACCCCTACAGATTAGGCCGTATCGATTTAGGTCATCTATCAGTACAACCCAAAATAGCCGTGATGGGTAAGAACGGGCGAGGCGTGCCTCGCCCCCACAGATGCGCCATATAAAATTTACTGTCGCCTCCTCGCCGATTTCAAGGAGGGGGCGACATGCAGGGGCGCACAGCCATGCGCCCCTACGAAAACATCCTGCGTCTTTTGTTTGGTTGTACTTAGCGCGTAAAGTCGTCCAGAAAATCAAGGACTTCCTGCCCAACCTGATTTACATCAAGCTGTTTGCTGCGCTCCTGCGCTGCCTGATACGCGGCAGAGCCAAGTTCGCCTTCAATGCGAGCGCCTAACTGCTTCAGCACCTTCCAGTTTCGTGTCCAGCCCATCGCAAACGGGCGACCCATAAAGATGGGATTAAAGTTGGCGTAGAGATGATGGAGTTCCGCCGCGTGCTCAAACGCTCCCTGGTCAGTCAAATACAGGACGTAGCAAGGCGTAAACATAGGGAGCGTAAATTCCAGCCGATACAGCGGCGTCAGCTTCAGAAACGTGTTGACAAACGGCGGCAGCACGGACAAGTCATGCGTGCCGCAGGCGAAGATAACCATCGAGAAGGCCACCATATTCACCTGAAGATCGAGCGGCGCGCCCGGTGGAAAGCCTTCATCGACCAGCCGCCACATCAAGGCATAATTTTCGTCGCGCAGCCCGGCGATGGCGGCTCGTTCCAGAATAAGAAGCCCTTTCACGACCGGGTGGTTGAGGTGGGCTGCGTGAGGAAAGCCCTCCGCAATCAGCGCTTCGGCGCGCTCGAACTCGCCTTTGAAAAGCAAATTGGCGGCCTGCAAGGTCGCGTTCCAGGCGATCAATAAACGATCATTCATTTCATAGGCAATGGCTTTGGCTTCCTCCCAGTAGGTGAAGGCCAGGTTGGTATCATCGAAATAGCCGCCTCTGGAGCCACCCATATTGCGCAGCGAATTCGAGATGCCAATTTTATCGCCAAGCTCACGGCGCAGATCAAGGCTCTGCTGGACGACGTTTTCCTGAGTCATGAGATCCGTCATGAGCATGTGGCTCCAGCCGAGGTCGTCGAGCACCTGCGCGGCGTAAAATTTATTGCCCAGCGCCTGATAGCCGCGCAGGCTGGCTTCCATGAGCGGGACGCCTGCATCCTGGTCAAATTCGGTATGTGAAAGCCAGTGACCGATCAAGCGCTGGCAGAAGGCGACTTCGAAAGCATCGGCGTGCTGCTGCGCAATCGCCAAGCCAAGACGGTACTGTTCGAGCGGCCTGCCCTGCGGAAACCTGACGAGCAGCCTGCCTGCCAGCAGCGACGGCTGATCGCCGGATGACGACCAAACCTGGCGCGCCGCGCCGAACATCTGCTCACCATCCATCCAGCGGTTGCGGAAGGTCAGGTAGAGATACAGCCCTTCAAGCGCCGCGCCGATGGTATCCGCGCTGCGCTGCTGGACTGCCCAATCCCAGGCGGCGCGGATATTTTCAAAATCGCCGTCGATCTGGTTGAGCGCATCCAACTGACCGAAGCCTTTGAGCCTGGGCGTCAGTTGAACCAGCAAATCAAGATAGTAGTGACTGTAGGCAGAGGCAGCACCGTCCCGATCTGCCGACTGTTCCAGTTTTTCTTCGGCGTACTGGCGCAGCAGTTCGTGAACTTCGTAGCGCCCTGAGACGGTATCACGCCGCAGCAGCGACTTGTTGACCAGCGTGGTCAACGCGCGCAGATTGGTGCCGGTGATTTGCAGAGCCGCATCGCGGGTGAAGCCGCCATGAAAGCGCGAGAAGCGGGCGAAAAGCATCCGCTCCTGCTCGGTAAGCAGACTCCACGAATATTCGAAGACGGCGCGCAGACTGCGCTGGCGTTCGGGAAGGTCGTGCATTTCGGTTTCGAGAAAATCGAGGCTGCTGCTGATTTCCTCTGAAATTTCGCGCGGCGTCAGCACTTCCAGCCACGAGGCCGCCAGCAGAATACCGAGCGGCGTCCCCTGCACCATGCGGCAGATACGGGCAACATAAGTCAGGGAATCGGCATCCAGTTCAAAATCGCGGCGCACACGATGCGCGCTTTGAAGAAACAACTTGACCGCGCCGTATTCGAGCGCGTCAGCAGGGGTTTCCCAATTGGGAAAGGACATGCCGCTGAGAATAAAGACCGTTTCGGCATTCAGGTTGAGCTTTTCGCGCGAGGTGACGAGTATTTTCACCGAAGGCACGGTCTGAAGCACCTCCTGTACGAAGGCACGCCCAGCCATCAGGTGTTCGAAGTTGTCGAAAATCAGCAGCATGTTTTTCTCACGCAGATGATCGAACAACTGCCGGGCAGGATCGCGCCCATCCTGCTGAAAGATGCAGCCCACCGCTTCGGCAGTCGCGCCGATAATATTCTCGGCAGAAGTCACAGGCGCGAGGTCGATGAAAAAGATGCCGTGCTCGAAGAGGCGCTCGGCTGCGCTGTGCTGAAGAAATTTAGCTGCGACTTCCAGCGAGAGGCGCGTCTTGCCCATGCCGCCCGGCCCGACGATGGTCAGCAGGCGCACGGAATGTTCGCGCAGGAGCTTGCCCAACTCATCGAGTTCCGCTTCACGGGCGACGAAGGGCGTGATTTGCACGGGGAGATTGTGGCGCAAGACCTCGACTGCCGCTGCCGGGGGCGTTTCAAAACGGCGATCCACCTCCAGCCTAATGATGAATTCCGTAGCGCGGGTTTCGGGCGTGCTGACTGCTGTTTCGCGGGCGAGAATCGCTTCCAGTTCTGCGCCAACCAGGCGCATTCGCGGGATACGTTCATCGGGGTCTTTGAGCACCATGCGGTTGATGACGTCGATGAGGGCGGTGGGAGCATCCGGGCGGAGGGACTCCAAATCGGGCAGCGATTGGGTGAGAATGGCCTGGATGCTGCCGCCCACACCTGAATCGGAAAGAAAGGGATGTTCGCCCGCCATCATCTCGAAAAGCATGAGACCCATCGACCAGATGTCGGAGCGGGCATCGGCGAGTTTCCCCTGAAAAATCTCCGGGGCGATATAGGCAATCGTCCCCAGCAGACTGCCGGTTTCGGTGATGTTCGAATCGACGACGCGGGCGATGCCAAAATCGGTCAGGCGGAGCATTCCGTCGTTCGCCAGCAGGACGTTGGCGGGTTTAATGTCGCGATGAATGATATTGAGGCGGTGGGCGCGCGTCAGCGCGTCGGCGAGGTCGAGGGCGATGTTGAGCACTTTCGTGATGGGCAGGCGGGGGGTTTGCATGAGCAGGTCGTCGAGCGAGCCGCCTTCGACCAGTTCCATGACCAGAAAATAGCGTCCGTCCTCGTGAATGGCGTCGAGGAGCTTGACGATATTCGGGTGATTGAGCTGGCGCAAGGCTTCGCCTTCCCGTATGAAGCGCTGCACCATCTCCTGAGTGGCGAGTTCAGATTTCAGGATTTTAATCGCGACGGCGGTCTGGGTCTGGGTATCGAGTCCCCGGTAAACGTCACCCATGCCGCCGGAACCGATACGCTGACCGAGCGTGTAGCGACCAATCGGGGTTTCTGTCGTCATGAAACACACCCACTTTTCGGAATGACTCTGATCTTCGTTCATTATATTTTAGAGTCGTCCAGAATTTCACAGGGATGTTACAAGGGGTCAGAACTGGGTCGGAAACTGGCGCTTGAACAGGCGGTCAGGGACAGAAACACGGTCGGAGAGCGGATTACGCGAAAAAGGGGGGGAAGTCGTTATTGAATGGCAGCGCGCAGTCCAGCGACAAAATCGTTTTTGCCACCCTGCGCCGGATGGCGAATTTTGATGCAGGGGATGTTCATCGCGGTGAGCAAGCCATAACCGACGTTGCCAACGGCGATGACCTGTTTCGGCGCGAAAATGTCGATCAACTCACGAACGAAAGGTTCGCCGAGTTTGACTTCAGGGGCACGAGGTTTACGGTTGCTGAGCGGTTTGCCCAACTGGTGCGGGTGAAAGGGAAAGGCGCTCCAGACGAGCGGCACGATGCCAAATTCAGGCAGGGTTGTCCAGAGAATGGTCGAAGTCTGTTCGCTCTGAATAGCCTCGAAACCGGGTTCGGGAACATCCTGATAGCCATGCGCCGTACCGAGCATATCGAGCGCGGGGATGCCCTCACGCAGAAGGCGACGGCTGACCATCGGCAGCCCGGTGATGCGCATCCCCCGATAACCGGGCGCTTCCGCAATCAAAACGATCTTCGTGCGGCGGGCGACCAAATCGTCGAAATAGCGGAGCAGATTGGCACGCCGAAGCGCGTTATAAGGGTTATCGCCAGCGCCATACTGGTTACAGGCATCGGGCGCGGTCTCAAGGCGGGAAAGACGATCCACGAACGCGGTGAAATCAGGCAAGGCTGCTTCTCGATGAACGGTTTATAAGCAATTTGATTATAACGGATAACGCTGAGGATGAAGATGGGTCAGCGCTAAACGTATGCGATGCGAGGCAAGGAAACCGGGCACAGCAGCGCTGTGCCCCTACGAGTGCCGAGAGTCGGAAACATGGGCACAGCAGCGCTGTGCCCCTACGAGTGCCGAGAGTCGGAAACATGGGCGAGGCGTGCCTCGCCCCTACAGACGCCGGTCGTCTGATAATCGGGTTGGACAAGGAATACAATTCTGAAAGGGATTTTCCCTTAACAACAAGGGCACGCCATAAGGGTGTTTAAAAAGCCCTCACCCTAAATCCCTCTCCCTCAAGGGAGAGGAACTTTGAACTTGCCCCGATGCTGCTCAGCCGGAGGCTTGCCCGGAACTGAGGTCGTGTGGAGAAACAATACTGGTCGCCAGTCCGCTGGCAGCGTCGCGAGGCGCAATAATGCCGCTGGACGGATCACGCGGGGAATTCACCTCATGCTGGAACAAAACCTGACCGCGCCGTCCCTGAGCAAGCAGCGGCGACCCTGTGCTGATGAGGGTAAGGAGCAGAGCAAGGGTCACGAGCGCTTTTTTGGACATGATGCAGGGAGCCTTTCTAACCATTGTCTATAACGCTCAGTATAGAAACGAGGCGTGACAAAATCATGACGACGGCGTGACGGTGTGACGGTGTGACGGCTACGCGGCGCTTCAGCGTTTGGGGAAACGGTCACGCCAGCCGGGGGCGTATTGGCGCAGCAGGCGGCTGACGTGGGACGGGTGGTAGGCCACGCCAAAGACCTGTTCAAGCGCGGCGGCAGCGCGGCGGGTTGTCCAGTAATCCCCCTGAAAACCGAAGGCTTCGGCTCCGCGCGCCAGCAGCGCCGGAATTTGAGCGAACTGCGCGTCGGTCAGGGCGGCGGCGGGGCCGGGCGCGGTTCGACGGCGCAGAGCAGCCGTTCCGCCAGCACGGGCGCGGCTTAGCCACTGGTGGACGGCTCCCTGCGTGACGCCGAGTTCGGCGGCGATGCGGCGCTGTGACCAGCCCTGCTGATACAAATCCCAGGCGCGCAGGCGGCGGCGTTCACGCGGATCGAGCGAAGCGGGGTCAGGCGGGGGATTTTCTTTGGACATGTGCTTGCTCTCCGATAAACTGAATAGCAATCCATGCTGCAAGCTGTGATATTCAGCAGTATAATCGGCGGATTGGGTCGAGTCAGCCGACATTGCTTCGCAACCTGGCTCGCATCAGTTCTCATCACGCGACTGGCAATCGACGGGGAAAGAAAGTTTATGAAGCAGACCTCGTATCGTGATCGGGATTACCCCTTCGGACAAATCATGTTGAGCCTGCGCAGCGCGATTGGATTCACGCAAGCAGGGCTGGCAGACACTCTGGGCGTCTCACGACGCTCGGTGGTGGACTGGGAAGCCGGCAACAAGTACCCCAAAGTCGAACATCTGAAACAACTGATCGTTTTGGCGCTGCAAGCGGGAGCGTTCCCAGAGGGGCGCGAAGCTGAAGAAGTGCGTTTTCTGTGGCAGGCGGCGCACCAGAAGGTGCTGCTGGACGAGGGATGGCTGGGGTCGCTGCTGGGGGAGCCGACCTCCGCCAAAGTGAAAGCGGTCACGAACGAATTCGCGACGCGGACGACGCGGCTGGACTGGGGCGACGCGCTGAGCGTCCCCAGCTTTTATGGGCGGGAAGCGGAACAACGGCTGCTGAGCGAGTGGATGATCGCGGAACGCTGCCGGGTCGTGAATCTGGTGGGGTTTGGCGGCATCGGCAAATCGACGCTGGCGGTCAACCAGATGCATCAGGTCGCAGAAGACTTCGAGGTGGTGATCTGGCGATCCCTGCGCGACGCGCCAGCGTGCGACGTGCTGATTGATGACACGCTGCAAACACTGGAACCGGAGTCGCTGGCGCAGCACCCCGAAAATCTCGAACAACGCCTGAGTCTGCTGCTGGAACGGCTGCGCGATCAGCGGGTGCTGCTGGTGCTGGACAACCTGGAAGCGCTGCTGGAAGAAGGCGAAAACGTCGGGCAGATGCGGGCGGGCTATGAGGGCTACGGGCGGATGCTGCGACAAATCGCGGAGACGAAGCATCAAAGCTGTCTGCTGCTGACAAGCCGCGAGAAAGCTGTCGATCTCGCGCCGCTGGAGGGCAGTCACGCGCCGGTGCGGACGCTGCGTTTAACTCCGCTGGACGCGCACTCGTGCGGGCAACTGCTGTCGGAAAAAGATGTCGCGGGCAACGACGCGGAACGGGCGCAGTTGATCGAGATGTACACGGGGAATCCGCTGGCGCTGAAAATCGTCGCGCAGACGCTGGTTGACCTGTTCGATGGCGAAATCGCGCCGTTTCTGGAGCAAGGCGAGGCGATTTTCGGCGGCGTGCGCGACCTGCTGAACCAACAGTTCATCCGGCTATCACCGCTGGAGCAAAGCATCGTGTTCTGGCTGGCAATTGTGCGCGAACCGGCGACGCTGGACGTGCTGATGTCGGTGCTGATGACCCCTACGTCACGGGCGCGGCTGCTGGAAGCGATTGATGCGCTGAGCCGCCGCTCACTGATCGAGCGGGGGCAAGTGCGCGCGAGTTTTACGCTGCAATCGGTGGTGCTGGAATATGTAACGGCGCGGCTGATCGCCGAAGCGAGTGAAGAAATCGAGCGCGGGCGTTTCGTGCGGCTGGTCGAACATGGGCTGGAACTGGCTCAGTCGCGCGAGTACGTGCGGCAGACACAGGAACGGCTGATCGTTGTACCGATCCTGGGGGCGCTGCGGAGCAGTACATCACAGCAGGCCGAGCTGGAAGCCCTGCTGGAAGCGCGGCTGACACGGCTGCGCAGTCAAAGCGACAGCCGCCAGGGCTACGGCGCGGCGAATCTGCTGGTGCTGCTGCGGCTGCTGCGCGGGCATCTGCGCGGGCTGGATTTATCAGCGCTGGCGATTCGCGGCGCGTATCTGCAAGGCGTGGATATGCAGGATACTTCTCTGAACAACGCGACGATTCAGGACTGCGTATTCACGGAGACCTTTGACGCGATGGGCTGCGTCGCCGTCAGCCCGCAGGGGGACTACTGGGCAGCAGCCAGCCGACGCGGGGAAATTCGCATCTGGGAGGCCGGGGGGCGTCAGCTACTTCAGGCGTGGCGCGGTCACGCAGATATGATCTGGGGGCTTCGCTTCAGCCCGGATGGACTCCTGCTCGCCAGCAGCAGTTGGGACGGCATGGTCAAGCTGTGGGAAGTTCCCAGCGGACAACTGCTCTGGTCAGGACGGCACACCAGCTTTGCCAACAGCGTGGCTTTCTCCGTAGACGGACGGATCCTCGCCAGTTCGGGCAACGACTCGCTGGTGCAGATTTGGGATGTCGCCAGCGGCGCGCTGCTTCAGACGCTGCCACATCCGAGTCCGGTGCCAATTGTGATCTGGACTCACGAGGGAAACCTGATTAGCGGCGACGTGGAGGGGATTATTCGCGTGTGGGCGATGAATCTTCCCGAACCTACCGTGATTACTCGGATGGAACATGCGCCGAAGGGCTATGTCGATGGGCTGTCTCTGTCGCCGGATGGACAAATCCTTGCCAGTGCAAGCTGGGATGCGACCGTTCGGCTATGGGAGATGCCAGAGGGACGGCTGCTGCACACACTCACCGGACACCCGGATCGCGTGGGGCGGGTGGTTTGGAGTCCCGATGGTCGCACGATTGCCACGAGCGGCTATGGCGAGATTATTCTGCTCTGGGATGTTGAACAGGCGCAATACCGGGCGACGCTGCAAGGGCACAGCGAAGACGTTTACCAACTGGCTTTCACCCCGGACAGCCGCACTCTGCTGAGCGTCAGCCGCGACGCGACGCTGCGGGTGTGGGATATGGTGAGCGAACAGTGTGTCTCTATCATTCAGGGCTATGCCACCTCGATCTACGACGCGGACTGGAGTCCAGACAGCGCCCAGTTGATCAGCGGCAGCTCGGATCGGCGGGTGACCTTCTGGGATGTGAAGACACGGCAGCCGTTTCAGTCGCTTCAGGAACATCTGGGGATCGTCGTCAGCGTCGGCTGGAGTCCCAATGGTCGCTGGATCGCCAGCACCGAGACCGAACACGACGTCCGCCTGTGGGATTTGACGGCGGGCACTGATTTCCGGCGGCTGCGGCCTCCCGAATTGAGCGGGAATTATTCCTACGGCGTGGCCTGGAATCCCGATGGGCAGCGCCTCGCCAGCGGCAGCCCGGATTGGGGGGTTGTCATCTGGGACGTGGCGACGGGCGAAGAACGCTGGATCGGGCAGGAGCTGGCAATCTGGTTTCCGCACATCGCCTGGAGTCCGGATGGCAGGCATCTCGCCGGAGGCGGTCACGACGGGATTATCTACATCTGGAACGTCGCTGAGAACGTGCTCGAACAGCAGTTGATTGGGCAGCACAGCATGGCGAAGAGTCTCGCCTGGAGTCCCGATGGCACGCGCCTGGCTTCAGGATCCGGCAGTCCAGAGGGCGGTGAATTGTTCGTCTGGGATGTCGTTCGTGGTGAATGGCTGCATAACCTCAGCGGACATGAGGGGAGCGTTACGGCGGTCGGCTGGGGTGCGAACAGCGAACAGGTGATCAGCGGCGGCGGCGATGGGACGATCCGCTGGTGGGATGCGCAGACAGGCGAGCGTCTGCGCATCCGCGAAGCGCATCAGGGAACCGTTCAGGCACTACGGCGCAGCCCCGATGCGACGACGCTGGCAAGCTGCGGCGACGACGGTACGATTGTGCTGTGGGATTTACGCAGCGGCGACTATCTGCAAACCCTGCGCCGAGACCGCCCGTATGAGCGCATGAACATCACGGGGATCGCCGGGTTGAGCGAGGGACAAAAGACGACGCTGCTGGCTTTGGGTGCGGTGGAGCGCTAGAGACCCTCATCCCCCAACCCCTTCTCCCTCATGGAGAAGGGGAGAAAAGCAGGGGCGCACACGTGGAGGCTTGTCCGAAAACTACGCGCTTGACCCCACCCCGGCTGACCAAAAGCGGGTCAGCCACCCCTCCCCGAATTCAAGGAGGGGAAAACGGGCGAGGCGTGCCTCGCCCCTACGGATGCCCGCCGTCTAATAATCGGATTGGGCTGGCAAATTATCGGACAAGCCTACGCAGGTCTACCCCTACAGACAACCCCTCTCCCCGACTCCTCTCCCACGCAAGCGGAGAGCGTGGAGAAGACAAAAGCGCCTACATCATGGATTAATGGTTTATTTCGAGCCAGCGAATGAGGAGGTGTCGCCTAAACCTTCGCTGCCCAAGCCCATGTAACCGCCATCGACCATCAATTCGGTTCCGGTGATGAAGCTGGCATCGTCGCTGCACAGAAAGAGAATGGGGCGAGCAATTTCGCGCGGCTCAGCCAGACGGCGGAGCATGGCATAGCGTCCCCAGACAGGTTCCCATTTGGCGCGGTCGCCGCTGGCGGCTTTGGCGACTTCCGGCGTCCACGTCCAGCCGGGACTAACGGCGTTGACACGAATGCCATCGACGGCAAGGTCGAGCGCCTGACATTTGGTCAGGCTGACAATCGCGCCTTTGGTGGCGTTATACGTCCAGCGGTTCGGCTGGGCGATATGGGCGGAGATACTGGCGATATTGACGATGGCGCTGCCCTGCACCTGCTTCATGAAGGGGTAGCACGCCTGCACCATGTTGGCGAAGCCGCGCACGTTGACGCCGAGACAGTGTTCCCAATCGGCGGTCGTCACATCAAGACCTTTGGAAATGAAGCTGATGGCGTTGTTGATGAGAAAATCGAGCCGTCCCCAGCGCTCGAAAACGGCTTGCGCCGCCGCTGTGCAGGCTTCGGCATCAGCGACATCGACGGTATAGGCTTCGACCTGAGCGCCTGCGGTAGTCAGCCGATCACGCACCTGCTGACTGCGTTCCGTCTGAATATCGAAGATGGCGACACGAGCGCCGGAACGGGCAAATTCCTCGACGGTCGCCTGACCAATGCCGGATGCGCCGCCTGTGACAATCGCAACACGATTTGACCAGTCCATTTGATTCACTCCTGTGCTCAATGCAACCCGATACTTCGGCAATCAGGTCAAACGATAGAAAGCAATGGCGTTGTCGTGAAAAAGCTGCCTGAGTTCGGCCTGTGACGCCCCATCAAGCGACAAAAGCAGCGTTTCGAGCCACTGCTGCCACTGCGCCGCGCGAAGCACGACCGGCCAATCGCCGCCAAAGACGATCCGTTCAAAACCGAAACAGTCGAGCACATAGTCGATATACGGTTTCAAATCAGCCTGTGTCCAGCGCTGCCAGTCCGCTTCGACGACCAGCCCCGACATTTTGCAGGAGACATTCTCAAAACCTGCCAGCATCTTCAAATGCGAGCGCCAGGGTTCCAGCAGATGATTTTTGATGTCCGGCTTGGCAATGTGGTCGAGCATGAAAGGGACGTTGGGACACTGGCGCACCAGCGCAATCGTGTTTTCCATCTGCGTATGGTCGATGCAGATGTCGAAGCTCAAGCCATAATCCGCCAGCGCCTGCACGCCTGTAACAAAGCCGGGGCGCAGGCAAAAAGCGGGGTCTGGCTCAAACTGGATGATGCGGCGAATGCCCTTGATGCGCGGGTTGGCGGCGAGGCGTTCCAGCGCAGGCCGAGCCGCATCACCCTGTTCGAGCGCTGCCCAGGCCACAATGCCCGCGATGCGATTGTCATGATCCGTGATAGCGCTGACCCATTCCGCTTCCTGCATGAACTGGGCAAAATCCGCTTCACACTGGACAAAGACCATTTTTTCGGGCGGATTGGCTGCGGTCGCGGCAGCGTACTGCGGCAGCAGATAGGCTTGGTTGAGCAGCGGATCGCCGTCGAGCCAGGGATAACGCAAAAGCGCTGGATCCCAGAGATGCAGATGCGCGTCCACAATCGGAAAATCGAGCATGATATTCTCCCGCGATTCTGAGCGCTGCGCGTGTTACCAGTTGGTGTACGAGCCGTCACGCCGGTACAGATGCGGGGCTTCCCAGAATTTGAAGGCCTGCTTTTGCGCGAGTTCCTCGTTGACTTCGACGCCGAGGCCGGGCGCAGTGCCGACGGTGAAGACCGCGCCGTCCAGCTTCGGCTGAACGGGAAAAAGGTCGTCGTCGTAGAAATTCAGATTCTCGGTGGGCGAGATGCGAACTTCGAGCCAGGCGAAATTGGTCACGGCGGCAGAGAGGTGAATGGTCGCGGCGGTGCAGACCGGGCCGAGCGGATTGTGGGGCATGAGGTCAATGTAGTGGGCTTCGGCGACGGCTGCAACTTTCATGGCTTCGGTCAGGCCGCCCACGTTGCAGACATCGATACGGGCAAACTGGGTGATGCCGCGCTCAAGGTAAGGCAGAAATGCCCATTTGCTGGCGAATTCCTCGCCGATAGCAAAGGGAACATCGACCATCGAACGGAGCGACTGGTAGGCTTCGGGCGATTCGTCGCGGATCGGTTCTTCAAGGAAATCGAGCGTACCGGAGGGCATCCGCTGGCAGAAGGAAGCGGCTTCGGCGACGCTGAGGCGATGGTGGTAATCGACGCCCAGCACAGGCCCTTGCCCGACGGCTTCGCGGACACGGGTGAGCCAGAGAGCAGCGATGCCAATCGATTCGCGCGGCTCGAAGAGGTTGGGATGGCCTTCGTGACCGAGATACGGCACGCCCGTGCGGATCACGTTCCAGCCGGAGGCGACCAGCAGCTTGACATTCTCGATCAGGCGAGCTTGATCGGATGCGTCGGTCGTGGCAAAGCAGGGAATCGAATCGCGCTGTTTGCCGCCGAGCAACTGATAGACCGGGACGCCGAGCGCTTTGGCGTTGAGGTCGTGGAGGGCAATGTCAATGGCGGAAATAGCGGCAGCGAGGACGCGCCCGCCTTCGAAATACTGGCTGCGATACATCTCCTGCCAGAGTGCGCCGATGCGAGCGGGATCGCGCCCAATCAGCCATTCGCGATAGTGGTTGACCGCGCCGATGACGGCGAGTTCGCGCCCGGAGAGGCCGGATTCGCCCCAACCGTAGACGCCACCATCGGTTTCGACTTTGACGAGCAGTTGATTGCGACTGCCGACCCAGACGGGGAAAACTTTGACATCCGTAATTTTCATTGAGGGGACTCCCTGAAAAGTTTAGTTCAAAAGATTAATGCGGAGATGATAACCCGAAATGTGGAAAGAGAGGTTTAACCACAGAGACCGCAAAGACCACAGAGGACACAGAGAAGGGAAAGAGAAAGAGAAAGAGAAAGAGAAAGATTCAACGCAAAGACGCAAAGAGGTAAGGAAAGGCGCAAAGGAAAAGCAGGATTTAGAGCAAGTCGGCGCTGGAGCCGGGTTCCTGCGGGGTGCGATAGAGGCCGGACTCGACGTGGGCGGGATGGCGAAAATACGGTCGCAGATGGGGGATATATTCGAGAAAGACCTTCTCATGCGCGAGGGCGATGTGGTTAAAGAGGACGAGGTGCTGGTGCAACTGCCCCATATCGCCAACGTGGGGGACGACGGGCAGGCCGAATTTTTTCGCCAGCAGGCTGATGGTGATAAATTCGCTGATGCCGCCGACACGGACACAATCGACCTGAATGAAATGGGCCGCGCCTGCCTGCATAAAGTTCTTGAAGAGGATGCGGTTGGGGATGTGTTCGCCAGCGGCGATGGCGACAGGCGCAATCGCTTTGGCGAGCGTCTGGTGGGCGATGACGTCATCGGGATGGGTGGGTTCCTCGATCCAGTAGAGCGACATGGGCATGAGTTCGCGGCAGACGCGCAGGGCTTTGGGCAGCGTCCACTGCTGGTTGCAATCGACCATGAGGGTGGCGTCATCTCCGGCGATTTCGCGGACGATGCCGACGCGACGCACATCGCGGGTGCTGTCGTCCGAACCGACTTTGAGTTTCATGGCGCTGAAACCGTTATCGAGGGCGCGGCGGGTGTTGGCGCGAATCTGGTCGTCGCTGTATTGAAACCAACCCACCGAGGTATCGTAGCCGGGATAGCCGTCACGAAGGACGGACTCGCGATTAGGGCGGGTCGTTTGTGCAGCGCGCAGAATGGTGAGCGCATCATCAGCCGTGAGTTCTTCTTCCAGATAGCTGAGATCGAGGGTGGCGACGATTTGCTCCGGCGTGAGGTCGAGCAGGAGCTTCCAGAGCGGCACGCCGCGTGATTTCGCCCACAAATCGAAGCAGGCATTGACAATCGAGGCGAGCGCCAGATGGACGACACCCTTGTGCGGGCCGAGCCAGCGCAACTGGGGATGATCGGCGAAGGCGCGGAAGGTGCGCCCAAAATCGGACATGAGGTCTTCGATCTCGCGCCCGACGAGCGGCGCAGCCAGCAGGCGAATCGTTTCGCAGACCAGATCGTTGCCTGCGCCGAGCGTGAACGCCAGCCCAACACCTGTGTGCGGCGAATCGGTGTGGAGCAGCGTGACGGCATAAGCGTAAACAGGGTTCGAATGCACGGCGTCCGCGCCTGCGCCGTCATGAAGGGGAAAGCGAGCGTCGCGGGTTTCAAAGCTGCGAATGGTGATCGAGGGCATGGTCGGTGTGATCCCCTAGCGCGTGTTAATCGAGCGCAGATACGCGTTGTCAATGTGGGCGATGAGCGCCTGGGCTGCCGCTTCGCCATCGTGCAGACGAAGCGCTTCGTAGATGGCCTGATGCTCCGCCATGGTGAAGCGGAAATCGGTCTCACGCGAGCCGTGATAGCGCGCCAGATGCAGGTGAACATTGAGCGCCTGATAGGTTTGCAGGAGAAAGGGATTGGCGCTCATCGAGACGAGCGATTCGTGAAAACGCTGATCGAGGCTGTTAAAGACGCGATACTCACGGAATTTGGGGCTGGGATGAACAGCGCGCAGTTCTTCAAGCAGTTGGGCGATCAGGTTGAGATCGAAGAGCGAAATACGGGGCGCAGCCAAGCGAACGGCATCGGTTTCGAGCAGTTTGCGGACGTGAAGAAAATCTGCCAATTCACGGGCCGAGAGCAGCGGACGCACCGTGTAGCCTTTGTAGGAAGCGAAATCGACCAGACCTTCAGCGGCGAGACGGGATAATGCCTCACGGATGGGCGTCTGGCTGACTTTCAATTCGAGCGCGAGGGCGTCGATGTTGAGGCGATGGTCGGCGGCGAACTCGTCGTCCATGATGCGCTCCTTGAGCGTGTCATAGACTTTGACGGCGAGTACCTGCCGCGCGGGTGGGTGAATTTTCTCAGTTGCCATAGTCCACTTTATTTGCAATTATCCTATAGGATAGGTATAAATCATTCAGGTTCAGTAATTTTAGTATAGGGATTAGGGGAGCATACCTGAAAAGCGCGTCGATGACAACAAGGGCGCAATTTGTTCTCTGAAAAGCAGGCAAGCGTGGGGTAACGTCGGGCAAGGCGTGCCTTGCCCCTACAAGAACCAGAAGAACCAGGGCGCACACACAGAGGCTTGTCCGAAAATAAATCTTCGCTGGTTGTGCCGCTTGGGGTTTAAACCCCAAGCTAGAAAAGACCTAACGACCCACTGAAGGGGTCGTCTCTCATTCATACGGTTGTCGTCCCTTTAGTGGACGACTAGGTTCTTGGTAGCCGAGGGTTTAAACCCTTAGCGGCGACTATTCGGACAAGCCTATACAGGTCTACAGATACTCAAGCCGTGCGCGACCAATCCAATTGGAAAGCGCAATTTTGCAGGGAACGCGTTATTTTTTAGCTGCATGAGCAGCATTTAGACAGGATATGCAAATACATGACAAACCTTCGGCAAAAAATTCTCGTCCTCTATCTCGCCAGTTCTGCCCTCGACGATCAGGTCAAGGGCTGGAGTGTCTATGACGGCACGGGCAAAGAAGCGCACACGACCGGAGACAGCGATCAGCCGCCGTACAAGACGGGACTGGATGCGATGAAGGACGGCTGGTGCGTGATTCAGTTCCCGCAGTTGATTCCGCCCTATCCCGGTCTGGAACTGACAACCTCGTTTCAAAAATATGAATTCATCTTCGAAAAGTTAGAGGAGGTGTAGGCATGGTCGGTAAAGAGTACCTGCTCAATTCGATTCAGATGGCACAGTTCGTTGCAAAGGGTTTCCTGCGCTTCGACGAGCTTATCCCCCAAGCACTCAACGAAGCGATCATGCGCGACATCGACGCGGGGGATGTTAAGGCGCAGGCCGCCGGGACACCGCTTTCGCAGTGTTACCCGCCGCCGTCGGCGGTTGGCGAAATGCTGCGACTGCCGCAAGTCGCGGGGATCATCCAGAGCCTGGTAGGGCCTGATCCACTGTTCGATCATCAGGCGGTTCATGTGCGCGAACCGAACGAAGATTCGGCGCAGGCGCTTCACGGCGACTCGACTATCGACACCCGGATGGCGTTCGACATCCAGTTGATGTACTTCCCGCATGATGTAACCCGCGACATGGGCGGCACGCTGATTCTGCCGGGAAGCCAGTACCGCCGCATCAACGAGATGGACATCGCCCGCTATCAGAATTTCGTCGGGCAGATTCAGACGGTGTGCAAAGCCGGAACGCTGCTGATCGTCCATCACGGCATCTGGCACTGCGGACGGCAGAACAAGAGCAACCAGAAGCGCTATATGTTCAAGGTGCGGCTGAACCCGACCGTGCGCCAGCTCCGTCTGTGGAACACCGATGACCTGACAGACGATGTCTACAAACCGCAGCAGATTTTTGGCGGTTCGAAAAAGGTGAACGACGTTCAGGGGATTCTCGATACGCAGGAACCCTGGTTCGAGGCGGGCGACGGACGGCTGGAAATTATCAATCGCATCAAGCAGTGGCGGTTCATCACCGGTGATGAGCGCTTCGACGCCCATTACTGGCTGACGCGGCTCGAAAACGAACCGCAGGGGGTGATGGAGTAGGCGGAACGCTGCTTCATTCAAATTGACAAAATGATGAGAGCATGTTTGCAAAAGTCGCCCTTACAGCCCTCACCCTAAATCCCTCTCCCTGAGGGTTGAGGACAGGACAGTTTTAACACAGCAAAGGTCTATCGGGGCGAAAGTATAAGTCAGGAGAAAAGGAGTAGGTTTTCGTCAGGGTACGTTGGTGGCGCAAC
>DAOUCB010000140.1:0-40651 GCA_034432495.1 Anaerolineae bacterium | reverse complement strand
CGGCACGCGCATCGTCCCCGGATAACCCTTATGTCCAAATATATACATACGCCGGAAGGCTATGATTGCCCGTTTTGCCGCTTAGGTCGTGGCGACCCGATGCTCCCTGAGCATACCCAGCAGGCTGATGTCGTGTACCATGACAAGCACGTCACCGCCTTTATCGGTCTTTACTGGTGGCCCAATAATCCCGGTCACGTCATCATTGTGCCAAATCGTCACATCGAAAACATTTACGATCTCACGCCAGATATTGCGATTTATGTCCACGAATTGGCTCGACAGGTTGCCATCGCCTTCAAAGAACTCGAAATCTACGCTGCCGAAGGCACGTCAACCCGCCAGCACAACGAACCTGCGGGCTATCAGGAAGTTTTTCATTATCACCTTCACGTCTTTCCACGCTACCATCATGATTACCTGTACGATCTGACTTTCCAGCGGCGGCTGACGACTCTCGAAGAACGCCGTCCCTATGCCGAAAAACTGAAACGATATTTCAATGGCAAACGTATTACAGTTGAAGTGTAGTGTTTGTGGGCGAGTTTATTCACCTGATGAGGTTCAGTACACCTGTCCCGTTGATGGGCAGGTCGGCACGCTCGACGTGCTTTATGATTACGCTGCCCTCAAATCGCAGCTTGACCGCGACGCCCCACGCAGCGATTCGTCGATGTGGCGCTACCGCGATTTGCTGCCAATTGCGCCGGATACGTTGGTTCCGCCGCTGCGCGTTGGCTGGACGCCGCTCTATGCCGCGCCCCGTCTTGCCGCCGATCTTGGGGTAGGGCAGGCATGGGTCAAGGACGATGGCCTTAATCCGACCGGATCGCTCAAGGATCGCGCCAGCGCGCTGGTCGTCACTCGCGCCGTCGAAGCGGGCATTCAGATTGTCAGCACCGCTAGCACGGGCAACGCAGCGGCGGCGCTTTCGGGAGTCGTGGCGTCAATGGGCGATGCTATCCGTGCCATCATCTTCGTCCCCGCCTCTGCCCCTGAAGCCAAGATCGCCCAGTTGCTCGTCTACGGCGCGACCGTGGTGCTGGTCGAAGCCTCCTACGATGTCGCCTTCGATCTCTGTTATGAGCTTTGCCTCAGTGAGGGCTGGTACTGCCGCAATACGGGCATCAATCCCTATACGGTCGAAGGCAAAAAGACCGTCGCTTATGAGATCGCGGAGCAGTTAGGCTGGGATGTGCCGGATGCGGTCATCGTCAGCGTCGGTGACGGCAACATCATCGCGGGCGTGCACAAAGGCTTCTCTGATTTGCTCGAACTGGGCTGGATCGAGAGGATTCCGCGCCTGATCGGTGTACAAGCAGAAGGCAGTTCGCCACTCGTCGAGGCATGGCAAAAAGGGATTGACGTGCGCGAGATGCAGCCTGTAGACGCGCACACCATCGCCGACAGCATCTCGGCGGGTCTTCCGCGCGACCGTTCACGTGCGCTACGGGCAGTCCGCGAAACCAACGGTGCGTTTATCGCCGTCACCGACGCCGAAATTATCGCTAGTATCCCCCGGTTAGCCCGTTTGACGGGTGTTTTTGCCGAACCCGCCGCAGCAGCGGTTTACGCTGGGGCGCAACGTGCTGTAAAATTGGGGTTAATCGATAAAGATGAGCGTGTCGCTCTGCTTTCGACGGGCAGCGGATTAAAAGATGTCAAACGAGCGCAGGAATCCGTCGCGGGCGGCCTGCGCGTTCCGCCGGATGCGCAAACCATCCGCCGCGCTTTGCACTTGGAGGTCAAATGAACCAAACCTCACGACCACGTTATTCCATCATCGCGCCGATCTTTAACGAAGAGGGCAATATCGCCTTGCTCTACGAGCGCATGGTCAAGGTCATGGAAACAACCGGGGAAGCCTGGGAACTGATCCTCGTCAATGATGGCAGCACGGATCGCTCTCCAGACCTGATCGATGATCTTGCCCATCGTGATCCCCGCATCAAGACGATTAACTTCGCCCGCAATTTCGGTCATCAGACGGCGGTCACCGCTGGCATTGACTTTGCCCGGGGTGAAGCGGTTGTCCTGATCGACGCCGATTTGCAAGACCCACCCGAAGTCATCCTCGAAATGATCGAGCGCTGGAAAGCGGGCTTTCAGGTCGTCTATGCTGTCCGTGCCGAGCGCAAGGGCGAGAGCGCCTTCAAACTCCTGACCGCCAAAGCCTTCTATCGTGTGATCTATCGCATCACTGACGTCAATATCCCGCTCGATACGGGCGATTTCCGCCTCATGGATCGCCGCGTCGTCGAAGCCCTCAAATCCATGCGCGAGCATAATCGCTTCATTCGGGGGATGACCAGTTGGGTCGGTTTCAAACAGGTGGGCGTCAACTACGTCCGTGAAGCCCGTTATGCAGGCGAAACCAAGTATCCGCTCAGGAAGATGCTTCGCTTCGCCACCGACGCCATCACCGGGTTTTCCTATTTCCCGCTGCAAATCATGGTTTATGTCAGCTTGGTCTTGGGTGTCCTTGCCCTGCTGGCAATCCCGATTGTCGCCTTCCTTCGTCTCGAAATGGGAATGCCTTTTCTCGGCGGTCAGGCGACAACGATTATTGTGATCCTTTTGATGAGTTCTTTTCAGCTATTTTTCTTGTTCATTCTGGGGCAGTATGTCGCGCGCACCTACGACGAAGCGCGTAACCGACCGCTCTATATCGTGGCTTCGACCGTCGGTTTTGAGCAGCCTGAACTGACGCCAACGCCCGAAAAACTACTGGAGTAAGGAAGCGATGGGCGACAACGATAGCGACATACTGCAACAGGTGCAGTACTACCGTAAGGTCGTCTTGATGTATGAGGCGCTCGACGAGGAAATTGACACCTTGATCATGGCGCATGGGGGTACCAGCGACCAGATGCCGCCAGAGGACTTGACCCGGTATCGTGAACTGGCGCGTCAGCGCGACGAACTCCTCAACGAGATGCGCACGATTGAGCAGCAGCTCCTCGCCGACGACGAACCTGAAGCCTAACCTGGATTTGGTTGGCCTTGCCTCGATTTTCACCCCTCTCCACAGCGTGGAGGGGTGAGGTGTAGGGGCGCACGGCAGTGCGCCCACTTTTTCAATCCCGAACGAACTGGAGACTATTTACGTGATTACCGGCCCGACCTTTGAAGAAATGCTCCATCCGCACAAAATCGCCGCTGCCACTCGCGCCAAAGCACAGGCGGCTCGCAGCGCCGACCCGCTCGACCCGATCAACCTGTTCAATATCACCTGGCGTGATGCCAGCGACCAGATTTATCACGTCGTTCTGCCGAAATCACTCACTGGGGTCGATGCCGAGATCGTTGTCATCTACGGGAAGGAATTCCCGTCCGGCAGCCATAAGGTCGGCGCGGCTTACTCCGTCCTGCTCGAACTGGAACTCTTCGGTGAGGTCGATCCTCAAGTCCACACACTCGTCTGGCCTTCGACCGGCAATTACGGCATCGGTGGTGCGTGGGTCGGTGGACGGATGGGCTGCAAGAGCATTGTTGTCCTGCCCGAAGGCATGAGCCGCGAGCGTTTCGAGCGCATCCAGAGCTATGGCGCAACGATTAACAAGACGACGGGTTCAGAGAGTAACGTCAAGGAAATCTACGACGAGACCCATCGCCTCACCGCCAGCGACCCGAACATTCGCATCCTCAACCAGTTCGAAGTGATGGGCAACTATCGCTTCCATTACCACGTCACTGGCAACACGATTGTCGAACTCGCCGCTGACCTCTATTCGCGGGGCATTGGCAATGGCAAAGTCGCCGCTTATGTTTCGGCGATGGGCAGTGCCGGAACCATCGCTGCCGGAGATCGTCTCAAGCAGGTCTGGCCCGATCACAAAATCGTCGGCCTGGAGCCGATTCAATGCCCGACGCTTTACAACAACGGCTACGGCACGCACGATATTCAGGGCATCGGCGACAAGCACGTCACCTGGATTCACAATGTCCTCAACATGGACGCCCTCATGTGCATCGACGATATGGAATGCAAGAAGGGCTTGCAGGTCTTTGCCGAATCCGGCGCGCGCGAAACGCTGGTTGAGCGCTACGGTGTCGAGCCGGAACTGGTCGAGCAGTTGGGCGGCTTGTTCGGCATCAGCGGTATCTGCAACATCCTCGGCGCGATCAAAACCGCGAAATACTACAACCTCGGCGCTGGCGAAACCGTCGTCACTGTCGCCACCGACGCGCTGGATCGCTATCATTCCGTCATGGGCGATATGGCGCAGCAGTTTGGCGCGCTGGATGAAGCCGCCACCGTTGGGCGCGTCGAGAGCATCTTTCACGGAATGCGCACTGATTGGGTTATGGAAGGCACGCGTGAAGCCCGTGAGCGTTGGCACAATCTCAAGTACTACACCTGGGTCGAGCAGCAGGGCAAGACGGTCGAAGAACTTGACGCGCAGTGCGACCCTGCGTGGTGGATCGCCCATCAAGAGCGCGTCCTCGAAATCGACGCCCGCCTGACCGCGCTCCGCGCCATCGCACCCGCCTAACGGGATCGCTGAGCGGTCAAATAAACTGTAGGGGCGAGGCACGCCTCGCCCACTTTGTCTTTTCACAAGATGCTGAGTAAAGGACAAAACTCAAATGCGACTTCTCCCGCTTCAAAAGTTTTTGCTCAGCACTCAGCACTCAGCACTCAGCACTTTTTATACTCAGCACTCAGCACTCAGCACCTTGTCCGATGCTGCCTGAAGATTCTGTCCTCGTCGGTGTCATTAATCGCAGGCGCGATCTGGTCTATGCTCGTGAGCGCCACTGGTATCGCATCCCGCAGGAACGGATGCCGCGCGGCATCACCGCCGACTATATGGCTTTCTTCCTCAGTCGAAATTTTGGTGAACGCAACGGCGCGGTTCACTTCTACGCCGATATAAGAGGGCTTGAACTCCAGTATCGCCGCGATTTGCTGCCTGACGAGCCGAATCATCCGCGTGCCGATGCCCGCTATTACCGTCTCGCGCTCAGCGATCTGTATCCGAAGCGTCCGCCCGTAGTGAACGACACCAAACGCACGATTTCGTTCATTTACACCACCTGGGATCGCTTCGTTAATGCCACCACCATTGCCGATCTCTACAGCGACAATGATCGCTTTGTGGATCGCCTTTTTTATGCGCTGCAATCGCACGGTATTGACGCCAACCGGAGCTGGGATGCTCAGCATCGCGCCGACGATTTCGCGCCGGGGCTGCGTATTCTCTGCGAAAATGGCACCAATGTTATTGCCTCGGCCTATCCCGTCAGCGGGACGGTCTATCTCGATAAGTCCAAGACCGAAGATTCGATCCTTCAGGGGATTTTGATGCAGATTGCTCGTAATGGTGGCCCTGCGACCGTCACCGTCCCGCCCGGAGAATAATCCATGCACATCTCAAATAAAGGCGTTTGCACCCGCGCAATAGGCACTATAGGCGCACGATATATATCCCGCTTTGCCCTTCTCCCCTCGCCCCGAACTTGTTCGGGCACACGCTTGCGTGGGAGAGGGGTCGGGGGAGAGGGGCTGACTAACCCATGCTCATAACGCACGCCACCCTCGTCACCTGGGATGATCGCGGCATCCTATCCGATCATGCCCTCTATCTTGAAGACGGCATGATTCGCGCCATTGGCACAACCCGCGATTTGCTTGAACGCTACCCGCAGGCAGAACAGCTCGACGCGCGCGGGCAGTTGGTCATGCCAGGGAACATCTGCGCCCATACCCACTTTTACAGCGCCTATTCGCGCGGCTTGGCGATTCCCGGCGCACCGCCCGAAGATTTCCCGGCGATACTCAAACGCCTTTGGTGGCCGCTCGACAAAGCGCTCGATAAGGAGTCGGTTCGTGCCAGCGTGCTTGTCTCGCTGGTTGATGCCATTAAGCACGGCACGACCAGCCTGATCGATCATCACGCCAGCCCCAATTTCATCGACGGCAGCCTCGATGTCATCGCTGACGCTGTCGACGAAGCAGGGCTGCGCGCTGTCCTTTGCTATGAAGTTACTGACCGTAACGGACGCGAAGGGGCAGACGCCGGCATTGCCGAAAATCTGCGCTTTATGGCGAATAATAAGCGTCAGCGCGTGCGTGGGACGTTCGGCCTCCACGCCAGCCTCACCCTCAGCGATGGCACGCTGCGCCGCTGTGCCGACGCGAACAGCGCAGGGTTTCACATCCACGTCGCTGAGCACGAAGCCGACGAAGACGATAGTTTGCAGCGTTCAGGTGTTCGTACTGTTCATCGCCTCGATCACTATGGCATCCTCGGTAGGCAGACCATCGCCGCCCACTGCATCCACATTGATGAAAGCGAAATGGATCGCCTTGCGGAGACGGGCACGTGGATCACGCATCAGCCACGTTCGAACATGAACAATGGCGTCGGCGCGATGGCCTTCGATACCATGATGCGGCGTGGGATGAAGGTTTGCCTCGGCAATGATGGTTTTAGCAATAATATGTGGGCAGACTGGAAAGCCGCCTATCTGTTGCAAAAAGTTGTCCACCGCGATCCCCGCTTAGCGGAAGGGAGCGCCATCGCTCAAATGAGTAACCGGAACAACCCGGAGCTAATCAACGTGTTTTTCCCGGAAGGGAACATCGGATCAATTGCGGAAGGGGCGCGTGCAGATCTCATTTTCGTGGATTATCATCCCTTTACACCCCTCACAGGTGGTAATCTTCCCTGGCATGTCCTCTTCGGCTTCGAAGCGTCGATGGTTACAACCACGCTGGTTGATGGTAAAATACTCATGCGTGATCGCCAACTCCTAACTTTGGATGAGAAAGCCATCACCGAGGCGGCGCTTGCTCTCGCGCCGGGAGTCTGGCAGCGGTATACTGCGCAAGCCGAGTTACAGAATTAATGCTGGGAGATACAATGACGACGAACGAACAAGACCTGCCGCTGTTGCTTACGGTTGCTGTACTGGGCGGCACAGGCAAAGAAGGTTCCGGTCTGGCGATGCGCTGGGCGTTAAATGGCTACCGCGTGATTATTGGCTCACGTGATGCGAGTCGTGCGATGGAACGTGCTGGAGAATTGAATACGCAGTTGGGTGTCGATTATCTGATTGGTAAAGACAATGTCGCCGCCGCTGCGGAAGCCAACCTCATTGTTCTGAGTGTTCCCTATGATGCGCACGCCGCCACGCTCCAAAGTGTTAAAGAGCAGCTTCAGGGCAAAATTCTGGTCGATGTTGCGGTGCCGATGCAGCCCCCGAATATCCGCAGTGTTTACGTCCCGCCGGGCAAGTCTGCTGCACTCGAAGCGCAGGAAATGCTTGGAACGGGCGTGAAAGTCGTCGCCGCCTTTCACAGTGTTTCGGCTTCAAAATTGAAAGACCCCAATACGCAGATCGATTGTGATGTGTTGGTTTGCGGTGATGATGATGATGCCAAAAAAGATGTGATGCACCTTGTTGATGCTGCTGGAATGCGGGGCATTGATGCGGGGTTACTGGCTAATTCTGTCGCGGCAGAAGCGTTGACGCCGGTTCTTCTCTACATCAATAAAGCCTATGGCGTTAAAGGGGCGGGTATTCGGATCACCGGCGTGTAGAGTTGGAATCGCTAACGCTCAACTTAACCGCTCTGTCGGGCATTCCGCTCGTCCAACCGGGTGATGACCTCGCGCAGATCATCCTCGCAGCATTGACGCACTCGGCAGTGACATTGCAGGATGGTGATGCACTGGTCGTGACCTCCAAGATTGCCTCGAAAGCTGAAGGGCGAGTGGTTAACCTGAGCGATGTGACGCCCAGCGCTGAAGCGGTTCGCCTTGCCGAAGCAACGCTCAAAGACCCCCGCATTGTTGAATTAATCCTGCGCGAAAGCACGGCGGTTTCCCGGCAGGCACCCGGTGTGCTGATTACACGTCACCGATTGGGATTTGTCTCTGCTAGTTCGGGCATCGATCAGTCGAATGTCAACGGCGGTGAGGAAACGGTGCTTCTACTGCCGCTTGATCCTGATGGGTCGGCACAGGCAATTCGCCTTGCCATCCGCGAAGCGACCGGGGCGCAGATTGGCGTCATCCTTAGCGATTCGCATGGCAGACCGTTTCGCCTCGGCAACATGGGCGTTGCTATTGGTGTCGCCGGAATGCCCGCGCTTCTGGATTTACGTGGACGTACCGATCTGTTCGGACGTGTGCTTAAAATGAGTATTCAGGCGTATGCTGATGAAGTGGCATCAGCAGCGAATTTGCTCTCCGGCGAAGCGGCGGAAGGTCGCCCGGTGGTACTGGTGCGCGGCCTGAACTTCCCGCTTCAGGAGGGACACGCATCCGACTACAATCGTCCGCTCGAAACGGATTTGTATCGTTAGTTTGCGGGTAGTTCGGGGCTGATTTACCGTTTATTTTTCCGAATTTTGAGTTGGTTTGCTGTTAAGTTGTTGTTGATTTCTCGCTTGCCCGCTAATTTTGAGGGAAATGTGGTCAGGGAAAGTCTGTTTGAAACGATTGCCAGCCGTCGCTCTATTCGCCGCTATCGGCCTGATCCTGTTGCTCGTACCTTGATCGAGTCTATCTTGCAGGCGGCAATTTGGGCACCATCTGCGCACAATCGCCAGCCCTGGCGCTTCGGCGTGGTCGATTCAGTCGAGCGGAAAGATCAGCTTGCACGCGCGATGGGCGCTCGTTTGCGCCGCGATCTCGAAAACGATCAGGCTCCCGCAGACTTGATTGAGAAAGATACAGCCCGCTCTTATGCGCGCATCACGGGAGCGCCGGTCATCATTGTGCTCTGTCTTTCGATGGTGGATATGGATCGTTACGACGATCAACAACGCAACCTGAACGAATATATCATGGCGGCACAAAGCGCGGCGATGGCAGGGCAAAATCTTCTGCTGGCTGCTGATATAGCGGGCTTAGGCGCGTGTTGGATGTGCGCGCCGCTCTTCTGCCCAGATGTCGTGCGTGATGTGCTTGATCTGCCAGATGACTGGCAGCCGCAGGCGCTGATTACGCTGGGTTACCCTGCTGAAACGCGTGAGAAGAGGCGCTATCCCTTAGAAACGAGAGTGTTGTGGCGTTCGTGAACGAATCAAAACAGATTGTCGCGCTGGTGGGGGGTGTTGGCGGTGCGAAGCTGGCGCATGGTCTGGCGCAGCTCTTACCGCCTGGTCATCTGACGGTGATCGTCAACACGGGCGATGATTTCTTGCACTATGGCCTGCGCGTCTGCCCCGATCTGGACACTGTGATGTACACGCTGTCGGGGCTGGTCAACAAGACGAATGGCTGGGGCGTCGCCGATGATACCTTCGCGACCCTCGCTGCCTTGAAGCGCTATGGCGAAGACCCCTGGTTTGGGCTTGGCGACAAAGATTTCGCCACCCATTTGCTGCGAACACAGGCGATTGCGAATGGCGAGTCGCTGACGACGGTCACACAGAAGTTGACAACTGCGCTCGGCATTAATCAGACGATTTTGCCCATGTCAAATGCGCCAGTAGCGACTAAAGTAATAACTGTGGAACAGGGTGAACTGGATTTTCAGGTTTATTTCGTACGCCATCGCTGGCAGCCGACGGTAACCGCTATTCGCTATGATGGCGTTGAGCAGGCAGCGGTCAGCGAGGAAGTCCGGCGTGCCTTGCTGGACGCCAACGCCATCCTCATCGGGCCGTCAAATCCCTGGCTGTCGATTGCTCCAATTCTGTCAGTGCCGGGGCTGCGCGATGCTATCGTTCAGCGGGATGTGCCGCGCGTCGCCTTATCGCCGATTGTCGGCGGTGAGGCCATTAAAGGGCCGGCTGCCAAGCTGATGGCGGAGATGAATTATCCCGTCACGGCGGCAGCAGTCGCGGATTATTACCGAGGCGTCATCAACGGCTTTGTCTATGATGACCGTGACTCAGAATTGAAAATCGACGGGCTGCGCACGATCACATTCGACACCATCATGCGCTCGGATGAAGATCGGGCCGTGCTGGCTCGTAAGATACTGGACTGGATTGAAGGTTGGGGAGGCAGTAATGAGTATCTGGACAATCATTCCGGTCAAACCGCTCAGCCGAGGTAAAAGTCGGCTGTCCGAAGTGCTTTCCCCGGAAGAACGGCAGCAGCTTTCCGAGCTGCTGTTTCGCCGTGTCCTGACGGCGGTTAAAGATACGCCGCAGGTCGCAGGTGCGCTCGTCATCAGCCGTGACCCGCGCGCTCTGGCGATTGCGCGCGACATGAGTGCGCATACGGTTCAGGAGAGTGGTGCGCCAGAACTCAACAATGCGCTCATGCGGGCGACTCAGGTGGTTGGTGGTTGGCGCGGCGAAGCTGTTCTGATTTTGCCTGCCGATTTGCCGCTCGTGACCCCGGAAGATCTGCGCGGTATGATTGCGCTCGGTCAGGATAATCAAACAGTGGTCATCGCCACCGATCAACATGACGATGGCACCAACGCGATGTTGATTCGCCCACCCGGTCTGATGCCTTATGCCTATGGGACGGGAAGTTTTCACCGCCATATGGATTTAGCCCGCGAGGCGGGCGCGACAGTCAAAATCTTCCAGTCAGATCGGCTCGCGCTTGACATCGATATGCCTGCCGATTTGGAAGCGTACTATCGGCTGACTGGGAATGGACAGCTTTCGCTTACGCCTGACGGGACGATTTAAAAGCGAGTTCAAGGGTGCAAGTTCAAAGTTAAGAGGAAATCGTCAATTCGGTTGGTACTTTTAGCTTTCCACTTCCCACTTTTTACTTAGAGGAGACTTTCATGGCAGACCGGGTAGCACTTTATTTACAGGATGCCCATTCGCTTCAGGATGCGATCAAATACGTGCAGTATGCTGAACAGCGCGGCTTTGAAGCGGTCTGGCAAGCTGAGAGCCGCCTTGTCCGCGATGCTGTCGTGCCGATGGCCGCTTTCGCCGCCACTACCAGCCGTATCAAAATCGGCAGTGGCGTTATCAACAACTGGACGCGCAATACAGCCGTGATTGCTGCGACCTTTCTGACGCTCGATGATTTGGCGCAGGATCGAATTATCTGTGGTATCGGTGCGTGGTGGGATCCGCTGGCGCAAAAAGTAGGCATCAACCGCACCAAGCCACTGCTTGCCATGCGCGAAACCGTCGTGACCGTAAGAGCGCTGCTGGCGCGCCAGCGCGTGACCTTTCATGGCGAATTCGTCAATCTCGACGATATTGAACTCGACGTGGTTCACGGACGCAAAGAGCCGCGCAATGTGCCGATCTATATTGGAGCGACCGGGCCGCAGATGATGGCGCTTACTGGTGAAATCGCTGATGGGGCGGTGCTGAATTATCTGGTGGCGCCTAAATACAACGAAGCCGCGCTTCATCAATTGGAGATTGGAGCGCGCAAAGCAGGACGCAGCCTGGATGACATCGACCGTCCGCAGTTGGTTGTCTGTTCGGTAGACGATGATCGCAAAAAGGCGCTTGATGGTGCGCGCAAGCTGGTGACGCAGTATCTCGGTCAGCAGCCGCATATCATGAAGGCCAGCGGTGTTCGTCAGGAACTGCTGGACGAAATTGGTCAGGTCTTGACCTGGCCTGCGACTGAAGAACAAATCGAGGAAGCCATGCGCCTCGTACCGGATGATGTGGTGCAGTTGATCACGGCGAGCGGTACACCCGCCGAAGTCAAGGCAAAGGTGCGCGAATATATTGCCAACGGCGCGACCTGCCCAATCCTCTATCCGTTGGGGGACGATGTACGCCTGATGATCGATACCTTTGCGAATGGCTATTCGAATTAAATCAGAGGACGTTCCACTGTCGCCAACGAGCGTCTCACCGAGGCGCTCGCTTTTTATCCTGCTTGTGTGCGTCGGACTAGCGCTGTTAGTCTTCATAACCTACGTATTTACCAGTGTATCTATTGGCGGCGGGCAGCCCGTCATGCCGCTTGACGATGCCTACATTCATTTTCAGTACGCCCACGAGATCGCGGTTGGGCAGCCTTACATCTACAATCCCGGCCTGCCAGCAACCTCCGGCGCAACCAGTTTTCTCTATCCATATCTGCTTGCAATCGGTGATTTTATCGGCTTTCACGGTCTCAATCTCGGCTTGTGGGCGATGGGAATGGGTGCGATCGCGCTGGCGCTCTCTGCATATCTGATTTGCCGGATGCTGCTTCTGATCGCGCCGTATGGTCTAGTGCTGATTTTCGCGGCAGCGTTTCTGCTTGACGGCTGGATCGACTGGCATTTCATGAGCGGTATGGAAACAGGGCTGGCGATCCTGTTTACTTTGCTAACAGTCTATGCGGTCTTGGCACGTCGCTATCGTCTCAGCATCCTCGCCATGACGCTGCTTGCCCTCATCCGCCCTGAGGGGGGACTGCTGGCGGTTATCGCTGCGCTGATTGTTTTGCTTCAGGCGATGCAAACTATTCCGGTGAAAGGGCGCTTCGGCCTGCCGCGTTTCTGGTTGTGGCGGCGCGAGTGGCTTTTGTTGCTCGTTCCTGTGCTGGCGGTCGGTGTGCAACCGCTCGTCAACCTGCTGTTGACCGGATCACCCGTTGCCAGTGGCAACGCCGCGAAATCCTTGTTCGGCATTATTCCCTCGGATATGGGCGTAATCGCCAGCCGCATCCTCGCTAATTTCGTGCGCATGTGGCGTGAATTCCTGACTGGCTATTTGTACGTTTTCGCGATGGCGCTCATCGGGTTGGTCGCTATGCTACGTGATAAGCGTTATCGCCTGCCCGCTGTCATGATCGTACTGTGGCTCCTCGCGGGTACAGCCGCCATCTCGACGCTGGATACGGCATTCTGGCACTTCAAGCGCTACCAGATGCCGCTAATCGCGCTCTTTTTTCCATTGGCAGGCTGGGGATGGGCGTTTGTCTATACCCGCTTGCGCCGCCGAATGCGCCGCCTTGAACCGAGTCGTCTTGCGCCTGTATTCGCTGTTTTTGGCGTGCTTATCGCTGTATCGATAAGCAGCCTGCTCTATAACACAATTGACTTTCTCTCAGATTATGCGCTTAACGTCGGCTATGTCGTGGCCGAGCCGCTGCAAATGGCGCGCTGGTTGGCAGCCAATACGCCGGAGGATGCACGCATCGCCGTCCACGATGTCGGCATGATGCGTTACATCGGGGGACGCACGACCATTGACATCGTGGGATTGACGACGCCTGATGCGGCGTCTTATTGGCGCAATGGCCCTGGTTCAGTTGGCGAATTCATCGTCAGGCTGCGTCCCGACTACATCGCGTCCTATGGGGAAGGACACGGCCTCGGTCTCGGCTATCTTCAGCATACCGATCTCTATGCCGATACGCTGGCAAGCTACACTGTCTCGCTTGATCCGGTCAATAACGTTGCGCTCGCCGCGCCAACTCAGGGGATTTACAAACCGGACTGGACGCCAGCGGATCGAGCCGCCAACGTCCTGGCGCTGCCCTTCATTTCGCCCTATCTGGATGGGATGGCGGTCGTGGACAGCCTCAACGTCGCTGACATTGCCTCCGAACAGACCCACGACTACCAGTGGCGCGAGAATCAGCCACCCGGCGGCTTCCCCACCGAATACAATCAATTTGACACGCTGGGCTGCTCCGGTGGCAGCGCCGCCTGTTCCGTGATGGACGGTGGGCGGCTGATCAATGGCGAGGAGTCATTCACCCTCAAGTTAACGCCCGGCAAAGATTTGATTTTGGTGACACGCCTGCATCCCGCCAGCGCCGGAACCTTCGATGTCTTTGCCAATAATCAGTTAATCGGCACGCGCGTAATTCCCTCACTACCAGGATCATGGCTCGAAGTGCCTACCCTGATTCCTGCGAAGATTGTCACGGCTGCGACCCGAATCCGCATTGTGCCGCACGTCAGCGGCGATTACATGCCGTACTATCACTGGGCGTATCAGGGAAACTATCAACCGTTGATAGATTACGAACCGTTGGCCCGCTTCCAGTCAGGCGCTATTGAGTATCACGGTGCTTTTCTCTCTGTTGATCAACAGGCGCATATCTTAACCGTTGATGTTGGTTGGAATACGCGAACGGGTGCGCAGGGTGACTACAAAATATTCGTCCACGTGGTTGATGCCGATGGCAACAATGTTGCACAGGCGGACGTGCGCCCTGGTGGTGGCGCGTTGCCTCCGGGAAATTGGCTTCCGGGAGGTTTTCGTGACAAAATCAACATCGATTTGTCCCAGGTAGCGCCAGGATCATATCGAGTTATGATGGGATTATATGACTCTGTAACTGGAGAACGCTTGGACGTTGTCTATAACTATCCTGTGGTGGATCGCAGCATGGACATTGGCGAAATTGAGGTGAAATAATCGGCATGGAGGAACTGCGCGCTGTCTATGCGGCGCTGATCGATGCTCAGGACAAGGGAACGCCGACAGCTTTGGCGACGGTTATCAATGTCAAAGGGTCGGTTCCGCGCCATGAAGGCAGCAAAATGCTGGTCTATGCCAACGCCCGTTTTGTCGGCACTGTGGGCGGTGGTGCGATGGAATCGCTGATCATTCAGGAAGCCGTAGCGTCGCTGAGCGACGGTCAAACCCGCTTACGCTCATATACCCTCAACGATCTGGCGGCTGGCGATCCCGGAATCTGCGGTGGGACGGTCGAGGTTTTCATCGAACCGCTGCTGCTTGCGCCGCGCTTACTTGTCATCGGCGGCGGCCATGTGGGCAAGGCCCTCGCCCAGTTAGCCAAATGGATGGACTTTCGCGTCATTCTTTCTGACGACCGTGTTGAGTTTTGTAATCCCGAATATCTGCCGGGGATGGATGAATATATTGTCTGCAAGCCCGCCGAGATCACTCACCGGATACACATTGATAGCCGGACGTATGTTGCTGCGGTCACGCGCGGTCTGCCCGTTGATATGCACTTGATCCCTGCGCTTTTGGCGACCAGCGCGGCCTACATTGGTTTGATTGGCAGTCGCCGCCGCTGGGCGCTGACCGCGCAGGCACTCAGAGAACAGCAGCATCTTACAACCGCACAGTTGAATCGCGTTCGTGCGCCGATTGGCCTGGAACTTCAGGCCGAAAGCCCAAAAGAGATCGCCCTCAGCATCATGGCTGAGATTACCATGCTCCGGCATGGCGGCACAGGGCAGCCCATGCAGTGGCTGGGCGAAGCGACCGAGGTTAAAACCGAATCATCGTGAGTGCCGAGTTCTGCGTGAAATAAATTTTTTTGCTCAGCACCCGGTACTCAGCACCATTGTTAGAGATAAGTGGATTTATCAGTGAAAATACTTTGTGTCAGTGATACCGTTGTCCAGCAAATGGAAAACGCAGCACATTTACGGCGGCGCTATCACGACGTCGAACTTCTGGTAAGCTGTGGTGATATGCCCGCCGCCTATCTGGAATTTATCACATCGGTGTTGAATATTCCGCTGTTTTATGTGCGAGGCAATCATGATACAGGCTATGAGGAACGCCCGCCCGGCGGTATCAACCTGCACTGTCATTTTGAGGAATATCACGGCATTACCTTTTATGGCATTGAAGGGTCGCTGAAATACAACAACAGCCCGATCCAGTACACGCAGTTCGACATGGAGCAATTGGTGGTCAAGAGTGCTGTTTCGCTGACCTATCAGCGCTTGCGTTGGGGCAGAGCAGTCGATATTTTTGTAACCCATGCCCCTGCGCGTGGTATTCACGATCTGGAAGATTTGCCCCATCGCGGCATCAATGCCTTCATTCAGTTCATGGACTGGTATCATCCACGTTACATGGTTCATGGTCACGTTCATACCTATGACAGGCGTACAATTGTCACCACCCAGCACGGTGATACCTGCGTTATGAACATCAATCCGGTTGCGCTGCTGGAAATCGAGCCGGAGTAATCCCGCGATTGGGGGAACTTGACGGAATATTGTTGACAAACGTAGGATAAAATAGACTCAACGATAAGGTGAGTAAATCTGCATGTGGACTCGTTACTATACCGTTTCGACCCTCGCTGAAACGCTGCAACTGCTGGCGGAATATCGCGAACGCGCGCGCGTGATCGCCGGGGGTACGGATATTCTGCTTGAAATCGAACGTGGACAGCGCCCCGGTGTCGAGGTGCTCATCGATATTACCCGTTTGCCCGGTATGGATCAGATCGAGCTGCGCGGCGACACCGTTCGCCTCGGCGCACTCGTGACACATAATCACGTGGTGGGTAGTGAATTATTGGTTAGGCGCGTGCTGCCGCTGGCGCAAGCCTGCTGGGAAGTCGGCGCGCCGCAAATTCGCAATCGCGCAACCGTCGCAGGCAACCTGATTACTGCTTCGCCCGCTAACGATACCATCACCCCATTGTGGGCGTTGGGCGCGAGCGTGACCCTCTCCTCGTTGGAAGGAGAACGGACAATTCCACTGAATGCCTTCTATACGGGGCCGCGTCGTTCCGTCATGCGTTCCGACGAGCTTCTGACAGGCATTACTTTTCCGGCGCTGGCAAGTCACGAGCGCGGCATTTTCCTCAAACTTGGGCTGCGTCGCGCTCAGGCGATCTCGGTGGTCGATGCGGCAGTCGTGCTGGCTTTTTCCGGCGCGACGGTCACGCGGGCGACGATTACGCTGGGAAGCGTTGCACCGACGATTTACGAGGCGGCAGTTGCGCAGAATGCGCTCGTCGGGCGCGAACTTACTGCGGAGACTATCAGCGAAGCTTCACGCTTGGCGGCAGCAGCCGTTACTCCCATTGATGATGTACGCGGCCCCGCCGCTTATCGCAGCGAGATGGTACGTGTGCTGGTTTCGCGTGCGCTCAGGGCGTTGGCGGCGAACACTGAACGTAGCGCTTACCCAGGCGATCCGGCAATGCTTTGGGGCGCTGCGCATGGCGCAGTTGCGCCTCGTTTGCAGCAGCAGCTTGAACATATACCCGGTGCGCCCATCGAGACGACGATTAACGGCGAACCGCGCACCATTACAACCGGGCAGGATAAAACGCTGCTCCGCTTTCTGCGCGAAGACGCAAATTTACAGGGGACGAAAGAGGGCTGTGCCGAAGGTGAATGTGGCGCATGTACTGTATTTCTCGATGGCGCAGCAGTGATGGCCTGTATGGTCGCTGCGCCGCGTGCGCATGGCGCAGATATTGTAACTGTCGAAGGACTCACCGCTGCGATGGACAACGGTGAACTACATCCTATTCAGTCAGCATTTATTAATCAGGGTGCGGTTCAGTGCGGATACTGCACACCGGGCTTCTTAATGGCTGGCGCGAAACTGCTCGAAGAGCATCCGCACCCCACCGAAGCGCAGATTCAACAGAGCATCACCGGCAACCTGTGCCGCTGCACAGGGTACTACAAAATCGTCCAGGCTTTCGTCGAAGCAAGTCATCAAGTACAACAAGTAGGGGAGAATTCTCATGAGTAGTCAGGTCACGGTCGTCGTCCATAAACGCAGCCGAAAACGCTGGGCTGCTTACGGCTTTTTGTTGATCGTCGCACTTCTTGTCATTGCCTGGTTTCTTGCCGACCCGGCAGTGAAGACAGTGAAGACGCTCTCGCACGGGGCATTTCGTCCTGGAGCGCCGGGTGGCTTGACTGTAATTCAGGTGCAGGTGGTATTTACGCTCATCATCTTTTTCATCCTCGGTTCCATCGCTGCGTTGATAGTGACGGTTGCCGCGCCCAAGAGCAAAATCAATGTCAAGGATAAGGACCTGGTCAAGGAACGCCTTGACGGGGTGAAGGAGCACAAGAAAGCCAAGAAACGCCAGCGCCAACTGAACCGCGAAATGCGCGAATTTGTCGAGAAGAATCAGAAGTAGCTAACTATGGATCGTACTGTCCCAAAGACTGGCAGCGAAGAAATCGAACTCTACATGCGAACCTATTATTCGCTGCTGCGTTCGACTCACACTATTCAAATCGAAACGCTGGTCGAAAGCCACATGGCGATGGATTCATCGCTCCATGTCCAGGCGCGCAGTCTTGAACCGGATGTTTCGGCGCTGGTCTACACCAGTTTGCGCCTGCCTGCCTGTATGACGGAGGTCGATTTTGTTCTGCTCGGTCAACTGGAAAAGCTCTTCGTCGATGCCAACTACCCAATATCCGAATGGGAGCGAGTCTATTCGCCGGGACGCCGCCGTCGAATGCAGTTTGACGGCAAACATCGACTGGCGGTTTTTGTTGCCAGCCGCTCCGATATTGACGATCTGATTCCCATCCTCACTGCCTATCAGATCGAGTGGAACAAGCTCAACGTCCTTCTGCAAAACGAAGTCGCGAAATTGTTTCTCTCCCAGTATCATGATCGCCAGACGCCTCTCACCGAGAGCGAATTGAAGATGCTGGCTGAATCTCTGCAAATCGATTCCAGCGATCTGCATCGGCTGGAAGTCGTTTGGGGTGATCACTTTATCAGTACACTGTTGGCAATGTCCCATAGCCGCAAGCAGATTGGCGTCCGCCAGATCGCCGGGTCACTCGCGGATTATCGCCGTGCGACCTCGCGCTGGTGGGACGATTTGGTCGATCAACTGAGCGACCGGGTCGATCTCACGGATCGTCCGGTCTACTTCGTGTCGAGCAATACCCACTCGCTCGCGAATCTGCTGACGGGCTTTGCGCTCCGTGAAGAAAAGAAACTGCTGCATTTCATCGAAGCGCACGGTCACGAACATCTGATGGCGGAATATCGCGCGATTCAGGCGGAAGGTGGGGCGGGTAAGCCGAATTTCCTCTACTACGTCTCGAAGAAATATCTGAACGATGAAGGCGAGGAACCCTCTCGCCGCTTGCGCGATGCCGAGGCGACGGTGGGCCTGTATCGTATTCCCAGTCGGCATGGCTCAGACCTGGAGGCGCAGGTTATTGAATTGAATAAGCTGCGCCCCGATTGGCTCGACCCACGTGTCTATGGCGGGCTGGCCTATGAGTGGATGGCCTACACGGACGCGCTGATTGTGAATGTCGATTATCCGTTGGGGCTGGGCGCATATGAAATTCTGGCGCGTGTGAGTGAAAAAGTCTCGCGATTGCTCGGCGTCTACATTATGGGCAAGGCTGCGACCCTCAACGGGCGCATCGGCGACGTCATGGTCTCCAATGTTGTCCACGATGAACACTCGCAGAATACCTATCTGTTCAACAACTGTTTTACCGCGCAGGATATTGCCCCGTTTCTGACCTATGGCACGGTGCTCGACAACCAGAAAGTCATTAGCACCTACGGGACGTTCCTGCAAAGCCCGCGCTACATGAGTGTCTTCTATCATGAAGGCTACACCGTCATCGAGATGGAAGCCGGGCCGTATCTCTCGTCGGTTGCCGAGGCGGTGCGCCCCCAGCGCCATCCGCAGAACGAAATCATCAATCTGTACGGTGCGCCTTTTGACGTGGGCATTCTGCACTACGCGTCCGACACGCCGTTCACCAAAGGCAAGAATCTCGGCACAAATTTGAGTTATGCGGGCGTCGATCCCACCTACGCCACCGCAATTGCTATTCTGCATCGCATTTTGAGCAAGGAAGCGGATCGCGTTGGTGCACTGCCGAAAACAACATCAGATGAAGTGGTGGTGACTTAGCGTATACACGAGTGAGGAAATCAGCATTGGCGAATGAGAAAACAGTCGTCGTCGGGCAGGCGATCAAGCGCATCGACGCGCTCGGCAAAGTGACGGGCGAAGCACCTTATCCTGGCGACTTCAACATGGAAGGTCAGTTGTACATGAAGCTGCGCTTCAGTGACCGGGCGCACGCGCGCGTTTTGGCAGTTGATACCGCCGCTGCTGAAGCACTGCCAGGAGTTGTTGCTGTTTTTACCGCGAAAGATGTTCCTATCAATGAGTATGGGTTGGTCACGAAGGATCAGCCTGTCTTGTGCGGTCTCGGCAGCAATAAATCGGGTGCGGATGTTGTGCGCTGCTACATGGATCAGGTGGCAATTGTCGTCGCCGAAACCGAAGCGATTGCGGCGCAAGCTGCGAAACTGATCCACGTTGACTATGAAAATTTGCCGCCTGTCTTTGATCCGTTTACGGCGATGGCGGATGGCGCTTCGCAGCTTCACGAGAATATGCCTAACAACATCCTCGTCCATTATCGCACCCGTCACGGTGATATGGAGTCGGGTTGGGCGGATGCTGAAGTTATCGTGGAAGGTGAATATTCAACAGGGTATCAGGAACACGCCTATTTGCAGCCGGAAGCAGGCTTAGGCTATATTGACGAGCAGGGGCGGACGACGATTGTTGTCGCGGGACAATGGACGCATGAAGACCAGGATTTGATCGCTCACGCGCTTGACCTGCCTCATGAGGAAATTCGCGTGATTTACCCGGCGATTGGCGGGGCCTTCGGTGGGCGCGAGGATATGTCAATTCAGATTGTGCTGGCGCTGGCGGTCAACCGTGTGCGTCGTCCGATCAAGACCATCTGGAGCCGTGAAGAATCGATTCAGTATCACCACAAACGCCACCCCATTCACATCAAAACCCGTTGGGGGGCGACGAAAGCCGGAAAAATCGTCGCGCTTGAGGCAAATATCGTGGGCGATGTCGGCGCATATAACTATACCTCGACCAAAGTTATGGCGAACGCCAACCTTGTCATCACCGGGCCGTATGAAATCCCCAACTGTCACATCGATACCTATGGTGTTTTTACGAACAACATCCCAACGGGCGCATTTCGAGGCTTTGGCGCACCGCAGGCGTGCCTTGCTGCCGAAGGCATGATCAATAAGCTGGCGGATGCGCTGGGCATTGATCCGATCACGCTGCGCCTGTTGAATTCGATCCACGAAGGCAGCAATTTGTCGGTCGGGACGCCGCTCCCGTCGGGCGTCAGTATGCCTCAGGTGATTGAAGCGGGCGCGCGCGAAAGTTTCTGGACGCGGGACGGCGAAAGTTGGCAGCGCACGCCGCTGTCGGCGTCGGAGAACCCGGCGCTGAAGCGCGGTATCGGCTTTGCCTGCGGATTCAAAAACGTTGGCTACAGTTTCGGCTTTCCGGAGCAGAGTTGGGCAACGGTCGAGCTTTACGGCGCTGCCAGAATCGAGCAGGTCGTTGTCAGGCACGGCGCAGCCGAAGTCGGGCAAGGGTCGCACACTGCCATTATTCAGATGACTGCCGAAGCTGTCGGCGTGCCCTTTGACTGCGTGCGCTTGATCGCAGCCGACACCGCTGAAACGATGACCGCTGGCAGTGTTTCGGCTTCCCGCATGACGTTTATGGCTGGCAATGCGGTACGCGGCGCGGCGGAGAAGGCGCTGGTCGCCTGGAAGAACGAAGAACGTCCGGCGAAAGCGACGTTCCAGTACCGTCCACCGAAAACGACGCCCTTTGATCCGATGACCGGGAAATCGGAGCCGAATTTCGCTTATGGCTACGTCGCCCAGGCCGTCGAAGTCGAAGTTGATATTGAGACTGGTCTTATCCATGTGCTGCGCGTCGTTTGCGCCGATGATGTGGGTCGTGCGGTCAACCCGCAGTTGGTGCAGGGGCAAATCGAAGGCGCGGTTATTCAGGCACTCGGTTATGCCGTCATGGAGCATCTGATTTCGCGCGAAGGGCGCATCATTAATCCGTATCTCTCCAGCTATTTGATCCCGACCGTGCTTGATGTGCCGCTTGAGGTTAAGTCGGTCATTCTTGAATATGCCGATCCGATTGGCCCATTTGGGGCGCGTGGTATGGCTGAGATGCCCTTGATCCCCCTTGCTCCGGCGATTGCTGCCGCTGTCCACGATGCGACCGGCGTCTGGATTGACGACATTCCCATGACGCCCGACCGTGTTGTTGCTAAGCTGCGCGAACATGGAATCGGCATTCTGTAGCCTCGATGCAGCACTATGAAACTTCACCGTGCCTTTAATGTTGTGCGCGGCGAAGTAGTGTCGCTGATCGGTGCGGGGGGTAAAACTTCGACGCTCATCGCGTTGGCTCACGAACTGATCGAGGAAGGCTGGCGCGTCTTAGCCACAACAACGACGACTCTCAGAAACGATCAGCTTATCATGATGCCGCGCACGTTGGCTTACGATTCGGGGTCGCAGACAATCACAGCGGCGCTCAGTCAAGATCGCTTCGTTTTCGTTCATGGTGCTGTCAGTGATTACGAAGTGCAGGAGCCGCCGCTGGATTGGTTCGACTGGGCACTCGATGCGCTGGATGCGGATGTCCTTCTTGTCGAAGCAGACAGCGCGCGTGGCTTGCCTTTTAAAGCACCCTACTTGAATGAACCTGTCATTCCGCCGGAAACTTCGCTGGTCATCCCGGTCGCGTCGCTGGCGGTGCTCGGTCAGCCGCTTGATGACCAGCACGTCTATAACCCCGCTGCGATGATCGAGCGCTATGGCTTCTACCCCGGTAGTCCGGTGCTCTCTCCCTGGGTCGCTCAGGTGCTGCGCGATGACGAACTCGGCCTGCGCGGCGTGCCAGAACGCGCGCGCGTCATTGCGCTGCTCAACGCTGCGCCGCCGAGCGGCTATTTACGCTTGCGGGCGCACCTCATGGCCCGCATGATTTTGCGCTCGCCTCGTATAGCGGGTGTGGCGGTCGGCTCTGTCCGCAGAGCCGACCCCATCAGCGAGGTGCAGCGTCCGGTCAGCGCGATTGTGCTGGCGGCTGGTCTGTCGAGCCGGATGGCCTCGACCGGACAGCATAAGGTGCTGCTGCCCTGGACGAACGGCAAAACGATTCTGGAACATATCATCGATCAGTTGCTTTTAGCGCGCATCGACCATATTACGGTCGTGACGGGCAGCCGCGCCGACGAAATTGGCGTGCTCGCGGAGAAACGCGGCGCTTCGGTTGTTTTCAATCCGCGTTATCAAACTGGAGAGATGCTCTCGTCGCTCAAAGCGGGGCTGAAGGCGCAGCCTGCCCATATCGCGGCGGCGCTGGTCGTGCTCGGTGATCAACCGCGCATTCAGCCGAAGATTGTTGGGCAGGTGACAATGGCTTATGCGGAAGGTCAGGGCGATCTGATTGCACCCAGTTATCAAATGCGTCGGGGACATCCCATCCTGATCGACCGCCGCTACTGGGGCGAATTTTTGGCTTTGCCTGATGATGGTTCGCCGCGAGATGTCATCAATCAACATCCGGTTACGCACATCAATGTGGACAACGACAGTGTTCTGCGCGACGTCGATACGCCAGACGATTATCGCCAGGAGCGTTCCAGGGCAGGCTTGAAATAGGTTTCAGAAAACAGTGTTTTCGGTGGAAACTGAGTAAAAAAACGGAAAAATCAGGTTGGGTTCAGGTTTGATTGAGTATCAAAAAAACAGTGTATTACTGCTTGAACCATTTAATCATCCGGCTAACCAGGCTGCGTTTCTGCTCCTGAAGCTGTGCATATTCCTGTTCGAGCCGTGCCGTTAAGTATTGCAGCTCGGCAGCTTGAATCCTTGCGCCATTGACGACCACCCAGTTGCCATCCAGCGCGCGTAAATCTTTGGGCGAGCGTTTGTAGAGCTTCTGATAGGCGCTGGCGTAGCTGCGCATTGCTTGTTCGGCGCTGATTTGGACGGTGGTCTGCATTGCCAAGCACTCCGATGATAGCCGTTTTTACATTGTAACAAGTTTTCCGGCGAAAATGATCCTGTTTGTAATAAAAATTTACGCGGCCTTCAGCGATAGGCTCATGCCCTGAAGGCAGGTATAATAGAGGCATTGAGCAAATCATGACGGAGCCTATTGATGGCGTACACGCGCGCCGATTACGAACGAGCAGTTGAGGTTATTCGAAGCCGAACCGCGCAAGCGGTCGATGTTGGCTTGGTATTGGGTTCGGGACTCGGTGGATTAGCAGATCAACTGGAAAATCGTACCGTGATTCCCTATAGAGATATTCCTGGTTGGCCCCTTTCAACTGTGCATGGTCACGCCGGGCAACTCGTGATTGGCACGCTGGAAGGCTGCTGGGTGGTCGCACAGCAGGGGCGGGCACATTTCTACGAAGGGTATGATTTACAGCAGGTTACCTTTCCGATTCGTGTGATGCGGGCGCTCGGTGTCACGACCCTGATTCTGACGAACGCTGCTGGCGGTATTAATCCGGCGTTTCAGGTCGGTGACGTTATGATGCTCAATGATCATATCAATTTTGTGGGGATGTCGGGGAACAATCCGTTGATGGGGCCGAATGATGACTCGCTTGGCGAGCGTTTCATTGGCATGGCGCATACCTACGACATTGATCTGCGCCAGAGCGCGCGCACGATTGCGCAAGACGCCAACCTCGCGCTGAATGAGGGTGTCTACTGCTGTTTATCCGGCCCGTTCTTCGAGACTCCGGCGGAAATTCGAATGCTGCGCATCATTGGTGCGGACGCAGTGGGCATGTCAACGGTTCATGAGGTGCTGGTGGCGCGGCATGGCGGAATGCGTGTGTTGGCTTTTTCGGGTATCACCAACAAGGCGATTGACAAAATCGACAGCAGCGCCGAAACCAGCCATCAGGAAGTTTTGGAAACCAGCACTATCCTTGTTCCCAAGCTGACAACCTTGCTGCGTGGAGTTCTGCGGAACCTGTCATGATTACGGGGGTCGTTTTTCTGATTGAGCAGGCTGCGCTCGGCTTGTACCTTGTGCTGGGCGGTCTGATCGTCTACGTGATTTGGCGCTGGCTGCGCGCGAACCGGGATTATCGGGGAACATATTTCGAACTGGAGCGAGAAAATGCTCGCTACCAGCGCGGAAGCGCCTTCACAGCCCTGATCTTGCTGGTCGAATTAAGTCTCGTCGTCGTCGGAATTCAGCGCGTGGTTGCGCCGACGCTGCGTGCCAGCCTGACTAATCAACCAACACGACAGATTGCTCTGGTCAGCGACGGCCAGTTTCGAACGCCAATTCCGCCGACGTTCAGCGCGGCAGTGATCGATTCGAGCAATGTGCAGCTTGGCGCCGTCGATCCGGCACAGCAGATTCAGCCGACGCCGACGCTTACGCCGACGCCTGTAGGCACGATTGTCGCGAACGCGCCACCAGCGGTCTGCGATTCACCGGATGCCCAGTTGCAAATCCCCGCTAACGGCATGATTGTCTTTGAGCCGATCACGGTGGTTGGGATTGCCACCAGCGATAATTTCTCGTTCTATCGTTTCGAACTGAAGGGGGAATCGACTTCGGGAAACTTTGCTACGATTGGTGTCGATGGCACTCAGGCGACGACACAATTGGGGGAGTTGGGGCAGTTTGTACCAAGTTTCTATACACCGGGAGAATATCAATTCCGTGTTTCGGTCTTCGACACGACCAACGCACTGCGGGCATCATGTTCGGTGACGATCTACATCAGCGCGCCGATTCCGACGCCGACGCCACTCGGTACGGGGTCAGCCCCGTAAAACCGACTCTCGCGGTCATAGGCGCGGGTAAGGTCGGGACGGTCTTCGCGCGTCTGCTGTTCGAACGCGGTTATCATATCACGACGATTTACAGCCGTTCGCAGAATCATGCCGAAGCGCTTGCGGGCATGGTCAATGCGCAGGTTGTCGCAGCTCTGGGCCAGATCGAGGCGGATCTCGTGCTTCTTATGGTACCTGACGATGCAATCCGCGCAACGGCTGCGCTGCTGGTGGGTTTTAGCGGCAAAGCAGTTGTTCATACGTCCGGCGCGCACGATGTGACTGCGTTGGCTGTGCTGGCTGAGCAGGGCATTATGGTCGGGAGTCTGCATCCGGCTTATCCCTTTGCCGATGTAGAGAACGCGATCAGAGGGTTAGCGGGAACGACTTTTGCAATTGAGACAGAGAACACTCACTTACGCGGCTGGCTTCGCAATATAGTTGCAGCGTTGAGTGGCAATGTAATCCTGATTCCAATGGGGAAAAAGGCACTCTATCACGCAGCACTGGTAATTGCGAGCAATTACACTGTGACGCTGTATTCGGTGGCCGAAACGCTGCTGATGCAGCTTGGCGCAGAGAAGGTGACAGCGGATCAAGCGCTGAACACGCTCATTGCCGGGACAGTAGAAAATCTGCTCAGTAACGGGCTTCCTGAGGCGCTGACAGGGCCGTTAATCCGCGCGGATGTGGGGACAATAGCGGCGCATCTGCAAGCACTTGAAACGGTGGATGAAAATCTGGTCGAGGTTTATCGGCAGTTGGCGCGGTTGACGTATCCGCTGCTGCAAGCCCGAGGTGTTGCGCTGGATGAGATTGAGCGGGTACTGGAACAGGACGTAGACGATGCGTATCACAGTTCGTGATATTCAAAAAATGAAAAACGAGCACGCACCAGTTGTTATGCTGACCGCCTATGACGCGACGAGCGCGCGCTTGAGCGAGGCGTCAGGTGTTCCGATGCTGCTGGTGGGCGATTCGATGGGGATGGTCATTCAAGGGCATGATACGCCGATTCCTGTGACGCTCGATCACATCATCTACCACGCCAGCATCGTCACACGCGTGACGAAACAAGCGTTGGTCGTTGGGGATATGCCGTTCATGAGTTACCACGTCAGCGTCGAGCAGGCGCTGACCAACGCTGGACGCCTGATGCAGGAAAGTGGTGTCAGCGCCATCAAGATGGAAGGCGGTCAATCGCTGGCTGAGACAATCAGCCGAGTGGTGGATGCTGGTATTCCGGTAATGGCACACATCGGCTTGATGCCGCAGAGCGTCAATAAAGTGGGCGGGATGCGCGTTCAAGGGCGCGATCTTGAATCGGCACAGCAGCTTCTGCGCGATGCTCACGCCGTACAGTCAGCCGGAGCGTTTGCCGTCGTGCTTGAATCGGTTCCTGCTCCACTGGCGCAGATCATCACGGAGCGGCTCCACATTCCAACTATCGGAATTGGCGCGGGTCAGTACTGCGATGGACAGGTTCAGGTTTTTCACGACATTGTGGGTCTGTTCGAGGATTTTGTGCCACGCCATACCAAGCAGTATGCTCACCTGGGTGCGGAAATGCGCGAAGCAATCAGCGCTTATGTAAACGATGTAAAAACTCACAACTTTCCAACCGCCGAAAACAGCTTTACGATGAAAGACGATATTCTTGCTGCACTCCGCGCCGACGGATTGGATGATTGATGATGCTTCAGCAAGTGACGACAATTGAAGAATTGCGTGTGGCTCGTGCCCAACTGAAGGGACGGGTAGGCTTAGTTCCGACGATGGGAGCGCTGCATAATGGACATCGCTCACTGGTGCAGGCGGCGCGGGACGACAACGACACAGTCATCGCGACAATCTTTGTCAATCCAACGCAGTTTGCCCCGGGTGAGGATTTTGCGGCCTATCCCCGTAATCTCGATCACGACCTTGACATCTTCGAAAAAGAGGGTGTTGATCTTGTCTTTACGCCACCGCCTGATCAGGTCTATCCGCCGGGATTTCAGACTTATATTCACCTGGAAGTGGTCGCGAACGGGCTGGAAGGAGATCGTCGCCCAGGGCATTTTACTGGGGTGGCAACTGTCGTTGCGAAGCTGTTCAATTTGACTCAACCAGACCGAGCATATTTCGGACAAAAGGACGCGCAGCAGGTTGTAGTCATTCGGCGCATGGCACGCGACCTGAATTTTCCGCTGGAGATTGTCGTTTGTCCGACAGCGCGCGAACCTGATGGTATGGCGATGAGTTCGCGCAATGCCTATCTGAATATGGCACAGCGCGAGGCCGCTGGTGTGATCTATCGTGCAATGCGCGCAACTGCCGACGCTTATGATAATGGGGAGCATCTGCCTGCTAATCTGCGCAGAATCGCTCGCGGCGTACTGGAAACGGAGCCTCTGGCGGACATTGATTATGTGGCGATCAACGATCCCCGGAATTTATTCGGCATTCACGAGCCAAGCGATGATCCACTGCTGCTGTCGATGGTTGTCACCATCGGTAAGCCCCGTCTGCTTGACAATTGTCTGCTGCCCTGGTCTCTCAATACCCGTGACGGCTTGACGAGTCTGCTCGGCGCTTAGCGAAAGGTACACGCGATGTTCTATACGCTGTTTGTGCTGATTCCGCTGGTCGCGCTAGCCTTCGCGGCTCAGCAGTACGTTGACTATGTGTTTTACAAATGGAATCACATCGAAAACAGCGCTCGTTTAACCGGAATGCAGGCTGCCGAACGGATTTCCAGCGATGCCAATCTCGGTGTAACCCTGGGAACCATCAATAAAAAATTAGGAGATCATTACGATCCCACGACCCATACGGTGCGCTTATCGACGATGATTGCCACGCAGGCTTCAGTCGCGGCGTTGGCGATTGCTGCCCATGAACTCGGTCATGCCCAGCAAAAACGGGACGACTCTCCCATGATTCGCCTGCGTGAGGTGTTGGTTCCGGCGGTGCGAATTGCGCCGACGCTGAGCTATATTCTTGTGATCGCGGGTGTTGGGCTGGAACGGACGAGCCTGATCTGGATTGGCATCGCCTGTTTCACGTTGACGACTCTTTTCATGTTGATGACGCTGCCAATTGAAATCGATGCCAGCCGCCGGGCATTTGTCTTACTGGAAAAGAGCGATTTGCTCACGAAAGATGATCGCCGAGGTGCGCGGCAAATGCTGACAGCCGCAGCGCTGACCTATGCGGTCACTTCGGTGTTTTCGGTGGTGCAACTGGCGCGCTATATCCTCGTTCGACGCTGATTCTGACGAATTCCTAACGTTTTTCTGAGAGATTTCCACCCTGATTTGCGTATAGTCAATTGCATAGAAAATGTCTCTCGATAGGAAGGCCCATGTTCTTCGATCCGACTTATCTCCTGTTTGTGTTTGTGCCAACATTGCTGATTTCGCTGGCTGCACAGATGTTTGTCAAGTCGGCCTACAGCAAATGGAGCCAGGTGCGCAATGGCGCTGGCTTGAGCGGTGCACAGGTTGCCGAAAGAATCTTCGCTCGTACAGATGTACAGCGTTTACCTCTAGAAGGTGCTCCCGGTCAACTGAGTGATCATTACGACCCGAAGGCCGGCGTGGTGCGGTTGTCGGAAGGAATTGCGACCGTGCCGTCGGTCGCGTCGATGGCGGTTGTCGCCCACGAGCTAGGCCATGTGCAGCAGCATCAGGAACGTTCGATCCTGATCGGGATGCGGAATTTCCTGGTGCCAGCGGTACAGTTTGCCCCGCAGATTGGATACCTGATGATTTTTGCTGGATTATTCCTGCAAATCACGGGACTCATCTGGGCGGGGATTCTCCTCTTTGGCGTGCTGGTCGTCTTCATGCTGCTAACGCTGCCTGTCGAAATTGACGCAAGCCGCCGCGGACTTATCCTACTGCGCGAGAGCGGCTTGCTGGTTGATGGGCAAGACGCAGGGGGCGCGCGTGCCGTGCTGACCGCAGCAGCGATGACTTACGTCGCAGCGGCGATCTCCGCGGTTCTCCAACTCCTGTATTTCATCAGCATGGCGAATCGACGGCGCTAACTTCGCCACACTTTCACCTGCGAAAACAAAACGCCCACTTCCAGGTGGGCGTTTTTGATTCCAAGGTCGTTTAAAGGGTGCGCCAAATCACACCCGCTGCGCTTCGCTCCAGACGCCCGATGCCAGGAATATGCGTGACGACCAGCCGGGCGTTTTCCGCAAGCGCTGCATCCGCTAAGGCAGCGCGGCTGTTGAGCATTGCGGGAGCGTCTGCCCAGTCGGCCATTCGCTGCGGTTCTCGGACTTCAAAGGCATCGTGGTAGAGATCGCCGAGACAGTAGAGCGTTTCGCCCTGCGAGTGGACGCGAACAATCTGATGGCCCGGACTCTCGCCGGGGGCAGGGATGATCTCGATGGCGTTGTTTAGGGTGAACCTGCCTGCGACACCCTCAACCAGACCGGCGTGCTCAATCACAGCCAGTGTTCGCCCCGCCAGTGAATTCGCGTCCTGCATCGCCTGCTGCATATCAGGGTCTTCCAAATCTGCTTTGCCGATGTAGTAGCGAGCGCTAGGGAAAATGGGCTGATAAACGCCTGCTCGTAATTCGGTCGCTCCGTTATAGTGATCAAAATGCGTGTGTGTAATGATGACGTGATTGATTTGTTCTGGCGGCACGCCAATCTCACGCAGGCGCGCTAATAAGCCGGGTGGCGGCTCATAGCCTGGGATGGCGTATGGCGAATTTTCGGGCAGCTCATAGAGGCAGGTATCGACAACAACATTGGTCTCTGGGAGTTGAATCAAGACCGATTGTACCGGAATCTCGATGGTCTGCCCATCTTCGGCAAAAGCGGCCTGCATATTGCCAACGTTGATGATCGTAATAACTGCCGCGCCAAGCTGGAGAGAACGCAAATATTCCATCTTCTAGGAAGCCTCTAGGAAAAAGCGCATCAACCTTGAAACTTCAGTTGATGCGCTTCTGATTATTGAAAATCGTGCTGGTCGATGCGGCGGCGCAGACGGTCGATCCGTCCGCGCTGGGGCCGAATGCGCCGAAAGGTATTGTTGAGCTGATGGCTAAACCGGCTCATCCGCGCACGCCACCAGGCCATCGTATAGCTGACCTGTCGGCGCTGGCGATTGAAACTGAGCACTGAGCGTTCTTCGGGGGAGGGCGAACCCCACTTGACGACCATCGATGCCCAGGTGAGGCCGCCGCCGAAGCCAACGAAGGCAACGTAATCGTTCGGCACAATGCGCCCTTGCGCAATTGCTTCGCACAGCGCAATCGGGATTGACGCTGCGGAGGTATTACCGTAACGGTCAATATTGCTGAAGAACATCGATTCATCGACTTTGAGCGCACGCGCAGCCGATTGCAAAATGCGCAGATTTGCCTGATGCGGGACAATGAGCTTCAGGTCTTTGATCGTCAAGCCCGCGATGTCGAGCGCCTGGTTGATGCTTTCACCGATGACGCGGGTGGCAAACTTGAAGACCTCACTGCCGTTCATGTGCATCTTACCGAATTTATGCCCGTTGACCAAAACGGGAATATCACCAATATCGACACTGCCGACGGATGGGATGCCCAGGAGATCGCCGCCCGAACCATCCGAGCGCAGCACCGCCGAGAGCACGCCGCCTTCCACTTCGCTGGCGGTTAGCACGACCGCGCCTGCGCCGTCGCCAAACAGAATGCAAGTTGCGCGATCCTGCCAGTCCATGACACGACTCATGGTTTCCGCGCCGATCACGAGCGCCGTTTGGCTGCGACCGGAGCGGATGGACTGTGCCGCCATATCGACGCCGTAGACGAAGCCTGAACAGGCGGCGCTCAGATCGAACGCCCCGGCGTTGGTTGCGCCGAGCCACGATTGAATCAGGCTGGCGGTGCTGGGGAAAATGTGTTCCGCTGTCGAAGTGGCGACGATGATCATGTCGATCTCGGTCGGCAGGATGTCGGCGATTTCGAGCGCGCGCTGCGCGGCTTTCAGTCCGAGCGTCGCAGTCGTCTCCAATTCTCCGGCGATTCGACGCTCGCGAATACCCGTCATCTTGCGAATCCATTCGTCGGATGTTTCGACAATGGCAGCAAGATCGTCGTTGGTGAGCACCTTGTCAGGTACAGCCATTCCCCAGCCAACGATATGAGCGTATAGGCTTTCAGAACGGGGCGTTACGCCCCCGTTATGTGTGACCATTCGCGCGATATTTGGAAAATATCAATACAGCATTATGGCCGCCAAACCCGAAAGAATTGCTCATGACGTAGTCAATATTGCGTGCCACGCCGACGTTCGGAGTGTAGTTCAAATCACACTCTGGGTCGGGATTCTCAAGGTTGACGGTAGGGGGAACGAAGCCTTCGAGCATGGCCTTGATCGAAAATACGGCTTCGACCGAACCCGCAGCGCCCATCAGATGCCCAGTGACGGACTTGGTAGAACTGATCGGAATTTCATATGCCTGCTCACCAAGTGCCACTTTGAGCGCAAGTGTTTCGCTTTTGTCATTGAGCGGGGTGCTCGTACCATGAGCGTTGATGTAGTCGATGTCACTGGCATTCAAACCTGCGTTTTTGAGCGCGTACTGAATGGCACGTGCCGCGCCTTCGCCGCTTTCCAGTGGCGCAGTAACGTGATAGGCATCGGAAGTATGTCCGTACCCCTGTATCTCGGCATAGATGTGTGCACCACGCGCCTTCGCGTGCTCAAGTTCTTCGAGCACGAGGATCGCCGCGCCTTCAGCGACAACAAAGCCATCGCGGTCTGCGTCGAACGGACGTGAAGCTCGTTCTGGTTCGTCATTGCGGCGCGAAATCGCGGTCATATTATTGAAGCTGGCAATCGCAATGTCGACCAGTCCAGCTTCCGAACTGCCCGCGAGCGCCATTGTAGCTTGCCCGCGTCGGATAATTTCAGTGGCTTCGCCAATGCAGTTGTTCCCGCTGGCACAGGCCGTCGAAATGGCGAAATTGGGGCCGCGCAGCCCATACTGCATCGAAACCTTGCTCGATGGCGCATCCGGGAGCATCATGGGAACCATGAGCGGACTGACGAATTTTGGTCCTTTCTCCAAATACGCCTTTACGCTTTCGAAGACGGAGCTAATCCCCCCGATGCCGGAGCCGATGACACAGGCAATGTCGTAGCGGTTTTCGTCAGTGACTTCCAGACCCGCATCTTCGACCGCCTGTTTGGCGGCGTACAGCGCTAACTGGGTCACGCGATCTGTCCGGCGTGCCTCGCGCCTACCGAGGAATTCTTCGGGGTCAAAGTTTTTTACTTCACCACCGAAGTGATTTTCGAGATGCGTTGTATCAAAACGCTGGATCGTGCGAATGCCTGTTTTCCCCGCAGCCGCATTTTGCCACGCTTCTTCAACTGAATTGCCGGTTGGGCAGAGGATGCCCATTCCGGTCACGACAACACGTCGTCGTTCCACAGCAAACTCCTCTTTTATTCGGCTGCACAGCAGTCGATTTTTTCAACAGTGTGCCTAAGCGTAACAAAACTTTTGTGTTTCACAATGATGAAAACCCCGCTTTTCGCGAGAGGTTACTCTCCCTTAGTCGTTGTGTTATAATCAAGCTCTTACGGAGGTGAGCGCAATTGATACTGGTTACGGGAGCAACAGGCTTCATCGGCAGACATCTCGTCGAGCGGTTGCTTGCTGGAAATTACCCGGTGCGCTGCCTGATTCCGGAATATAAGCTGCATGATCTCCCCTGGGAACGCGAACCAGAGATTGTCGTCGGCACCATTCTGGACGAAGAAGCGCTCTTTCGGGCAGCGACAGGCGCGCATGTCGTCATTCATCTGGAGAATGCGCAGTGGTGGGGCAGACCGCGCGATCTTGAGCGTGTTGAACTGCTGGGGGCGCGGAACCTGATCACTGCAGCACGCGCGGCACGCGTCGGGCGGATAATTACACTCAGCCATCTGGGGGCATCACCTGCGGCAGCCTATCCCCTGCTGCGCTATAAGGGGCTGGTGGAGGATGCGTTGCGCAGCAGTGGGCTGGCCTACACGATTATTCGCTCTGGGCTGGTCTATGGCGAGGATGATGCTTTTATCAATCATCTGGCGATGCAGCTTACCGTATCGCCCGGGGTCTTCCTGATGCCGGGGCGGGGTGAAGTTGTCCTGCATCCTATCTATATTGACGATATGATTAGCGCGATTGTTGGCAGTCTTGAAGTGCTCGATACAGTAGACAACATCATCGAAATTGGTGGCGCGGAATATATCACGCTGGAAGACCTGATTCGCACTGTTATGCGGGTATCAGGAATTTATCGGACAGTTATCGGAGTACCGCCTTACGTTTTGCGCTGGATTACCGGGCTTAGCGGACGAATTCTGCCACGCTCATTGATTACGCCACAGTGGTTGGATATTCTTGCCACGAATCGAACGGCGCGTTTAGGGAATACCTTTCAGTATTATGGGATTCATCCCCGGCGCATCGAAGACACTCTGCTAACGTACATGCGCGGACGGCGTTACGGTATCTCGCTGTTCCGCTATATTCTGCGCCGCCGCCCGAAGGTGACCTGAACAGCGTCGATCATGATGGACGTCAACAATATTTTATTCGCGATTTGAATGGTTCAGTTTAAAGTTCTTCGATGTTTGCTTGGAGCGAAGTTGAGTTGAGCCAATGACAACGATTGAGATTCGACCGCTGCGTGCGCTCGACGAGATGCGCCCTGTGGTTGAAATGCAAAAAGGCTACTGGGGCGATGATCTGGAATCGGTGATTCCGGCACATATGCTGTTTTCGCTTGCCAATCATGGCGGACATGTGCTGACAGCTTTCGACGGGGATCGTCCAGTGGGAGTCCTGGTCGGCTTTCTGAGCACAAATATGGAAGAACCCAAGCGTCCGGCCCTGGCGAACCTACAAATTTTCTCAAAGCGGATGGTGGTTCTGCCAGAGTATCGGAGTCAAGGTATTGGCTACCGTCTCAAGTTGGCGCAGCGCGACATTGCTATTGAGCAAGGAATTCGTCTGGTAGTCTGGACGTTCGATCCGATGCTATCCCTCAACGCGCATCTGAATATCCGCAAGCTCGGCGGTATCTGCCAGAGTTATCACGAGGACTACTACGGGACCTCGAGCGTAGGGGGGCTGGCTAAATTGGGGTCGTCGGATCGCTTGATGCTGGAATGGTGGGTGACGAATCGTCGGGTCGAGGAGCGTATCACCGGCAGTCGTAAGGACTTGACGCTCAACCACTATATGGATGCCAACACATTTATCATCAATCCTTCGGCGCTCTCGGACGATGGGATTTTGCTGCCCGCCGAAAAAAGCGTGACACCGCCGGGAACTTTTGCCTTGCTGGAAATTCCGACGCATTATCCGACGCTCGAAACCAATAATCCGCAGTTGGCGCGAGCGTGGCGGCTGCATATCCGCCAGATGTTCCGGCAAATGTTTGTTCGTGGATTCGTCGTGACGGACTTCCTGACCGAAGAATATGAAAGCCGCGAACGCTCATTTTATCTGCTGAGCTACAATGGGCCGAAGTCTGACTCTTTCAGCATGAACTAAATCTATTTAAGGTAGGGGGATCTCTTGGGGCTGGAAAACAAAACAGTTTCTTTCATTGGCAGTGGGATCATGGCGGAAGCGATGATCAAGGGGCTGCTGACACAAAAGCTGCTGACGGCAGACCAGTTGATTGCCGCCGAGCCGCTGGTAGATCGGGGACGCGAACTGGAAACTCGCTATGGCCTGCGCCATACGCTGGACAACTCCGAAGCCGCCTCCGCTGCTGATATTCTCGTCTTTTCGACCAAGCCACAGGTGATTGGGCAGGTGCTCCAATCGCTGAAAGGGCAGGGCAGCAAGCCGTCGCTGGTGCTGAGTATCCTGGCTGGAGTACGCATCAGCACCTTGGTTGATGGGACTGGCAATCGCAGTATTGCACGCGCCATGCCGAATACGCCTGCACAGATCGGCGAAGGGATCACCGTGTGGACGGCGACGCCTGATGTCCCCGATGCCGAACGCGAGCAGGCGAAGATGCTGTTGGGTGCGCTCGGCGAGGAATTATTTATGGGCGACGAGAAATTCCTGGATATGGCAACCGCGCTCAGTGGAACCGGGCCAGCTTATGTGTTCCTGTTTATGGAAGCGCTGGTCGATGCGGGCGTTCACATGGGTTTTTCCCGCCGCGATGCTGAGCGTCTGGTGCTGCAAACGGTACGTGGGTCAGTCGATTACGCGAAAACGTCGGGGCTGCATCTTGCGGAACTGCGCAATCAGGTGACGAGTCCGGGTGGAACTTCAGCGGAGGCGATTTATCAGCTTGAGAAAGGCGGCTTGCGGACGGTCTTGTCGCGGGCAGTCTATGCGGCCTTCCGAAGGTCTGTGGAACTTGGCAAAGCAGGTGAGAAGAAGCGCGATAACGAATGAAACTCAAATTTTGTTGAGGCACGGCTTTGGAGTTTGAACGGTACAATACAGCAGGTTGTCCGTTTATGCCAGCGATATGCTGCTGTAAAGTATTGAGGTTCAGATTTCATTCGTGAAAAAGTGGACAAACAAAAGGGGATCGTTTAGAATTATAGATAAAGCACAAATTGCGATCAGCATTTTTATATAAGTCGGTCTTTCTGTGCCTCTCAAAGCGGCACTTAGAGTAAACACTCAGAACTGTCCTACTATCTTTTAGGAGACGCAAATGGCGGACATCTCCAGTAATCCTTATCAGTCGCTTCTTGATATTGTCGAGAGCTACACTCCCGACGTCGAATCCGTCGAAGTTGGGTACGTTGAGGAAGTCGGTGACGGCATCGCTCGTGTATCGGGGCTGGACAACATCCGGTTCAGCGAACTGGTGCGCTTCAGTAATGGTGCAGCCGGTATCGCCTTCAACCTCGAAGCTGATAATGTCGGTATCATCATTATGGGCGAATACGACACAATCAACGAGGGCGACGAAGTGCGCCCGATGGGTCGTATCGCGTCCGTTCCGGTGGGTATGGGCATGGTTGGTCGTGTGGTCAACGCGCTCGGCGAGCCAGTTGACGGACGCGGACCTATCCCTAGCACCGAATACTACAACATCGAGCGGATTGCCCCTGGCGTGATGCAGCGCCGCAATGTGTATCAGCCGGTGCAAACGGGTATCGTCGCCATCGACGGCATGACCCCGATTGGTCGCGGTCAGCGCCAGTTGATCATTGGCGACCGCCAAACGGGTAAGACTGCTCTGGCCGTCGATACAATCCTCAACCAGAAGGGCAAAGACCTATACTGTATCTATGTCGCGATTGGCAAGCGGCGCGGTGAGATCGCGCGTCTGGTCGCACAGTTGGAGCAGTCAGGTGCGATGGAATACACTACCGTCGTCACCGCGACAGCTTCTGAATCGGCGGCGCTGCAATACATTTCGCCGTATTCGGGCTGCGCGATTGGCGAATGGTTCATGGAAAACGGCAAGCACGCGCTGGTCGTTTACGATGACCTTTCCAAGCACGCCTGGGCGTATCGCCAGGTTTCGCTGCTGATGCGTCGCCCACCGGGACGTGAAGCTTACCCCGGTGATGTGTTCTATCTGCACAGCCGCCTGCTGGAACGCGCCGCTCAGTTGAGCGATGCCCGCGGCGGCGGCAGCCTGACGGCGCTACCGATCATCGAGACGCTGCTGGGCGACATTTCAGCGTATGTGCCGACAAACGTCATTTCGATCACCGACGGACAATTGTTCCTGGAAGCTGACCTGTTCAACGCAGGCACGCGCCCCGCGATCAATGTCGGTGTCAGCGTCAGCCGTGTCGGTGGTGACGCGCAGACCAAAGCCATGAAGAAAGTCGCGGGCGGTTTGCGCCTCGACCTTGCGCAGTTCCGCTCTTTGGCGGCCTTCGCCCAGTTCGGGTCTGACCTCGACAAAGCCACGCAGCGCCAACTGGATCGTGGTCTGCGCTTGACGGAACTGCTCAAGCAGCCCCAGTATCAGCCGCTTTCGCTGAGCGACGAAGTTGCCAGCCTGTTTGCGGGTACACGCGGTTATCTGGATACGATCCCGTTGGATAAGGTTAAGGAATGGCAGGCGGCTTTCCTGCGTGCCCTCCACAGCCAATACGGTGAGATCGTCAACGCGATTGAACAGTCGAAGGCCGTAAGTGACGAGACCGAGGCCAAATTGAAGACTGCGATTCAGGATTTCAACGCGGCCTGGAGCTAGGAGAAAGACATGGCAAGCGCACGCGAAATACGGAATCGCATTCGCAGTGTTAAAAATATTGGGCAGATCACACGCGCTCAGGAAGCCGTCTCGGCTTCGAAGGTGCGCCGGGCACAGGCGCGCGTCTTAGCGAGCCGTGCCTTCGCCGAAAAAGCGTGGGAAATTCTGCTGAATGTGCAGAGTACTGGATCAAAAGGCACACCGCTTCACCCACTGTTGACGCCACGCAACGAAATCAAGAACGTGATGATTATCCTCATTACGTCGGATCGTGGGCTGGCAGGGGTGTTCAACGCGAACATCATCCGCGTCGCGCAGCGTTTTGCACAGCGCACCAATCTTCCGACCCGTTTCGTGACGATTGGTCGCAAAGGCCGAGACTCGCTGATTCGGGCGCGTGAAAACGTGATAGCTGAATTCAGCAACCCCTCCGAATTTGGTCTGGCACAGGTTTCACCGATTGTCCGTCTGGCGGTTGACGGTTTTCTGAGTGGTGAAGTTGATGAAGTTTTTGTCGCCTACACGGATTTCGTCAACACGCTGACCCAGCGCCCGCGCGTGACACGTCTGCTGCCTCTCATTCCGTATGAAACGGATGACCAGGCGATGGCGGAATTCATTAAAGAGATGCCGACAGTGAGTACCGGCAACTCGGATTATGAATATGAACCCAGTGCTGAGGCAATCCTCGAAGAAATTGTGCCCCGTTTCACGACGCTGCAGCTTTATCAAGCGGTTCTCGAAAGCCAGGCGAGCGAGCATTCGGCTCGTATGGTGGCGATGCGGAACGCGTCCGATAACGCAGCGGCATTGGTAGAAGACTATACGCTTGTTTACAACAAGGCACGTCAAGGCGCGATCACCAGCGAAATTCTGGACATCGTGGGTGGCGCGGAGGCTCTGCAAGCGACGATTGACAAAGCAGCAACCCATATTGAGAGTCATTTATCTGCCCGTGACCATGCGCAAGTGATGGTTGAGCGGTAAACCAAGAGGAGCGGCTCCATGAGCGAAACTGAAGGAAAAATTTCGCAGGTTTTAGGCGCGGTGGTGGACGTAGAATTCCCTCCGGGGGAATTGCCAGATATTTACGACGCGCTGCGCGTGCCACGTGAGGGTCAGGAAGACCTGATTCTCGAAGTGGAGTTGGTTGTAGGCAACAACGCGGTGCGCACGGTGGCGATGGACACGACCGACGGTTTGCAGCGTGGTCTTCCGGCCTTTGCGACGGGCGCGCCGATTAAGGTTCCGGTAGGACCAGAATCGTTGGGGCGCGTGTTCAACGTCTTGGGCCGCCCGATTGATCTTGGTGAGACCCTGCCTGCTGACACGCCGCAGCGTTCGATCCACGCGATTGCGCCGGAATTTGAAGAACAGACGACGCATATCGAAGTCTTTGAAACAGGCATGAAGGTGATTGACCTGATCGCGCCGATGACCAAAGGTGGCAAGACGGGCATCTTCGGTGGTGCGGGTGTCGGTAAGACAGTGACCATTCAGGAACTAATCAACTCAATTGCAACCCAGCACTCCGGTCTCTCGGTGTTCGCTGGCGTCGGAGAACGCACTCGTGAAGGTACGGCGCTCTATTACGAAATGAAGGAAGCCGGTGTGCTCGACAAGCTGGCGATGGTCTTCGGTCAGATGAACGAGCCACCCGGTGTTCGCCTGCGTGTTGCGCTCTCTGGCCTGACGATGGCGGAATATTTCCGCGACGAAGGCCGCGATGTGCTGCTGTTCATCGACAACATTTTCCGCTACTCGCTGGCGGGCGCGGAAGTTTCGGCGCTGCTCGGTCGTATGCCTTCGGCAGTCGGTTATCAGCCGACACTGGCGGACGAAATGGGGCAGCTTCAGGAACGTATCACTTCGACGCAAACGGGTTCGATTACGTCGATGCAGGCGGTTTATGTACCTGCCGACGACTACTCCGACCCTGCACCAGTGGCAGTGTTTACGCATCTGGACGGAACGATTGCGCTGGAACGCTCAATCGCGGCGCGCGCTCTCTTCCCGGCGGTTGATCCGCTGGCGAGCACGAGCAAAATTCTCGACCCGCTGATCGTCGGTGAAGAGCACTATCGCACCGCGCACGAAGTACAGCAGGTGCTACAGCGTTATAAGGACCTGCAGGATATTATCGCCATTCTCGGCATCGACGAACTGTCCGACGACGACAAGCTGCTGGTGGCACGCGCCCGAAAGATTGAAATGTTCCTGAGCCAACCGATGAAGGTTGCCGAGCAGTTCACGGGACGCGAAGGCAAGTATGTCAAGATCAAGGACACGATTCGCGGCTTCCGTATGATCCTCGACGGCGAAGTGGACTACGTGAGTGAGCAGAGCTTCTACATGGCTGGGCCGATTGAAGACGTGCTGGCTCGTCACGAAGAAGCCGAAAAGGCTGGTTAAACCATGCCTATCTCGGTTGAGATTGTAACGCAGGAAAAAGTCGTGTTTTCTGAGCCAGAGGCGGACATGGTGGTTGTCCCTGGGTCGGATGGTGTGATGGGCGTACTGCCACGTCACGCACCCGTGTTGACGACGCTTGCGGACGGCGAACTGATCGTGCGCAAGGGGCGAGCGGAAGAAAGCTTCGCGATTTTTGGCGGTGTTGTCGATATTCGCCCGGATCGTGTGATCGTTCTGGCTGATCTGGCCCAGTCGTCCTATGACATCGACACGGAAGCGGTCGAAGCTGCTCGTGCCAGTGCCGAAAAATTGATGGCACAAGGGGTTCCGCCCGAAGAGAATCGCGAGGCGACACTCTCCTTGCGGCGTGCGGAACTGGCGCTCAACCTTCAGCGAAAAGTTAGAGCACGCAGCGGGGCAGTTATGCGTATCGTCGAAGACGACGACAAAGAGTAACGTCACCGCTCAAAACTCGTCGATTTGTCGCCGATTAACCAACGATCTACAACGCCCGAACGATTGCCTCGTTCGGGCGTTGTGCTGCATGGTATAATTGCGCCGTTAATGAGAATGAACGTCGCTGAACACGGTGGATAACCCTCTATGGGCATGTTTGACAAAAGACTGGGTGTCGATCTGGGAACTATCAATGTCCTGATCTATGAAGACGACCAGATCGTTCTGCAAGAACCGGCACTCGTCGCGCTCACAGTTGACGACGAGCGCATTGTCGAAATCGGGCAGCCTGCGCGCGAGATGCTGGGGCGCGTCGATGAAGAAGATATTCAGGTGATC